>JBFXAT010000001.1:0-174558 GCA_050183995.1 Vicinamibacterales bacterium
GGTTCTTCGGCGACAGTGCGGTCACGCTGCCGGTCGGCACCGTGTCCGAGGACGCGGCGTTGCTGCTGCGCGTCACCGAGGAGTCGCTCTACAAGGCGATCGCGCGGGTGCGTCCGGGCTGGCGGGTGTCGGACATCGGCCACGCGGTGCAGCAGCACGTGGAAGCGCACGGATTTTCGGTGGTGCGCGAGTTCGTCGGTCACGGCATCGGACGGCAGATGCACGAAGATCCGCAGGTGCCGAACTACGGCGATCCCGGACGTGGTCCGAGGCTGTCGGAGGGGATGGTGCTGGCGATCGAGCCGATGGTGAATGCGGGCAAGGCCGGCGTGAGCGTGCTGGCCGACGGCTGGACCGCGGTGACGCGGGACCACAGCCTGTCGGCCCACTTCGAGCATACGGTGGCGGTGACGGCCGAGGGGCCATGGATTCTGACGGCCAGAGAAGTACCGGTGGTGGTCCGGAAGTAGTCGGGGTCGTCGTCGAACAGTTGCCCAGCGCGTTGTATCGCGTGAAGCTCGAGGCGGGCGGCGTCGTGACCGCGCATATCGCGGACCGCGTCGACCGCAACTTCATCCGGGTGCTGGTCGGTGACCGCGTGCGGATCGAGCTCTCGCCGATCGATCGGGGGCGTGGACGGATTGTCGGGCGAGTCTCCTAGTGCCGCGCGCCGCGTGCAGGGGGACGGCAGGGGTAAGGACATGAAGGTTCGAGCATCGGTGAAGCGCATTTGTGACAAGTGCAAGATCATCAGGCGCCGTGGCGTGGTGCGGGTGATCTGCCCCAACCAGAAGCACAAGCAGCGGCAGGGGTGAGTTGAGGAATTTGACGATGTGACGATTGGACGATGGGGCCATTGGACGGTTGGGATGAGGGTTGAGCCCAGCTCGTCGAGTCGTGAGCCCGCACTCGTCACATCGTAAAATCGTCCAATCATCCAATCGTCAAATTCAAGGATCAGAGAGCTATGGCACGTATCGCAGGCGTCGATCTTCCGCGCACCAAGCGGGTCGAAATCGGGCTCACCTACATCTTCGGCATCGGGCGCGTACGCTCGAACGGCATCCTGAAGGAAGCGGGCGTGAGCGCGGACATCCGGGTGAAGGACCTCTCCGAAGACGACGTGCGCCGGATCAGCCGCGTCATCGAGGAGCAGGGTGGTGTCGAGGGTGATCTCCGGAAGGAGATCTCCATGAACATCAAGCGGCTGATGGAGATTGGCTGCTATCGCGGCATGCGCCACCGGCGCGCCCTGCCCGTGCGCGGGCAGCGGACCCGGACCAACGCCCGGACGCGGAAGGGCCCGCGGAAGGGCGCGATCGCGAAGAAGAAGACGGTCTAGCGATTCCGGGACCTGCAGATGGCAGGACCCGGATTGCGGATGGACATCGCAGCGTGCGGATGTGAATCGCACATTGGCAGTTAGAGCGGAATGAACAGATATGGCCAAGACTGAAGCCGAAGGCGCCGGAGAGAAGAAAGCGGCGGGCAAGCCCAAGAAGACCTTCAAGAAGCGCGGCGAGAAGCGCATCGTCCACCACGGCCTCGCGCACATTCATGCGTCGTTCAACAACACGACCGTGACGATCACCGATACCGAGGGGAATGTGGTGGCCTGGTCGAGCGCCGGGGGCATCGGCTTCAAGGGGTCGCGCAAGGGCACGCCGTTCGCCGCAACCCAGGCGGCGATGAATGCCGGCAACGCGGCCAAGACCGTGGGAATGCGCAGTCTCGACGTGCGGGTGAAGGGCCCAGGGTCCGGCCGCGAGTCGGCCATCCGCGCGCTGCAGACCGTCGGGCTCGAGGTGAAGTCGATCCGCGACGTCACGCCCATTCCGCACAACGGCTGCCGTCCGTCGAAGCGCCGGCGCGTGTAGGGCCCCAAGAGTTTCACGACGCGTTTTACTGAGGTTTACTGAATGGCTCGTTACATTGGTCCCGTCTGCCGTCTGTGCCGCCGCGAGGCGATGAAGCTCTTCCTGAAAGGTGAGCGCTGCTACACGGAGAAGTGCGCAATCGAGAAGCGCAACTTCCCGCCCGGGCAGCACGGCAAGACGCGGAAGGCGAAGCTCGCGGGCTACGGTCTGCAGCTGCGCGAGAAGCAGAAGGTGAAGCGCATCTACGGTGTCCTGGAGGACCAGTTCCGCCGGTACTTCGAAGCGGCGGAGCGGACGCGCGGCATCACCGGCGTGACCCTGCTGCAGCTGCTCGAGCGCCGCCTCGACAACGTCGTGTACCGCCTCGGCCTCTCCACGTCGCGCGCGCAGGCACGGCAGCTGGTGCGTCACGGACACTTCCTGGTGAACGGCCGCAAGGTCGATATCCCGTCGTATTCGCTCAAGCAGGGCGACGTCGTCACGGTGCTCGGCCGCAGCCAGACGAATCCGACGATCGAACATGCGATCCAGGAAGTGAAGGGACGGGGCATCCCCGAGTGGCTGTCGTTCGACGGCGCCGCGATCTCCGGCCGCGTCGTGTCGGTGCCGACCCGAGAGCAGATCAATCTGCCCGTGCAGGAGCAGCTGATCGTCGAGCTCTACTCGAAGTAACGCAGTTCGTCGCTACCCGTCGGCCCGCAGCCTTGACAGACCTGCGGCGGGAGGCCGGCGGTCATTTGCAGGTCTGGAGGCTCCAGCTGGGAGCCCATCAGCGAAAGGAAGCCATGATGCTCTGGAAGGGATTTCAAAGACCCAAGCGGCTCGAGTTCGAGCGCGAGACGCTGACCGACCGCTTCGGCCGCTTCTACGCGCAGCCGTTCGAGCGCGGGTTCGGCACGACGATCGGGAACGCCCTGCGGCGCGTGCTGCTCTCGTCGATTGAAGGAGCGGCGATCACCGCCGTCAAGATCGACGGCGTCCTCCACGAGTTCTCGCCCATTCCGGGCGTGGTCGAGGATGCGACGGACATCATCCTGAATCTGAAGCAGATCCCGCTGAAGCTCCACGTCGATCAGACCAAGACGCTGACGCTGCGGGTCGACAAGGCGGGTGAGGTGCGGGCGCGGGACATCCAGGCCGACGGCGATATCGAGATCCTCGAGCCGGATGCCCACATCGCGACGGTTGCCGAAGGCGGCAGCCTGCACATGGAGATGCGGATGCGCCGCGGCCGCGGGTACGTGTCGGCCGACAAGAACTTCGACGAGGATCTGGGGATCGGATGGATTCCGATCGACTCGGTGCATTCCCCGGTCAAGAAGGTGAACTACCTGGTCGAGGCGGCCCGACTGGGACAGACCACCGATTACGACAAGCTCACCGTCGACGTCTGGACCAACGGCTCGGTGACGCCGCGCGACGCGGTTTCGCTCGCGGCGAAGCTGATCCGCGATCACCTGAACATCTTCATCAACCTGGAAGAGGGCGCCGAGCCGCAGTCCGAAGCGGCGGGCGATCAGCCGCGCATCGGCGTCGGAAACGAGAACCTCGACAAATCCGTCGAGGAGCTCGAGCTCTCGGTCCGCTCGTACAACTGCCTGAAGAACGCGAACATCCGTACGATTCGCGAGCTCGTGCAGAAGTCGGAGGCCGAGATGCTCAAGACCAAGAACTTCGGGCGTAAGAGCCTCAACGAGATCAAGGAGATCCTGCACACGATGGGCCTGAGCCTCGGCATGCGTGTCGACCAGCCCGTGCAGGACTGAAGACCATGAGACACCGAGTAGCACACCGCAAGCTGGGCCGCGTCACCGAACATCGCATCTCGATGCTGCGGAACCAGGCCACGGCGCTCCTGCGCCACGAGCACCTGGTCACCACCGTGCCCCGCGCCAAGGAGCTGCGTCCGTTCGTCGAACGGCTCATCACGATCGCCAAGCGCGGGGTCGCCGCCGGCGAGGCCAACGCCAAGGCACTCAACGCGCGGCGCCTGGTTCTACAGGACCTGCAGGATCGCGCGGTCGTCAGCAAGTTGTTCGACACGATCGCTCCCCGTTACGAAACCAGGGCGGGCGGCTATACGCGCTTGCTGCGTCTGGGCTATCGCCGCGGCGATTCCGCCGAAGTGGCTCAGGTCGAGCTCGTCGGCAGCGAGTTCAACCCGCGCGCCAGCGCCGAGGCTGACGGCGCGAAGGCGGAATCGGCGCCGAAGGCGAAGGGCGTCGGCGGCCGGCTGCGGGCAGCGGCCGATCGGCTCCGGAGCGGCGGCAAGAAGGCGGAAGGCGGCGATGCCGGTAAGAAGGCGTCGAAGCCGGCGAGGGGCGTCGCTCGCAAGGCCACGACGCCACGCAAGGCCGGCGGGAGCTAGACCAGGCCGCGTCGCGCCGAGCGCACGCCACGCAAGAACGCGTTCGCGTCACCACGCGATCGCATCTGCACAGAGACAAAGACAGACACGAAAGGCCCCGCTGCTCAGCAGCCGGGGCCTTTCTCCTTCCGCCCTCCGCCGTCGTCCCCCTGCTCACTCTTCATTTCTCACCTCTCATTTCTCCCTATCGCCTTCTCCCTTTTCCCTTGTCCCATTCTTTTCTGTCTCCCCCCTAGACCTCCTCCACCTCCACTCCCGCGCGTTCGGCCTTCGCCGCCGCGATGATCTTCCCCTGCAGGTGAGCGGGAACCTCGTCGTAGTGGGAGTACTCCATGTGGTAGGAGCCGCGGCCGCCCGTCGCCGACGTCAGGTGCTGCTCATAGGTGAGCATTTCGGCCATCGGGACCTGCGCCTTGATGATCGTCGTCGAACCGCGAGTGTCCATGCCCGCAATCCGGCCGCGCCTGCCGTTCAGATCGCCCATCAGGTCGCCGGCAAAGTCTGACGGCGCATAGACCTCGACGTTCATCACCGGCTCGAGGATCGTCGGCCTCGCCCGCGTCATCGCATCCTTGAATGCCAGAGATCCCGCCATCTTGAACGAGAGCTCGTTCGAATCCACGTCGTGGTACGAACCGTCGAACACCGTCACGCGGAAGTCGACCATCGGATAACCGGCTACGAACCCTCGCGTGCGCGCATCCTGAATGCCCTTTTCCACGGCGGGAATGAACTGGCGGGGGATGGCGCCGCCGAAAATGTCGTCGACGAACTCGAAATCGGCGCCGCGGGGCAGCGGGTCGACCTTGATCTTGCAGTCGCCGAACTGTCCATGTCCTCCGGTCTGCTTCTTGTGCCGGCCGTGTGCTTCGGTCGAGGTCTTGATCGTCTCCCGATACGGAATGCGCGGCGGCTTCAGGTTCACGTCCACGCCGAAGCGGCGTTTGAGCTTGGCGACCGTGACTTCGATGTGCAGCTGGCCCTGCCCGGAGAGCAGCAGTTCCTTCGTCTGGGGATCCCGGCTGTAGTGGATCGTCGGGTCCTCCTCCTCGAGCCGGTGCATCGACGAGGAGATCTTGTCCTCGTCGGCCCGGCTCTTCGGCTCGATCGCGTACGACAACACCGGTTCGGGAAACTCGATCGGCGCGAAGACGCGGGCATCCCCCTTCTCGCCGAGCACGTCGCTCGTCAGCGTGTCCTTGAGCTTCGCAACAGAGCCCAGGTCGCCCGCCTTCACCTCCGGAACCGCAGTTGGACTCTTGCCCTGCAGCAGCTGCACCGATCCGAGACGCTCGCTCGAGTCCCTCGTACGGTTGTGGATGGTGGAATCGGACTTGAGCACACCGGAGACGACGCGGAACATCGTGATGCGGCCGGCGAACGGATCCGCGATCGTCTTCCAGACGAATGCGCTCGGCGCGGCGCTCTCATCCGCCTCGTGCGTCACGACGCGACCGCTCCCGTCCGAGACGCGAAACGGCCGTTCGGCCGGAGACGGCAGCAGGGCAACGATGGTGTTCAGCAGTTGCGGAACGCCGACGTTGGCCAACGCAGACGTGCACACCAGCGGGAACAGGGTTCCGGCGGCGATGGCCTCGTGCAGCCCGGTCGAGAGCTCCGCGTCGGTCAACGTACCGGTCTCGAAGAACCGCTCCATGAGCGCCTCGCTCGACTCCGCGACCATCTCGACCAGCGACTCGCGGGCGTGCTCGACCGCCGCCTGCATGTCCGCCGGCACCGGCTGTTCCTCGAACGCACCGCTGCCGTCGTTCTTGTAGACGTAGGCCTTTCGCGTGACGAGGTCGACCACGCCGCGGAAGTCCCGCTCTTCGCCGATCGGAAGCTGAACCGGCACGAGCGTGCGGCTGCACGAGTCCCGAAGCGACTGAAGCGTGCGCTCCAGGCTCGCCCGCTCACGATCCATCCGATTGACGACCACCAGCCGTGGAAGCGACAGCTCGCCGGCGATGGCCCAGACCTTCTCGGTCTGCACCATCACGCCGCCGACGGCGTCGACGACCACGATCGCGGCGTCGACGACGTGCAGAGCGGCGCGCGCTTCGCTGAGGAAGTTGCCGATGCCCGGCGTGTCGATGAGGTTGATCTTCTGCTTGTTCCACTCGGCGTACGCGAGGCTCGCCGAGAGCGTGTGTTTGCGTGCGATCTCTTCTTCGTCGAAGTCGGTCACCGTCGTGCCGTCGTCGACCTTGCCGAACCGGTTCACCATGCCGGAAATCGACAGAATCGCCGAGGTGAGCTGGGTCTTCCCCGCACCAGTGTGTCCGACGAGCGCGACGTTACGAATCGTAGTGGCGTCGTAGACCTTCATGGAGGCTCCCTATGCGCGCATCATATTCAGCGCGCGACGGGGCCGCAAGCCAGGCCTACTCGTAGCGCAGGGCTTCGATCGGATCGAGCCGTGACGCGCGGAGGGCGGGATAGATCCCGAAGAACAGGCCGACGGAGGCGGAGAATCCAAGTCCGATCGCAAACGACCACCAGGGCAGCGAGACCGGGAATCCGGATGCCACGTGCACCACCCACCCGATGAGGCTCCCGAGCCCGATCCCGATCACGCCGCCGATCATCGTCAGGAACGCCGCCTCGAGCAGGAACTGGAAGAGGATCTCCGACCGCCGCGCGCCGAGCGCCTTCCGCACGCCGATTTCACGCGTCCGTTCGGTGACGGTAATCGACATGACAGCCATCACCCCGATGCCTCCGACCATCAGGGCGATCGACGAGATCACGACGAGCGCGAAGAACGTGCCCTGGCTGATCTGATCCCACAGCCGCAGGAACGCATCCTGCGTGACCATGTCGAAGTCGTTGGGTTGATCGAGCAGCAACCCGTGCCGGATGCGCATCACCCGCTCGACGTCGGCCATCGCGTCCTCCTGCCGCACGCCGTCGCGGGGGACCAGCGCGATCTGGATCGGCATGAAGGTGGCTGTCCGGCTGACACGGACCGCGTTCAGGCCGAAGACACGTTGATACGTGGTGTACGGGATGATGACGAAGTCGTCCTGGCCGAGGTTGAATCCTCCGGCGGCCGGGCGTTCGTCGAAGACGCCCACCACCTCGAACCGTTCAGAGCCGATCCGTATCGACTTGCCGATCGGATCGGTGCCCGACTCGCCGAAGAGGAGCTGGAACGGCGCGTTGCCGAGTACGGCGACGTTGCGCCGGAAGTGCACTTCGGTACTGTTGAAGAACCGGCCCGCGGCGATCGGGATCCGCGTGCCGTCGGCGAAGTTCTCCGTCGTCCCGAGCACGACGAGGAGCTTGGTGCGCTGGCTGCGATAGTAGACGCGCCGCTGCGTCTGAGGGCCGCCAGCTCCCAGTTGGACGTCGACGAGTTGAATGGTGTCGGTCTGCTCCTCGAGCGCGCGCGCGTCCGAGATCGTGAGATTCGGCCGCTTGAGCAGTTCGCGGATCTCCGCGCCGCCCGCGAAGCTGGTGACGCCGAACCGCTGGACGAAGATCGTGTTGGGGCCCACCGCCCGGATCATGTCGCGCAGCGACTGATCGAAGCCTCTGATGAGCGCCGTCATCCCGACGATCGAGGTGATGCCAATCACCACCCCGAGCACCGTCAAGGCCGATCTGAGCTTGTTGGTCCAGATCGTATCCGCCGCCATCCGCACGATCTCGCCGAGAAGCGCCAGTCGCATCGCAGGCCCTTACTCTCGCCGCAGCGCGTCGATCGGATCGAGCCGCGCGGCCCGCGACGCGGGATACATGCCGAAGAACAGCCCGACCAGGGCGGTGATGCCGATGCCGAGGGCGACGGACCAGGGCTCGACCGCCGCGGTGATCGGGGTGAACCGCCCGATCGCGATGGCAATTGCCAGGCCCAGCAGCGTGCCGATCACTCCGCCGAAGACCGACAGCACGATCGACTCGGTGAGCATTTGCGCCATGATGTGCGCGCGCCGTGCGCCGACCGCCTTGCGAAGGCCGATCTCCCGCGTCCGTTCGCTCACGACCATGAGCATGATGTTCATGATCACGATGCCGCCCACCACCAGCGACAGCGCCACGACGCCGACGAGCACGGCGAAGATGCCGTTGGTCGCCTGGTGGTAGATGTCGAGAATCGTGCCGGACGTGAAGACGCCGAAGTTGTTCGGGTCCTTGGGCCTGAGGCCTCGAGCGCTTCGCATGGCCATCATCGACTCCTCCATGACGCGCTCGATGTTGCCCAACTCCCTCGGCTTCACCGTGAGCGACAGCGACCGGGTCCTGCCGAAGATCGCCTCGAACTGCCCGAGCGGTACGACGACGAATTCGTCCTGCGACTGACCCAGGATCGAGCCGCGTTGCTCGCTGACGCCCACCACGCGGAAGTGCACGCCCTCGACTTGCACCGTCTTGTCGAGCGGTTCGATCGTGCCGAAGAGGCGGTCCGCCGTCTGCCAGCCGAGCACGGCGAGCGGCCGCGACGTCTGCACCTCGACGGGGCTCAACAGGCGCCCACGTTCCGCGTCGAAGGTCGAGAACTCGACGTATTCCGGCGTCACGCCGATCACTCGTGTGTTGTCGATCGAGTGATCCCGATAGGTGACCCGTCCATTGCCGGTCGCCTCCGCCATGACCGCTGCGACGCCGCTTGCCTGCCTGCGGATCGCGCGCGCGTCCTGAAGCGTCACACGCGGATTGCTGCGCACCTCGTCGAACTCCTCGTCGCTGCGCGTCACGGGAAACTGCTGGATGTTGAAGGAATCGGCTCCAGCCTGACTGGTGATGGCCGAGGTGACCTGCGCGTTCAGTCCCTGGATGAGCGACACCACCGCGATGATCGACGTGACCGCGACGATGTTGCCGAGCACCGTCATGAACGAGCGGAGCTTGGCGCTCCAGATGGCAGCCAGTGCGACGCCGGCCGATTCGAGGAGGGTAGTCACGGCTGCGGCGCCGCTACTGCGCCTTCTTCGGCGGGTCGATTGCGACCGGGTCTCCGTCGACCAGCGAGCGGACCGAGTTGTACGGGCCCGTGATCACCTCGTCGCCAGGCTTCACGCCGTCGAGCACTTCGAAGTAGCGGTCCCCGGAGATTCCGAGCGTGATCGGCACGAACTCGGCGCGACCATCTCGTCTGACGAAGACGCCTTCGAGTTCCTTCCGCGTTTGGCCGGGCTCCAGTTCCTGCGGAGGCGGCGGCTCCGTTCCCGACCGCTGGCGCTGATCGCGCGGTGGCCGGACGATGTGGCCTTCCGCGTCGAAGACGACCTCGCGGACCGCGACGGCGGGGATCGGCACCGCGGTCACCTGCGTCCGAACGGCAGTGGTGATATCCGCCGTACAGGTGAAGCCCGGACGCACGTCCGGAATCGGCTCGTCCAGGATTACGACGACCTTGAAGTTCGTCGCCTGCGTCGCCTGCTGTTGCGTATTGCCGCTCGCCGCCGTCTGTTGGATGGGGCTGTTGCCGATCTCGGCGACGTGGCCGCGGAAGCTGCGGTCGGGAAGCGCATCGATGGTGATCGTGGCGGGCTGGCCGAGCACGACGCGGGGAATGCTCGTCTCGTCGACTTCGATCTCCGCCTGGATGATCGACATGTCCGCGAGCGTCAACAGCACGGTCCCGGCATTGTTCATCGTTCCGATCACCGCCGTTTCGCCTTCCTGAATGTTGCGGCGCGTGACGATGCCGTCGATCGGCGATTCGATGCGGACCTTGCTCAGATCGTACCGAGCGCTTTCGAGCGACGCACGTTCCTGGTCGATGCGCGCCGCCTGCGCGGCGGCCTGCTTCTCCCGTTCCTGGAAGGTCGACTCGGCGGCTCGAAGGTCGCTCTCCGCGCGTTCCAGCGACTCGCGCGTCGTGAGCTGCTCGCTCCAGAGCTCGCGCTGGCGCGTGAGCGTGCGCTGCGCCTGCTCCACTTGGACGCGCGCGGTCTGGACCGCCTGCCGCATTTGATCGAGCGCCCCTTCCGCGGCAGCGAGCGCGGCGGTGCCGCTGTCCACGCGCGTTCGCAGCGACTTGGGATCGATCTGGAGCAGGAACTGACCCTTGAGCACGCGGTCGCCTTCGTTGACCGCGAGATCGACCACGCGGCCGGACGTATCGGCGCTGATGTTCACCAGGCGCTTCGGTTGGATCTTTCCCGAAGCCGACACGATGGCCGTCAGGTCGCGCGTGCGGATCGTTTCGACGGTGACCGTGGGGCCCGGTGCCTTCTTGAAGTGGAAGTACGCGGCTGCGCCGGCGGAGGCTCCGCCAACCAGGAGGGCCACCGCGACGAGTCGACGGGTTCGTTTCGCCATTCGTGCTCGCAATTGCGGCCTCGTCGGTGAGGCCGGGTCTCAGTTATAGACGCCTCGTGCAACCGGGAAGTTCAGATTCGGGTGGTCCGCGCCGCTCGCCTGCCGTTGCCAGGTCCGCCACTGACGGAAGCCTGCGCCGGCGGCGTGGCGGCGAAGGCACGCCGCAGCTCCGCGGCCACACTGCGCATGACGAGCGGCACGATCGTCAGGACATCGCTGGCGGTCTCTCGGGGGCTCGTCCGGAGCGTGTGCCCTTCGGTCTCGAAGGACGATCGTCGTGTCCGGCGTTGCTCCATGCGCGTCGATGCTCATCGTCTCGGTCAACGGACTTGCGAGGCGGCTGCTGGATGTGGCTGGCTGATTGTGGGTCGGCCCTGAGCTCGAGACCGGCTGATTGCTAGTCGTACTCAGTAAGCTGGCCCGTACCGTATCACGCCGTTCCCCGACCGTCGACAGACGCCGTCGGTGTCCGCGAGCAGATCGCGGGTGGGGCGCCGAAGAGCTCGCCCGACCTTCCCGCGGCGGAGTGACCTTTCGGCCGCTCGCACCCGATAAGAGGGTGGTATGCGGTTTTGTGAGATTTCGTGTGCGTGTCTGGCGGCCTCCGTGATCTGTGTCGCCCTTCCCTCGAGCGCCTTCGCGCAAACGTTTGAATCCGTGGGAGTTCGCGCCCAGGGCATGGCGGGGGCGTTCGTGGCGCTCGCCGACGACTCCACGGGCACCTGGTGGAACCCGGCCGGCCTGGCATCCGGCGCGTACTTCAGCGCCGCCCTGGAACGAGGTCGAACGACCGAACCGGCTGACCCATCGTCCCGCGAGCTGGCGACGCGCTCGTCGATTGGCGATTTTTCGGTCGCCTTTCCGGCGCTCGGTCTCAGCTACTACCGTTTTCGAATCAGTGAAATAGCCCCTGTTAGCTCTACAGCCGATGGCGCCGCGGACCGAGAAGATCTGCAAGATTCGGCGGGCCGCGTGCGTTCGATGCGGGTCAGTCAATACGGGGCAACCCTCGGGCAGTCCATTGGCGACTATCTGTCGGTCGGCTCGACGGTGAAGCTGGTTCGCGCGGGTGTCGCCTCTGGGCCGGCGGGAGAGGGCGCCGCCCTGGCTGACGCCGACGCTCTGACCGTGCCCGTGGCGACGCGGGCGGATCTGGACGTGGGCGCGATGCTGCGTGTGGGCCGGGTTCGTATCGGCGCGGCCATCAGGAACCTGACCGAGCCCCGCTTCACGACCGGCGGCTCGAGTCTGACGTTGAAGCGCCAGGCGCGGGCAGGCCTTGCGGTTCGAACCAGGCCTCAAGGGCTGTTTGAAGGGGTCACCGCCGCGGCCGACATGGACCTCACCACGTCGCACACCATTTTCGGCGACGTGCGGCACGTCGCCGGAGGCGTGGAGGCCTGGCTGGCAGAAGGACGGCTCGGCGTCAGAGCCGGCGTATCCGCGAACACCATTGGCGCCCGTCGCCCTGCTGGGAGCGCGGGCGTGAGTCTGCCGGTGTCGCGGCTCGTCTTCCTGAACGCGTCGAAGACGGCCGGGCGGGATCGGTCCGTCAGCGGATGGGGCGCCAGCCTGGGCCTGGCGTTCTAGGCCGGCGCCGCAGGTTCGAAAGGGTTCTCGACTCAAACGCTCATGGCTGTCCGCATCGGCGAGCTCCTGCTGAAGGAGAAGCGCATCACACCGGACCAGCTCCAGAAGGCTTTGAACCATCAGAAGGCCAACGGAGGGAAGCTCGGGCACAATCTCGTCAAGCTGGGCCTGGTCAAGGACGAGGAGATCACGGCTCTTCTCAGCCGCCAGTACGGGGTGCCCTCCATCAACCTGGCACAGTTCGACATCGATCCGAGCATCCTCCGTCTGATCCCCGCCGAAACGGTTCAGAAATACGAGATCGTCCCGCTCAGCCGGTCCGGCGCGACGCTGACGATCGCGATGACGGATCCCACGAACGTCTTCGCGATGGACGACGTCAAGTTCATGACCGGCTACAACGTCGAGCCGGTCGTGGCGTCCGAGACGGCCGTCCTGGAGGCGATTCAGCGGTACTACGCGAGTCCCGGCAAGCAGACGTCCTCGCAGCAACTGAGCGGCCCCAGCACACTCGAGATGGCCAGCCGAGGCCTCGAGGAACTACAGGCGTCGCTCGAAGCCCCGGACGACGTCGAGGTTCTCGAGGAGCTTCAGGAGATCAGCGCCGAGGCGCTGGCCCGTCAGGGCGAAGAAGCGCCGGTCGTCCGGCTGGTGAACGTGGTCCTGATGTCGGCGATTCAGAAGGGCGCCAGCGACATCCACATCGAGCCCTACGAGAAGGAACTGCGGGTGCGGTATCGGATCGACGGCGTGCTGTACAACATCATGAGTCCGCCGATGAAGTTCCGCGACGCGATCGCCTCGCGCATCAAGATCATGTCGAAGCTCGACATCGCGGAGAAGCGGCTGCCGCAGGACGGCCGCATCAAGATCCGCTTCAACGAGCACGGCTCGCCCAAGGAGATCGACTTCCGTGTCTCGGTGCTCCCGACGCTCTTTGGCGAGAAGATCGTCATGCGTCTGCTGGATCGCGACAAGTTGATGCTCGACATGACCAAGCTCGGGTTCGAGCCCGACGCGTTGCGCAAGTACGAGGCGGCCATCCAGCGGCCCTGGGGCATGGTGCTGGTCACGGGCCCGACCGGCAGCGGCAAGACCAACACGCTGTACTCGTCGATCGCCAAGATCAACACGCAAGAGACCAACATCATGACCGCCGAGGACCCGGTCGAGTTCAACCTGGTCGGCGTCAATCAGGTACAGGTGCGCGAGAACATCGGCCTGAACTTCGCCGCGGCCCTGCGCGCCTTCCTCCGCCAGGATCCGAACATCATTCTCGTCGGCGAGATCCGCGACTTCGAGACGGCGGAAATCGCCGTCAAGGCCGCGCTCACCGGCCACCTGGTCCTGTCGACGCTGCACACCAACGACGCGCCGAGCACCGTCAACCGTCTGATGAACATGGGCATCGAGCCCTTCCTGGTTGCGAGCTCGGTCCATCTGATCTGCGCGCAGCGGCTGGTGCGCCGCGTCTGCGAGCGCTGCGCCGAGCCGCAGCCGCAGACGCCCGCGGCGTTGATCCAGGCCGGCTTCTCGCCCGAGGACGCCAACACCGTCACGCCGATGCGCGGCACCGGCTGCGAGCGCTGCAACCACACGGGATACCGGGGCCGCATCGGCCTGTACGAGGTCATGGAGATCACCGACGAGTTGCGGGATCTGATTCTCATCGGCGCGTCGGGGCTGGAGCTCCGGCGCAAGGCGGTCGAGCGAGGCATGATCACGCTCCGTCAGAGCGGCCTCTACAAGGTGAAGCACGGGATGACGACCATCGAGGAGGTCGTCAGGGAGACGGTGCAGTGACCACGACGCTTCCCGAACTGCTCACGACCTTGGTGGAGCGAAACGGCTCCGACCTGCACATCACGACCGGCACGCCGCCGCAGGTTCGCGTGCACGGTCATCTGGAGCGGCTCGCGCTCGCCGAGCTCGGCCCCGCCGACACCAAGCAGCTGGTCTACAGCGTGCTCACCGACAGCCAGAAGAAGCGGTACGAGGAGACCCAGGAGCTGGATTTTTCGTTCGGCATCAAGGGTCTCGCGCGCTTCCGCTGCAACGTCTTCAGCCAGCGCGGCGCCGTCGGCGCCGTCTACCGCCTCATTCCCGAGAAGATCCGGAGCTTCCACGAGCTCGGGCTTCCGGCGGTCATCGCGAACCTGGCGGAGCGCCCGCGCGGACTGGTGCTCGTCACGGGCCCGACCGGCAGCGGCAAGTCGACGACGCTGGCGGCGATGATCGACAAGATCAACGTCGAACGGCACGATCACATCCTCACGATCGAGGATCCGATCGAATACATTCACCAGCACAAGGGCTGCCTCGTGAATCAGCGCGAGGTCCACAGCGACACCAACAGCTTTTCGAACGCGTTGCGCGCGGCGCTCCGCGAGGATCCCGACATCGTCCTCATCGGCGAGATGCGCGATCTCGAGACGGTGGAAGCCGCGCTGAAGATTGCCGAGACCGGCCACTTGACCTTCGGCACGCTGCACACGAACTCGGCGGCTCAGACGATCAACCGCATCATCGACATCTTCCCCGCCGGGCAGCAGTCGCAGATTCGCACGCAGCTGTCGCTGGTGCTGGAGGGCATCGTCTGTCAGGCGCTGCTGCCGCGGGCGGACGGGCGCGGGCGCGTGGCGTCGCTCGAGATCCTGGTGCCCACACCGGCAATCCGGAATCTGATCCGCGACGACAAGGTGCACCAGATTTACGGCGCCATGCAGGCCGGCCAGGAAAAGCTCGGCATGCAGACGGCGAATCAGTCGCTGGCCAGTCTCTACATGAGGCGGCTCATCACGAAGGAAACCGCGCTCGGCAACTCGTCGAACAAGGACGAGTTGGTCGAGATGATCAATCGCGGCGTCGGCGTCGTCCCCGGTGCCGGCCTCGGCAGGCCGGTCATCGGGCAGGCGAAGCCGGTGCGGTAGCAGGCGGCGCAGGACGCGACGGAGCGGAGGCGAGCAGGATGCCGACGTTTGCATATTCAGGCAGGACGAGAAACGGACAGGTCGTGAGCGGCGAACGGGTTGCGGACTCGATCGAGGCGGCGGTCGCGGCGCTGCGCCGCGACCAGGTCACCGTCACGCGCATCACGCCCGGCAAGGGGAGGACCGAGGCGGCCGCCAAGCAGGCGGGCAAGACGGGCAAGACGGGTAAACGTGCGCCGGCGAAGAACCTCGCCGTGTTCACCCGGCAGTTCTCCGTGATGATCGACGCCGGTCTCCCGCTCGTCCAGTGTCTCGACATCCTCGGCACCCAGGAGGAGGATCGCAACTTCGCCGCGGCCATCCTGCAGACGCGGACCGACGTCGAGAGCGGCGCGTCGCTCGCGGACGCGATGCGCAAGCACCCGAAGACCTTCGACGCCCTGTTCACCAACATGGTGGCGGCGGGCGAAGCGGGCGGCATCCTCGACACGATTCTGAAGCGTCTCGCCACCTACATCGAGAAGGCGGTGAAGCTGAAGGGCCAGGTGAAGTCCGCGATGATCTACCCGATCGCGGTGCTGGTCATCGCCGCGTTGGTCGTCGGCGTCATTCTCTGGAAGGTCATTCCCACGTTCGCCCAGCTCTTCGCGGGCCTTGGAGCCGAGCTCCCGCTGCCGACGCGCATCGTGATCTGG
This sequence comes from Vicinamibacterales bacterium, assembly GCA_050183995.1. Taxonomy (GTDB): domain Bacteria; phylum Acidobacteriota; class Vicinamibacteria; order Vicinamibacterales; family CAVVIG01; genus CAVVIG01. The sequence goes on from JBFXAT010000001.1 coordinate 15,731, forward strand.
ATGAGCGAGTCGCTCGTCACCTACTTTCCGCTCCTCGCCGCCGTCGTTCTCGGCGCCGCGTGGGGCGTGCGGACCTTCTACGCGACCACCCAAGGCCGGCGCGCCATCGACGGTTCGCTCCTGCGGCTCCCGGTCCTGGGCGACATCTTGCGCAAGATCTCCGTCGCCCGCTTCTGCCGGACCCTCTCGACGCTCATCAGCTCGGGCGTGCCGATTCTCGACGGGCTCGAGATCACGGCTCACACCTCCGGCAACGCCGTCGTCGAGGACGCGATCCTGACGACCCGCAGGAGCATCGAGCGCGGCGAGACCATTGCCGCGCCGCTGAAGGAAACCGCCGTGTTTCCGCCGATGGTCGTGCAGATGATAGGTGTGGGCGAGGCCACCGGCGCGCTCGACACGATGCTCGCGAAGATCGCCGACTTCTACGAGGACGAGGTGGACACGGCGGTCGCGGGTCTACTGACGCTGCTCGAGCCGATCATGATTGCGTTCCTCGGCATTATCGTCGGCGGCATCGTCATCTCGATGTACCTGCCGATCTTCGACCTCATCACGAAGCTCACCTGATGAGCCTCGACTTGCGGCGGACGGTCGCGTGGCTGATTGCGGTTCGCGCCATGATCAGCGTCCTGCTGCTCGGTGGCGCGACGGTGGCGCAGGTCAGGGCTCCGGGATCCGTCGCCATCGATCCCTTCTTCTTCCTGATCGCGCTGACTTTCGCGTTGACGATCTCCTACGCGGCGACGCTCCGCTTCGTCAATCGATTTCGCTGGCTGATCGACGTCCAGCTGGCGTGCGACGCGGTCATCGTGTCGGCGTTCATCCACGTCACGGGCGGCGTCACCAGCTTCTTCTCGACCTTGTACGCCCTGCCAATCGTCGCCGCGAGTGTCGTGCAGTTCCGCCGCGGCGCGACGATGGTCGCCACGCTGAGCGGTTTGCTGTACGTCGGCCTGGTGCTCATGCAGTACGAGGCGGAGCATCTGCCATGGGCGGCTGGGCTGATGGTCTACGGCAGCACCACTCTCCCTTCGTCGGCCGTCGCCCAGTACATCGTCGGTCTGAACCTCTTTGCGTTCTTCGCCGTCGCGCTGCTGAGCGGGTCGATCGCCGACGCGGCTCACACGGCTGGTCTGCGGTTGCGGCGCGCATCGACCGAGATCGCGGATCTGCAGACGTTGAACCAGAACGTCATCGATAGCCTGCCGAGCGGCCTGATTACCACCGACCCGGATCAGCGCGTCTTGACGTTCAACAACGCGGCGGAGATCATCTGCGGTCAGTCCGCGCAGGCGGTCGTCGGCCGCCACGTCGCCAGCGTCCTCCAGTTGCCCGCCGAGGTCGCCGACGCGTTCAACCGGGGGCTGGGCAGTTCGGGCGCGCGCCGGCTGGAATTCCGGTTCGTGCGGCCGGACGGCCGGGCGCTCGACATGGGTTTGAGCGCGACGCACCTGCGGACGCCCGGCGGCCGCGCCGGGCTTCTCATCACGTTTCAGGATCTCACCGAGATCAAGAAGCTGGAGCGCGACGCACAGATACAGCAGCGGCTGGCCGCGGTCGGCGAGATGGCGGCCGGCATCGCGCACGAGATCAGGAATCCACTCGCCTCGATGTCGGGGTCGATCCAGGTCCTGCGCGCCGAGCTCCCTCTCAGCGAGGAGCAGGGGCAGTTGATGGACATCGTGCTCCGCGAGTCCGATCGCCTCAACACTACCATCCGCTCGTTCCTGGAGTACGCGCGGCCGCACCGCTTCGGGATCGCACGGATCGATCTACGGCGTGCGGTGCAGGACACCGCGCTGCTGCTGCGCAACGGCACCGAGGTGCGCGACTCGCACGTGATCGACGTCGAGCTCTCGGATCAGCCGGTCTGGTTCGAGGCCGACGAGGGGCAAATCAAGCAGATTCTCTGGAACCTCGCGACCAACGGCCTGCGCGCCATGCCGCAGGGCGGCCGCCTGCTGCTGGCCGCCACCGCGTCGGACGTCGAGGCGCTGCTCCAGGTGACCGACGAAGGCATCGGCATAGAGTCCGAGGCCATCGACGGCCTGTTCCAGCCGTTCCACGGCTCCTTTGCGAAGGGCAGTGGCCTCGGTCTGGCGATCGTCCACCGCATCGTCACCGACTACCAGGGTGACATTCGCGTGGACTCGACGCCCGGTGCGGGAACCACCGTCTCAGTGCGCCTGCCGGCGCAAGCGGAAGTGACGTCATGAGCGTAGCGGATCGATTCCAGGCAGACGCGTCCGGACGGCGCGGTCCTCGAATCCTGGTGGTGGACGATGAACGATCGATGCGGGAACTGCTGGCGATCGTGCTCAAGCGCGAGGGGTACGACGTCGTGCTGGCGGAGAACGGGCGCAGCGCCGTCGCGCTGATCGAGCGGGAGCCGATCGACGTCCTGATCTCCGACATCAAGATGCCGGACATGAGCGGCGTCGACGTGCTGCGGGCGGCGAAGAAGGCCGACCCGGACGTGCTCGGCATCATGATCACCGCATTCGCGTCGACGGAAACCGCCGTCGAGGCGATGCGGCTCGGCGCGTGCGACTACCTCAGCAAGCCGTTCGACATGGACCTGCTGAAGATGAAGGTGCGCGAGAAGGTCGATGCGCGGCATCTGCGGCAGGAGAACGTGCTCCTGAAGCGCACGCTCGGCCTCTCGCACGAGTTCGCGAACATCATCGGGCGCAGCGAACCGATGCTCGACGTCTTCCGGATGATCGAGACCGTCGCCAGGACCAACAGCACCATCCTGCTGACGGGCGAGTCCGGAACCGGCAAGGGGCTCGTGGCCCAGGCGGTGCACTACCACTCGCTGCGTCGAGACAAGCCGATGGTGTCGTTGAACTGCGGCGCGATGCCCGAGACGCTGCTCGAGTCGGAGATGTTCGGCCACATGCGCGGCGCGTTCACCGGAGCGGATGCCAACAAGAAGGGGCTGCTCGAGATCGCTGAGAAGGGCACGATCTTCCTGGACGAGATCGCAGAGATGAGCCCCGTGATGCAGGTGAAGCTGTTGCGCGTGCTGCAAGAGCGGCGGTTCCGGCGTGTCGGGGGGCTCGAAGAGCTGCAGGCGGACATCCGCGTGATCGCCGCGACCAACCAGGATCTCTCCAAAGCGGTCGCCGAAGCGCGCTTCCGCGAGGACTTGTTCTATCGGATCAACGTGATTCCGATCGTACTGCCGCCGCTGCGCGAGCGGCGCGAGGACGTCCCCCTGCTGGCCGAGCACTTCCTGGCCAAGTACGCGGAGCAGATGCAGAAGCCGGTGGCGGCGATCTCGCGTCCGGCGATGGAGCTGTTGTGCAAGTACGACTGGCCCGGCAACATCCGGGAGCTCGAGAACGTGATCGAGCGCGCGGTCGCGCTCGAAGGCACGCCGGCCGTGTTGCCCGAGAGCCTGCCAGCGTCCGTGCGGGGCGGGAAGCCGCGAGCGGCCGTCGCGTCGGGAGCGCAGGAGTTCCTTCCGGAAGGGGGTCTCGACCTCGAAGCGCGCGTGCAGGAGATCGAGCGCGCCTACATCGCGCAGGCGCTCGAACGGGCCGACGGCGTCCAGGTGCGGGCCGCGGCGCTGCTCGGAATGAGCTTCCGGTCGTTCCGGTACTACGTCAAGAAGTACAACCTGCGGTGAGTGACAAAGTCCGTCGGCGCCGCGTGACGCAGATTGTCAGTTCGAAGCGGATCGGCCCGCGTGCATTTGTGTGAGCTGCGCCACAACCCTTAGAATAGTAGGGACTTACCGCCTCGTATCGATATGCACGAGTTCTGGCATTGGCGTTGCTGAATAGGTTGGCACGCAGCGCTCACATACCGTGAGCGGACGTTTTCGGCAAAGCAGACTGAAGGAGTACGGAAATGAAGATGCGCGACGCCAAGGGTTTCACACTTATCGAGCTGCTGATCGTCGTGGCGATCATCGGCATCATCGCGGCCATCGCGGTGCCCGGCCTTCTCCGCGCCCGCATGTCGGGCAACGAGGCGTCGGCCATCGGATCGCTGCGCGCGATCAACTCGGCCGAGTCGACCTATTCGTCGAGCTGCGGCAAGAACGGCTACGCCCCCAGCCTCGAGGCGCTGTACGCCGCTCCGCAGCCGTCTTCCGCGGGCTTCATCTCGCCCGACCTGGCGAGCAACGGCGTGATCAAGAGCGGCTACACCGTGAACGTTGCCGGCAGCACCGGCGCGGCGACGATCGCGACGGCCGCGGAGACCTGCAACGCGGTTGCGGCATCGGTCTCTGCCTACTACGCGCATACCGAGCCGGTCTCGATCGGGAGCACGGGTCAGCGTTCGTTCGCGACCGACAGCCGCGGCACGATCTACCAGAAGATTGACGGCACGACCATCGCCGACACGATGGCTGGCGCGACGGTCCTCCAGTAGCACTCGCCTGGCGTCGCACGACACTGACGGGATGCTGCCTCAGGCAGCATCCCGTTTTTCTGTACAGGCCACGCAGCGCTAACATATAGTCGTCTGCCATGAGTACCACTTCAGCCCGGCTGGCCCTGCTGTTCGCGCTGGTCGGTCTCGGCGCGTCAGTGACCGCGGCCTACGTCCACTACCGGATGTTCGCCGACCCGACCTACACCAGCTTCTGCGACGTCGGCGCCACCGTCAGCTGCACACGGGTGTATGCGAGCCGGTTCGGCACGTTCAGAGGCGTGTCGGTCTCGGTCTTTGGTGCGGTGTGGTTCGCGTTCGCCGGGCTGCTCTCGGTGGCCGGCATGACCGCCCGCCCCGCCGTGCGCGAGAGCGTACCCGGATATCTCTTCGCCGCGTCGACGGCCGCACTGGCGGTCATCCTGTATCTCGCCTACGCGTCGTTCTTCGTCCTGAAGCTCGTGTGCGTCTTGTGTCTCCTGACGTACGCGTGCGTCATCGGCGTCTTCCTGATCTCCGGCGCGGCGACTCCGTTTTCAATGCTGTCGCTGCCGCGGCGTGCGGCCGCGGACGTGAAAGTGCTGGCCGCCAGCCCGCTGGCGCTTGCACTGGCAGCGTTGTGGCTTGGCGGGGCCGCCACGACGCTGGCCTTCTTTCCGCGAGAAGTTTTGCCGCAACAGCAGGAAGCGCAACCCGGAACGGCGGCGGCGGCCGTTCCCGAGGTCACCGACGATCAGCGCTCCGAGCTCGAGCGCTTCCTCACCAGCGCTCCGCGCATTCCGCTCGGCGTCCCGGCCGAAGGCGCCAAGGTCGTCGTGGTCAAGTTCGCCGACTACCAGTGTCCAGCCTGCGGCCAGGCCTACCAGGCCTACAAGCCGCTCTTCGCGAAATACGAGGCGTCGAACCCCGGCGCCGTGCGTCTGGTGCACAAGGACTATCCGCTCAATCCGGACTGCAATCCTGCCGTGAGTGCGATGCTCCACCCGGCCGCCTGCGATGCCGCGGTCGCCGTCAGGCTCGCCGCTGCGACCGGGCACGCAGCGGAGCTGGAAGAGTGGCTCTACATGCACCAGCCCGAGATGACGCCCGAGTCGGTTCGCCGCGCCGCCCGAGAGATCGGCAAGGTGACCGATTTCGACGCGCGCTATCAGGCGGCGATGGCGCAGGTGAAACAGGACATCGCTCAGGGCCAGGAGCTCAAGGTGACCTCGACGCCCACGTTCTTCATCAACGGCATCAAGATCGACGGCGCCTGGGCGCCGCAGTTCTTCGACCAGGCAATCGCCTACGAGCTGCAGCACGCGCACTGACCGCGCGTCCGACTTATGCCCGCGCTGGCTACCTACGAGCTGACGAAGGACTACGCAATCGGCTTCTGGCGGAAGCGCCCCTACCGCGCCCTCGACGCGCTCACTCTCGAGGTCTCGCCCGGCGAGGTCTTCGGTTTCCTCGGACCCAATGGCGCGGGGAAGACGACCACGCTGAAGCTGCTCATGCGCCTGGTGTTCCCGACCTCCGGGCGCGCGGAGATCCTCGATCGCCCCGTCGGGGATGCCGCGGTGCGCCGCCGTGTGGGCTACCTGCCGGAGCACCCGTACTTCTACGACTACCTGACCGCCGAAGAGCTCCTCGCGTACTTCGGCAGCCTATTCGGCTTCGTCGGCGTGGAACGCCGACGCCGTATCGACAGGTTGCTGGACGAGGTGGGTATCGGCGCGGAGCGGCGCCTGCCGCTGCGCAAGTTCTCAAAGGGCATGCTGCAGCGCGTGGGAATCGCCCAGGCGCTCATCAACGATCCGGAGCTGATCGTTCTCGACGAGCCGATGTCTGGCCTCGACCCGCTTGGCCGGCGCGACGTCCGCGCGCTCATTCTCCGCCTGCGAGACCGCGGTTGCACGGTGTTCTTCAGCTCGCACGTCCTGAGCGACGCCGAGGCGCTCTGCAGCCGCGTCGCCATCATGGCGAAAGGGCGCCTCGTCACCGCGGGCCGCCTGTCGGACATGCTCGCGTTCGAACTGCGCGGCTGGGAGGTCGTGGCCGCGGGCGTCTCGTCGCCGCTCCTCGCCTCCCTGGCTCCCCAGGCGAGCAGTGTCACGACGATCGGCGAGGGGCGCTACACGTTCGATCTGCCGCGCGACCCCGGGCCCGATCGGTTCGTTGTCGACGTGGCGCGGGGCGGTGCGACGCTCGTCTCCGTCAATCCGCTGCGCGACACACTCGAGGACTTCTTCGTCCGCCAGGTGTCGGCCCCAGACGTGGTCGCGACCGACCGTGGACTCGGCGCGGCCCCCGTGGAGGATCGACGCTGATGCGCGCCATCGGCGTGATCGCCGTCAACGTCTTTCGCGAATCGGTGCGCGACAAGGTGCTCTACAACCTCCTCGTCTTCGCGATCGTGCTCATGGGCGCCTCGTTGCTGATCGGGCAGATCACCGCCGGACAGGACGTAAAGATCATCAAGGACCTTGGGCTCGCGGCGACTTCCGTGTTCGGCCTGTTCATCGCGGTCTTCATCGGCATCGGGCTGGTCTCGAAGGAGGTGGAGAAGCGCAGCATCTACAGTCTCCTGTCGAAGCCAATCGAGCGCCACCATCTCGTCGTCGGCAAATACGCAGGGCTGATGCTGACGCTCGCGGTGAACATCGCGGCGATGGCGGCGGCCTTCTACCTCGTGCTCGCCTACATGGCATGGGTCGCGCCGCCGAACGCAGAGGCGGCGTGGGAGCGTCCGGCGCTCGATCCCGCCATGCTGAAGGCGTTCCTGCTGATGTTCTGCGAGCTCGCGATCGTGACGGCCATCGCGCTCTTCTTCTCGACCTTCTCGACGCCCATCCTGTCGGCGGCGTTCACCTTCGCGCTCTTCGCGGCGGGACGCTTCAGCGCCGACTTGAGAAACTTCAACCAGGTTGTCGACGCGCCGATCGCCAACGCCCTCACGCAGGCGCTTTACTGGACGCTCCCGAATCTCGCCCCCTTCGACGTGCGGGCGCAGGTGGTTCACGGCCAGCCCGTGACGGCGTCCTACATCGCGCTGAGCGTGGGCTACGCCGCCGTGTACATCGCTGCGCTCGTGCTTGCCGCGGTCATCGTCTTCTCTCGCCGCGATTTCAAGTAGCGCCAGATGATTGCTCGCATGCGCATGCTCGGCGGTGTCGTGGCAGTGACAGGGCTGCTCCTGCTGGCGGGCTTTCTCCAGCAGCTTCGCGAGCAGGCGTTCCCGGCCGTTGCCCAGACGCCCGAGGCCCTCTACGTGACGTCAGGCCGCGCCGCGCGACACCTGGCGCTCGGCTACACGGCCCTCGCCGCCGACCTGTACTGGATCAGAGCGATCCAGTACTTCGGCGGAACGAAGCTGCGGCTCGCCGCTCTTCCGCAGGACGAGAGAGACGTGCGCCCCTCGGGCGAATACCCGTTGCTCTACCCCCTTCTCGACCTCACGACCGAGCTCGACCCGCGCTTCAACATCGCGTACCGGTTCGGTGCCATCTTCCTGGCCGAACCCTACCCAGGCGGCGCCGGGCGGCCGGATCTCGCCATCCGTCTCCTCGAAAAGGGATTGGCGGCTCGACCCGATAAATGGGAATACATGCAGGACATCGGATTCGTGCACTACTGGTGGCTGCACGACTACGCCGAGGCGGCTCGATGGTTCAACCGTGCGACGGAGGTACCAGACGCCCCCTGGTTCCTTCGCTCGCTCGCGGCCACGACGCTCGCCGAGGGCGGCGACCGGTCGTCGTCACGGACGATGTGGGAGGCGATCCGTGCGTCGGCTGACAACGATTGGCTGCGGAGCGAGGCCGAGCGGAGACTGCAGCAACTCGAGACCTACGACTTGATCGAGGGAGTACAGCGGCAGGTGGATCGGGCGAAGGCGAGCGGCGCGGATGTCGGCGATTGGGAGGCGCTTCGTCGTGCGCGCCTCCTTCGCCAGATTCCCCTCGATCCGTCTGGCACCCCGTTGCGGCTCGATCAGGGGGTCGTCAGGATCGCTCAGGAGTCCCCCCTCTTCCCTCTACCAGACGAGCCCCAGCGCGCCATGCCGCTGCCTCAATGAGCGAAGCCGCTTTCATCAGCCTGCTGGCAGCACTCGGTGCCGTGGTCGGCAGCTTCCTGAATGTCTGCATCTATCGCATTCCGCGAGGCCAATCGATCGTCTGGCCGGCATCGTCGTGCGAGTCGTGCCGTCGCACGCTGACGTGGTACGAGAACCTGCCGATCGTCAGCTGGGCGCTGCTCGGGGCGCGCTGCCGGACGTGCAGACATCCGCTCTCGGTCGTGCATCCCGTCGTCGAAGCGGTTACCGCCGTCATGTTCGGTGCCGCCGCCTGGTACTACGGTCCCACGCTGCTGCTGGCCTCGCGACTGGTGTTCGGCTGTGCGCTGATCGTGCTGTTCGCGATCGATCTCGAACATCACCTCCTGCCGAACGTGATCACGCTGCCGGGTATCGTCGTCGGATTCGCCCTGAGCGCGATGACCGAGCCGGGCTGGGTCGCGTCGCTCATCGGCATCGTCGTGGGCGGCGGGATGCTCTGGGTGATCGCCGAGGTCTACTATCGCGTGCGGCGCGAGGAAGGGCTGGGCATGGGCGACGTGAAGATGCTGGCCATGATCGGCGCGTTCATCGGCTGGCAGCTGACCATCGTGACGCTGATGATGGCGTCGTTCGCCGGTTCAATCGTCGGCGTCGCCCTGATCCTCGCTCGCAAGGGCGACATGAAGTACGCGCTGCCCTTCGGGACGTTCCTGGCGATGGGGGCTGCACTGGCCGCCACGATGGGGCAAGGGCTGTTGAGCTGGTACCTCGGCTTCTACTCCTGACCCGGCGCTCTGCCTGAGGAGCCCGCGGGCGCGTGCGGGCTCCGACCTCCGGGTCTGGCGATCGTGCCCCGGCCGTTCTGAAAGACGAGTCGACATGAATCCGAACGCGATTGCGCTTCTCGGACTGACCGTCATCGTAGCCGTCCTGGCGGCGGTGCTGACGTTCGCGGTGCTGCGCATCTTCGCGGCCGCGCGCTCCGGTCACACGGGCGGCAGCGGTGATGCAGCGCTCCTGTCGTCCGCGCTCGAGGAAGCCGTCGGGCGGCTTCGAGAGCAGGAGCGTGCGACGGCGGCCCGCGCCGACGCCTCCGAGCGCCTGAGCGGCCAGATCATCGACAGCATCACATCCGGCCTGCTCGTCGTCGGTCTCGACGGTGCGGTGCGTATCGCGAATCCCGCCGCGCGGCGATTGTTGGAGCTCGAGCCCGACGCGGCCTCCGGTGACTATCGCGATGTCATCGGCGAGCCGGCCCTGTCGCAGACGATCGACGAATGCTTGTCGACCGGAGCCGCGATCGTGCGGCGGACGGTTGACAAGCCCGACGCACGCGCCGGGGTGTCGCGGTTCGGCGTGACGGTATCGCCGCTCTTCGATGCCAACCACGATCTGAATGGAGCCGTCTGCCTGTTCAGCGACTTGACCGCCGTCCAGCACCTCGAGGAGCAGCTGCGATTGAAGGAGGGCCTGGCGACCGTGGGTGAACTGACCGCCGGCATCGCGCACGAATTCCGCAACGGGCTGGCAACCATACACGGGTACGCCAAGCTGCTCGATCCGCTGGCGCTTCCGGAGCGTTATCGCCCGTACGTCGAAGGCATCCGGGCCGAGGCCGTGTCGCTCGGCGAGGTCGTCACGAACTTCCTGAGCTTCGCGCGCCCGACGCAGCTCGCGCTGTCGGCGGTGGACATCCAAGCGCTCTGTGAACGGGTTGCGGAGGAGGTTCGGGCGGACACCGGATCGCGCGGGGGCGAGGTCGTACTGCGCGGGCAGTTCCCGACGTTGCGCGGCGACGAGGTCCTGCTCAAGCAGGCGTTCCGAAATCTGCTCCGGAATGCCGTCGAAGCGTGCGCCGACGCGTCCGTTGTGCCTCGAGTCGTCATCGAGTCGAGCGTGGACCGCGCGCGCGCCACGTGCAGTATCTCGATTGACGACAATGGCCCCGGCATCGCACCGGAAGCGCGCGACCGCGTCTTCCAGCCCTTCTTCACGACGAGGCGGCACGGGACGGGTCTCGGCCTCGCGATCGTGCAGAAGATCGTCGTTTCCCACAACGGCCGCCTGACCGCCGGCATGTCCCCGGGCGGCGGAGCAAGGCTGCAGGTGGTGCTTCCCCTCTCCTGAGCGCAGCGGCACGGTCCGGTCCGGACACCGCGACCTGGCTGGCGGAGACTTCACTCGTCGCGCGGCCCACGGTCGGCAGTCACTGCCATCTTTTTCGACCACGAGTCGCCGCTCCTGAGGAAAGTCTGCGGAAGGCGTGGCGATCGCGCGATCTCCGGCATTGGCGTTTCCGTTGCAGTCCCTGTGTGCGTGCTGCGAACCGGCTCCGCGCATCGCCCGACTCCCATCGCATGCCAAGGCTTCTCGCTGATTGAAGTGCTCGTGGCGACGACAGTCCTCGCGGCCGGTGTGTCGACGGCAGTGGGGCTCGCCCTGGCGTCGCAGCGCGCACAGAGAGTCGCGCAGCAGCACACCATGGCCGTGCTGCTCGCACGCGCGAAGATCGAGCAGATTCGATCGCTCACGTGGACGCGCGACGCCGCGCTGGTCGAGGTCATCGATCGGTCGACGAACCTGGCCGCCCCGCCGGCCGAACCGGGCGGGTCTGGGCTGACCGCCTCACCGCCTGGCGTGCTCGCCGAAGACGTGCCGGGCTACGTCGACTATCTGGATCGGTACGGTGCAGGCACAAGGGCCAGCTCTCATGGACCCGGCGCGGCAGTGTGGGTACGCCGGTGGTCGATCGCCACGGTTCCGGACGCCACAGCGGACGTCCTCAGGATCGAGGTGCAGGTCGATCCAGTCGAGTACGTCCTTCGACAGTCGCGCTCAGGATCCCGGCAGACGCCAGGTGCACGTCTCGTCGCATTTCGTGCGAGGAGGGCACGTTGAGCCTGCGGAAGGAGGACGCCGCTCGGGACCCAACGATCGAGGTTGGGACTGTTCGCCGTGTTCATGGGCCCGATGGCTTCTCCCTGGTAGAACTCGTCGTTGCCGCCGGTGTGGCGGCGGTGCTGCTGTCCGCGGTCGTTGCGGTTCTGGGTTCGGCGAACGCAGCGGTGCAGATGCAGCCGGAGGCCGCGGACGTTGAGCAGCGTCTCCGCGCCGCGAGCGACTCCCTGCATCGCGATCTGCTCGCCGCCGGCGGCGGTGCCGCCTTTGGCCCGCTGGCGGGCCCCATGGGGCGCTTTGCCGCAGCCGTGCTCCCTTGGCGCGTCGGGCGACGTCTCGCCGATCCACCCGGCCGCGTCGACTCCCAGCGCGTGACCATCGTGTCGATCGACCCGTGGGGGCCGCAGTCGGTACTCGCGGCTCCGCTGGCCGCGGACTCAGGGAGCGCCGTGATCCAGCTTGGGCCCTGGTGCCCGGATGGAGATCCGTCGTGCGGGTTTCGCCGTGGAATGACAGTCGTGATCTACGACGTTCACGGCGCCTGGAGCCTGTTCGCCGTGACGGCCGTGGCAGCAGAGACGGTTGTGCTGGAGCATCAGTTGCAGGATTGGGAATGGGTGTTCGGCTCCGGCACGAGCGTGATCGCGGAGGCGACGGTGCGTGCCTACCAGCTTTCGGTGGACTCGGGCGGCGCGCCGCAGTTGGTCCGGTACGATGGCGGCAGCGGCGCGGATGTTCCTGTGGCGTCGGATGTGACCGGACTGTCGTTCGAGTATTCTGGCGAGGCTGAACCGCCGGCCGTCCTTGCCGATGCAGGCGCGGCGGTCTCGCCGATCCGCACCACGTACGGTCCACCGCCACCGGAGATCGGGTCGCAGCCGACGAACTATCCTCCGGGCGAGAACTGCGCGTTCCGTCGCGCAGCGGATGGCGGCGTGGCTTCCCGTTTGGACGCCCTCGGCGACGGCGCCGTACTGGTGCCGCTGGCCGCATCGCAACTCTCCGACGGCCCCTGGTGTCCCGACGAGCGGAGTCCGAACCGCTACGACGCCGATCTCCTGCGGGTGCGCCTGATCACGGTTGCTGTGCGTGTCGAGGCCGCCCCCGCGGGACTGCGCGGCACCGATCCGGCGCTCTTCTCGAGACCGGGCCCCGGAAGCGGTCCGCGTCTCGTGCCGGATCGCCAAGTCATCGTTTCTGTCGCGCCACGTGCGCTCAATTTCTCACGATGATCGGCAGCGCCGCGACGGCACGACTATGCCGGAACCTGTTGAGCGATCGGGGCGCGGCGCTCGTTCTCGCCATCGTTGCCGGGCTCCTGCTCTCCGCCATCGGCACATCGCTCGTGGTGTTGACCAGCGCAGACGTACTGATTGCCGACAACAGCGGCGCTGGTGCCGAAGCGTTTCATGGCGCTGAGGGAGCGCTCGAGCGCACGCTCAGTGAGTTGGAGCAGGTATCCGATTTCACGGCCGTCCTCGATGGGACGGCCTCCTCGCGATTCACGGACGGTCCCGCCGACGGTGTGCGCACGCTGGCGGGCAGCGGGCGATTGAACCTCTCCGAGGTGGTCAACGAGGCCACGTGTCACAACGCCGTTCGCTGCACGGAGGCGGCAATCACGGCGAAGTCGCGCGACCGGCCGTGGGGCGCCCGCAATCCTCGATGGCGGCTCTTTGCCTATGGGCCGCTCGACGCGGACATCAGCAGCGGGCCGTCGAAGGACGTGTATGCGCTGGTCATGGTCGCCGACGACCCGTCGGATGCGGACGACGACCCGTGGCAGGATGGGGGCGCCGTGCCCGGGGCCTTCAACGAGGGTGCGGGTGTGGTGTTGGTGCGAGCGGAAGCGTATGGCCGCCGCTCCAGCCGGCGGATCATCGAGGCAGTCGTCTCCCGGCCGGACCTGGTGGAAGCTGCGCGTTGGCAGGCTTCGGATCCGAACACGCGCGGCGATCCGCCGACTTCGAGACCGCGGGTGGCCGTGCTCGGGTGGCGCGAGGCTCGATGATCGCGCGGTGTCGGGATACGCGTGTCGACAATCGCGGTGTCGAGATACGCAGTGGAGCGCTCTGGCGCTACGCAAGGTTTGACCGCTCCGCCCCTCTTCACTACCATCGGGGTTGCGCCGATACTCAGAAACAGCCATGCGTGCGCTCGCACTATCCCTTCTCCTCCTGCTCACGGCCTCGCTGGTATCCGCCCAGTCGCTCGCCGATGTCGCACGGAGGGAAGCGCAGCGGCGTCAATCGCTGAAGGAAAACGGTAAGTCTTATACCAATAAGGACTTGCAGGCTGTCCCCCAGCCTGCGCCGGCGCCCGACGAACCCGAGAAGCCGGTCGACTCGGCGGCAGATGGGGACCGCGCCGACTCGGACACACCCGAGTCCGCTCCGGACTCCGGCGCCGACCAGCGGTCCTCCGACGAGAAGTCCGAGCTCGACGACCAAGAGGTCAAGGACCAGGAATACTGGTCGAAGCGGCAGGCCGCGCTGCACGAGCAGCTCGAGCGTGACGAGACCTACGCCGCCGCTCTGCAGAGCCGGATCGACGCGTTGACGATGGATTTCGTCAACCGCGACGATCCCGCGCAGCGCGACCGGATCGCGCTCGATCGGCAGCGCGCCGTGACCGAGCTCGACCGCCTCAGGAAGGCCATCGAACAGGAGCGACGCGCCATCGAGGACTTCGAGGAAGAAGCGCGCCGGAGCGGCGTCCCTCCCGGCTGGCTGCGCTAGTGCCGGCACGACCTGCCGATCCGCCCATCCTTATCGTCGAGGACAGGGACTCGCTCCGGACGATGTTGCGGCACGCCCTGGAGGCGCAAGGGCATGCGGTGATTGAGGCCCGAGATCAGCCGGAAGCCGTCGAGGTGCTCAGGTCTGGACGCGCCGGCCTGGTGCTCTCGGATCTCCGGCTTCCGGAGGGCGACGGTTTCGGTGTGCTGCGGGCTGCGAAAGAGCTCGATCCCGACGTTCCGGTCATCGTGATGACCGCCTACGGCAGCATTCACGATGCCGTCGCGGCGATGAAGGACGGCGCACTCGATTTCCTCGCCAAGCCGGTGGACCCCGACCACCTTCTGCTGCTCGTCGAACGAGCCTTCGTGCAGCGGCGGCTGGCAGCTGAGATCGTTCTCCTGAAGGAGGAGCTCGCCCAGCGGCGCGGAGCGCCGCAGATCGTGGGCGAGGATCCCAAGCTCAAACAGGTGACGCTGGCGTTGCATCGGGCCGCGGCCAGCGACGCCACGGTCCTCCTCGAAGGCGAGAGCGGCACCGGGAAGGAGCTGTTCGCGCGCACGCTCCATGCGCTCAGCCCGCGCGCCGACGGTCCGTTTGTCGCGATCAACTGTGCCGCCATCCCGGAGACGCTGCTCGAGACCGAGTTGTTCGGGTTCGAGAAGGGGGCCTTCACCGGTGCAACGGCGCGCAAGCCAGGGCGGTTCGAGCTGGCCAATCGCGGCACGCTGTTCCTGGATGAAATCGGCGATCTGCCGCTGTCGTTGCAGGCGAAGATCCTCCGCGCGCTCGAAGAGAAGCAGTTCGAGCGCGTCGGCGGCACGGCGCTCTTGAGCGTCGACGTGCGTGTGGTCGCCGCGACCAATCGGAATCTCCGCGCCGCGGTCGCCGCGCGTCAGTACCGCGAGGATCTCTACTTCCGTCTGTCAGTGTTTCCGATCGTGATCCCGCCGCTGCGCGAGCGGCCGCGAGACATTCCCCTGCTGGCTCGCTACTTCGTCGATCGCTTCTGCCGCGAGCTCCGGAAGCGCCCGCTCGTGCTCATGCCTTCAGCGCTCGATGCGCTCACCAGCTACTCGTGGCGCGGGAACGTGCGGGAACTGCAGAACTGCATCGAACGCGCGGTCATTCTCACCGATGGCGACTCGATCCATGCGCGTCATCTGAGTCTCACGCCCGTGGTCGATGACGCCGCGCCGGCCGGCCCGCAGCAGACACCATGGGACTCGATCGATCTCAGCGGCACGCTGGCAGAGGCGTCCCGGCGAGTCGTGACAGAGGTCGAGCGCCGCAAGGTGGCGCAGGCGCTGAAGGAGGCCTCTGGCAACACCGGCAGGGCGGCGGAGATCCTGCAGGTCAGCTACAAGGTGCTGGTGCAGAAGGCGCGGGAGCTCGGGCTCGCGTAGGGCTGTAGGACCGCCATCGTCGATCGGGCGCTTCGGCCCCGTCCTTCAACCCGATCGCTCGACGCTCAGTTCTTCAACCCGAGTTGCGACAACGCGTGTCTGAGTTCCTGCTCGGTCACATCGTCCACGATCGCGGTGGCGCCGACGGCGGTGGGAAGCACGAAGTGGAGGCGGCCGGCGACCATCTTCTTGTCGTGTTTCATCGCCTCGAGCACCTGATCGAGGGAAATGTCGGCAACCGGCGGTAGCGGACCCAGGCTTGCGATCAGGGCTGCCAGTGTCTGGCGGTCGCCTTCCGCGAGTGCACCTCGCGCTACCGCGAGCTCTGCGGCGACCAGCATGCCGTAGCCGACCGCTTCGCCGTGTCTGAATCGGCGGTACTTCGTCACGGCCTCCAGCGCATGTCCCGCGGTGTGGCCGAAATTCAGGATGCGCCGAAGCCCTGACTCCTTCTCGTCGGCCGCGACGACGCCAGCCTTGATCTGGCACGACTCGGCAATCACCGCGTCGAGCACGTCGGCCGAACGCGCGAAGATCGCCTTGCGCTCGCGGGCCACGCGCTCGAACAGCGTGGGGCTCGACGTCATGCCGTACTTGATGACTTCGTAGAGACCAGCCCGGAACTCGCGGCGCGGCAGCGTGCCGAGGAGCGCGGGATCGACGATGACCGCGTGGGGTTGGTAGAAGGCCCCGAGCAGGTTCTTGCCGAGCGGGTGATTGACCCCGACTTTGCCGCCGATCGCGCTGTCGACCTGGGCCAGCAGCGTGGTGGGTACATGGACGAGAGCGATTCCGCGCAGGTAGGTCGCCGCGGCGAAGCCGGCGAGATCGCCGATGACGCCCCCGCCGAAGGTGATGAGGGTCGTGGACCGATCGGCGTTTTCCTTGATGAGGGCGTCGTAGACGCGCACGACGGTCGGCAATTGCTTGTAGCGCTCGCCGTCAGGGACGAGGATCGGCTCCGCGTCGCAGGCGGCGGCAAAGCGGTCCCCGTGAAACCGCCAGACCGTCGGGCTCGACACGACGAACCGCCGCGCCGGCGCGCCGACCTCGTCGAGCAGCGCAGGGAGTCTGCCGAGCATGCCGTCGCCGATGGTGATGGCGTAGCGGCGAGAAGGGGTGGAAACGTCGACGCGCTTAGGAGTCATGGAAGCCTGACCGTCCGAAAACCTAGGATAACATTCAACGATTGCGCGCCAGTCTGCCTGACTCGTTCGACTTCATCGTCGTAGGCGGCGGGATCGCCGGCCTGCGCGCGGCCATTGGACTCGCTGCGACGGGACGCGTCGCCATTCTGACCAAGGCCGACGCTGCAGAGAGCAACACGGGATACGCGCAAGGCGGCATCGCGGTGGTGATGGCGGAGGGCGACAACGTCGAGCGCCACGTGACCGACACCCTCCTCGCCGGCGCCGGACTCTGCGACGAGGAAGCCGTTCGCGTTCTGGTCGGCGACGGCCCCCGCTATGTCGAGGAGCTGATCGCCTGGGGTGTGCGCTTCGACCGTACGCCAGGCGGCGATCTCGTGTTCGGCCTGGAAGCCGCGCATGGTTTGCGGCGGATTCTTCACGCCGGGGACGCCACGGGACGGGAGATCTCGCGCGTCCTCTGGGAGCAGGTCTCGGCCCTCCCCTCGGTGACCGCTGTCAATCACGTGTTCGTCACCGAGGTCTGCGTCACCGACGGCGTCGTCAGCGGCGTGCGTTTCTTCGATGAGGCCGGTGCGCATCGAACCGTGCGCGGAGGCCGCGTGCTGCTGGCCACCGGCGGTGCGGGCCAAATCTTCCGTGAGACGACGAACCCCGGGGTTGCGACCGGCGATGGGATCGCCCTCGCATACCGTGCCGGCGCACGCGTCGCCGACCTCGAGTTCGTGCAGTTCCACCCAACCGCCCTCTCCGTGCCGGGCGCGCCGCGCTTCTTGATCTCGGAGGCGCTGCGCGGCGAAGGGGCCAGGCTCGTCAACGCGCGCGGCGAGGCGTTCATGGATCGCTACCATCCGGACGGCGCACTGGCGCCTCGCGACGTCGTCGCTCGCGGGATCGTGAGCGAGGTGGAAGCCTCCGGTGGGCCGGTATTCTTGACGCTGCGGCACCTCGATGCGGAACACGTGTACAAACGCTTTCCGACCATTGCCGCGATGTGCCAGCAGGTGGGCGTCGACATCGCTCGCGATCTGATTCCGGTGGGGCCGGCGGCGCACTACATGATGGGCGGAATCGACACGGACGTGTGGGCGCGGACGTCGGTTCCCGGGCTCTTCGCCGCCGGAGAGACGGCGTGTACGGGTGTGCACGGTGCGAATCGGCTCGCGAGCAACTCGCTGCTCGAGGGGCTGGTCTTCGGTGCGCGCGCCGCGCAGGCGATGGTTGCCGCGCCCGAGCCGGCGGCCCTGCGGCCGGACCGGGTCCGTGTGGACGCGGCGCCCGATCGTGCGGATGCCGAGGAGCCGATCGACACCGGCGCCTTGCGCGACCTCATGTGGAAGATGGCTGGTCTGGTCCGCACGCGCGAGGGCCTGATCGGTGCCGTCGATCGCATCGGCCGCGCATGCAGAGCCGCCGCGCGGGAAGCCGCCCGCGCGTCCGAACCGCGCCCGGATCTGGCCAGACGTCTCAATCTGGCGACCGTCGCCCGTCTGGTCGCCCGTGCGGCGCTGCGCCGGGAGGAGAGCCGGGGCGGACACTTCAGGGCCGATTTCCCCAGCCGCGACGATCTACACTGGAAGGTCCACCTCGTCGAAGAGCCGCAGACCGGCTCGTAGCGATTCGTTCAGACATGGCCAAACACGACAAAGCTGACGCGTTCGTCACCGAAATCACTCCGCGCTCGCAGGACTTCTCGCGCTGGTACCTCGATGTGGTCCGTCGCGCCGAGTTGGCCGACTATTCGCCGGTGAAGGGCTGTATGGTGATCCGGCCATACGGCTACGCCATCTGGGAGCTGATTCAACAGGCGCTCGACCGCGAGATCAAGCGGACCGGTCACGTCAACGCGTACTTCCCGCTGTTCATCCCAGAGAGTCTCCTCACGAAGGAGGCCGAGCACGTGGAAGGCTTCGCCCCTCAGGTCGCCTACGTCACTCACGGAGGTGGCGAGGAGCTCGAGGAGAAGCTGGTCGTCCGGCCGACGTCGGAAGCCATCATCGGCACGATGTACGCGAAGTGGGTCCAGTCGTGGCGCGACCTGCCGATCCTGCTGAACCAGTGGGCGAACGTGGTCAGGTGGGAGAAGGTCACCCGTCCGTTCCTGCGCACGACGGAGTTCCTCTGGCAGGAAGGGCATACGGCGCACGAGACGGCGGAGGAGGCCGAGACCGAAACACGCATGATTCTCGACCTCTACACGAGCCTGTGTGAGACGCTGCTCGCCATGCCGGTCGTCAAAGGGATCAAGAGCGAGAGCGAGAAATTCGCAGGTGCGCTGAGGACCTACTCGATCGAGGCGCTGATGGGCGACGGCCGGGCGCTCCAGGCCGGCACCTCTCACAACCTGGGCCAGAACTTCGCCAAGGCCTTCGACATCACCTTCCAGGCGCGCGACAAGTCCGTGCAGCACGTGTGGGGCACCTCCTGGGGCGTGACCACGCGTCTTGTCGGCGCGATCATCATGACGCACGGCGATGACAGCGGCCTCGTGCTGCCGCCGGCCGTGGCGCCCTATCAGGTCGTCGTCGTTCCGATTGGGCGAGAGAACTGGCGCGAAACCGTCCTGCCGCACGCGCGCGAGGTCGAGCGGCGTCTCGTCGCCGCCGGCGTGCGGGTCACGCTCGACGATCGCGAGGAGCGTCCAGGCTGGAAATTCTCGGAGTGGGAGCTGCGCGGTGTGCCGCTTCGCCTCGAGATTGGGCCCAAGGACATCGAGAAGGGCCAAGTGCTGTTGGCGCGCCGCGATTCCCGCGAGAAGTCCGCGGTCGCCATCGACAGCCTCGAGCGCGTGGTGCCCGATCTGCTCAACGCGATCCAGGCCGCCCTGCTCGCGCGCGCCCGGCAGTTTCGCGACGAGCATACGCACCGGGCCGGCGACTACGACACCTTCAAGACGATCCTGGACGGACGTCCCGGATTCGTCATCGCACCCTGGTGCGGGTCGGCCGAGTGTGAAGCCCAGATCAAGGTCGAGACCCAGGCCACGATCCGCAACATGCCGATCGACGCGACCGCCCCGGACGCACCGTGCATACGGTGTCACGCGCCGGCGGCGGCGGAAGCCTGGTTCGCCAAGGCCTACTGAGACTGTACCGCCCGCTCGGGCCGGGCCGCCGTTCACCGGTACACCGCCGCTCTCAGCGACGCGGTCGCAGACCGTCGATCAACGAGTCGAGCAGGTTGTCGACAACCGCGCGCTGGTCGCCCCAGAGGAAGTGGGGCAGTTGGATCAGCATCGACGTCACCCCGTGCACGGCGGCCCACAGCGCCCGCGTCGTGACGTCCGGGTCGACCTTCCTGATACGGCGGCCATCCATGGCGCTCACGACAGCCCCGCGTAACAGCGCGAAGAACCGCATGCCAGGGGAGTCCGGGTCGTTGTACTTCGCCACGTCGTCGGGCAGCAGCTCCGGGGGGACGGCCACGAGCGCCGCCAGGTAGTGCTGCGGATGGCGGAGGCCGAACTCGATGTAGCGCCGCATCGCGGCGCGCAGGCGCACCGATGGATCCTTGAACTCCGACTCGAGCGGCGTCAGTTCCTGGACCAGCCTGCCGAAGGTGTCCTGACACACGTGATAGACGAGATCGCGCTTGTCGTCGAAGTGCAGGTACATCGCGGTGGGGGAGTACCCGATGCGCTCCGCGACCTTGCGGAGCGACAGGTGCTCGAATCCCTCTCGCACGAGCATCTCCCGCGCCGTGTCCAGAATCTCCTGCCGCAGTTGTGCCCGCTGGCGCGCCCGCCGGGTCTGTTGCGTCACGACCACAACATGGCCGCGACGTTCGGCCATTTCCCCGTGATCCGCCTGCCGGCGGCGTGCCGGCGTGTCACCTGTTCGCGGGCAGCCACGGTCTGAAAGATTTCGAGGAGCCGCCGCCGCCACCAGTCGTCGGGGGGGCGCCCGCTCTCGGCTGCCCTTGCGTACGCCGAGGCGAGCGGCTCGAGACACGAGGCGTCCGCCGCCGCAGCTGCCGCCGACAGGAACTCCACTGGCAGTGGTTCTCGCGCAGACGCCAGCGTCTCCCGCAGGTCGTACAGGGCGACCCGGCTACCGCGGCGAGCGAGGAGGGCGTGTGCGGATCCTCGAACGGCGGTCCATTCTGCCCGCGCGGCCCCGGATTCCACGCCCTCCCGGAACCGTATCGTCTCAACGAGTTTGTGTAGAACGGGGATCGGCGCGTCTCCTCCCGCTTCGGCGAGTGCCGCCTGAAGCGGCTCGGTGCGATCCGGCAGGTTGCCCGAGGCCGCATCTTTCAGCCGCTGCGCCGGATCGACGGCCGCCTCCGCGCGGCCGACACCCGCGGCACGCACGATGGCCGGATCGGGGTCCGCACTGAGGGCGCGAAGCAGGGGTTCGACCGTGGAAGGCTCCAGATCCCTCACCGCCCGGATCGCGGCGAGCCGCACCGCGCGGTCGCGCGATCGATCGACGGCGGCCGCGGTGAGCGCATCGAGGACCTGCACTCCGCGGGGCGAAGAAAGGAGCGCTCGCAGGGCCCCGACGGCGGCCGCGACGACCGCCGGTGGTGCTGACACGGCGAGGAGTCCGAGGAGGGCGCCACAGGACCGAGAGTCGCCGATGCCCTCCAACGCGTGCAGGGCGGCGACCCGCGCACGGTCGCCGGCGTCGCCGTCGGTTGCAAGCGCGGTGAGCCGCTGGACCGCACGCGGGCCGATCACGATCAGCCTGGCCACTGCCGCTTCGCGCGCCACGTCGTCGCTGGACGAGAGATCGCCGAGCAGGGCATGCACCTGTCTGCCGGACGAGGCCTTGATTACCACCGGAAGGAATCTTAAACAAAAAAAGGGCGGACCCGAGGGCCCGCCCTTTTGGTGACGACGTCTGTCGAGCGGCTACTGCACGCGCACGACGAGCGACGCACGGCGGTTCAGACGCCGCGTTTCCTCGCGCGCATTGTCGAACTTGGGCCGCTCTTCGCCGAAGCTGCGGGTCTCCAGCCGGCTCGCGGGCACGCCCCGCGACGTGAGGTAGTCGAACACGCTGCGCGCGCGGCGTTCGCCGAGCGCCAGGTTGTACTCCGCCGTGCCGATGTTGCAGGTGTGGCCCTCGATGACCATGTTCTTGTCAGGGTTGGCCTGCAGCTTGGCGACGGCATCGTCCAGGAGCCGCAGCGCGTCGGGCCGGAGCGTCGAACGGTCGAAGTCGAAGTACACGTCTTCGAAGTTCAGCTCCACGATCGGCGCCGGCCGCACGACCTGCACCGTGACGTTGGCCGAGGCGGTGCCTCCCTTGCCGTCGTCCACCGTGACTGTCGCCTGGACGGGACCTTCCTGCTGGGGAGCGGTCCAGACCGTCTGCCGGTCCGAGGGGTTGCGAAGCGTGCCCGACGGAATCGTCCAGCGATAGGTGAGCGTGTCGCCGTCCGGATCCTGCGCGTCGGCGGTCAGTGTGGACGTCTGACCGACTTCAACCGTGCACGGCTCGCATCGCGCTTGTACGGTCGGCGGCCGGTTCACCGGAGCCATCGGCGGCGGCGGCGGCGGTGGAGGCGGCGGGGCCACGTAGCGACGCACACCCGGGTGATAGCCGATGCGGAACTGGTAGTCGACGAAGTCACCGAACCGCTTGTCGTCGGTGGAGTAGAGGTCGCGGTCTTCGCGCGGGACCATCCAGGTCGCGCCGGCGCCGATGAAGAAGCCCTTGCGATCCTGCCAGGTGAAGCCGAGCGTGGCGGCACCGTGCGAACGGAGCGCCGAGGTCAAGGGCGACACCGAGCCGTCGGTGCCGATGAGCGGCTGCGACAGCGTCGTGGTGTCGTCGAACGGCTTCTCGCCGTTGAACTCCGCGGTGACACGAAGCGGGCTGCGGGACGGGAACCCGGCACCGATGCCGTAACGGATGCCACCCGACTGCGACACGCCGTCTGCGTTGCCGCGGATGGCGGCACCGCCATAGCCGCTGATCTCGACCGCCTGGGCCGCTTCCTTGCTGACGATGAAGTCGACGAAACCGGCCGGCTTTCCGGTGCTGGCGCCGCTGTCCTTGTCGCCTGTCGGCAGCTTCACCATGCCGCGGATGGCGGCAGCCACCGGCCGCTGGTCGGCTTCGGACATCAGGTTGAACTTGAGGCCGAGCATCAGGTCGCCGAGCTTGTTGCCGCTCCATCCCTGACGGGCGAACGGGTACTGGCCGACGACTCCGCCGACCTCGGCGTCATCGGTGAACAACGGACGCAAGTCGCGGTCGATCCGCGTGTTCAGTCTGAGAGACCCGAAGAGCTCGATGCGGTTGGTAAGGCCCACGCCAAATGTCACGGGTACGTGTGCGACGTTGGTGAAGCCCTGGCGATAGTTGAGGCCCACGCGGTATGCGCTGACCGACCACTTGCCGCGCGCGAGGACATCGGCGGTCGGCACGTACCAGAGACCGGTGTCGCCGTCTGCGGTCGTCGTCGCAAGGCGGAGGTCAGTCGACGAAGATGAGGCCGATTGTGCTGGCGCGCCGGATGACTGCGCACCGGCGGCCGTGGCACACAGAGTGGCGAGCACTGCGAGGCTGACGGAGCGAATTGAATGGAACATCGAAGCTGAACCTCCCACGGGTCAGCGGATTGACCTCTTATAGTATGGCCCAGGTTACAGCCCGTCAATGGTCCGACTGGTATAGCCTCTACGGATCCAGCGCTCCGGTCACAGGTCCTGTTCCCCCTTTGCGCGGCTAGGGCCGACGACCCAAGCGATGCCGATGCTCAGGAGGTAGAGCGCCAGCATCGGTGCGGCGAAGATCGTCTGAGTCATCATGTCACCGCTCGGGGTGATGACGGCTGCCGCGATGAAGATCACCAGGATCGCGTGCTTGAGGTGGCGCACCAGGAACCGGGCCGACACCAGCCGCAGCTTCGCCAAGAAGAACACGATGGCCGGCATCTGGAACACCAGCCCCATCCCGATGAGCATCTTCGTGTAGAGCCCGAAGACGTCCTGCAGCTTCGGCATGAACGCGAGGTCCTCGGTGTTGAAGCTGCCGAAGAACGCCATCAGATACGGGAACGAGATGTAGTGATTGAACGCGGCGCCGCCGAGGAAGCCGACCGTGGTGAAGAGCACGAAGGGAACGGCGAGCCGCTTCTCGTTGGAGTACAGGCCTGGGGCGATGAAGAGCCACACCTGCAGCATGATGTACGGCGAGGCCACGACGGCCCCGGCAATCAGGGCAATCGTGATGTAGAGAGAGAATGCTTCGCCGGGCTGCGTGTAGATCAGCCGCACCCCCTCGGGCAGGGCGGCCCGGGTCGGCGCCAGCAGAAAATTGAAGATGTCGTCGATCTTCCAGAAGGTCAGAGCGACTCCGACCGCAATCGACAGACATGCATGCACGATCCGCTTCCGGAGCTCGTCCAGATGCTCCAGAAACGACATCGTTCCGCTGCCGGACTCCTCCTCGTCGCCCTCAGGCGGCAGCTGTCGGGCGCTGCCTTGCGCGGGGAACGGCACGAGCGCCATCGCGCGTCAGGCGCTCTGGTCGCGGCCCACGGCGACCGGCTGGTCCTGGGAGGCGTCCAGGCTGCTTCCCGCCGATGGGCCTGCCGCTGGCGCCGCTGCCTGAGGCTTCGGCGCCGCCGCATGTTCCTGCTCCTCGAGCCGGATCTCCTCCTCGAGGGTGCTCTTGAGCTCGTTGGAGGCGCGCTTGAACTCGGACAGGCTCCGGCCCAGCGACCGGCCGAGCTCGGGCAACTTCCTCGGGCCGAAGATGATCAGAGCGATCACGAAGATGATGATCAGCTCCGGCATGCCAATCGAACCAAACATGGGCTCCTGCTTTCGGAAAACGGGCGAACGCCGCGTCTCTCGATTATCGGTCCCGCCGAGGCGAAGGGTCAAGGCGAGTTACGGACTCAGGCGGCCAGAAGTCGTTGCCTGGTAAGGAATTTGTCTGCTACGCTTCTTTCATGCGAGCCGTGCGTTCCGTGCCGACCGTGCTCTTCGTCGTAGCGCTGTCCGCGATGATCGGCGGGCTCTTCGGACCCAGCGCGCTCGCGGTGGACGAGCGTGCCTCCGATCGATACGCGACCTTTTCGGCTGCGCTGAGCACCATCGAGTCGCAGTACGTCGAAAAGCTCGAGTCGGATCGCGTCGTCTATAGCGCCATCCGCGGCATGCTGGGGACGCTCGATCCGCACTCGAGCTTCTTCGACCCGCGCGAGTACGCGCAGATGCGCGAGCGGCAGGAAGGACGCTATTACGGATTGGGCATCACCATCCAATCCATCGACGGCGACATCACGGCCGCGAGCGTCTTCGAAGGCTCGCCCGCATACCGCAAGGGCATCCGCCGCGGCGACGTCATCGCGAGGATCGCCGGCGAGGACGCAAAGGGCTGGACCACCGAGCAGGCGATGCGCAAGCTGCGCGGCGCCAAGGGCACGGTCGTCCAGATCGAGATCAAGCGCCGCGGCTACGATCAACCGATTCCGCTCGAGGTCACGCGAGACGAGGTCCAAATTCTCACCGTGCCCGCGGCGTTCATGATCGACGCGACGACGGGGTACATCCGGCACCAGGACTGGGGCGAGAACACGGATCGTGAAATCCAGCGCGCGCTGAGCGATCTGCGCTCGAAAGGGATGAAGCGGCTGCTGTACGACATCCGCGGCAATCCCGGCGGCCCGCTCGATCAGGCGATCAAGGTCAGCAACACGTTCCTGCCGAAAGGCAAGATGATCGTCTACACGCGCGGCCGCGTCCGCAACTCGGATCAGGACTATCGCGCGACGGACGACAGCGCGTACCTCGATGTGCCGATGGTCGTGGTGGCGAATCGCAACAGCGCCAGCGCGTCCGAGATCTTCACGGGCGCACTCCAGGATCACGACCGCGCGTACATCGTCGGCGAGACGACCTTCGGCAAGGCGCTCGTGCAGTCGGTCTACCCGATCAGCAACGGCGCCGCCCTGGCGTTGACGACGGCACACTACTTCACGCCGAGCGGACGATTGATCCAGCGCCCCTGGGACGAGACCTTCGACGAGTACTTGAGCTACACGCAGCGCGACCAGGACGCCAACCGCGTGCACAATCCCAGCGACCTGAAGCGCACGGCAGCTGGTCGTCCGGTGTACAGCGGCGGCGGTATCGAACCAGACAAGTACGTGCCCGGGCAGATCGAAGGGTTCAATCCCACGCCCTTCGGCCGCTCGCTTTACGGCCGTCAGGCGTTCGAGAACTTCGCGCAGCGGTTCATGGCCGAGGGCGACGCGCGCATCGCGCAGATGGCGAAGGACCGCCGCGACGTGCGCCCCAACTTCGTCGTGGACGACCAGATGGTCCGGGAGTTCCGTGCGCAGCTGGAGTCCGACCGCGTGAAGATCGACGAGGCGGCGTTCGAGAAGGACATCGACTTCATCAAGGCGATGATCCGCTTCCGGATCGACGAGGCGGTGTTCGGCATCTCGGAGGCGCGGCGCCACCTCGTCACGGTGGACCCCCAGGCGCAGGCGGCGATGGCGTCGTTCGGCGATGCCGAGCGGCTCGCCGGGCTGGCCCGGAACGCCGAGCGAGCGCAGTAGTCTCGGAACGTCGGTCGTGTCGCCCATAGGTCGTTCGACCACAACACATAGGGTTGTGTTTTGCCCTTGCCCCTATAAATAGCCCTTGTTACACTGTCGGCCATTCACGGCCCACAGCGTGACGCCCCCTCATCCGAGGAGGGCAGAAGGGTCGATCCGGTCCGTGCCGTCCCTCGCTCAACCCCGCTCGTCCGGCGACTCGCGCCTGGCCAACGAACCGCCACGGATCGGCCCAGTCCGGCCCAGCCGTGCGCCACGTGTACCTGCAAGTGCGCCGCTCGCGGCGCAGGTGTCTGCTGCATGCGTCTCGAACGTCTCGAAATAAACGGCTTCAAGTCCTTCTCCGATCGATCCGAGCTGGCGTTCGACAAGGGTGTCACGGCCATCGTTGGACCGAATGGCTGCGGCAAGAGCAACGTCGCCGATGCCATCACGTGGGTCATGGGCGAACAGAGTGCCAAGAGCCTCCGTGGCGAGAAGATGGAGGACGTGATCTTCAGCGGCAGCGACGCTCGAAAGCCGACGGCGACCGCCGAAGTCCGCCTGCGTTTCAGCGGCGTGTTGAAGACGGTGACGGGACCTGCCCTCGAGACATCAGGCCGGCGCGACGAACAGGGCGGAGTCACGCACGCCGCCAATGGGAGCGGGCTCGCCGACGGCAACGGACACGCTCCGTCCTTCGTCGAGACGCAGGTCGATCTGGACCTGGCCGCGCGGGAGCAGGTGGAAGAGGTGCTGCAGTCGGTCGCCCGCGAGGTCGAGGTCACGCGGCGGCTCTACCGGTCAGGCGAAAGCGAATACCTGATCGACGGTCAGCCGTGCCGCCTGCGTGACATCCACGATCTGCTGATGGACACCGGCCTCGGGGCGAAGGCCTACGCGATCATCGAGCAGGGCAAGATCGGCATGATCCTGAGCACCAGGCCGACAGACCGCCGGCAGCTCATTGAGGAAGCGGCCGGCGTCACGAAGTACAAGGCGCGCCGCCGCGCGGCGGAGCTGAAGCTCGACGCGGCGCAGCAGAACCTCACGCGCATCGACGACATCGTCTTCGAGGTGGAGAAGCAGCGCGGGACCCTGAAGCGGCAGGCCGCCAAGGCGCGGAGGTATCAGAAGCTTCGCGACGAGCTCCGGCGCTGGGAGAAGGTGCTGTTCGCGCGCAAGTACCGGCAGCTCGCCGAGACGATCGATGCGGCGCGCGGGCGCCTCGCCGAAGCTCGCGAGCGTGAGGCGGCCTCCTCGGCTCGCGTCGCAGAGTTCGAGTCCGATTTCGGCCGTCTGCGGATCGAGCTTGCCGAAGCCGAGTCGCGTGCGACCGTGGCGAGAGAAGCCGCGCACGCGAGCGAGCTCGCGATCAATCGCCTGCAGCAGCAGATCGCCTTCGACGGCGAGCAGGCCGAGAGCCTCGACGCACGCGTGCGGACCATCCAGGCGGAGATCGAAAGCCTGCACGAGCGACGCGGACCGGCTCGGGCGGAGCTCGACGCGCGCCGCGCCGCGGCGGGAGCCGCGCAGGTCGAGCGCGAGGCGGCGGCGTCGCGGCTCTCCAGCGAGTCGGAAGCCTACGAGTCCGCTCATCGCGACATCGAGGGGCTGGAAGGGGACGTCGAGGCCGCGCGGAGCGAGGTGTTCTCGTCGCTGAACGCGGCGACGGCCCTCAGGCACTCGCTCGATCATGCGGCGTCGGCCCGCGACCGCGTGCTCGAAACGCTGTCCAAGCTCCAGATCGAAGCCGAAGACGCGCGCATCGAGAGCGAGCGGCTGGCGGCTGACCGCGCCTCGGCGGAAGCCGGACTGTGGCGGCTCCAGGAGGCGCTCGAGTCCGTGCAGCAGACGCGCCGGGAACGCGAGGCGGAGCTGGCTACCGCCCGCACCGAGCACGAGTGGCGGGCGCGATCGATCCGCGAGCGCGAGCACGAGCTCGCAGGGCTGAGAGCCCGCCTGAAGTCGCTCGAGGAGCTCGAATCACGCCGCGCCGAGTACGGTGACGCCGCGCGCACGGTCCTCGCCCAGGGCAACGGGAAAGTGGAGCAGCGCGGAGCGGTGGCCGACTACATCGAGGTGGAGCCCGGCTACGAGCGCGCGGTGGACGCGTATCTCGGCGAGCTGCTCCAGCACGTGATCGTCGAACGATCCGAACACGCGGTTGCCGGCTTCGAGCTGGTCCGTCAGGCGGATGCGGGCCGCTGTGGGTTTCTGGTCGCGTCCCCGGACGCATCAGCCGATGCAGGGACGTTCAATCCCTCCGCGCCGCCGGACGGGCTCGTCTCCCTCGCGTCAGTGCTTCGCGCCGGCGGGCCTTACGCTGCGGCAATCCTGCGTGTGGTGGGCGACGCGTGGATCGCGCCGAGCTACGAGCAGGCTGCCGCATCCAGCCCCGCCGCGCCAGTGCCGATCGTCACGACGTCGGGGGAGGTCTTCAAGGGGTCGTACTTGGTCACCGGCGGGCAGCCCAAGGAGGCACGGGGCATCCTGGAAACGAAGGGCGAGATCCGCGACCTCCGCGCCCGCATCGATGACGAGCGGGATGTCCTCGCGCGGATCGCCGGCGAGGCGGCCGACCTCGAAGCGGCAATCTCGGCCGCGACGAGTGCCATCACAACGCTGCACGCCGATCAGCATCGTCAAGAGAAGGAGATCGTCGCTTTCGAGGCGCAGCTCAAGCGGGCGTCCGAAGACGCGACCAAGATTGCGCAGAAGGCCGACCAGCTCGCACGCGAACGTCGACAGGCGGAGGAAGAGCGTCTGACGCTCGAGCAGCGGCAGGAGGAGGCCAAGGCGTCGATCGAGCTGCTGGAGGCGGATCAGCGGGACGCCGACGAACGTCTCACGGCCGCGCAACGCCGCCTGTTCGAGGCCCGCGAAGGCGCGCAGGAACTAGGTCGCCGCGCCGCGGAGGCGCGCGCCTCACATGCGACGTTGGTCGAGCGCGCGTCCTCCATCGCGGCCGACGTGCGCCGCCTCGAAGAGGCCACCGCCGACATGGAGCGCCGTTCCGAACTGCTCGCGTCCGAGCTCGACGCGACCAGGGGGCGCGTGGCCCAGTTGCGGGCGGCGACCGAAGACGGGCGTGCAATGCTCGACGCCTCGATCAAGGAGCTGGACGATCTGCGTGCCGCGGTCGCTTCGGCCGACGATGCCGTGTCGGCGCTGCGGATCAGTGCAGATCAGCAGGAGTCCGCGATCCGCGTGGCCAGAAGCGAGCTCGAATCGATTCGCGCCACGGTCTCGGAGCACGACGTGGCCCGCGCGACCGCGGAAAGCGATCTGTCGCATCTCGCCCAGACCTGTGTCGACACGGTACAGGCCACCCTGGACGAGGTGCTCGCGGACGTCGAGGCGCTGGAGCGTGAAGGTGCCGCCGTCCCGGACGCCCGCGTCATCTGTGTGGACGAACCGGACGAATCGTCCGACGAGGAGGCGCCTGGCTCCACCATCACCGCTGGCGTGCCCGCGATCGAGTTGCCCGAGAGCTCTCCGCTCGCCGCTGCCGAGCAGCGCACCTTGAGTGCGGAAGAGGCGATCACGACGCTCCGGGCCCGCATCGATCGTCTCGGCCCGGTGAACATGATGGCCATCGAGCAGTACGACGAGCTCGAAGCGCGGCATGCGTTCCTCACGACCCAGCGCAGGGATTTGGTCGACTCGATTGCACAGACCAGCGAGGCGATCAAGCGCATCGACGACACGACGCGCCAACGCTTCAGCGAGGCGTTCGTCGCGATCAACCGCCACTTCCAGGAGATCTTCAGCACGTTGTTCGGAGGTGGTCGAGCCGGACTGACGCTGCTCGACGAGAACGATCCGCTCGAGAGTGGAATCGAGATCGTGGCGCAGCCTCCAGGCAAGCGCCTGCAGAGCGTACAGCTGCTGTCGGGCGGAGAGAAGGCGCTCACCGCGATCTCGCTGATGTTCGGCCTCTTCAGGTACAAGCCGAGCCCGTTCTGCCTGCTCGACGAGATCGACGCGCCGCTCGACGACGCCAACATCGGACGCTTCGTCGAAATGCTCCGCAGCATGCAGAGCCACACCCAGTTCATTCTCATCACGCACCACCGCAAGACGATGGAGATCGCCGATCGCCTCTACGGAGTCACGATGGAAGAACCGGGTGTATCGAAGTTGATCTCCGTCCAGCTGAACTGAGGCCGTGTCTCGCGGATCCACGAGCAGCGGACACACCGCGATCCGCTTGCGTTCCTGACCGAGGCCGCTCGTGAACGAGGACAAGGCGACACGGTACAACCGGTTGAAGCGCCGCGCGGACGCCGCGTCGCTCGTCTGGAGCGTGGTGTTCCTAGGAGGCCTCGTTCTCACCGGCGGCAGCATCGCGCTCCGCGATGCTGCACACCGTCTGGGCGGGGGGACCGCGCCGGCGTCGCCGAACGCGACCTCTGTCGCGGTCTTCACGATGCTCCTCATCGTGCTGAGCGAGATCGGGAGTCTGCCCCTGGCGTTCTACGGCGGATTCGTGCTCGAACATCGCTACGGCCTCTCCCGCCAGCCGCTCCGCACATGGCTCGTGGACCGGCTGAAGTCGCTTGCGCTGTTGGTGCTGATGGGTTGCCCGGCAGCCGCGGCCCTCTACGTGTTGATCGGACGATTCGCCCTGTGGTGGTGGATGCCCGCCGGTGCGGTCTTCGCCCTTCTCGCCGTCGGGCTCGCGGGCCTGGCTCCCGTGCTGCTCCTGCCGCTCTTCTACCGCGTGCAGCCGGTCACGCGCCAGCCGCTGCGCGCGCGGCTGCTCGCCCTGGCCCAGCGCGCGGGCGCGCCGGTGCTCGACGTGTACGAATGGGGCCTCGGAGAGAAGACGCGCAAGGCCAACGCCGCGCTCGCCGGATTCGGCGCGACCCGGCGCATCCTCGTCTCGGACACGATGCTCGCCGAGTACTCCGACGACGAGATCGAAGTCGTGATGGCGCACGAGCTGGGACATCACGTTCACGGGGATATCTGGACCGGACTGGCGTTCGAGGCGGGGCTGATCCTGGTGGGGTTCCTCGTCGCATCCTGGGCGCTTCGCGCGGCCGTCGTCCCGGTCGGCCTGGCGGGCGTCGGCGACGTGGCAGGCCTGCCGGTTCTGTTGCTGGCCGCAGGCGCGGTCTCCCTGCTCGCCGTTCCAGCGGCGCACGCCCTGTCGCGCGCGCACGAGCGGCGCGCCGACCGCTTCGCGTTGACGCTCACCGGGAACGGATCGGCGTTCGCGTCGGCGATGCGCAGGCTGGCAGCCCAAAACATGGCCGAAGCCGAACCCTCGCCGATCGTGCGCTGGCTGTTCCACAGCCATCCGTCGATGCGCGAGCGGATCGAGGCCGCCAGACCCTTCGGCGCCTGAGGCGGGAGCCGGACCGGGCGTCCGCCACCTTCAGGCGGGCGCGCAGGGCGCGTCCGCGCGCGAACGGAATCGGCCCGCCTCCACACGCAAGCCCGCCGGCGTCCGAGCGATGCGTCGGTGAGCATCGCTCGCAGACAAAAAAAGGGCCGGCTGGAGCCGGCCCTTTTTCGTGTTCCGTATCAGGTCGCGTGTTCCGTATTCCGGCGCGAGCTTACGAAGGCTTGGCCGCCCCTTCTTCCTGCAGCAGCGCCTTTCGGCTCAGACGAATCTTTCCCGTGGGGTCGATGTTGATCACCTTCACGAGGATCTGTTCGCCTTCCTTGAGCTCGTCGCGGACATCCTTGACGCGGTGGTTGGCGATCTCCGAGACGTGCAGGAGGCCGTCGGTGCCCGGCATGATTTCGACGAACGCACCGAAGTCGGTGATGCGCTGAATCTTGCCGAGGTAGGTCTTGTTGAGCTCAGGGGTGGCGGTCAGTTCCTGGATGATCGAGATCGCCTTCTGCGCCGACTCGCCGTCCGCCGACGCCACGTTGACGCGGCCATCGTCCTCCACGTCGATCTTCACGCCCGTACGCTCGATGATGCTGCGGATCGTCTTGCCGCCAGGGCCGATGACGTCCCGGATCTTGTCGACCGGAATCTTGATCGTGACGATCCGCGGCGCGAACGTCGAGATCGTGGTCCGGTGCGAACCGAGCGCCTCGTGCATCTTGCCGAGAATGTGGAGCCGGCCGCGGCGCGCCTGATCGAGCGCCTGGCGCATGATCGCCATCGTGATGCCCGAGACCTTGATGTCCATCTGCAGGGCGGTGATGCCCTCCGCCGTGCCGGCGACCTTGAAGTCCATGTCGCCGTAGTGGTCCTCGGCGCCGGCGATGTCGCTCAGCACTGCGAAGTTACCTGACCGCTCGTCCATGACGAGCCCCATCGCGATGCCGGCCACCGGAGCCTTGAGCGGCACGCCGGCGTCCATCATCGCCAGGGAGCCTCCGCATACCGAGGCCATCGAGGACGATCCGTTGGACTCGAGGATGTCCGAGACCACGCGAACGGTGTAGGGGAACTGTTCCTCGGTCGGAATCATCGGTGCGAGCGCGCGCTCCGCGAGCGCGCCGTGACCGACCTCGCGGCGCCCGGGGCCGCGGAGGAAGGCGACCTCGCCGACCGAGAAGGGCGGGAAGTTGTAGTGGAGCATGAAGCTCTTCCACTGTTCGCCCTCGAAGCTCTCGATTTTCTGCGCGTCCTCGGCGGTGCCCAACGTGCAGGTCACGAGGGCCTGCGTCTCGCCGCGCGTGAAGACCGAAGACCCGTGCGTGCGCGGCAGGACTCCCGTTTCGATCCAGATCGGCCGCACTTCGTCGAACTGGCGGCCGTCGAGGCGCACGCGGTGTTCGAGCACCTCGTCGCGAAGCACCTTCTCCTTCAGATCCTTGAAGATCTGCTTCGCTTCGACCTTGCGCTGCACCTCGCCCTCGGGAAGATCGGCGACGAACTCCTCCAGCACCTGGTCGACGCGGTCGTAGTTCTCCAGCTTGCCGCGGATCCGCATGGCTTCGGTCAGCGGCGCCAGGACCTTTTCCTCCACCTCGCGGTAGAAGTCGTGGCCGATCTCCTTCTTGGCGACCGTCTGCTTCTTCTTGCCGGCTTCGGCGGCGAGGTCCTCGATCGTCGCGACGATCTGGCGGATGGCCGCGTGGGCGGCTTCGAGCGCCTCGACGACCTGCTCCTCGGTGACCTCCTTGGCTCCGGCCTCGACCATCACCAGGCCGTCCTTGCTTCCAGCCACGACGAGATCGAGCTTGCTCTGCTTGCGCTGCTCGAACGTCGGATTGATCACGTACTGTCCGTCGACGAGGCCGACGCGCACGCCGGCGATCGTCTTCTCGAACGGGATGTCGGACAGGGCGAGCGCAGCGGACGCGCCGGTGATCGCCAGCACGTCGGTGTCGTTCTCGGAGTCGGCCGACAGCACCAGCGCGATGACCTGCGTTTCAAAGCGCCAGCCGGATGGGAAGAGCGGCCGAATGGGCCGATCGATCACGCGGCTCGTCAGCACTTCCTTTTCGGAGGGCTTGCCCTCGCGCTTGAAGAATCCTCCGGGGATTCGGCCCGAGGCGTAGGTGTACTCCCGGTAGTCGACGGTGAGGGGGAGGAAGTCGATGCCTTCGCGGGCGTTCGCGGAGCGGCAGGCGGTGACGATCACGACCGAGTCGCCCGATCTGACGAGAACCGAGCCGCTGGCCTGCTTGGCGAGCTTGCCCGTCTCGAACCTGAGGGACGTCTGGCCGACGGATACTTCGCGCGTTGTCATAGATCGCACATCAAAAGGGGGAAATCTCGTGGGTGGACAGCGGGACGTCCGGCTACTTGCGGATGTTCAGCCGCTTGATCAGATCCGCGTAGCGCTGCACGTCCTTCGACTTGAGATAGTCGAGAAGGCGGCGGCGCCGGCCGACCAGCATGAGCAGGCCGCGACGCGAGTGATGGTCCTTCGCGTGCGTCTTGAAATGTTCGGTGAGGTAGGTGATCCGCTCACTCAGGATGGCGACCTGGACCTCAGGAGATCCGGTGTCGGCGTCGTGCGTCTTGTAAGAGCCAATCAGCTCGTTCTTGCGGTCCTTCGAAAGCGCCACTGCGTGTCCTCCACGTGCGCCCCAGAGACCTCGACGGATCCGGATGCGCCGTTTGTCGCAAAATCCATTACTCGAACAAGATCAATATGTTAGATCAGGACAATGGACGGGTGCAAAAGCCCCGGCGTTCGCGCGGCCTCCGCGATCGCCACCAGGTCCCCCGTGGGCGCGAGCAGGCGGACGTGTCCCGTGGGTCGGCTGACGAGGCCGGCTGCGGCCTCACGGAATCCGACCGACGTCTCCTGCTCGCCCAGATCCCGTCCGGCGCGCGCGCGGGGGACCGATTCAGGCAGCAGCGTCACCGCCGGGAGATGACGCAACATGCTGCCGAGCGGCACCAGCATCCTGGCGGCGGTGTCGCGGCCGTCCTGGTCCACAAGTGCTTGCAGCGGAACGGCTTCGCCATCGATGCCGTCGATGGCGGTTCGTCGTAGCGCGGCCAGGTGGGCGCCTGTCCCGAGTGCGGCCCCCAGGTCGTGCGCGAGCGCCCGCACGTAGAACCCTGCCGAGCAGCGGAGGCGCAGCCGCACGTCGGCTCCGCCGACATCGATCAGATCAATCCTGTACGCCGTGACCCGCACGGGGAGTGGTCGCGTCGAAGGCGATGACGGTGGGGCGTCCAACTCCAACGCGCCGGTCTGTCGTCTCGCGCGCCGCGCCAGCGCGTAGCTGGGCCGGCCTCCAATCTTCTTCGCCGAGTACACCGGCGGCTGCTGCTCGAATGTGCCTCGAAACGATTCGAGCGCCGCGTCGATGGTCGCGGCGTCGGGCATCGCGCCCTCGAACGGTGGACCAACCGGTTCGCCGGCGGCGTCGCACGTGTCGGTGTTGCTCCCGAGCCGGACGGTTGCCTCGTAGGTCTTGCCCGCGCCGCTCAGGAATCGCGCGAGGCGCGTCGCTCGGCCGACGACCACGGGAAGCACGCCGCTCGCCAAGGGATCGAGGGTTCCGGTGTGGCCAGCCCGGCTCCCGACCAGCCGGCGGACCGCGGCGACGACATCGTGCGAGGTCGGGCCCGACGGCTTGTCAACGATGAGCAGGCCGTCCATCGATCGCCTGCTCGATCTTGTCGAGAAACAGCTTCTGCAGCACGTCGATCGCGCCGGTGACCGTGCAGCCGGCCGCGTTCTTGTGGCCGCCTCCGCCGAAGCCCTTGGCCACGGTGCCGATGTCGATCTCACCTTTGGAGCGCATGCTGACCCGGTATTCGTCGCCGTCGTTCTGCTTGAAGAAGACGACCGCCTGGATCTCCTTGACGGTGAGCGGCAGATTGATCAGGCCCTCGGTGTCTTCATAGGTGCCGCCCGCGGCGCGCGCCATCTCGTGATCGAGGTACACGATGGCGATGCGTCCAGACGGGTCGATCTGCATCGCGCTCAGGACCGCTCCGAAGAGCTTCAGCCGGCCCATGTTGTTGCTGTCGTACACGCTGCGGGCGACGGCAACCGGATCGACGCCGGCCTCGAGGGTTTCCCGGCAGATGTCGAAGGTCCGCGGCGAAATACTCGAATAGTGGAACGAGCCGGTGTCAGTGAGAATCGCCAGGTAGATGTGCGTGGCGATCTCGAGCGTCAGCGGCACGCCGAGCACCCGCACGAGATCGAAGACCATCTCCCCGCATGCGGCGGCCGACGAGTCGAACCAGTTGATGTCCCCGTACCCGGTGTTGCCCGGGTGGTGATCGATGTTGACGAGGAAATAGCGCTCGAGTCCTGCCACCCCAGGCCGTCCCAGGTCGCCGCATTCCATGATGACGGCCGCGTCGAAGTCTCCGCCGACCGATCCGGCAATCTCGATGCTGGAGACCCCCGGAAACGTCATCAGCGGAGCGGGGGCCGCATCCTTGTTCACGACCGTGACCTCCTTGCCGAGCGCCCGCACGGCGTAGGCGAAGGCGAGCTGCGAACCGATGGAATCGCCATCGGGCCGGGCGTGCGAGGAGACAACGAAGCGGTGACGCTGCCGGATCGCGTCGGCGATCCGTTGAACCTCTGGGGCGTTACTCATCGGATTGGGGATCAGGTGTGGGCCCGGCGTGAAGGTCGTTCAGGATCTGCTCGATGCGATCCTGTCCCTCGACCGACTGGTCGTACACGAACCGCAGCTCAGGCGCCCGCTTGAGGCGCAGCCTCGCGCCGATCTGCCGCCGCAGGAATGGGGCGACCCGCTCGAGCGCCCGCGCCGTGTCCGCGCGGCTGCGGTCGTCCCCAAGCGCCGTGTACATGACGCGTGCCTGCTGGAGATCCGGGCTGACGGTCACGCGTGTCAGCGTGACGAAGCCGACGCCGGGGTCGTGCACCTCGCGCGCCAAAAGCAGCGCGAGCTCGCTCCGCAGCTGATCGGCGACGCGTTCTGGACGTGAACCTTGGGACATAGATCGCGAAGTCAGATTGTAGACGGTCGAGCGTGGTCGAAGGGGCGCGGCGTCCGGATCGTGGAGGCGGAGCCGTAAGGGCTGCGGTGTGAGCGGCTGCGGATGAATGCGTTCGTGATGCGCCGCCTCAAGTCAGGAACTCGAGCTCCGTACGGGTGATCAGGCCAGGCTCGACCCGTTCGACCTCGTCGGCCACCGACTGCAGTTCGCGCTCGGCGTGGTTCTTGTCCGGGCTGACGGTCACGGCCGCCAGCCGGCCACGCTGCCACAGGTCCTGGTGCTCCACCTCCGCCACCGCCACATTGAAGCGCCCCACCCTGTCCTTGATCCGCCGAAGGACCATCCGCTTGTCCTTCAGCGAGCGTGCGCCAGGTATGAACAGGTCGATCGTCAGCAGGGCGACGACCATGCGGTTCGCTCGTTGGGGAGGACGAGCGCGGCCGTCCTCCTGCCCGTGGCGCGGCTCCTGGCGGCGATCACGCCGTGACCGCGACCCGCTCCATCGTAAACACCTCGATCGTGTCGCCGACCTTCATGTCGTTGAACTTGTCGAAGCCGATGCCGCACTCGAAGCCGGATCGAACTTCGCTCACATCGTCCTTGAAACGGCGGAGCGAGCCGATCTTGCCCTCGTGAAGCACGACGTTGTCGCGCAGCACGCGCGCCTGGGTATCGCCGGATCGCGTGATCCGCCCCTCGGTGACCATGCAGCCGGCGATGGTCCCGAACTTCGGCACCTTGAAGATGTCCCGGACCTCCGCCACGCCGAGCCGAACCTCGCGGAAGGTCGGCTCCAGGAGTCCGGTCATCGCCTTCTTCATCTCGTCGGTCACGTTGTAGATGACCGAGTGCTGACGGATGTCGATCCCCTCCCGGTTCGCGACATCTTCGGCGTTGCGATCGGGCCGCACGTTGAACGCGATGACGATCGCCTTCGAGGCCGAGGCCAGCAGCACGTCCGATTCGGTCACGGCGCCGACACCCGAGTGGATGATCCGGACCTTCACCTTGTCGTCGGACAGCTTGGTCAGCGTATCCGCGAGCACCTCGGAGGAGCCCTGGACATCGGCCTTGATGATGATGGGCAGCTCCTTCATGCCGCCTTCGGCGATCTGCGCCTGCAGCGACTCGAGCGTCAGGCGGGCGCCCTTGGCGCCGAGCGCGCGGTTCTTCGCCTGCTCCTCTCGGAACGCGGCGATCTGCCGGGCCTTCGCCGCGTCGGCGACCTGGAAGACGTCGCCCGGCTGCGGCAGCCCCGTCAGGCCGAGTACCTCCACCGGCGTCGATGGACCGGCCTGTTTGGTCGGGCGGCCGCGATCGTCGATGAGCGCGCGGACGCGTCCGACGATCGGACCGGCGATGAACGTGTCTCCGACGCTCAGCGTGCCGTCCTGCACGAGCACCGTCGCCACCGGACCGCGGCCCTTGTCGAGCTTGGCTTCCAGAACCGTTCCGGTGGCGTGCTTCTTCGGATTCGCCTTCAGCTCGCCGATCTCGCTGACGAGCAGGATCATCTCCAGCAGCAGATCGATGTTCGTCTTCTTCTTCGCCGATACCTCGACGGTCACCGTCTTGCCGCCCCATTCCTCGGGCATCAGCTCGAGGTCCGTGAGCTCACGCTTCACCCGTTCCGGGTTGGCGTTCGGCTTGTCGATCTTGTTGATCGCCACGATGATCGGCACGTTGGCCGCCTTCGCGTGATCGATCGCCTCCCGCGTCTGCGGCATCACGCCATCGTCGGCCGCAACCACGAGGATGACGATGTCGGTGACCTTTGCGCCGCGGGCGCGCATCAGCGTGAACGCTTCGTGGCCCGGGGTGTCCAGGAACACGATGTTCCGGTTGTTGATCGTGACGTGATACGCGCCGATGTGCTGCGTGATGCCGCCCGCCTCGCGTTCCGCGACGCGTGCTTCCCGGATCGCATCGAGCAGGCTCGTCTTGCCGTGGTCGACGTGACCCATGACGGTGACGACAGGAGCGCGCGCCACGACGTCGGCGGCGTTGGCGACGTCGGCGCCCGTCTGAATCAACTCCTCTTCGAAGCTGCGCATCTGCACGTCGGCGCCGAACTCGCGCGCGAGCATGATGGCCGTCTCGGTGTCGAGCGTCGAGTTGATCGTCATCATCAGCCGCTTCATCAGCAGCTTGGCCAGCAGATCCTTGACGCGGACGTCCAGCTTGTCGGCGAGGTCCTTCACCGTCATGCCTTCAGCCAGGGTGATGCTGCGTGTTACTGGCGGAGGCGCTGCC
Source organism: Vicinamibacterales bacterium (assembly GCA_050183995.1). GTDB lineage: Bacteria > Acidobacteriota > Vicinamibacteria > Vicinamibacterales > CAVVIG01 > CAVVIG01. The sequence goes on from JBFXAT010000001.1 coordinate 54,475, forward strand.
GGCGCCGCCGGGGGCGCCGGCCGAGGATCGCGGCGCGGTCCGGACGAACCGCGACTGTGCATCGGACGCATCATCGGCCGAGAAGGCATCCCTGGACGCTGCGGATACGGCCCCGGCCTGCTCGGCTGTCCCGGCTGTCCGGGGCGTACGGGCTGCGAAGGCAGCGGCCTCGGTCCACCGAGGGGTGGGCGAGCGGTGCTGCCCGGATACGGCGGACGGGCGCCTGGCATTCCCGGCCGAGCCGGCTGCCCGGGACCGGTTGGGCGACCCATCGGTGAGGCCGCCTGTGGGCCTGCCGTCGCGGGACGGCCGGTGCTCGGCACCGCGGTTCGCTCGGGCTGACGCGGAGCGGGACGTGGCACCATGCGAGGGACCGGCGTGGTCTGCAACGGCGGCGTCACCGCCGGACGCTGTTCTTCGATCCGAAGGCGGATGGTCGGCGGCACGACCCGGCCGGTCGGCTTCGGCGGAGCAGGCGGCTCGGGCCGCGCGACGGGTGCGGGAGGCGCTTCCCGCACGGCCTCCGCGGCCGGCGCTTCCGGGGCGACCGCCACGGCCGGCGGTTCCGGGTCGGACGGCTGGGACGGAGCCGGCGCCGCCGGGGCCGTCTCGACAATCGGCTCGGTGACCTCACTTGCAGCAGCCGACGTGGCCACCGCAGGTGCGCTCGGCGCCGCTGGCTCTTCTATCGAAAAGGCAGGCGAAATCGGCGCCTCTAGGGCTGCTGTTGGCGCGTGCTCGAGAGGCGACTCGACATCCTCCTGGGCTGGCGTGAACGGCGCCTCGTCGGAATCCGGTTCCTCGACGGCTGCAGTGGAGGGGGCCGGCTTGGCGGTCTTGACGAGGCGGGGCGGCGGCAGAGTCGGGGCCATAGGCTTGGGCGGCTCCGGCGCCTTGCGACCAGGAGCCGGCTTCTTACTCTTGTGAACCGGCGTTTCGGCGAAGATGTCTCCCGACGGCAGCGTGATGTTGCGCTGTCGCGCGAGGCGCTCGACGAACTGTCGCGCCACGACCTCCTCGATCGTGCTCGACGCGCTCTTCACCTCAATCCCGTGATCGCGCTTCAGGAGGGCGGTGACTTCCTGGCTCGTGGTGCCGAGGAGCTCCGCCACCTTGTAAATCCGGACAGTTGCCAACGGTCTACCTCAACTCAGAAAACCGGCGCGCTTACTCCGCGGCCTCGACTGGACCAGCCTCGGCCTCGGCCTCAGCCTCGCCCTTGGCGGCCGCGAGAATCTTCTCGGCCGTCTTCTCGCCGATGCCGGGGATCTCCGACAGTTGCTCGACGGTTGCTTCCGCCACCGCGTCCGGGGTGGTCATGCCAGCCTCGACGAGCCGGCGCACGAGCTTGTCGTTGATGCCGGCAAGTGCGTAGGGGAGAGCCTCTTCCGACGCGACGGTCTCGGGCATTTCGCCTGGCTGCTCGGCTGACGGCTCGGCGGCCTCGTCATCGACCGCCGCTTCGAGTCCCTCGAACTGGGCTTCGACTTCACGGCGCTTCTCTTCCTCGCTCTTGATGTCGATGCGCCAGCCGGTCAGCTTGGCGGCGAGCCGCACGTTCTGTCCCTTCTTGCCGATGGCGAGCGACAGCTGCTTGTCCTCCACCACCACTTCCATGACCTTCTCACGGTCGTCGACGATCGAGACGCGCTGCACCTTCGCCGGGCTCAGCGCGTTGGTCACGAACACGATCGGATCTTCGGACCATTCGACGATGTCGATCTTCTCGCCGCGAAGCTCCCGGATGATCGCCTGTACGCGTGTGCCTTTCATGCCCACGCAGGCGCCGACGGGGTCGACGTCGCGCTCGCGCGAGTACACGGCCACCTTCGCCCGATCGCCCGCCTCGCGCACGGCTCCCCGAATCATCACCGTCCCGTCGTAGATCTCGGGGACCTCTTGTTCGAACAGCTTGATCAGCAGCGCGGGATCGGTACGCGACAGCTCGATCTGGGGCCCCTTCGCGCTGCGGTTGACGCGCTTGATCACGGCGCGGATCCGGTCCTGTGGAGCGTAGCTCTCCGCGCGCGACTGCTCCTTGCGCGGCAACACGGCCTCGATGCGGCCCAGCTCGAGAATGATGTCGCCGTTCTCGAACCGCTTGACGGTGCCGTTCTTCACCTCGCCGATTTGCTCGCTGAATTCCGCGAAGACGTTCTCCCGCTCCGCCTCCCGGACCTTCTGGAAGATCACCTGCTTGGCGGTCTGCGCGGCGATGCGTCCGAGGTCTTCCGTCGGGCGGGGAAACTCGACTTCCATGTCGATTTCCGCTTCGTCGCCGTAGAGCTCGTGGGCCTCCGCGAGCGACATCTCGACCGCGGGGTCGGTGACCGTCTCGACGATGCGCTTCACCGCGACGAGCTCCATCTGGCCCGTGTCGGTATTGAACCGCGCGCGCATGTTCTCGTTCTTGTAGCGCTTGCGCGCGGCGGTCTCGATGGCGTCCTGGAGCGCCGCGATGATGATCTGCGGGTCGACGCCCTTCTCCTTCGAAAGCGCCTCGATGGTCTGCTGCAGCGGGTTAGCCATGTCTAAAATTCCACTTCCAGGTTCGCTCGGGTCACCAAGGCGAGGGGCACGCGGTGCCGCTGTCCCTGCTCGCCTTCGATCAGCACCGCATCCGTGTCGACGCCGGCGAGCGTCCCTCGGAAGAACATCTGTCCGTCGACTGCCTCGCGGACCACGACCTTGGCCCGGCGGCCCGAAAACCGCTCGAAGTCGGCCCGGCCTCGCAGCGGACGGTCCAGTCCTGGCGACGAAACCTCGAGCGTATAGGCGCTCGGCACGACGTCGTCGACGTCGAGCATCGCGCTCAGATCGCGGCTCACGTGCGCGCAATCCTCGACGCTGACGCTCTCCTCGGCCGTGGCCGCCGGCCCGGGCCGGTCAATCTGCACGCGCAGGATCATGCCTCCCGCCTCGCGGCGGAACTGCACGTCGAAGACTTCGAGCCCGTAGTCCGCGGCCACCTGCGCGGCCGCCGCCCGCACGCGCTCGACAATGCTCGCCTCCCCGCGCATCTAGGTCCTGAAACGAAAAAAGTGGGCACGCCGCCCACTTCGGTCCTACAACCAAAGCTCTGAACAAGAAATTATAGCACGCGCGGCCGAGGGGTGGTCCGTGCGGAGGCGCGCTCCGCTGCCGCTCAGGCAGGCTGGTGACAAAGCCAGCAACACGAAGGCTGCGTCCAGCGACCGCGGCCTGCTAGAGGGCCTCGATCGGCCGCATCACCAGGTCGTACCCGCGTGCTCCGACGATCTCGGCCAGAACGAACTCGCCGGCGCGGTAGCGCGACGGATCACACTCCGTCAGATAGACGCCGGCGTCGATGTCGGGCGCTTGGGTCGACAGACGGCCACGCAGCACCAGCTCGTGCTCCGACGCCGGGCCGTCGATGACGATCCGGTGGCGCTCGCCGCGCCGGCGCTTCAGACGGGCGGTGACGAGGCGGCGTTGCGTCGACATGATCGCGGCGCGCCGCTCCCGCTTCGCCGCCGCCGGCACGTCATCGTCGAGCAGGTGCGCGGAGGTGCCCTCCTCGTGCGAATACGTGAACACGCCCAGATGATCGAAGGCGTGATCCGTCACGAAACGGCTGAGCTCCGCGACGTCCGCGGTCGTCTCCCCAGGGAAACCCACGATGAAGGTCGTGCGGAGCGCGACGCCAGGGACGCGCGCCCGGATGCGGTTCAGCAGCGCGTCGTACTTCTGGCGGGTGCCGGGCCGCTTCATCCGCTTGAGCACGGCGTTGGATGCGTGCTGCAGCGGCAGGTCGATGTACTTGCAGACCTTCTCGCACTCGGCGATGGCGTCCAGCGTCTCATCGGTGATCGTCGTCGGGTAGAGGTACAGGAGCCTGATCCACTCGAGGCCGTCGATCGCGTTGAGCTGCCGGAGCAGCCGGGCAAGCGCTCCGCGTTCGCGGAGATCGATGCCGTAGAACGTGGTGTCCTGCGAGATCAGGAGCAGTTCCTTCACGCCGCGGCCGGCCAGCGCCCGCGCCTCGTCGACAATCGACTCGACGGTTCGGCTGCGATAGGCGCCCCGCAGCGTCGGGATGATGCAGAACGCGCACTTGTAGTCGCAGCCCTCCGCGATCTTCACGTACGCATAGTGGCGAGGGGTCGCGAAGACGCGCGGCGTGCCGGCGTCGTAGATGTACGTTGGCAGGCCTATCGGGTCCGAAACTGCCGGCCCGCCGGCCCCCGGCTGGACCGCCGTCTGCGGCACTGCCGTCGAGGGCATGCCCCGAAAGAACGTCAGCGGGGCCGCCGCCCCGGCGGCGCCGCCGATCGCACTGACGATCGCGGGCACCTCGCCGGTGCCGAGGACTGCGTCGATCTCCGGAATCTCGGCGCGCAATTCCTCGCGATACCGCTCCGCCAGGCACCCGGTCACGATCAGGCGTTGGCATGAGCCCGACTTCTTGTGCTCGGCCATCTCGAGAATCGTGTCAATCGATTCTCTCTTTGCCGGTTCGATGAACGCGCACGTGTTCACGACGAGCACGTCGGCGCCGGAGGGGTCCTGCGTCAACTCGTGTCCGGCTTCCGCGGCGAGCCCGAGCATCACCTCCGAGTCGACGAGGTTCTTCGGGCAGCCGAGCGAAATCATTCCAATTTTCATCAGGGGCTCGTCTTCGATCCAACAGGGCTAAGGGTACAGCCGGTACAACATACGCGGGAACGGGATGGTCTCGCGGACGTGTTCGAGCTTGCAGATCCAGGCGACCATGCGTTCGATTCCCATGCCGAAGCCCCCGTGGGGCACGCTCCCGAAGCGGCGCAGATCGAGATACCACTCGAACGACTCCTGCGGAAGGCCGTGGGCCTTGATGCGCTCCAGCAGCAGATCCAGATCGGCGAGGCGCTCACCGCCACCGATGATCTCGCCGTACCCCTCTGGCGCGAGTACGTCGACGCCCAGCGCGAGCTCAGGCCGATCGGGGTCCGGTTTCATATAGAAGGCCTTCATGGCACCGGGAAACCGGCTGACCATGAGCGGACTGTCGTGCAGTTCCGACAGCGCGGTCTCGTCCGGGCCTCCGAAGTCGCCGCCCCATTCGATGGCGTGTCCGCGATCCTGCAGGCGCCGCACCGCATCGTCATAGCTGATGCGCGGGAACGGCTTGCGCACGGCCTCGAGCTTCGACGTATCGCGCTCGATTGCCTTCAACTCCCGTTGTCGCCGCTCGAGGACTCGCCCCACGACGGAGACGACCAGATCTTCGGCCAGGGCCATGACGTCGTCGAGACTGGCGTAGGCCATCTCGGGTTCGACCATCCAGAACTCGGTCAGATGCCGTCGCGTCTTCGACTTTTCGGCTCGGAACGTCGGCCCGAAGGAGTAGACGCGCCCGAGTGCCATGGCGGTCGCCTCCAGGTAGAGCTGCCCGCTTTGCGTGAGGTAGGCCGTCTGGTCCTCGAAATAGGAAACCGGGAACAGCGTCGTCGTGCCTTCGCACGCGGCTGGCGTGAAGATTGGCGTGTCGGTCAGCACGAAGCCGTGGGCGTTGAAGAAGTCGCGGACCGCGTCGATCACTTCGTGGCGGATCCGGAGGATCGCCTGCTGGCGCTCGGCGCGAAGCCAGAGGTGCCGCCGATCGAGCAGGTAGTCGACGCCGTGCTCCTTGGGCGTGATGGGGTAATCGTGAGACTCTCCGACGACTTCCAACTGCGTGACGTCGAGTTCGTAGCCGCTGGGCGCGCGGGAGTCGGCTCGTACGGTTCCGGTCACGATGACCGCCGTTTCCTGCGACAGGTGGTCCGCCGCCTTGAAGACCGTTTCTCCGACGGCGGCCTTCGACATCACGCCCTGGATGAAGCCGCTCCCGTCCCGGAGGATGAGGAAGTGGATCTTTCCGCTCGACCTCCGGTTGTGCAGCCATCCCTTGACGGTGACGTCCGCTCCCTCGTGGCGGCTGATGTCTTCGATGTACACATGCATACGCTTCGCTCTCGGCTGCTCGTGCCCGATGTTCAGAGAACGGCGAGGAATCGTTCCATCCTGGTCCGCGCCGCGCGCGCCCGCGCAAGGGTGTCCTTCACGGATCCGCGCCTGGCGACCTCGAGGACCATCGGTCCGTCGAAGCCCACCTTGCGCAGGTTCGTCAGCGCCCCGGGCCAGTCGATTGTCCCCTCGAAGGGGATGAGATGCTCATCGGTCCGGCCCCCGTTGTCGTGCAGGTGCACGGCCATGAGGTGCTCGGACACTGTTTCGATCGCGTCGAGCACGTCGCCGTCCAGGTTCGCGTGGCCGAAGTCGAGGCAGATTCCCGTGGAGCCCGCCTCGAGTACGTCTTCGATGAAATGCACCAGCGACGCAGGGGCCGACAGCGGGTTCGGGATCACTTCGACGGCGATGCGCACCCCCAACGGAGCCGCGGCCGACGCGAGCGCCTCGATGCTCCGCCCGGCCGCGTCGCGACTGTCGCTGCCGGGCGCCTGCTGCGGTCGAGGCACACCGGCGTGCACCACGAGCGTCGAGAAGGGCAGCCTCCGCGCGACGTGGAGCGCAACGAGGGCCTCGTCCAGGGCTTGCCGCCGCCGCTCTTCGTCGGCGCTCGCCAGATTGAAGAGCCCCTCCCATCTCACGCCGTCGTAGCGCTCGCCGACGGGCGCATGAACCGAATAGAGCGTCAGGCCAGCCTCCGCGAGCCACCCGCGGAGGTCGTCGATCGACGGCGCACTGTGATAGTCGAAGTGCGTCCGCGTGGCGAACAGCTCGATCCCGCCGAAGCCGGCGGCCGCAATCTCGCGTACGCATGCGCGATCCAGGCGCTGGCCATGGAACAGATGCGTCGACACACCGAATGCGGGCGAGCCAGGCACGGACGTAACCTTCGATTCTAGCGCAGCTCCTCGATGTGGCCGGCGAGCAGGTCGTGGAGCCGGACGAACCGATCGTAGCGCTCGAGGTTACCGCGGACGTGTTCGAGCGTGCGCGGCACGTCGCGCAGATAGGTGCGGTTGCCCCGAGCGGTCGCCTGGAAACCGAACGTGCCGAGCGCCTTGAGGTTTCGCTGCACGGACATCAGGTCGAAGCGCCGCCGGAACTCCGCCGGGCTCTCCACCTTCTGCGTCAGCGCGAGGAAGTGTGCGACCAGCTCGTCCACCTCGACCTCGTCGATGTCGACGTACGAGTCGCGCAGGAGCGAGACCAGGTCGTAGGTGTCGGGGCCGAGCCGTGCGTCCTGGAAGTCGATCAGGTGCAGGCGCCCGCGATGCACCATCAAGTTCCGGCTGTGGTAGTCCCGATGACAGAGGACGCGCGGTTCCGCGGCGAGCTCGCCGGCAATGGCGATCCACTCTGCGTCGAGCTGCGCGCGATCTCCCGGGGTGAGCCGTGCCCCGCGATGGGCCTCGAGAAAATGCGTGACGAAGAACCGCAGCTCCCAGCCCAGCTTTTCGACGTCGAACGCCAACGTATACGGGAGCTCGGCGCTCGAGGCGTAGTGGCGACCTTCGCGCTGCAGGTGCACCACCAGTTCGACGGCTTCGCGATACAGGCCCATCTGCCGTGTCACGCTGCTTCCCCCGAGGTGAGCCTGCAGCGTCACGTCTCCGAGATCCTCCAGGGCCACGATCCCAAGCGCGTCAGAGTGGCCGATGACCTCTGGGACCGGCAGGCCCATGCGGGCCAGCAGACTGCCGACCCTCGCGAAGGGGAGTGTTGCAAAGGTGATCGGGCCCACGTGCAGCGCCACGACCAGCGACCGCGCGTCCGGCAGGAGCAGCCGATAGTAGCGCCGGTCGGACGCGTCGGCGGTCAGCGCGATCACCTCCGGCCGAGGGTGGTTCAGGCCCATCGACGCGAGGAAGGCCTCGATCCGGTCGTGCGCGGTTGGGACGTCCTCGGGATCGATAGGGGGCATGGCGGATCTCGCGAGATCAGTTCGATTCCGGCGAGAACGGGACCGCCACCGTGCCCCCGTCGTCGCCTCGGATGAGAATCGCGCGCTCGTACGCACTGCCAGGAGCAACCTGCACGTCGTCGGTCACGATGCACCCGTGGACTCGACTGCCGTCCCCGATGCGCACCCGGTCCCAGATGATGCAGTCGTCGACCCGTGCGCTGGCTGCCATCTCGAAATCGCCAGACGGGCTCCCGACGCTTCCCGCCAAAGCGCGGGATGTTCGCCAGTAGTCCGATGGTGTGCCGACGTCCCAGAATCGAGCCTCGCACACGTGCGCCCGGATGCTGCCCGGGCGGCTCTCGATCCAGCGGGAATACACGTCGCCCACCGAGCTGGCAAAGGCGCCGGGCGGCACGCCCTCGAACACCTCGCGCTCCACAATCTGCACACCGGTGAAGTGATATGAAGGCGTGACCGAGCCCTTCGGCACGTGTCCCACGATCGCGCCATCGTCGGCGAGCAGAAGTCCGCTGTAGTGCTCCGGACGATCGTTGGGGACGAGAGCCAAGGTCGCGAGCGCCCCGCTGGCGTCGTGCGCCCGCTCGAGATCCGGCAGGGAAGGATCGGTCAGGACGTCGCCGTTCACCGCCAGGAATCGGCGTACGCCGACGATGTCGAGCGCCTGGCGCGGCCCACCGGCGGAGCCGAGTACGCGCGGTTGCTCCCACGAGTACCTCACGCGGATCCCGAGGTCGCTTCCGTCGCCGAGGACCCGCGCGAGCGTGTGCGGCAGGTGGTGCAGATTCACGACGGCATCGGTGAGCCCCTCGCCGGCCAGCCACGCCAGTATCCGGCGCGCCAGCGGTTCGCCCCCGATCGGCACGGCCGGCTTGCTCCGAACGAGCGTCAACGGATGCAGCCGCGTTCCCAGTCCGGCGCACAGAACGAGAGCGTGAGTGACGCCGCTCACCGATCGGCCTCGAAGGTCATGTCCGAGACGGTCATACCGCGGCGGGTGCAGTGGGCCACGTAGAGCGAACGGTAGGAAGCCGTGACGTAGTGTGCGGGCGTCCGTCCGAGGGCCGCGGCGGCTGCGTGGATGCTGTCGGCGCTTCCTTCGATCTCGACGAACGTCCCGACCGGTGTCTCGTCGACAGCAATCGTCGCGAGGCCGAGCGTGTACTCCTCGCGGTATTTCTCGTACCGGAACCATACGCGAAAGCCGAGCCGTTCGAACACGCGCAGCGCCAGGGCCGCATCGCCGACGCTGGTCTCAATCTCTTCGCGAACTTTCATGGACGATGGCTGGGGGGCGCCCTTGAAGGTGAGCCACGAGCGGTCATCCTCCACGCGGACACGGAGGGCCAACCGCTCGTTCCGCAGTCCACCCTGCTCGGTGTCGAGGAGGGCGTCGCACTGGAGCCGGCGGGCGCGAAGCGGTGTGCCCCCCGCCGCGAGAATCGACGCGCGCGCCTCGTCCGGCGTGTCGAACTGCAGCTTGATTTCCCGTTCGATCGTGCCTGGCATCGGAATATCGACGTGAAAGATGTTCGCGCGCCTGAGGCGTGCGGGCGCCAAAAAAAAGCCCGCGCGCCCAGCCACGGGCGCGCGGGCGAATCGTTCCAGCGACGTCCGCCGGCTACTCCTTACGGATCGTGACGAACACCTCGCCGTCGCCGCGCCAGACGAGGACCCGCGCGATGCGGCCCGACTCGATCTGCTGGAACTCGCGTCCCGCCTCGCCGGCGCTCGATACCGTCTGGCCGTTCACCGACAGGATGACATCGCCCTGCCGCAGGATGCCGGCAGACGGCCCGTTGTCGTCCACGCCGGTGACGAGTGCGCCGGACTGGCCGGACGGCAGCTGAAGGCGCCGCGCAATCTGCGGCGTGAGCTCTCCGAGGGTGATCCCGAAGCTCTCCTGTCCCTGTTCTTCCGGTTCCACGCGCTGGTTGGCGCGGCCCTGGCGTCCGCGCTCGGCGTCGAGATCGAGCTCTTCGACCGTCGCGCTCAGCGTCTGCTCCTTGCCGTTGCGGACCACCTTCAGCTTCGCCGACGTGCCGGGCTTCGTCCCACTGACCATCTTCTGGAGATCCGTGGTGTTGGTGACCGGACGGCCGTTGTACTCGACGATGACGTCGCCCGGTTTGACGCCGGCCTTCTCGGCGGGCCCGCCGTTGGCCACGCTCGAGACGAGGGCGCCGGCGCGCGACTTGAGGCCGAAGTCTTCGTACCCGTCGCGAGGCACTGCGGTCATCTGCAGGCCGATGCGGCCGCGGATCACCTTCCCCTGATGGAGTTGCGGCAGCAGGTCGCGAACGGTATTGATGGGGACGGCGAACCCGATTCCGATGTTTCCCTCGGCGCGCGCGTTGGTGAAGATCATCGTGTTGATGCCGATGACCTCGCCGCGCAGGTTGAGCAGCGGACCGCCCGAATTGCCGGGGTTAATCGCGGCGTCGGTCTGGATCATCTCGTTGGTCCGCCCGTCCGTCGTGAACGGGCGCTGCATGGCGCTGACGACGCCGACGGTGACAGTCCAGCCCTGGTTGAAGGGATTGCCAATCGCCATCACCCAGTCGCCAGCCGCCATCTGCGAGGAATCGCCGAACTTGGCTTCCGGAATCGGATGGTTCGGCATTTCGGTCATCTGGATGAGCGCGCTGTCGGTCAGCGCATCCCGGCCGATGAGCTTGGCCGGATAGGTCTGGTCATCGTCCTCACCGAACAGGGAGACCTCGATCTTCGTGGCACCGTCGATCACGTGGTTGTTGGTGAGGATCAGGCCGTCCTTGCTGATGATGAAGCCGGTGCCGGCCGCGACGGTCGTCTGCTCTTTCGGGCGGCTCCTTGGACCCTGCTGGGGACCCTGCTGGCCGTCCTGATCGTCCGGCTGCCCGAAGAAGCGCCGGAAGAGGTCGTCGGGCGCCTGTCCTCCGCCACCGCCGCCGCCGCCGAAAAAGTCGGAGAGGTCCTGCCCCCGCTGCTTCGACTCGGTCCGGATGTTCACGACCATCGGCTGCTGCGCTTTCGCGACGTTCCGGAAGGTCTGCGCGTCGAGCGGTCCAGTGACTGGCGCGCTGTTGGTCGGTGGGACCGTCAGCGTCTGCCCCGCCTCGGAGGCCGGGGTCAGCTCGAGCCGCGACGCGATGACCATGCCGACGGCGAGCGATGAGACGGCAATCAACAGGGCATAGAACAGCGTCGTCTTGCGGGTGGACATCATTCCTCCGTACTACCTCAGGGCAAGAATAGCCGACTGCACCGGGCCGCTCACCTCGGCCGAACCGGCGCGTACGATCATGTTGATCTCGGTCCGGACCCCGAAATCGTCGAAATAGACGCCCGGTTCGATCGTGAACCCGGTCCCCGGCAGTAGTCGGCGGTCGTCGTGCGTCTCGTAATCATCCATGTTAACGCCCGTGCCATGGACTGTCTCGCCCAGGCTATGACCCGTCCGATGCAGGATCCGTGCGCCGTAGCCGGCCGCGTGAAGTACCGCAGAGGAGACCCGGTCGACCTCCCACCCGCGGACGTCCTGGCCGGCGGCCACCCGTGTCCTCACGAGGTCGACTGCGGCGTCTCTCGCCGCTGCGACCGCCGCGAATGCTGTGGCCTGCGGCCGTGGAATCACGTCGCCCGTGTACCCTACCCAGGTGATATCGGCATAAACCGCCCCGGGCTGATCGAGCTTGCCCCAGAGATCGAGGAGGACGAGGTTGTCAGGGCCGATCGGCCGCGTGTGGGTGGCGGTGGGGAGGTAGTGGGGATTCCCCGCGTTGGCATCGGCCGAGACGGCAGGCGCCGAGTCGCTGACCAACCCTTCCTCGCGAAACCACTCGACCATGAGCTGCTGGATGTCGAACTCGGTCGTCGGCGTCTGGTCGCGCACACGGCGGGCAACGGCGTCGAACGCGCGATCCTTCACGCGGTAGAGTGCGGCTGAGGCGCGATGGTGTGTCTCTATCGCCGGCTGAGTCCAGATGGCCGAGAATCGCTGCACCAGATCGGCAGACGTCACCACGTCCACACCTTGTTGGCGCACGAGCTCGACGGTGCCCGCGTCGACTCTCGAAACGTACGGAATGGCACAGCCAGGGGAGTACTCCATCGCGACCCGCGTCAGGCCGGCCAGAAGCTCACGGAGGCCCGCCTCCAGCTGTTCGCGGCTGGCGTACTGCCGCATGGTCCCGGGCAGATGCGCCAGCGAGTGGGCCTCGATGGCATGCACGAGGCCGCGCGGCTCCCCCTCGGCCGGGATGAGGTAGTACCAGCGGCGTGTCGCCAGGTGCCCCTTCTGGCGCAGGACGCCAGTCACGTCGGCCGCGATGGGGTTCAGGCCGCGGAAGTCGTAGAGGAGCCAGGCATCGATGCCGTCGGCCGCGAGCGCCGCCTGAACGGCGCCCACATCCAGGGTCGAAGACAGACCGCTCGCCTGCATCTCTGCTCAGTATAGACGCGCTCAACGAGCGGATGGCCGGCCAGGCGCATCCCAAAGAGCGTCAGAATGGCTGGAGTCGCGACGTTATAATCCCGTCAAGGCGGGTAACTGCATATGAACGCACGCTTCAGAATCGCCTCACTGTTCGTCCTGCTGGCCGGCGTCGGCGTCGTCGCAGGGCAGAACCAGCCGCCGCCACTTACTCAAGGGCCGACCTTCAGGGCCGAAGTCGAGTACGTCGAGGTGGACGCCGTCGTGACCGATCGCGACGGGCAGACCGTTCGGGACCTGAAGCAGGAAGACTTCCAGGTGTTCGAAGACGGCAAGCCGCAGACCATCGCGGCTTTTTCCCTGGTCGACATTCCCATCGAACGCCCGGTCCGGCCGCTGTTCGCCGAACGACCCATCGAGCCGGACGTCCTGGGCAACGAACGGCCCTTCGACGGGAGGGTCTACGTGATGATCCTCGACGATCTCCACATAGACGCTCTGCGCTCGCAGCGCGTGAAGACCAGCGCGCGCCAGTTCATCGAGCGGAATCTCGGCGCCAACGACAGAATGGCCGTGATCTTCACCGGCGGCCGCGCCGACGCCTCGCAGGACTTCACCAACAACAAGCGGCTGCTCGTCAATGCGGTCGATCGTTTCCTCGGGCGCAAGATTCCGTCGCCGACGCAGTCGCGCAACGACGAGTACAACTGGCAGCGGGAGCTGCAGAGCCAGGACACGCGGATCCCGGATCGCTACGAACAGGAGCGCCAGTACAACGCGCAGTCGATGCTGTCGACGCTGCGGCAGGTCGCCCAGTGGTTCGAGGGGGTTCGCGGCCGGAAGAAGACGCTGCTCCTCTTCAGCGAGGGCATCGACTACGACCTGTCGGACATCCTGCGCCGCTATGACGCGCCGTCGGGGGCCGCCAGCGCGCTGATCAGCGATATCCGCGACACCGTGGACGCGACCGCGCGTTCGAACGTCAGCATCTACGCGGTCGACCCGCGCGGCCTGTCGACGCTCTACGACGAGCAGATCGGCGTCACGTCGTACGCCGACTTCGACAACCCCCAGGCCGGCATCGGCCCGACCTCGCTCGCAAACGAGCTTCGGCTGTCGCAGGACAGTCTCCGTCAGCTCTCCGACCAGACCGGCGGGTTTGCCACGGTCAACACGAATGCCGTCACCGAACCGTTCGACCGGATCGTGCGCGACAACAGCACGTACTACGTGCTCGCGTATTACCCGCCGAGCCAGAAGGCCGACGGCAAGTTCCATCGGATCGAGGTCAAGGTGAATCGCCCGGGTGTGACCGTGCGCGCCAGGCGCGGGTACGCGAACCCGAAGGCGAAGCCGGCCCGCAAGACGCGGAACAGCTCGGTCAACCCGGAGATCATCGACGCGATCAACAGCCCCATCCCGGTGAGCGGGCTGACGATGCGTGTCTTCGCCGCGCCGTTCAAGGGGGCGCAGCCGAACGCCTCCGTGCTGTTCGGTGTCGAGATGAGCGGGCGCTCGCTGAGTCTCGAAGCCAACAGCAAGTTGGACATCTCGTACATGGCGGTCGACAACAAGGCCAAGGCGTTCGGGGCGCGCAACGATTCGATCACGCTGAACCTGCGGCCGGACACCAAGTCGCGTATCGCCCAGACCGGCTTCCGCATGTTGAACCGGATCGATTTGCCTCCGGGGCGGTATCAACTGCGCGTGGCGGCGAGGGACAGCGTGAACACCGCGCTCGGCTCCGTCGTCTACGACCTGGAAGTGCCCGACTTCTACAAAGCGCCGTTGTCGCTCAGCGGGTTGACCCTGACATCGCTCGCTGGCGCGTCGATGGCGACGATGAAGCCGGACGAGCAGTTGAAGGCCGTGCTCCCGGCGCCACCCGTTGCCCTGCGCGCCTTCCCGCAAAACGACGAGATCGCGCTCTTCGCGGAGGTGTATGACAACTCCGGCAAGGCCCCGCACAAGGTCGACATCACGACGTCACTCATCACCGACGAAGGCAAGACGGTATTCAAAGTCGAGGACGAACGCGACTCGAGCGAACTGCAGGGGGCGAAGGGCGGCTATGGCTACACGGCACGTGTGCCGCTCTCGGAGATCCCGGCAGGGCTCTACGTCCTCAGCGTGGACGCGCAGTCGCGGCTCGGCAACGAGGTGACGGCGACCCGGCAGATCCTGATCCGCGTCGTCGACCCGGTGCCGGTCCAAGGGGGGCAGCGGTGATCGCCGCGGCGACGCTGCTCGCGATGGCCTTCATGCAAGGCGCACAGGTGCCCGTCCGTATCGTCGAGCAGGGCCACCAGAGTCTGGTCGAAGACCGACGTGAAGAAGTGGTCCGCACGCCCGAGACGTGGACGACGATCTGGCACGAGCACTCGCTCGCAGACCCGCCGGCCATCGACTTCCAGCGCGAGCAGGTGGCTGCCATCTTTCTCGGCACCCGCATGTCAGCGGGCTATTCCGTCGAGATCGTCGGTGTGTCGCGTGCAGGGGACGGGGCCGTGCTCCGCTACCGCGAGCGTCGGCCGCCCCCTGACGCCGTCGCGGCTCAGGTGCTCACATTCCCGTACTGCATCGTGGCTGTTCCGGCTTCCGCAGGAGCCTTGCGGATTGAGCGCGTAGAGTAGAAGCGCGCCACGGTGGGTCATTGCGCGCCACGGGTGCGTGGCTGGGAGCGGTGACCGGCAGGGAGAACGACAACCGAACGAAAAAAGGCCGGATGCCCTACGGGCACCCGGCCTTTTTCCTCGCGTCTTGATGCGTGACTTCGGCTACTGGCTCGGCGGCGCCTCTTCGAGCGTCTTCACTTTCGCGGGCTTGACCGTGCCGTTGGCGTGCGTGAAGTTCCAGTTGTTCGACTTCATGCGGGCGCTGTAGGGCGTCTCGATCGTGATGGTCTGGATTTCGCCCGGCTGCAGCATGCCGTTGATCACTCCGCGGCCGCCCGCGACGATGGCGCCGCTGCCGTCGTACCAGGTCTCCGCCACCATGAGGCGCGCGATCGGCTCATCCGAGGCGTTGCGCACCTTGATGACGGTCTGGACCAGGCTCTTGCCAGGCAGAGGCTTGGTGACAGGCTGGGTGAACTCGATGGTGGCTTCGCCCCGGAGCGGCGGAACGATCTTCTTGCCGGTGAGGACCGGCTTCAACGGTCCCTGAGACTGACCCGCGAACGCGCCGCCGGCGAGCATGGTTGCGCTGACGAACGTCGCGGCGAGAGCAACACGCGCGCGATTCATAGTGATCCTCCGCGAAATGGGACGAACGTAACTGACAAAACCAGTGACCGGAATTATACCGCAGACGGCCGGGGGGTTACATTTCCCCGTTCCAGTCCTCCGGTTCGGGACTGACGGTCCGCACGATCTCCATGTGCCACTTGCCCCCACCCCAGGGTTCGATGACCTCGGCCGCGACGACGTCGACGAGGAGCTCGGAGAAGAGCCGGCCCTCCGGGTCGCCTTCGAGGTGATACGCGGGCTCATCCCATCCGAAGTTCGGATACAGCATGAGCGTCAGGAAGAGGTCGTACCCATCGTCCACGACGATGAGCTGGCCGCAGGGCCGCTTGAGCGTGGAGTGGTAGATGAGGTATTTCTCGGCGCTGTGGGCGCGGATGTAGCGCTTGAGCGCGAACTCGCGCGCGACGATCTCCTCGACCGCGATCTTCTTGTCCCAGCAGTCGCGACAGTACTTCTCCTCGCCGCGAGGCTCGGAGACCTCCTTCGCGCCGCACAGGGCGCAGCGTGCCTTGACGACCGACTTGCGTGGCATCTCTTCAGTCTAACATCGGGGCGTCTAGCTGCCGACTTCGACGCGGCGTGAGAGCGAAGGGACGTACATGCGCTCGACATACTGCTTCACCATGCGACGCGCGCAGAAGCGCGGCGCGACGGTGCGGATCGACTCCTTGACGATCGCGAGCCACCGGTGCGACACGCCGTCGTCGTCACGGTCGAAGTACGCCGGGACGATCTCCTCTTCGAGCAGCCGGTACAGCGCCGCGGCATCGGCGGCATCCACCGCGCCGAAGTCATCACCGCTCGTCCCGCCGTCGATCAGCCAGCCGTTGCGGCCGTTGTAGCCCTCGGCCCACCACCCGTCCCCGATGCTCAGGTGCGGTACGCCATTGATCGCCGCCTTCATCCCGCTCGTGCCGCTGGCCTCCAGTGGCTTACGCGGGTTGTTCAGCCAGACGTCGCAGCCTTGGACGAGGAAGTGCGCGACGTGGAGGTCGTAGTCGTCTACGAACGCAATCCGGCCGCCGAACATCGGATCCAGTGCGCGCCGGTACACCTGCTGCAGGTGGTGTTTGCCGCCTTCGTCCGCGGGATGCGACTTGCCCGCGAAGACGATCTGCACCGGCCGCTCGCTCGACGAGAGAATGCGTGCGAGCCGCTCGGGATCGTGGAAGACGAGATCCGGCCGCTTGTACGCCGTGAACCGACGAGCGAAGCCGATCGTGAGCGCCTCTGGCTCCAGGAGCGTCCCGGCTGCCACCACGCGCGGCGTGCCGACGCGCTCGACCGTCCAGCGCTGGCGCGCGCGCTCCCGAACGAAGGTGAACAGGTATCGGCGCAGCGACTGTCGCACGGCCCACAGCTCCGCGTCCGGAATCGCGAGGATGCCTTCCCAGAGCTCGGGATCGTCCTGCCGATCCGCCCAGTCGCTCCCGAGGTACGTCGCGAACAGATCGGCCATGTCCGACGCGAGCCAGGTCATGACGTGCACACCGTTGGTGATCGAACCCACCGGAATGTCGTCTTCAGGCCTGTCGGGCCACATCGGCGCCCACATCGAGCGGGTGACCTTGCCGTGGAGCTCGCTCACGGCATTGACCTCGCCAGCGGACCGCAGCGCGAGTGCCGTCATGTTGAAGAGCGACCCGCTGCCGTTGTCGTACGAGCCGAGCGCGAGAAAGCGATCGCGGTGTGGCCCGAGCGTTCCCCAGCACCCGGCGAGGTGCTTCTCGACCAGCTGGAACGGGAAGGCGTCGTGCCCCGCGGGGACGGGCGTGTGCGTCGTGAACACCGTCGTGCTGCGGATGCGCTCGAGCGCCTCGTCGAAGGTCGCGCCGGTTTCGAGCATGTCCCGGATGCGCTGCAGCACGACGAATCCCGCATGGCCTTCGTTCAGATGGAACACCGCCGGGTCGGAGCCGAGCGCCTTGAGCGTGCGAACGCCGCCGATGCCGAGGATGATCTCCTGCTGGATCCGCGTCTCCCGGTCGCCGCCATAGAGCCGTGCCGACAGCTCGCGATCCCAGGGGGCGTTCTCTTCGAGATCGGTGTCGAGGAGGTACAACTTGACGCGGCCGAGGCGAACCCGCCAGACCTGGACGAGCACCGTGCGGTCGCCGACGGGCACCGCCGTCACGAGCGGAGCGCCATCGGGCGTGGTCGCCTTTTCGATCGCCGTGTCCGCCCAATTCAGCCGCTCGTAGCTCTCCTCCTGCCATCCTTCGGCCGAGACGTGCTGGTGGAAGTACCCCTGCGGGTACATGAAGCCGATCCCGATCAGCGGGATGCCGAGGTCGCTCGCCTCCTTGCAATGATCGCCGGCCAACACGCCGAGGCCGCCCGCGTAGATCGGCAGCGACTGATGAAGGGCGAATTCCGCCGAGAAGTACGCGATCGACCGGCCGACCAGCTGCGGGTAGCGGCTGGCCCACCACGTGCGATGCGCGGCGCGAGCGTCGTCGAGCGCAATCACGGCCTTGTCGTAGCGCGCGAGGAAGTCGGGATTCCGTGAAGCGGCTTCGAGCTTCTCGCGCGAAACCGTCCAGAGCATCCGCACCGGGTTGTGCGCGGTCTCTCTCCATCGCGTGTAGTCGAGCCGGCGGAATACGTCGCGTCCCTCCTGGTTCCAGCTCCACCAGAGATCGACGGCGAGCTGATCGAGACGGTTGATGCGTTCAGGCAGCGGCGGCAGATCGGCGTAACGGGTCATTGGGCTGTGATCGTAGTGGTCCGATGCGAGAGCGTCAACGGGACGGCCCGCAAGGCGACGCTTCTGTCGGGCTTGCCGCAGTACAATGGCCCGCGTTGCCTCGCCACGCTCCGATCGTTCTGTTCCTCCTGCTCGCGATGGTCGTGAACGCCCGTGCGGCAGCCGCGCAGGGACCGCCGCCGCGCATCGGGCCGTTCGTCGTCGATGTGCATGGGACGGTGCCGCGATTTCCGACGAGCGACCAGCAGCTGGCCGACAGCCGAGGACTCCTGTTGCGCGAACTGCCGGGCGCTGGCCTCGGCGTCCATGCCGGCGCTCATGTCTACGTCTTCTCGTGGAAGGCCGTGACGTTCGGCCTCGGCGCCGACGTCACCGTCGCCGGGGCGCGTCGCAGCGCGCCGCAGCTCTCCGAGGTGGAATTCGGCCGCGCCACGACCGAGCGCTTCACGCACGTGGCGCCGCAAATCTCGTTCAACTTCGGTGACGGCGACGGTTGGAGCTACTTCAGCGGGGGGATCGGAACGGCGACCTGGTCGCTTGCGCCCACGGGCGATGCCCCTGGTCCTGGCGACACCGAACGCTTGCAGACGATCAACTACGGCGGCGGCGCACGCTGGTTCATCAAGAAGCACCTCGCCTTCAGCTTCGATGTGCGGTTCTACGCGATCAACCCGGGCACGCCCGCGCTGGGGCGCCCCGGCAGCCCGAGAACCACGCTGATGATCGCGGGTGCCGGCATCTCGCTCAAATGAGAGACGCCGCGACGCCAGGCCTGAGCTGTTACGGAGGCCCGGCGGCCGTGGTGGAACGTCCTTCCTTCGATTCGCGTAAGAGTACCTAGATGGGCTGGCGACGGCCGGTGGCAGGGCGGGCGACCCGCACCGCGCGACTGGCAGGCGCGGGTCTCGTATCCGCTGTGGCGAGCGCGGCTGGGCTCTATCTCCTGCTGCCGCTCGTGGCGCGCGCCGCTGTGCATGCGCTCATGCTTGCGGTGAGCGGATGTGTCTGGTTGGCGGCTTCGATGAGCTCCGGGGCCGATCCCTGGACCATCGCCACCGCCATCGTCCGCGCGGCAGGCGGCGCGCTCGCAACCCGTCAGGCATCCGGCGTCCTGCTCGCCCTGGTGCTGCTCGGTGCGCTCGCGTTCTACTGGCTGCAACGGCTGCTCGGTTCTGATGAGGAGTCTTCGCAATGAGGCGATTGGGCAAGGTTGGCTTCCTGGCGGCGCTCGCCGTCGTCTGTATGAGCTCGACGACGACCGCACAGGACGCGCGGGATCGTGCACTGCGCGAGGAGGTGGAGCGCCGATTCGACGTGTTGCCGCTGCGCGACGGCATCGTGCTGCGGCCACGGGACACCGCCCTGGGAGTTCGATCGATCGAGATCACGGCGGGCGCCGTTGCGCTCGACGGACAGCCCGCGACTGGTGCCGAACTGCGGACGCGCCTGGGCGACGCGGCCGAACCGGTGCTGCGGCTGTCCTATCTCGACGATGGCGAACGACGCCAGCTCTTTGCAGTCCCACCTGCCACGAGACCCGCCGCCCCGGCTGAGACGTCCAGCCCCACGCTCTCGACATCGCCACCGCCAGACACCCCGGCCACACCGCGAACCACCCGACGCTCGCGAGACCGCAGAGGAGACCGCGTACGGATTGGCGGCAGCGTGAGCGTCTCGAGCGGCGAGACGGTCGACGGGGATGTCGTTGCCGTCGGCGGATCGGTCCAAGTGGATGGGACCGTGCGCGGCGACGTCGTGTCGGTCGGCGGAAGCATCACACTCGGTCCGCAAGCCGACGTGGATGGCGATGTCACCGTGGTCGGCGGCGTCCTCCGGCGCGATCCCGCCGCACGCGTGGGAGGGCACGCGCAGGAGGTGGGTCTCGGCGTCGACCTGAGCAACTGGAGCTGGCGCCGCAACCCGGTCGGCACGTGGACGCGCTCGATGTTCGGATCGGCGGTCGCGTTTGTCGGCGTCGTCGCCCGCGTGGGGGTGCTCTGTCTGCTCGCGGCGCTCGTGGTGCTGTTTGGACGCAACTACATGGAGCGGGCGGGCGCCATCGCCGCGAACGAGGCCCTCAAGGCCGGGGCAGTCGGCCTCCTGGCGCAGCTCCTCTTCATTCCCCTCCTCGTCGTCACCATCGTGGTCCTGGTGATTACCATCATCGGAATTCCCCTCCTCTTGCTCGTGCCGTTCTTGATTCTCGCCGTGGCGGTGTTCGGCGTCGTTGGGTTCAGTGCGGTTGCCAATCGGGTTGGCGGACTGGCATCGCGCCGCTTCGGCTGGTCCGAGGAGAATCCCTACACCGTCACGATCGTCGGCGTCGTGCTGTTGATGCTCCCGGTGATTCTGGCCCGCTTGGTTGGACTTGGCGGCGGCATGCTGTTCCCGCTCACGCTGGCCCTGGGGATCATTGGCTTCGTCGTGGAATACATCGCCTGGACCGTCGGACTCGGTGCCGTCGCGCTCGCGCGCTTCAACCGCCCGCGTGCTGACGCAGGCAGGCTGGAGCCCGCGACCGGAGTGACCGGAGCGTAAAACGGAGGGGAGGGGTGAGAAAGGGGAACGTGAAAAGGGAAAAGTGAGAAGAGAGAAGGGAGAAGGCGTGTCTGCCATCCCCCTTCCGGGGCCGCGCCCTTTGGGCGGTCCTACGCTGTTGCCGGCTTGACCGCGCTACTGGCCCGATCGCTTCGCAGCTGGAGCCGGCTGCGTCTTCAGTTCGGCGAGCTTGGCTGCCATGTCCTGGGCGGAGGTTGCGAGGCGGCTCGCGACGTCCTTGTCTATCGCCTGAATCCGGCCGTCCTTGCCGATGTAGAACGTCCATCGGTTCGCCAGTCCTCGATCGTTCAGCACGCCATACGCGCGCGCGGTCTCCTTGGTCGGATCGGCGAGCAGCGGGAAGTCGGCATCGTGGGCTTCGGCGAAGGCCTTGTTGCCCTTGTCGCCTTCGATGTCGTCGACGCTCGCCATGAAATAGGTGACGTCGAACTTGCGGATGAGGTGGCCGTTCTCCGCGAGGGACTTGCACTCGATCGTGCACCCCTGCGTGAAGGCTTTCGGAAACCAGGCGAGGACGACCGCCTGCTTTCCCTTGAAGCTGGAGAGCGAATAGCTCTTACCGTCGCTGGCGCGCAAGGTGAAATCGGGGGCAGGGTCTCCGACCTTCAACTCGCCGGCGGATGCCGGTATGGCCGCAAAGCCGAATAGGCACGCAATCGCGAACACGAATACCTTCATTGTTCCTCCTTACCTGGGACTCTGGATCTTACATCCCGGAACAGCCGCCAGCGGCTCGCTTTCGGACCGCATCGTTCGGCTGGGTGGGTTGAACCGATCCGCGAACCCGTGGACCGCGTCACCGGACGCCGTCGGACAACCGTCGGGTATCGCGCTCGACCGGTTGCGCCGGCCGCGTTCTGGGAGCGGCCGCCCGAGTATCGTCGCTCAGTGCGTCATGGCGTAGAGGACGACGTTGACGCCGATGGCATAGCCGCGCGGGGAGAAGAGGTCGAAGTACTCGCGGTTCTCGCCCTCGCGCTCCCACGTATCGGCGATATCCGTGTTGTGCGTCATGAAGACCATCAGCCGGCCGTGCTCGTCCTGGATGCCACGGAAGTGCACTTGCGCGCTGTCGAAACCACGCTCGGAGGTCGAGCCGCTGTTGCTGTACCAGAACTGGATCGACGGCACCTGCAGGTACTCCTTCACGTCGTAGAGCGTGTGCATGATCGGGTGGTCCAGCGACACGTCGATGATCGGGAACTGGCTCGACGGGAGCACACGCGAGATCTGCTCCGACCAGCGCTCCCACGCATAGCCGCCCCAGAAATCGTCGACCCAGAGGAACCCACCTTTGAGGAAGTACGCACGCAGCGCCTGCACTTCGGCCGGAGAGAACTCCGCCGTCCCGACGTCCTCCATGAGGAGAATCGGACACCGGAAGAGGAGCGGGTCGGTGAGCGCCACGACGCCGAAGTTGGGCTGCCGATTTTCGTTCATCTTCACGTACACGCGGGTGAGCTCCGCCAGGCGAACCGAGAAGTTGTTGTCGGCTCCTGGGTAGTCAGTACTCCACCCCTGTCCGCCGGGCTCGCGCGTGACGCTGGAGTAGAAGCCGCGGCAGTAGACGAACGAACCGTCCAGGTCGCTGTCCTTCACCCATTTCGGGGGCTCGCGGTAGAAGCGCCCGCCGCCGACCCAGATGCGCTGGGCCAAGGCCGCAGCAGCACAGAACAGGACGAGCGCTGCGGTGGCCAGGGCGATGAGGCGACGGGGCCTTCGGGTCATCGTTCGATACCTAGCGGCGCCACGGGGACCGACGCCGGCGCTCGGTGCCAGTATGGTGACCCAGCGCGCGGGGGATCAAGCGAAGAATGTGCCGATTGGCTCCGGCCGAGCCGGGCGGCCGGACAAGCCGATTGGTGGCACGGTCGGTGTAGTCTGTACGAGACATGCGTCGGTCGCAGCAGAGAGGTCGTGCGGCGCTGCTCTGTGTTCTCGTCCTGGCGTCGGTCACCCTGCGCTCGGCGGGCGCGAAGGCGGAGCCGGTCGACGTCGGCACGGTGATGTGGCGGCTCGGTGAGTTCGTCACCGCGTACTATGCGCGCGCCCAGAGCATCATTTGTGACGAGCTCGTCCGCCTGCAGTCCCTGGGACCGGACCTGACGACCGACATGACACCGGCCCGCCGGCTGCTCTACGAGCTTCGTGTCGCGTGGGAGCCGGCGCCGGAGGGGGGCACGCCGGACGCGCAGGTGCTTCGGACGCTCGTCAGCGTCAACAACCGGCCACCCCGGGCGAAGGATCGCGACGGCTGTATGGACCCGCGGTCGGAATCGACCGAGCCGCTCAGCGTCTTCCTTCCCGGCAATCAGGACGACTACGTCTTCACCGCCGCCGGACGCGGACGCGTCGACGGGCGCCAAGCGGTGATGATCGACTATCGAGCTCGGACACGCGGTCCCATCGAGGCCACGCGGAACGATGACTGCTTCTCGGTCGAGCTGCCCGGACGCTCGCGCGGGCGCGTATGGGTGGACGAGCAGAACGGGGAAGTGCTCCGGCTCGACGAACACCTGAATGGCATCTTCGACGTCAGGGTTCCGCCCGATCCCAAGCGGCGCGACGGCTCGTCGTCGGTCGTCGTGGAGCGGCTCGATTCGTCGATCCGCTATCGGCGCATCACGTTCAGCGATCCCGATGAGACAATCGTCCTGCCGATCTCCAAGGAGACACTGACGGTCGTGCGCAACGCCGGCATACCGCGGCTGCGCACGTCGCAGACCTTTCGGAACTACCGGCGCTTCATGACCGGCGGTCGGATCGTCCAGTAGTCGGTCCTGAATCGGCCCTCGGAGGTCATCATGGCTGTTTCATCCGCGGGAGTGCGCCGGAGACTTGCGATCTGCGCAGCCGCTGTCCTGCTCTTCGTGGCCCATCCATCGACGCAGGACGCGCTGGTCGATCCTGCCCGTGCGCCCCTCCCGGACCCTGCGCCGGTTGTGATGAAGGCGTGGGGGCAGATGCCAGCCGGCCGTGTGTGGGGTGTGTCGGGTGCGGTCGAAATTGGACCGGACGGCAACATCTGGACCTACGACCGCTGTGGCGCCAACACGTGCGTCGGCTCCGATCTCGATCCGATCCTCGAGTTCGATCGCCGGACGGGCAGGCTGCTCGCGAGCTTCGGTAAGGGGCTCTTCGCGCTCCCGCACGGTCTGCACGTGGATCGCGACGGCAACGTCTGGGTCACGGACGCCGGCGCCAGCCCGGATGGAACGGTTGGCCACCAGGTCATCAAGTTCGATCCCACCGGCCGTGTGCTCATGCGCATCGGCACCGCCGGTCGGAAGGGGAGCGATCCCGGCCTGCTCAACGAGCCCTGCGACGTCGTCACGACGCGCGCGGGCGACGTGTTCGTGGCAGACGGCCATTCCGGGCAGGCTGCCGCTCCCCCGCCCGGCACGACTGGCCGCGTCATCAAGTTCACGAAGGACGGGAAGTACGTGAAGGAGTGGGGCCGGCTCGGCACCGGGCGAGGAGAGTTTCGTACTCCTCATGCCTTGGCCCTCGACTCGCGCGGACGCCTCTTCGTCGCCGACCGCGGGAATCACCGCATTCAGATCTACGACCAGAATGGAACGCTGCTCGAGGAGTACCGGCAGTACGGACGCTCGAGCGGCCTCTTCATCGACGGCCAGGATCGTTTGTATTCCATCGATGCGGACACCAACGGCACCAACCACCCGGACTGGCGGAACGGGATCCGCATCGGAACGGCGCGGGAGGATCGCGTGCTCGCCTTCATTCCGCCGTTCGAGACACCCAACGCCTGGGGCGTCGCGGGTGAAGGTGTCGCGGTGGACGCGGAGGGCAACGTCTACGAGGCCGCCGGGCCGCTCTCGCTGCCGTTCGCGGGGAGCGGCCTGACGCGCCACTCGGCACGCTGACCGGCTCAGGGGCGACGCAGTTTCAGCACGGCAACGTCGTGGCCGTTGAACTTGCCGACGAAATCCGAGTCGAGCACGAACCCCATCCGTTCGTAGAGACGTCTCGCCGGCTCGTTGTTCTTGCTGACGTTCAGCGTTGCGGGAGGGGGCACCTGCTCGAGGACGTGGTCGAGCAGTCTCGTGGCCACGCCCCTCCGCCGCTGCCCTGGGTGGACGCACACCCACGAGATGTAGCTGCCGATGGTTCCGGCGAAGCCAACGACGTGCCCACCGTCTTCGGCGACGACGATGGCGGAGCGGGCGAAGAGCACCAGCGTCGCCGCGTCCGCTTCGAGCGGCACAATCGCAGCCAGGTCCACCGACCCGCGCATTTCGTCCGGCTTGCACAGGTCGTGAATGCCGCGGACAGCAGTCCAATCGGCGGGGTGGTACGGGCGAATCGTCACCGCGCGACAGACGCTATCGCAACGGACGTCAGAAGCCAAACGTCACGCCGAAGCGGATCGCGCGCCCGGCGACCACGGGATTGTTCGGCAGGCCGGCACGGTCTTGTGGTCCGAGGGGCAGAAACGCTTCGCCGACGATCCCGATCGTGGCTCCGCGCTTGGTCGTGATCAACTGGTGCCGCACGGACGCGGCGGCCTGCCACGTGACTTGTCCCGCCGACATGTCGGTGAGCGCAGCGCCCCCTGGCGAGGGGATCTCCCCTCCGCCCAGCGTTGTCGACATGAAGAGCGGCAGCCGGTAGTCGCGTCGTCCGACGGCCTGCAGCATCAGCGCGGTCCGATTCCGGCCGGCCTGGAGCGAACTGGTGAAACTGCTGGGACCTTTGGCGCTCATTCCGACTGATTCGAACGGCTGCGCCGAGTCCGGGGCGCAGCACCTGCCTGGGCTCGTGTCGAAGGTCAGGCTCCAGAGCGACCAGCGGAGGTTGGAAGACCCTTCGGCTTCGCTGGAGCCGGCGAGCGCAGCCTCTCGATCCGGCGGGGGCGCCGCGCTGAGGCTCGTTGCGATCGGTTGAGTCTGCGGTCGCTGGGAGGCGTCGACTTGTTGCGCGGAAACCTCCCTCGCGCCGCAGAGAGCCCAGCACGCGACGGGAAACAGAAAGCCCACCGCTTCAGCGTGCCCGCAGATTCGCCCCATGCTGCACATTCTGACGCGCGCGCGCCGCGTCTGGCCGTCGCAATGAGACGGCCTCGACGGCGGCCAACCTATTGGCCTTCAGGACACATCCTTGCCCGCATTGCGGTAGGCGATTTCAGAAACTTGGCCATTGCCGGCGGGATCTCGGCCGCTCTCATGGAAATCCCTTCGTTGGTATCGTCCATGCAGTCCAGCTGTCCTGTCGACCGCCGCGATTCGTGCCGCGCGGGGCCGTTCGCTCCACGACCGTTTACGCGAGAGACCATGGGAGAGGCGACCGCACGTCCAACCTCCTCGGACACTCGGCTTCATCGTCTGCCGGCGATCGCGATGTTCGCGGCCGCCGTCGTGACGATGGCAGTGGGCTTTCGTGCTTGGCAGGACGTACGGGACTTGTCAGAGGGCAACCGCGTAGTCGAGCGCGTGCTCGCCGTGTCCGATTCGCTGTCGACCCTGGTTGCGCTCGTGAACAACGCGGAGGGTGGTCACCTCGATTACCTGCTCACCGGGAACGACGCTCACCTCGAGCCGTACCGACTCGCGACCTCCCCGACGACCGGCGTCACCGTGCATTTGCGGACGCTGCAGACGCTCCTCGAGAACGAGGCCGACCAGCTCGCGCGCGTCGAGTCGCTCGGCCCCTTGCTGCAGCAGCACCTCTCGTCGATCGAGCGGGCGATCTCCGCTGCCGTGCCAGGTGAGCTCGGTGCCGGAGGTCTCCCGACCGCTGTGCCGCGGCAGCACCTGCTGAACCGGATTCGCGAGCTGGCGCTCCAGGTCCGCCGGGACGAGGAGGCGGTCCTGCAGGAGCAGTCGACCCACGCGGCTCGCCGGTCCCGCGTCACGTATCTCGAACTGGCGGCGGCCGCGATGGCGAGTCTCCTCACCCTCGGGGGAGCATTCCTGCTGATGCGGCGCGAGCTCGTTCAGCGGCGACGCGCGCAGGCGGCGCTCCTCGCGACGAACGCGGAGCTCGACGCCAGGGTTGCGGGTCGCACGCGCGAGCTGGCGCTTGCCAAGGAGCAGTTGGACGAGCAGGTGAGACGGTTGACGTCGCTGCGTGCAATCGATCTCGCGATACTCGGCTCCGTCGACACGCGGCTGTCGATGAAGGTCGTGCTCGACGAGATGACCGCGCGCCTTGGGGTGGAGCTCGCGGCCTGCTATTTGTACGACCCCACGACGCTGATGCTCACACCGTTCGCGCTGCTCGGCACGCGCTCCGACCGTCGCCCGCCTGTCGTCCGTCTCGGCGACGGCATCTCAGGGCGCGCGGCCGTGGAGCGGCGCACGATTGGCGTCCCCGACGTGCGCGACGTGGAGCTGCCGCCGGAGCTCCGAGCGTTCCTCGCGGCCGAATCGGTAGAGATGGTCTTCGCGACCCCCGCGATCGCCAAGGGCGAGCTGCTGGGCGTGTGCATCGTCATGCGCCGAGAGCCGTTCACCGTGAGCCCGGAGTGGATCGAGTTCTTCGAGGCGCTGGCGGGCCAGGCCGCGATCGCGATCGATGCGGGCCGCGCGGCGGACCGCCTGCAGCGTGCGCACCTCGATCTCTCGATGGCGTACGACCGGACCATGGAGGGGTGGTCCCGCGCGCTCGACTACCGCGACCAACAGACTGAAGGGCATACACGGCGTGTCACTGAGCTGACACTGCAGCTCGCCCGCCGGGCGGGCATCCGTGACGACCAGCTCCTCTACGTCAAATATGGAGCGTTGCTACACGACATTGGGAAGCTCGGGGTTCCGGACTCGATTCTGTTGAAGGAGGGTCCGCTCACCGACGGCGAGCGGGCTGTCATGAAGCGGCACCCGACTCTCGCCGTGGAGATGCTCTCGCCAATCGAGTACCTGCGCCCGGCGCTCGACATCCCCTACTGCCATCACGAGCGCTGGGACGGCACTGGCTATCCGCGTGGGCTCAAGGGGGAGCAGATTCCCCTGGTTGCACGGTTGTTCGCCGTGGCCGACGTGTGGGATGCCCTGACGTCCGATCGCCCGTACCGGAGAGCGTGGGATGAATCGCGCGCGATCGAGTATCTCCGTGACGAAGCGAGCCGCCACTTCGATCCAATTGCGGTGGATCACTTCCTCGCGCTCAAGTCCGAGCGCGGGGCGACCCAACATGTGATGTAGGTGAAGCTGGTGCGGAAGAGAGGATTCGTCGGGCTCGGTCGCGCCTCGTCCCGCCTCGTCCGGTCTGCGCCGGTTTCCCGAGGAATTTCGCCCGGTTCGCCCTTCCGTCGTCGCGTCTCATCTCGCCTCCTTTCGCGTGGTTCGTTAGCTGTCCGTTAGCTACGGCTAGCCGTGGAGAAGGGCGGCGAGCTTCGAGGCGGCGTCCTGCTGCATGGTCGGGAGCGCGTGCGCGTAGATATTCAGCGTCATTTCGATCTTGCTGTGGCCGAGTCGCCCCTGAACGACGTGCGCCGGGACGCCAGCCGCGAGCATTAGCGTAGCGACCGTACGCCGGAGTCCGTGGAACTTGATGCGCCGGACCCGTGCCGCCTTGATGAGTCGCCCAAACTCCCGCGAGCCGATGTTGTTGACTTGGAGAGGGTCGCCGAGCGTGTCGTGCCTGGCCTGAAGGTCTACGAGTTCCTTCGCGAAGACGAGCCCGTTGTCGTGGTAGCGCGTCCGGTTCGCCAGTTTAATTTCGGCCTGATGCGCCCTGTGCGTCCGCAGGAGCGCGAGGGTCTCGGCCGACAGTTCGAGGGTGCGGGCGGTTCTCGTCTTCGTGGGGCCGAAGACCGGCTCCGGCCGATCCTTTCCTCGCCCCTTGAGGAGCGTGCGCTGGATCGTGAGCTTGCCCGAGACGGGATCGAGGTCGCTCCACTTGAGCCCGGCCAGCTCGCCCTTCCGCGCGCCGCTGTCTAGCGCGAGGGAGTAGAACGCGGCGGGTTGCACGCCTGCTGCCTTCGCGGTGGCGAGGAAGCGGGCCGCTTCCTTGGCGGTCCAGACGTGCTCGAGAACATCGGCATGCGCCGTCTGGCTCGCCGACTTTCTCGGCTTGTTCGAAACATCGCTCGCTGCGTTCCGTGTGACCAAGCCATCGCGGAGCGTGCACTTGAGCGCACTGCTAATGATGGCGTGATGCACTTGAATCGTTGCGGGCGCGAGGGTGTCGGAGCGGCTGGCGTAGTAGGCGCCGATGTCTGACGGCTTCAGCGCTTGGAGGCGGAAATCGCCGAGTGCCGGGAGGATGTGAACGTCGAGAATCTTCCGGTAGCTGTCGTAGGTGCCCTGGGCCTTTCGCGGCGGCTTGGCGGTCTTCTCCAACCACTCGTTGAGCCATTCGCGAACGGTGAGCTTCGACGGCTCGACAAACTCGCCTCGGTTCGCATCGCGCACGAGGTCGGTGAGCTTCGCTTCGGCCTGCTTCCGCGTGCCGTGGAACGTAATCCACTTCTGCTTCCGCTTCTTGAGACCCGTTGTCGAGTCTACCATCTGATACCCGAGGTCCAGAACCAACGACCAGCTCCCCTTGTACCGCTTACGGATCGTCCCTCGCATATCGAGCCTCCTCCTGCTTCGGCCGTGCGCCCCCGGTAGAGTGCCCGGAGCCCGCAGACTGGCCACGACGGTTAGACGGGTGAGGACCGTCGGCGCGGCTTGCCCCCGCGCTGACGTTCCCCTTCGACGCGCACGCCCTTCGACTCCAACCACAAGCGGATACCCCGGCGGATCTGCTCGCTTTCGCTGATGCCGTCCCGCTCCTTGAGCTGACGAATGGCCGCGAGGAGTTCGGGATCGATGGCGAAGTTGTAGATGGGGCGTCGCATTGGCATAGGTAAAATTATATAAGTTTACGCAATAAGCACAAACCACACTGCCGAAGGACTTGGGCGTCTGGTCTAGGGCGTAGTTGCGGCGCTGCTGGTCCTCTTCTGAAGTCGGCTTGCCTTGTAGTCGAGCTCATACAAGAAGTTCAGCAGATCCTCGCTCACTTCGATTGCTATCTTTAGGTCGTCAAGGCTTGGCGCAGTCAGTTCGTGGACTGCCTCGTTTCCCATAAACCGGAAGCCGTGCAGGTTTGTGACGATCGACTTCGGGAGATGAGCTTCGAGGCCATCTATGCGCTCCATGAGATTGCGGCCTTGGATGGCCTTGTCTGCGCAGATGCCCTCAATGAGCGCGCGCAGGCCAGCAGCACATAGAACTCTCAGGTTGTAGTTGTAGCTTTTGATCGTTTGCGTGTAGATGCTTCGAAGTCTCGTTGGGATGCGACGGAAGACCTTCAAATCGAGGTCGTCCCGAGTGCGAGGCGGATGATACTGGTACGTAGGACCATCGTCCGGTGTATCAAGACTGCTCTCGCGTTCCACTTCCATGACGGCGTGGTCGCAGCCGGCACAGGCCCAAAGCCGATAATTCGTCTTCTGCCAGATCGGTGCGCTTCCGTCATCAAAGTCAAACTGTTCCTCGCGGCTATGACTTCCGCTCCAAGTGTGGTTCGTTTCCCCGCGGCAGCGGTTGCAGTAGATGCGTCTTCTTTGGACTGAGTTGGTACTCGCTTCAGACATTAGTCAGCTCCGGGCAGTGTGGGCTATGCTCTTGCCTCGCGTGTGGACGGGCGAATCATGCCAGTACTCTCGAAACTTCAGCACAATCAGATCTACCAACTGATTTCGAAGGCCGGTCTCGATCCGAGCGACGGATTCGAGCGCCTATCACAGACGCAGGCTCATCGAGGGCTCGTGGAGATCTACGTTCACGCTCCCACGCAATCGCGGTTTGATTTCAGCCTCGTGTCCGACGACAAGTACTGGAGCGATTGGTGGCCCGCCGTGTCCGGCGCGAAGTCCGGTGGCGACAAGTTTCGCTTCTGGCCCGAATGCGTAAGGATCGTCCAACTGTGGGCTGAGGAGGTAAGACGGAATCACGAAGCTCCGGACCTGTGGGCAGAAGCGGCGAAGGCGCACTGGCTCACCGATGCGGCCGGAGAAGTGCAGGCTGACAACTCGCCCTTCAATCCTGCCGAGATCGAGCTGCTGAAGCCGAAGCTCGAAGAGGTCCGCGCTTACATCGAGGCGCAACAAGAGCTGACTGGGGCGCAGGCGGGGGCGTTGCAGGCCCGCTTCCACTATCTCCTCGGTGCCGCGAAACGAGGGATGGGGCGAATCGATTGGATGAACATCGTCGTTAGCCAGATCGTCCAGCTGTTTACGAATCGGATTCTCGATAGTTCGCTGTACCAGGACGTAATGCGGCACGCGAGCGCGACCTTAGGTACCGTCCTACACCTCGGTTCCAAGTTCTTGCCTAGCCTGTAAGTGGGCGTGCTCGGGTCGCTGCTGATAACGACGGCCCGAGCTGACACTGGGGACGCCCCGCTCCCAGTGCGGACCGGTCGACAGGGACAATGAAGGGGCGAGGGAAACAGCCAAACCTCGCCCTCGACCGGGAGAACCCTATCGACTTTTGGGCTGGATCCACGGAGCAGCCCCAGGAGTTCTCCCGGCCTTAAGTAGTGCCCCTGAGGGGCTCCGGGTTTTTCAGACCATTCCCAGGGTGAGTCTTGCGGCACAATCAGGCCAATCGGCCAGGAGGGTGTGCCGTGAAGAAGAAGCGCTTTTCCGTCGAGCAAATCACCGCGGTGTTGCAGCAGGTCGGGGCTGGGGTGTCGGTCGGCGACGTCTGCCGCCAGGTCGGGGTCTCCGAGCAGACGTTCTACCGCTGGAAGAAGGAATACGGCGGCATGCTGCCCAGTGAGACCCGCGAGCTGAAGCAGCTCCGCGACGAAAACACCAAGCTCAAACGCCTCGTCGCCGACCTGTCCCTGGACAAGGTTATGCTCCAGGACGTCGTTCAAAAAAAGTTCTAAAGCCCGTCAAGCAGCGCGAGGTCATGCGGTACTTGATGGGCCGGTACGGGGTGAGCACGCGACGCGCCTGCCGTGTGGTGAAGGCGACGCGGTCGTCCGTCTACTACACGAGTCGGAAGGACCCGCTCATTACCTTGCGCCAGCGTGCCCGAGAGTTGGCGCAGACCCGAGTGCGCTTCGGGTATCGCCGACTCTTGGTCATGTTGCGGCGCGAAGGGTGGGACGTCGGCAAGGAGCGCTTCTATCGCGTCTACATGGAGGAGGGCTTGGCCTTGCGGCGAAAGCGCCCCTGGCGCCATGCGACGGCCGTCCATCGGGAGCAGCGTCGTCCGGCGACGGCGCGCAACGACATCTGGAGCATGGATTTTGTGGCCGACGAGTTGGCGGACGGCCGCCGATTCCGGACGCTGACCGTGATCGATCTCTTCACCCGGGAATGCTTGGCCATCGACGTCGGGCACGGTCTGAGCGGGCACGATGTCGCGACCACCCTGGAGCGTCTGCGCTTCGAGCGCGGCCTCCCACAGCGGATCCACTGCGACAATGGCACAGAATTCGTGAGCGCCGCGATGGATCTCTGGGCCTACACGAACCACGTCATTCTGGATTTCAGCCGGCGTGGACAGCCGACCGACAACGCCACGATCGAATCGTTCAACGGACGGTTCCGCGAGGAGTGCTTGAACGTCCACTGGTTCGTATCACTCGACGACGCGCAGGCGAAGATCGACGCGTTCCGGTGGGACTACAATGAGAACCATCCTCACCGGACTCTCAAGGGGCTCAGCCCCAATGAATACGCCCGGCGAGCGATGCCAACGGCCGCGGACTCACTGTCCTAGTGGTCCGAAAAAGCCGGTCCTCTCACTCAGCGTCGTTCTCCAATAATCCGTGGTCCGAAGAAACCCGGCAGGTCACCGGCGAAACGAAGGAGATTGTTGGTATACCGACGATTAAAGCCCCACGGTAGTCCGCGCTCCGAGACGCGGAGCGGAGCGGGCGCCTCGGGGTTTTCGGGGCGGTCCTACCGGGCGTTAGCTACCGGTTAGCTAATCGAGGGGGCCGACACAAAAACGGCCAGCAAAGACGGGCCGTTTCTAAATCATGGTGCGGAAGAGAGGATTTGAACCTCCACTGGGTTTCCCCAACTAGCTCCTGAGGCTAGCGCGTCTGCCGTTCCGCCACTTCCGCACGTGGAGAGGAATTCGCTGGCAGGAACTCAAAGTATACCCCAATCGCCGCGCGCCGCCGACTGCGAAGCGCCGTCGGGCCGGCGGGCTCTCCTGCAGCAGCTATACTCGAACGCATGGCCAGGCGTGGATTCGCCATCGTCCTTGCGCTGCTCGGTGCCGCCATCGTGTTCTCGATCGCGGCGTTCGCAACGCTCTATTTTCTCTTCGGGCGCGCCCCGAGCGTGCCCTCCAAGACACTGCTCGTGTTGCCGATTGGCGGCGACCTGGCCGAATCGGCGCCGAATGACGTGGTCGCGTACCTGCGAGGGTCACGGGCGCCGACGCTGCGCTCCGTCGTCGACACCCTGAGGAAGGCGAAACACGATCGACGCGTCGCCGCCGTCCTCCTGAAGCCGACTGGGTTCTCGTCTCCGTACTGGGGCAAAGTGCAGGAGATCCGGGACGCGGTCGCCGACTTTCGCAGCTCGGGCAAACCGATCTACGCATACCTCGAGTACGCCGACCAGCGGAACTACTACCTGGCCACCGCCGCGGATCGGATCTTCCTGATGCCCGCCACGACCCTCGACCTCACGGGGATCGCAACGTATGCGCTCTTCTTGCGGGGGACGCTCGACAAGATCGGTGTCGTGCCCGACATGCACCGGATCGGCGACTACAAGACGGCCGTGAACACGTTCACGGAACGCGGCTACACCGCGGCGCACCGCGAGATGGATCAGTCGCTGGCCCGCGATCTGTTCGAGCAGATCGTCGCGATTGTCGCCCGGGCTCGGGGCAAGAGCGACGCCGACGTCCGCGCGCTCGTGGATCAAGGGCCATTCTTGCCTGCCGACGCCCTCCGCGCGGGGCTGGTCGACGATGTGTTGTATGAGGACCAGGTCGCCGGACGGCTCGGCGAAGCGGTGGGTGGCGACATCACGCCGGTCAAGAGCGACGACTACGCGCGCATCACCTTGTCCTCGCTCGGACTCAACCGCGGCCCGAGAGTGGCGGTCATTCACGCTTCCGGCATGATCACCGGCGGGAAGGGCGGGTTCGATCCGATCAACGGCGAGGCGCTGGGGTCCGACACGCTGATCGACGCCATCCGCCAAGCGCGCCAGGACCCGCAGGTCCGCGCGATCGTGTTGCGGATCGACAGCCCAGGCGGCTCGGCGACCGCCTCCGACGCCATCTGGCGCGAGCTGATGGTCGCCCGCCAGGAACGGGCCGATCGTCCGGTGATCGCGTCGATGTCGGACCTGGCGGCGTCTGGTGGCTACTACATCGCGATGCCGGCCGACGTCATCGTCGCTCAGCCCTCCACGTTGACCGGTTCAATCGGGATCTTCGGGGGCAAGTTCGTGACCGGTGGCATGTACGAGAAGCTGGGCGCCAACATCGAGTCGACCAGCATCGGGCGCCAAGCCGAACTCGAGTCTCCGGTGCGTCCCTTCAACGATGCCGAGCTGGCGAAGCTCGAGGCGCAGCTCCGCGCGTTCTACGACGACTTCCTTCAGAAGGCCGCACGATCGCGCCAGACGACTGCCGATCGGATCGATGCGGTGGCCCAGGGCCGCGTGTGGACCGGCAGACAGGCCCGCGAGCGGGGGCTGGTCGACGAACTGGGCGGGCTCGACCGGGCTCTCGCCGTTGCGAAGGATCGCGCGAAGATCCCGGCCGACAGCGATATCGAAGTGGTGGTCTTCCCGCGCCCGAAGAGCTTCTACGAGCTGATTACCGAAGGGGTCTCGAGCGGATCAGAGACGGCGCTACGCGCCTGGGTCTCCTCGAATCTGTCCGCGGACGAACGAAACCTGCTGCGCGCGCTGCGCGGGCCCGCCACGATGTTTCGCCGTGGCGAGCCGCTGGCGCTCATGCCGACGATCTACGTCAACTGAGCCAGTTCATCGGAGGGGAAGCGCGCCGGTGGGGCGCGTCTACGTGCCGAGGGTGCGCTGCAATGCCTCGCGGTTCACTTCGATCTTCATCTTCTGCTTCGCCTTCACCATGTAGGCGCTGAAGAAGCGGTTGCGCCGCTCGTCGAGCACCTCCGCACGGAAGGTGTCGCGATTGGAGGCGAAGTCAGCGTCGGTCGTCAGGTTCTTCTCGAGGACCTTGACGACGGCTGCCCCTGACGATGTGGTCAGTGGAGCGCTCACGCCGCCTTCTGGCAACCGGAACGCGGCGTCGAGGATGTCCGGCGCCGCGCCCAAGCCGGGGATCGGGCTGTCTCGTGTCACGAGCTCTGTCGTCTGCGGCTCGATGCCGGCCGCCTTGAGCGCGCGATCGAAATCGCCCGGGTTCTTGATCCGTGCTGCGAGATCGGCGGCCTTCTGCCGAGCCATCTCGAGTGCCCGCTGTCCGATGGCCGCTTCGCGGACGCGATCCCTCACTTCGTCGAGCTTGGGCAGATACGAGTCCTGCTTCGCGATGACCGTCTCGAACGCGTAGCCGCGACTCGTCCGCAGCAGCCCCGAGACCTCGCCGTCGTTGAGCGTGAACGCGCGTGCCGTCATGTCGGGCGCCGCACCGAGGCCCAGGATGGGCTCGTCCTTCGCGAAGAATCCGGTCTCCTGTACGGTTAGACCTTCGGCCTTGGCGATCGATTCGAGATCGGAGGGCTTCTTGATGAGCGGCTCGATCCGCTCCGCGAGGTCGGCGGCCTGCTGCTGTGCGCGCTCCTCGGTAATTTGATCGGTCAGCTGGGCCTTGACCTCGTCCAACGAGCGCGTGCTCCCGGGCTTCTTGTCGGTCAGTTTGATGATGTGGTATCCGAACTGGGTCTTCACGAGGTCACTGATCTGGCCGACCTCCATGTTGAACACCGCCGTGTCGAATTCCGCCACCATGCGGCCGCGCCCGAAGTAGTCGAGGTCGCCGCCGTTTTGCGCGTTGGACTCGTCCTCGGAGTGCCGCCGGGCGAGATCCGCGAAGTCGGCCCCTCCGCGCGCCTGACGCAGCAGTTCCTCGGCCTGCGCACGCACGGCCGCATCGTCCTTCCCTTCGGTCTTCAGGAGGATATGGCTCGCGCGGACTTGCTCCGGCGTCGTGAACTGGTCGATGCGCTCGTTGTATGCGCGCTCGAGGTCGGCCGGCGTCACGGTGACCTTGCTGCGCAGGGCTTCGACATCGACCAGCGCGTAGCGGACCTTGCGCTTCTCGGGAATGCGGAACTCTTCCTGGTGTCCTTCGAAATAGCTCGCGACGTCGCTGTCGCTGACCGTCACGTCGGGCCGGAAGCTGTCAGCGGTGAAGGCGGCGACGGCGAGTTTCACCTTGTCGTTGCGCCGCCGGTATTCGTCCTGCAGCTCCTTGTCCGAGATGGCCAGCCATTCGGTGACCGTGGCCCGCAGCTTTTCGAGCAGCAGGCCGTGCCGAACGCTCTGTTCGAACTCGGTCGTCGACAGCGGCGGGTTCTGGGCGGCGAGCAGCTGCTGATATCGCGCTTGGCCGATGAAGGCTCCGTTCTCCTGGAACGCCGGAATGGTGTAGATGCGCTGGGCCACTTCCGCGTCGCTCACCGTCAGTCCCAAGCGGCTGGCCTCGGCGAGGGCGGCGCGCTCGTCGACCAGCTGCTGCAGAATCTGCTGCTCGATGCCCAGCTGGCGCAGGAGCTGCTCGCTCATGTTCCCGCCGTAGGCGGACCGATACGCTTGCAGCTGCTGCTGATAGGAACGCCGGAACTCGTCGGCCCGGATCTCCTCCCCATTGACGACGGCGACGGTGTCCGTGAACGCGGCGGTGGGATCCGCGGTTCCCTGAAGGAAGTCGGGAATGTAGAACACCACGAAGGCCAGGCAGACGAGCGCCAGGCTCCACTTGAGCCAGTTGCGATGCCGGCGCATCCGGTCGAGCATTGTCATCAGCAGTCCTCGGAAACAATCATCGTATGCGACTCTTCGAAACGTGGCAAGGGTTGCCGGCCGGGCCGTGTGGTATATTTGCCTTGAATTGAAGAACTTAGCGCCCGGCGTCCTGCCAGGTGCTCAGACAACATGCCATCAGCCGGGCGAGTGACGAGAGTGCCCACCAGGAGGACAGGGGCGGCGGGTGTGTCACGCACAGCTGCGCCGACCCCTGAACGCCGCGGCCTGCCCGAGCGCCTCGAACGCCTCAATCGCGAGTATCGCCCACGTCTGACCCGCCGGGATCCGCTGCTCGAACTGGTGAGCGCGCTGTATACCACGCTCGAGCCAGAGCACATTGCCCGCGCGATTGTCGATCGGGCGAGCCGATGGATCCCCA
This sequence comes from Vicinamibacterales bacterium, assembly GCA_050183995.1. Lineage (GTDB taxonomy): Bacteria > Acidobacteriota > Vicinamibacteria > Vicinamibacterales > CAVVIG01 > CAVVIG01. The sequence goes on from JBFXAT010000001.1 coordinate 91,550, forward strand.
TGACCTGCTGGGGCGTCGCGGCTCTCGACATCCAGGGAGACCTGGCGCTGCTCGCCGAGTCGGGCCTGGCTCCCAAGATCGGGCCGACGTTCATGGGGGCCGCCCGCTGGGTGGTGCAGCACGATTCTCATCTGGCGGCCGGGGATCTCAGGCGCGACGCTCGCGTGCCTTCGGATACAGGTCTGGCGGCTCTCGCGTTCCCGCTCCGTGGCCGCGAGCAGGTTGTCGGGGCGCTCGTCGCCCTCGATCGGGGCGCGTCGACCGAGGTGCCCCGGCCAGGACCGCGACTCGCACGAGACATCGAGGCGCTTCTCACGACAGGCGCCGCCGCCCTCGACACCTCGCTGCTCCTCCGCAGGACCGAGGCGCTCACGGTCACCGACGATCTCACCAGGCTCTACAATTCCCGGTACCTCAATCAGGTGCTTCGGCGCGAGACCAAGTTGGCCGCCCGGCGTGGCCGCCCACTTTCTCTGCTGTTCGTCGATCTGGACGGCTTCAAATCGATCAACGATAGCCATGGTCATCTGGCTGGCAGCCGCGCGCTCGTGGAGGTCGGCGGGGTCATTCGGGGCAGCGCCCGAGAAACGGACATCGTCGCGCGCTTCGGAGGCGACGAGTTCGCGCTCGTGCTGCCAGAGACGGCCGCGACCGGGGCGATGGCGGTCGCGGAGCGTGTGCGGGACCACCTTGCCCGCCACAGCTTTCTGACTGGCGAAGGGCTGGATGTGCGTCTCACGGCTTCGGTCGGAATCGCGACGTTTCCAGACGTGGCCGGCACGGCCGAGGACCTGATGCACGCGGCCGACGCCGCGATGTATCGGGTGAAGGCCCGCGGCAAGAACGGTATTCGGGCCGCCACTCGCGCCGATGAGGGTGCGGGCCGGCTCAACCCCAAGGAGTGAGCAGTTTGAGTCTTCGTTCGATGCTGTCGTTGTTCTCGAGTGACCTGGCGATCGACCTCGGCACGGCCAACACCTGCGTCTACGCGCGCGGCAAAGGGATCGTCGTCAACGAGCCGTCGATTGTGGCCATCAACAAGGTGAACGGCCGCGTGGAGGCGGTCGGCAAGGACGCGAAGGAGATGCTCGGCCGCACGCCCGGCAACATCGTCGCGATCAAGCCGATGAAGGACGGTGTCATCGCCGACTTCGAGGTCACCGAGAAGATGCTCACGTACTTCATCAAGAAGGCGCACAACCGGAACGTGTGGGTGCGGCCTCGCATCGTCATCGGCGTGCCATCCGAGATCACGCAGGTCGAGAAGCGTGCCGTGAAGGACAGCGCCTACCGTGCCAAGGCGAGCGAAGTGCACCTCGTCGAGGAGGCCATGGCGGCGGCGATCGGCGCCGGCATGCCGATCACGGAGCCGTCCGGCAACATGATCGTCGACATCGGCGGCGGCACCACCGATATCGCCGTGATCTCGCTCGCGGGCATCGTGTACAGCAAGGCCGTGCGCGTCGCGGGAAACGAGATGGACGAGGCGATCATTCAGTACATCAAGAAGACCTACAACCTGCTGATCGGCGAGCGCACCGCCGAACAGATCAAGATGGAGATCGGCTCGGCCTTCCCGCTCGAGGAGACGTTGACGATGGAGATCAAGGGGCGCCATCTCATCGAAGGCGTGCCGAAGACGATCACCATCAGCGATGCCGAGATTCGGGAGGCGCTGGCCGAAACCGTGAACGTGATCGTCGACGCCGTCCGCGTGGCGCTCGAACGCACGCCGCCCGAGTTGTCCGCCGACATCGTCGACCGCGGCATCGTCCTCACCGGCGGCGGGTCGATGCTGAAGAATCTCGACAAGCGCCTGCGCGAGGAAACCGGCCTACCGCTCGCGATGGCCGAGGACCCCTTGTCCTCGGTCGTGCTCGGCGCCGGGAAGATGCTGTCCGACTTCAACCTTCTCCGGAAGATCTCGATCGACTAGCAGGACGCGCGTGGACGCCACGGTCGTGCGTCCGCTCACGCTCCGCTTGACCATGGCGCTCCTCGACTTTCGCCTGCGGGCCGGCTATCTCTTCCTTGCCGTCGTGGTCGGACACGTGGTGCTGATCTCGGCGCAGGTGAATGCCCGCAGCGGCGTGCCGATCCTCGAGACGCTCACCTTCGGCGCGTTCGCCGAGGTGCAGCGGGCGTCGTCGTCCGTGCGGAACGGTATCGTCGGGGCCTGGACCGGCTACGTCGACCTGCGCGGCGTCCGCGCGGAGAACCAGGCCCTCCGTCACCAGCTCGCGCAGCTGCAGGTGCAACTGCAGGAGCAGCGTGCCCTCGCGGGTCGCGCGCGGAGTCTCGAGGGGATCCTGGAGCTCCGGAAGACCGTCGATCTGGAGACGACCGCGGCCCGGATCATCGGGGCTGCCGCGCTGCCGGAGTTCCGATCGGTCACCATCGACAAGGGGGCGCGCGATGGTATCCAGCCGGACATGGCGGTGATCGCGCCGACCGGCGTCGTCGGACGCGTGGTCGTGGTGGGAGCCCGCGCGTCGCGCGTGCAGCTCCTGGTGGATCACAACGCCGCGGCCGGAGCCCTGCTCGAGCGCTCTCGCGCCCAGGGGGTGCTGGTCGGTGCCGATGAAGGCTTGATGCAACTCGAATACGTCCCAGAGCTGTCGGACGTCGCCGCGGGCGACGTCGTCGTCACCGCCGGGATCGACGGGATCTATCCGAACGGGCTCACCCTGGGGATCGTCGACCGCGTCGAGAAGGGTGCGGGCCCGTACCGCAACATCCTCGTCCGGCCCTCCGTGGACTTCGCGAGCCTGGAGGATGTGCTCGTGGTGCTGACCCCTCCGCCGGCCCGGCAACCATCGTCAGAGAACGGGAAGTGAGCGCCCTTTGGCTTCCGGTCGCCGTGGCAGCCGCCGTCGGCCTCCAGACGACCCTCGACCGGTGGCTGCCGAGCGGCGCGGTGGATCTGCCGCTGGTCGTCGTGGTCTACGCGGCGCTTGGAGCGGGTCGCGTGACCGGGCTGTTGGCCGGATCGTTCGCCGGCCTGGTGCAGGACGCTCTCTCTGGCGGCGTCGTGGGTATCGGAGGGCTGTCGAAGACGATCGTCGGCTTTCTCACGGGCGTCCTCGGCACGCAATTCATCGTGGCGCACAGCCTGTCTCGGTTCGTCGTCTTCTTTCTCGCCACGCTGCTGAACGCGGTGATCTTCATGGGCCTCTACCACCTGCTCGGCCTGCGCGAGTTCAGCGAGCCGGTGACGACCATTGCCGGGCAGGCGTTCGGCAACAGCGTCGTCGGCGTGCTCGTGTTCCGGCTGGCCGAACTGCGCCCGGGAGCGGTCGAGCACCGGCGGATGAGCCGATCGGAGTTCCGCCGGTGAGGCGCAAATTTCGAGCGGAACGGCGGGCGATTTCCACGCGATTCGTGCGAGTATTCTCCTGATGGCCTCCCATGAGGAGCGGCGCCGCGTCGGGCTCCGGTTGAGCGTTCTGCAGTACCTGACGACTGTCATCTTCTCGGCCCTGGCGGTGGGGTTCTGGGTGCTGCAGGTCGTGCAGCACCAGCGATTTCAGGAGCTCGCGGAGAACAACCACCAGCGGACGCTGTCGCTGCGGGCGCCGCGCGGCGTCGTGTTCGATCGCGACGGCCGTCCGCTCGTCGAGAACCGCCACTCCTACAGCATCTCGATCGTCCGGGAGCACACGAAGAGCCTCGATCACACGATTGAGCTCCTCGCATCGGTGCTCGGCGTGCCGGACGCCCGCGTGCGCGAGGTCGTCGACCGGCACCGCCAGGAGCCGTCCTATCGCCCGATTACGGTGGTGCAGGACGCCTCGCTGGCTCAGGTCGCGGCGGTGACCGCGCGCCGCCTCGATTTCGAACTGCCCGACGTCGTCATCGAGGACGTGCCGACGCGCCAATATCCGGCCGAGCTCGCCGCACATCTCTTCGGTTATGTCGGCGAGGTCAGCGACGCGCAGGTCGTGGCGCAGAGCGGCGCGCTCAAGAGCGGAGACATCGTCGGCCAGTCGGGCATCGAGAAGGTCTACAACAACCTGCTGATGGGGGCTGACGGCGCCAAGCGCGTCGTGGTGAACAGCGTCGGGCGCGAAATCCGTACACTCGACCGGAACGATCCCACGGAGGGGCGGCGGTTGCAGCTGACGCTCGACCTCGACTTGCAGAAGGCGCTGGAAGATGCCTTCCGCGTGTCCGGGTTCAGCGGTGCATCGGTGATGCTCGATCCCCGCGACGGCGCAGTCCTCGCGTTCACGAGCCTGCCTGGCTACGATCCGAACGCGTTTGCCTCCGGCATCGATCGGGCGTCCTGGACCTCGCTGAACACGGATGAACTGCGCCCTTTGCAGAATCGCGCGATCCAGGGGCGTTACTCTCCTGGGTCCACCTTCAAGATGGCCGTCGCGATGGCGGCGCTCGAAGAAGGGGTCATCACCCCGGACTTCAAGGTGAACTGCTCCGGGGCGGCGACGTTTTTCGGCAGGCCGTTCAGGTGCTGGAAGCACGGCGGCCACGGCGTCATGGATCTGCGGCACGCGATCGAGCAGTCGTGCAACGTGTACTTCTACACGGTCGGCAACATGACGGGCATCGACCGCATCCACAAGTGGGCGACGTTGCTGGGGCTGGGTGAACGGAGCATGATCGACCTCCCGAACGAGGTGGAGGGCATCGTGCCGTCGCCGGAATGGAAGCAGCGGCGCTTCAAGGAGAAATGGTACGCAGGCGAGACGATCTCCGTCTCGATCGGCCAGGGTGGCGTGTCTCTCACGCCCGTCTCGATGGCCGTCTACGCCGCGACGCTCGCCAACGGCGGCACGCGAGTGACACCGCATCTTCTCAAGGCGATCGACGAGGGGAACGGATGGACCGCCGTGCCGGCCCCGCCGCCGCAGTCGACAGTTGCGGTCGACCCCGCACGGCTGCAGGCCATTCGCGACGGCTTGTGGATGGTGGTCAACGCGGGTGGGACCGGGCGCAAGGCGCGCATCGAAGGGTACGACGTGTCGGGCAAGACGGGGACCGCGCAGGTCATTTCGAACCGGGGCAAGGCGGCCGCGGCGGGCAAGACCACGAAGGATCTGCGGGACCATGGGTGGTTCGTGTTCTTCGCGCCGCGAGACAACCCGCAGATCGCGGGAGTCGTGTTCGCAGAGCACGGCGAGCACGGTGGCAACGCCGCCGCCCTGGCGCACCACGTCCTCGAGACGTTCTTCGCCAAGCGAGACGGCCGTGCCCTGCCGCCGCCCCCGACCTCACTGCCGCTCGAGCTCTCGAGGCCGCCGATCATGCTGACGCCGGAGGAGCCCGTCCTGGACGACATCACCGACATGACCATCGCGGCCGTGTCGGGTGGCGGCGATCGCTCTGCGAACTAGGGGCGCCCTTCACCGATCATGTTCGAGCGACGGCTTTACCACCACATCGATTGGGCGCTGCTCATCTCGATCCTCGCCCTGTGTGCCGTCGGCGTGGCGATGATCTTCAGCACCTCGTCGGATCCGACGAGGGGCAACTCGACGCTGTATCTGACGCAGCTTTCCGCCATCGGCCTCGGTCTCGGCGCGATGGTGTTGACCTTGTCGCTCGACTACCGCACGTTCACCGACAAGTCCCATCTGATTTACATCGGCCTGCTGGCGTTCCTCCTGTACGTGCTGTTCCTCGGCTCCGTGCAGATGGGAGCGCGGCGGTGGATCTCGATTGGGGGCTTCAACCTGCAGCCCTCCGAGTTCGCCAAGCTGGGAGTCGTGCTGGTGCTCGCCAAGTACTTCGGCGAGACACGGGGGGCACCCAGTTGGGCCGACCTGGCCATCGGCGGCGGTCTCACGTGTCTGCCGCTCGCGCTCATCGCCAAGGAACCCGATCTGGGTACGGCGGTCACGCTCGTGCCCGTGTTCCTCGCGGTGGCCTATCTCGCCGGCATGCGGATGCGCATTCTCGGATACCTTGCGGTGTCCCTGGTGCTCCTCGCGCCGGTCGCCTGGCAATTCGCGCTGAAGGACTATCAGAAGAGCCGCATCTCCACGTTTCTCGACCCCGCGCAGGATCCCAGGGGCGCCGGATATCAGCAGATTCAGGCGCGCATCACCGTCGGATCCGGTGGGCTCACCGGCAAGGGTTACATGAAGGGCACCCAGGGGCAGCTGCGGTTCCTGCCCGTCGCCCATAACGATTTCATCTTCTCGGTTCTCGCCGAGGAGCAGGGGTTTGTCGGCGTCATCGTGGCGCTCGGCCTGTACTTGTTCGTGATTCTGCGTTCGCTCGAGGCGGCACGGCTCGCCAAGGATCGCCTCGGCTCCTATCTCGTGCTCGGTGTGCTGGCCAGTTTCACCTTCCAGGTGGTCTATAACGTCACCATGTCGGCAGGTCTGGCACCCGTCAAGGGGCTCACGCTCCCGCTCATGAGCTACGGAGGCTCGTCGATGATCGCCACGCTCGCAGGCTTCGGGCTGGTGCTCAACGTGCGCATGCGCAGATTCACAAATTAGCGGGAGGCGAACGGGCCGCCTGGCCCGGCCTCGCGTCGGAGATTTGTGAATGACCAAGGAGATGATCATCTCCTCCAATGGCCACGAGACGATCGTGGCCATCCTCGAAGACGACCTGGTCGCCGAGATCTTCGTCGAGCGCGAACACCAGCGCGGGGTCGTCGGCAACGTCTACAAGGGGCGCGTGTCGAAGGTCCTGCCCGGCATGCAGTCGTCCTTCATCGATCTCGGCCTCGAGCGCGACGGATTCCTCTATGTCGCCGAAGTCGTCGACACGATCGAAGAGTTCGATCGCCTCGAGGCAGGAGACGAAGACGAGGCCGACGGCAAGAAGGCGGACAGCAAGAGCAGAAAGGACGACAGCCGCAGGGACGAGGGGCGCGACGAGAAGAACCGTGAGGTGAAGGGCGCGCCCCGGATCGAGGATCTGCTGAAGGAGGGCCAGGAGATTCTCGTGCAGGTGGTGAAGGAGCCCATCGGCACGAAGGGCGCCCGGCTGACCTCCCATGTCACGATGCCGGGGCGGTTCCTCGTCTTCATGCCGACGGTGGACCACGTCGGCGTCTCTCGGAAAATCGAGTCGCGCGACGAGCGCGCCCGGCTCCGCGGGATCGTCCGCGAGTTCCGCGAGACGCACGGCTTCACCGGCGGCGTCATCATCCGCACGGCCGCAGCCGGCCGTCCCAAAGAGGACATCGTCAGCGATCTCGAGGCGTTTCACGCGATCTGGATCGACATCCGGCACCGCATGGAGTCGTCGCGTGCTCCGGCCGTGGTCTACCGAGAGCCGAGCCTGGTGGGTAAGCTGCTTCGCGATCTCCTCACCGAGGATTTCCAGGCGATCCGGATCGATCATCCGCAGGAACACCAGCGGGTGCTCGACCTCGTACAGCGCATCCTGCCGAACCTTGCTCCACGCGTGAAGCTCTACTCGAAGCCGTTCCCGATCTTCGAGGAGTACGGCGTCCAGGCCGAGATCGACAAGGCGCTGAAGAGCAAGGTCTGGCTCAAGTCGGGTGGATCGATCGTCATCAATCAGACCGAAGCGCTCGTCGCGATCGACGTCAACACGGGCCGCTATGTCGGCAAGAAGTCGGCGGGTCGCCTCGAAGACACCATCGTCAAGACGAACCTCGAAGCGGTGAAGGAGATCGTGCGCCAGATCCGGCTGCGCGATCTCGGCGGCATCATCGTCCTCGACTTCATCGACATGGAGGAGAAGAAGAACCGTCAGAAGGTTCTGCAGGCGGTGGAGCAGGAGCTGAAGAAGGATCGTTCGCCCTCGAAGGCGCTGGCGGTGTCGGACTTCGGCCTGATCATCATCACCCGCAAGCGCGTGAAGCAGAGCCTCGAGCGCGTCATGACCGAGCCGTGCCCCTACTGCTCGGGCACCGGCACGATCAAGTCGACCTCGACGATCTGCTACGAAATTCTCTCAGAGGTGCGGAAGATCGGGCCGGAGCTGAACGGCTACCGCCTGCTGCTGCGGGTGAATCCAGAGATCGCGCGCGCGCTCGGCGAGGAGCAGAACGGGGTGATGCGCGACTTGACCGGGGTGCTGGGGAAGTCGATCACGGTGAAGCCGGACATACAGCTTCACCACGAGCAGTTCGACGTGATGGCGATCTAGGCGTGGTGACGACCGGCCGTGTGGTGGCGACCCGGCTGTCGGGTAGGCGAACCTACCCGACGCCAGATCCCCGAGTCAGACTGCCGGAGGCAGGTGGATCAAGTAGTTGTTCCCGCCCCGATTGATCCAGATCCGCACGTAGTCGTTGCCCTTGAGCATTTCCACGCGCGAGCCGCCGCGTGCCGGCTGCGGACCCTTGACGACGGTCTTCACGTCGGTGTCCGAAATTACCGTGGCCACCTCGCGAGCGACCACCTGACCGCCTCGTACGAACTCTACGTACTTGGCCCCTTCAGGCGATTGCCCGGCCGCTGGCTTGGGCTCTTCGCCCGTCAGGCGCACCTGATAGGTCCCAGGAGCCAGCCTCTTACCGTCTGCGGTCACACTCTGTGCGAGCGTGACGCTTCCGAGCGACGTGTTCGCCTGCGCCTGCGCTGAGGCGGTGGCGACTGGCAGTGCCAGGCTGAGTGCTAGGACTCCCAAAATTGCGTGCTTCATTGCGCCTCCTCCGATTCGGTCGAGCTGTTCGATCCATTATAGAACCTGAGCAAGCTCAATGCCGCCGCCAGCGACATCGTGCGAGCGAAATTCGCGCCCCGGACATCTCCACGCCCTCGGCCGCAAGCAGCGCCCGCTTCAACGGCTCGCGTCCGGCAAAACCTCCGAGACGACCGCCGGCGCCCACGACCCGGTGGCACGGGACGTCCGGGCGGCCGCAGGTCCGCATGATATTGCCCACGGCTCGAGCCGCCCGGGGGCGTCCGGCCAGGGCCGCCACGTCCCCATAGGTCGCGACGCGGCCGACGGGTATGCGGCGGACCACCGAGAGCACGCGCTGTCGGAAATCCGGCGGCGCCTCAGCGGCAGCGGTCCTCGCGGCCCCGACCTCTCGCGCGCGGGCGGACTTGCTCGCGCTTGCGTTCGTCCCGGCGCCGGCGGACCTCCGGGGTTTCGCGCCTTGTGTCACCGCATCGCCTCGCGCAGCACCCGCCCGCTCGCGTGCGTCAGATCGACACCCACGATGGCCGCGAGTGTTGGGGCCACGTCCGCTGGCGAGACCGGCTGTTCGTAGCGGCCTGGCTTCACGCCCCGTCCGAAGAGCACGATCGGGACGCGCCGATCTTCGAGGCGGTTGCTGCCGTGGCTGGCGTTCTCGACGGTGAAGAGCCAGCCCGGCTTTGTCGAGACGACGAGGTCCCCGCTTCGATCGGCGACGTAGCTCAGTGCCGCCGCTCGCAATCCGGCATCGGATGACGAGGCGCCTCGATCGAGCTCGCCGCGCGTGAATACGGCGGCCACCCCAGGCATCCGGGTGAGCGCTCCGCGCACCGTGTCGAGCGCTCCTGGCGCGGCGGCCAGCTTCTCGTAGATCCCGGGTTTCAAGTAGACATCGTTCGCATTGACGCGCGCGACGTGCGAGCCCGGGCCCAGCGCGCGCGCGGCCGCTACTTCAATCGTGTCCTGCACCTTCCTGGCGTCGAGGCGGCCGGCGTCGCCACCCTCTGCGATCACGTGCTCCGGGATCTCTTCGACACCGTGGTCGGAGGTCAACGCCAGCGTGTAGGCGTCAGGTCCGACCAGATTGTCGAGGTCCGTCAGCAGGCGGCCAATCGTCCGGTCGAGCTGGAAATACATGTCTTGCAGCTCGTGACTGCGGGGACCAAACGCGTGCCCGACCAGGTCGGGGCTCGAGAAGCTCACGGCGAGAAGATCGGGCGTCGAGCCCTGTCCCAGCCGCAGGTTCGCGGCGAGTGCTGCCGCCATCCGGGCAATGTAGGCATCGGCATAGGGGCTGCGCTCCCACTGGAAGGTATATGCGTACCCCGCGGGCGGCTCACCGGCCGCGCCGCTCAGCATGTGTGGAAAGCTCGTGCTCCAGCCCTTCGGCGGCTTCTCGGCGGCGTCTGCGTCCGTGCCGGTGTAAGCGGTCGGGGCGAGCAAACGCGTCCACGCTTTGCCGAAATCGGCGCGTATCGGATGGGCCTCTACGTATGTGGACACTTCAGGCACCGGATTCGGCGAAAACGCCGTCGACGTTTCCCAAGTGTCGAGCGACTCCGACCGCCATGTCACAGCCGTTCCGCCGTGTCCGGCCAGCATGATCGCGCTTCGTGCCTTCAGTGCGAGACTCACGACCCGAGAGCCGTTGCCTCGCATTGCATCGGCAAGCGTCGGCAGGCGCAGCGCATCAGGCCCGCGCTGGTCACGCCCCGACGAGGGCGAATACTGCACCGGCTGCGCTGATCGATCGTCGGCGCAGACGACGACCGAGCCGCGCGAGCGATCGTACCAGCTGTTCTGAAAGATGCCGTGCTCGAGCGGAAGCGCGCCGGTCGCGATCGTGGCGTGACCCGCGCAGGTGAACGTTTCCATGTACGGATAGGCCGCCTGCGCGAACCACGCGCCGCCGTTCACCAGACGAGGGAAGCCGGAAGACCAGCGCGCCATGAACCGATCGACGTAATCGGCTCTCATCTGGTCGACGACGAGCAGCACGATCAGCCGCGGCCGCGGTTCGGCTGCCGTCAGGAGGACCGCCGTTGCCGCCAGCACGCACGCGACGATCGGGATCGGCCGTCGCGTGCCTCTTCGCCGCCACGACGGCCACGACGAGGAGCACTCCATCGAAGAGGATTATCTCCCAGTTCCGCTATACTCGCCGACGGGTTGCGGATCGCCGACGTCATTGTCAAGAAGCGCGACAGCCGCGCGCTCGACCGCGCCGGAATTCAGCATCTCATCCCAGAGACACCTCGGGCCTCGCGCCCGACCATGACGCGTCGGGCTATCGATCCGAACACGGCGGGAGACCGTTGGCGCGCTCTTAGAGCAGGCTGTCGTCATCGATGGCACGCCGCGGCCTGGCCGTTGATTCCCGCCGCCGTCGCGTGAACGAGTGGAGCCCGTCGTGATCGATGTGAACGACCCCACCGGCCGCCAGCGCCTCCCGCTGCGGGGTGCGCTGGCCGGAGCCGCCCTGTTGCTCGCCGTGCTGGCCTACCTCCTCGAGCCGCTGATTGGGTCGCGCGGCCAGGCCGCGATCGGTGCGGTCGTGTTCGTGTCGATCGTTGCCGCGTGCTCACGCGACATCGAGGCCGTGAACTGGCGGACCGTCGGGTGGGGGATCGCGCTGCAGGTCCTCCTCGCGCTGGCGATTCTGAAGCTGAATGTCGGAGGCGTGCGTCCCGGCTACGCCTTCTTCAGCGGCGTGGCCGCTGGTGTCCGCCGGTTCCTGGAGTTCACCGATACGGGCTCGCGGTTCGTATTCGGCGGGCTCGCCGATCCCGGCGCGATGTCGACCGTGTTCCCCGGCGGCGTCGTGTTCGCGTTCACCGCACTTCCCACGATCGTCTTCGTTTCGTCGTTCTTCAGCGTTCTGTACCACCTCGGCGTCCTGCAGTTGGTCGTGCGCCTCATGGCCAAGGGGATGATGCGATTGATGAAGACGAGCGGCGCCGAGACGCTCTCCGCCGCCGCGAACGTGTTCATGGGCCAGACCGAGGCGCCGATCATCGTGAAGCCGTTCGTGCCGGACATGACGAACTCGGAGCTGCTCGCGATGATGGTGGGCGGGACGGCCACCATCTCCGGGGGCATGATGATCGTGTACATCGGACTCGGCGCCGATCCCATCGCGATGCTGACGACGAGCGTGATGGCGGCCCCTTGTGGACTGTACCTGTCCAAGATCCTCTATCCGGAGACCGGGCGTCCGCTCACCAGCGGATACGCGGAAGTGGCAGTCGGGCGCGAGCACGTCAACCTGATCGATGCCGCGGCGGGCGGCGCCGCCGACGGCACCCGTCTGGCGGTCAACGTCGCCGCCATGTTGATTGCCTTCCTTGCATTCCTCGCGATGTTCGACCATCTTCTGGCGCTGGCCTGGCCCGGACTCACGCTGGCCCGCGTGTTCGCCTGGGTCTTCGCGCCCGTGGCGATGCTGATCGGCGTCCCGCGGGCGGACGTGTTTCCGGTCGCCGATCTGCTCGGCACCAAGCTCGTGGCCAATGAATTCGTGGCGTTCGTGAAGCTGAGCACACAGTACAAGGGCGTGATCTCCGAACGGTCGCACGCGCTCGCCACGTTCGCGCTCACGGGATTCGCCAACTTCGGCTCGATCGGCATTCAGCTGGGCGGAATCGGTGCGATGGCCCCGACACGGCGAGGCGACCTCGCGAGGCTCGGCACGCGGGCGCTCTTCGTCGGCTTCGCCGCCACGCTGGTCAATGCCTGCATCGCCGCCGTGCTGCTCTGAGATGTCGGACTATGCCAGTGTGTGGGAGGCCGCGGGGGTCATCCGCGGACGCGTGAACCGCACACCGGAGCTCGCCGTCGTCCTGGGCTCCGGACTGAGCCGGTTCGCCGACTGCCTCGACTCGGCGGTGTCGATGCCATACGCAGATCTGCCGCGCTGGCCACGGGCGGCCGTCGAAGGGCACGAAGGCCGGCTCGTCGTCGGCGACGTGCGAGGGAAGACCGTCGCCGTGCTGTCGGGCCGCGGCCATCTGTACGAAGGCCACGCGCCGCACCTCTTGGCGATGCCGATTCGGGTGATGGCACTCGTCGGTGTGCGGACGCTGGTGCTCACCAACGCCGCTGGCGGGATTCGGCCGGACCTGGAGCCTGGCGCGATCGTGATCATCGAGGACCACATCAACCTCACCGGCTGCAATCCGCTCGTCGGAGAGAATGACGAGCGCTTCGGTCCGCGCTTTCCCGACATGACGGACGTGTATTCGCCGCGATTGCGCGTGCTCGCCGACGAAGCGGCCGCCGCGCTCGGACTGGCGCTGCACCGCGGCACGTACGCCGGCGTGCTCGGGCCGAGTTATGAGACGCCGGCCGAGGTCCGGTTCCTGCGTTCGATTGGCGCCGACATGGTGGGCATGTCCACGGTCCCGGAGGCGATCGTCGCCCGCCACATGGGCCTCGAGGTGCTCGGTCTGTCCTGCATCGCGAACGCCGCAGCGGGCCTGCACGAGGGTCCGCTGGCTCACGCGCACGTCGTGGAAACGGCACATCGTGCCGGGGTGCGGATCGCGCGGCTGCTGGAGGAGATCGTTGCGAGAGTCTGATCGCCGCGTGCGGGCGCTCGTCCAGGCGGCGCGGATCGCCCGCACGCACGCGCTGTCGCACTACTCGCAGTTCGCCGTCGGGGCGGCCGTAGAGACAACCGACGGCGCCATCGTCACCGGCTGCAATATCGAGAACGCCACGTTGGGTCTGACGCTCTGCGCCGAACGTGTCGCGATCTTCAAGGCGCTCTCGGACGGGCACCGCCGCTTCACACGCGTCGCGATCGTGGCCGACACCAGGAGGCCGACGCCGCCGTGCGGTGCGTGCAGGCAGATCTTGTGGGAGTTCGCAGGTGACGTGGAGGTCGTCCTCGCAAATCTCACCAGGACCACCGGCCGCCATACTCTGGGCACGCTCCTCCCCCTTCCGTTCGACTCACGTCTTCTCTGATCGGGGCGTCGCCTCTGAGCGGGCGTGTCGCCGGAAGCGAATCGCGGGACGCCTCCCCCCGGGCAGCAGACCGAGCCCAAGCGCTTCGATCTCGCCGCCGCGGCCCGCGCGCGCTCGCGCCGTCCACGGTCGTCCCGGCCCTCCGAATGCCCTCCGAGGCGACACGGATACAATGACTCTCATGCTTCCGACCATAGAACGCGAGGCCGATGCCGTCGTGATGATCGACCAGCGCAAGCTTCCGGCGCAGGAGGTCTACGTCCGTTGCCGCACGTCCGCCGAAGTCGCCCGTGCGATCAAGACGATGGTGATCCGCGGGGCGCCGGCCATCGGCGTGGCGGCGGCATTCGGAATCGCCCTCGGCATGCGCCGGAGCATCGCGACGGGGACGCAGAAGCTCGCGGCCGAGTTCTACAAGGTCTGCGAGTTGATGGCGGGCACTCGGCCGACGGCGGTGAACCTGTTCTGGGCCATCGATCGGATGAAGGCGGCATTCGCGACCGCGGCGTCCGCGGGCGCCTCGGTCGACGAGATCAAGGACCGGCTCGATGCGGAAGCCGCTGCCATCCACGACGAGGACGTGGCCAATTGCCGAGCGATGGGTGCCTTCGGAGCGGCCGTGGTTCCCGCCGAGGCGCACATTCTCACGCACTGCAACGCCGGCGCCCTCGCGACCGCGGGGTACGGCACCGCGCTGGGAGTCATCCGCGGCGCCGTCGAGGCGGGCAAACACGTGCAGGTGTTCGCCGACGAGACCCGTCCGTTCCTGCAGGGCGCCAGGCTGACGGCCTGGGAGCTCGTGCGCGACGGCATCGATACGACGGTGATCACCGACAACATGTCCGGAGCGCTCATGCGACAGGGCAAGGTCAATTTCGTGGTCGTCGGCGCCGATCGTATTGCCGCGAACGGCGACACGGCGAACAAGATCGGCACGTATTCGGTGGCCGTGCTCGCGCGCGAACACGGCGTGCCGTTCTATGTCGCCGCGCCGCTGTCGACCATCGATCTCAGGACGCCTGACGGTTCGCGCATCCCGATCGAGGAACGCACCAGCCGTGAGGTCACGCACGTCGGGAGCGCGCAGCTGGCACCCCAGGGCGCCCGCGTCTGGAATCCCGCCTTCGACGTGACGCCTCACCACTTGATCGCCGGCATCATCACCGAGCGCGGCATCATGCGCCCGCCCTACACGGAGTCGCTGGCCGGAGCGTTTTCGCCGGCCGAGCCGACGCACGCCTGACATGCTGATATTGGGCATCGAGACGTCCTGCGACGAGACATCGGCTGCCGTCGTCGAAGAGACGGGCGAGACCGGGCGGCCCTGGGCCATGCGCTCGAACGTGGTCGCCTCGCAGGTGGCGATCCACCGCGAGTGGGGAGGCGTCGTCCCCGAGCTCGCGTCACGGCAGCACGTGCGGGACATCTGCGGCGTCGTGGAGCGCGCACTGTCGGACGCGTCGGCGGCATGGAGCGATCTGGGCGCGATCGCCGTCACGCAGGGACCCGGGTTGGTCGGCTCACTGCTCGTCGGAGTGTCGTTCGCGAAGGCCGCGGCAACGGCGGCATCTCTGCCGATCGTTGGTGTCCATCACCTGGCGGGACACATCGAATCGCTGGTGCTGCACAACGGAGAGATCCCGCTGCCGGCCATCGTGCTCGTGGTGTCCGGCGGGCACACGAGCCTGTACCTGGTACCGACGGCAGGGCGGTACGAGTTGATCAGCCGGACTCGCGACGATGCGGCCGGTGAGGCGTACGACAAGGTCGCAAAGCTTCTGGGCCTCGGATACCCGGGAGGGCCGGTCATCGATCGGTTGGCGAAGGGCGGTGACGACCGCGCCATCGCGTGGCCCTCGACGCGCCTGACGCATGCCGATCGGAACGCCCCCGAGCTGAGAGGCGACCTCGACTTCAGTTTCAGCGGTCTGAAGACGGCGGTTCGCCGCTATGTGACGACACGCCTCGAGGCGGTCAGCAGCCTGCCCGAGCCGGAGGTCGCTGACATTTGCGCGAGCTTCCAGCGAGTAGTCGTCCGGGTGCTCGTCGAACGGACGTTCGAAGCCGCGCTGCGGCACGGAGCCGCCAGCGTCGGCGTCGCCGGCGGCGTGTCGGCCAACAGCCGTCTGCGCCAGGAGATCAAGGCCCGCGGGGAGGCCCGCGAGCTTCCGACCTATGTTCCGAGCCTCCAGCTCTCGACCGACAACGCGGCGATGATCGCGGCGGCGGGACTGCGCCGGCTGCGGGCAGGATTCACGTCCGGGCTCGACATGAACGCGGACGCGTCGCTTCCGCTCACCTAGCCGGCGCGCAGCCGCCAGCCGGCGGTCGGCCCGGCGATCATCCGGAGAGTCTCATGAACACGTCCCAGAACCCCAGTCGTGTCACGACCGAGTATCTCTGGTTCAACACGACACAGCGGCAGGAGTTCGTGCGGATCACCGACCGCGTGGCCGAGGTCGTCGGCAAGAGCGGCATCGCGGAAGGTCTGGTGCTCGTGTCGGCGATGCACATCACGGCGGGGGTGTTCGTCAACGACTGGGAGGACGGCCTCATCTACGACTTCCAAGTCTGGCTCGAGAAGCTCGCCCCGGCCGGGCTCGCGTACCGGCATCACAGGACAGGGGAAGACAACGCCGATGCGCACCTGAAACGGACCCTGATGGGGCATCAGGTGATGCTGCCGATCACGGAGGGCAAGCTCGATCTGGGGCCTTGGGAGCAGGTGTTCTACGCGGAATTCGATGGACAGCGCCGCAAGCGCGTCGTCGTGAAAGCGTTCGGGATCTGAGATGGAGCGGCGGTTTCCGGCCTCTCCGCTGGTCGGAGTCGGCGCAGTGGTGTTCGACGGCGATCGCGTCCTGTTGATCAAGCGCGCCCGTCCGCCCTCGCAAGGAGAGTGGAGTCTTCCCGGCGGCGCCGTCGAGCTCGGCGAGACCCTTGCCTCCGCGCTGCAGCGGGAAGTGCTCGAGGAGACCGGGCTCGTCGTCCAGGTCGGACGCCTGATTCGCGTGCTCGAGCGGATCTACACCGACGGTGACGGCCGTGTGGAGTATCACTACGTGTTGATCGACTACCGGTGCGACGTCATCGGAGGTACATTGCAGCACGCGTCGGATGCGGATGCCGCCGTGTGGGTTCCGCTCGAGGGTCTCACGGGGATGCTGCTGACGGGCGAGACCGAGTCGGTCGTCCGTGAGGCCTTCGCCCAACCGTAGAATCCTGGAATCGTAGAGCCGCCTGATGTTCCAGCTCGACTTCGTGGAGACCGTGGCGTTCGGTGGGCTCGTCCTGTTCGGCGGCCACGGCATGCGGCGTGTCGTCCCGGTCCTGGCACGCTACAACATCCCGGCACCAGTGGTGGGAGGCTTGATCGTGGCGTCGGTGCTGTCCCTGCTGCGTAGCCGCGGCATCGTGCTCGCCACCTTCGACACGCGGCTTCAGACGCCGATGATGATCAGCTTCTTCACGAGCGTCGGCTTCGGCGCCAGCCTCGCGTTGCTCCGCGTCGGAGGGCCGCAGGTCCTCGTCTTCACGGTCTTGTGCACCGTATTGGCCTGCCTGCAGAACGTGATCGGCGCGGCGGTCGCCGGCGCCCTTGGTCTGCATCCGCTGTTCGGTGTGTTGAATGGATCGGTGACGCTGACGGGCGGCCCCGCCACGGCTCTTGCCTTCGCGCCGTTGTTCGAGTCGGCCGGTGTCGCCGGCGCCCCGACCGCCGGCATCGCGGCGGCGATGGTGGGGATCGTCGCCGGCGGGCTGATCGGCGGGCCAGTCGCCACGGTCCTGATCCATCGTCTGCCGGGCGGGCGCCGACGCGTGCCGCCCGGAGCCCAGGTGGTGCCGCATCTCGCCACCGAGATCGTCGAACAGCAACTGCCGGACGCCGTGCAACGCGTGCCCGCCGGCGAGGATCGCGAGTCCTACGGGCTGCTGAAGTCGCTCGTGCTGATCATGACGGCCATGTGGATCGGCTCGTTCGTGAGCGCGAGATTCGAGGCGTTCGGTCTCACGCTGCCAGCCTACATCGGTGCGATGCTCGTGGCGTCGGTCATCCGGAACCTGGACGACATGACCGGGCTGATCGGAATTTCGCAGCAGGTCATCGACGACCTCGGGAACGTGGCGCTGTCGCTGTTCCTCGTTCTCGCGCTGATGACGCTCCGACTGTGGGAGCTTGCGGGGCTCGCGCTGCCGATGATCATCATTCTGACCGTGCAGGTGGCCGTGATCGCGGCCGTCGCGCTGGGTCCGACGTTCCGGTTGATGGGCCGCGACTACGATGCGGCCGTCATCAGCGGTGGCCTGTGCGGTTTCATGCTCGGGACCACCGCCAATGCGATGGCCAACATGGAGGCGCTGACGGCCCGGTACGGACCTGCGCCTCGTGCGTTTCTGATCGTGCCGATGGTTGGTGCGTTCTTCATCGACTTCGTCAATGCCGTGCTGATTACGGCTTCCTTGAACCTATGGACCTGAATCGAGAGGGCGCCTGGGCGATCCTGACGGAGTTCACGACGGGCGAGAGCCTGATCAAACATGCCTTGGGAGTCGAGGCGGCCCTGCGCGGGTACGCACGGCTTCACGCGCAGTCCGAGGACGACTGGGGGATCGTCGGCCTGCTTCACGACTTCGACTACGAGCGATGGCCGAGCCCGAGCGAGCACCCCTTCAAGGGGGTCGAGATCCTCGCTGCGCGCGGCTATCCGGCGTGGGTGACGCGCGCGATCCTGTCGCACGCCAGCTACAGCGGCGTGAGCCGGGAGAGCCTGCTCGAGAAGGCGCTCTTCGCCTGCGACGAGATGACAGGTTTCGTGACCGCGGCCGCCCTCGTGCGTCCTGGCCGCACCATCGTCGGGCTCGAGCCGTCGTCGGTGATGAAGCGTATGAAGGACAAGGCGTTCGCGCGGGCCGTGAGCCGGGACGACCTGCGTGCTGGCGCGGAGACCCTCGGTCTTCCGCTGGACCAACACATCGGGAACGTGATCGCCTTTCTGTCGGCCGAGGCGGATCGGCTCGGGCTGCGGGGCGCTTCCTGACGCGGCGCGCCGCCGCGGCGAGCGGTTCGTATACTGGAGGAAGCGGATGAAACGGCCACGCGTGCGCGCGATCGGATACCTGCTCACCCTGACTGTGTGCGTCGGCGCAGGGTTCGCGGCATGTCTCGGCCGCGGCACGGCTGGAGCGGCGTCGGATCGCGAGCCGCTCGACCTTCGCCTCCTCCCGCCGACGGTGGCGCTCGTGGCGTACGCCGACCTGCATCGCATCATGACGTCGGATCTGCGGAGGCAGGTCGAGCTCCTGTTGCAGAGCTTGCCCGAGGCGCGGGACCGGTTTCGGAGCCGGACGGGGGTCGACATCGAGAACGACGTCGACCGCGTGCTGATCGGCGTCGTGCCAGCCGGTGCCGAGATCGGCGGGAACAGCGACGCCGTCGTGCTCGCGCGCGGCCGCTTCGACACCGCGCGGATCGAGTCGCTCATGCAGGAGCGGGGGGCTCAGGCGACCACATATCGGGGAGTGCGCCTCGTCCGGGGCGACGCGGGCGGCCCGCGTGGGGTCGTGGCGATCGCGTTCCTGGCGCCGGACCTCATCGCGGCCGGGAGCGAGGCGCTCGTCCATGCCGCTGTCGATCTTCGGGACGGCGGAGACAGTCTCGCTTCCAACGACACGATGGCGGCCCTGCTCCCGGACCTTCAGTCCAACGATGTCTGGGCCGCCGGATTCGGGGCGATCGACCGCCTGCCCGGAGGCATGGTCGATCGCGTGCCGCCCATCAATCTCTTCACCGTGACGGCCACGGTGGGCAGTGCACTTCAAGGTCTGCTGCGCGTCGAGGCCCGCGACGAGCGTGCGGCTGGCGGCCTGCGCGAGCTCCTGCGAGGGCTGCTGGCCCTGGCGCGAATGCACGCCGCCGTTCGGCCGGAGCTGAAGAGCGTGCTGGATGGACTTCGGCTCGACGGCGCCGGGACGACCGTGACGTTGGCGTTCGACGTTCCCGCATCCGCGTTCGCTGCCCTCGGCACGCTGGCGCCGTCCGCGTCGCTGCCTGCCTTTCCTCGCTGACCCGCCCGCCGGTGCGCCGCACCCGCGTCGAACAGCTGCGTAAATGAACGCGGCCGCGCTGCCGTAATTCCGGATAGGTCCCGCCTCGGTACATGACCGACCTGGTGTTCTTTTATGGCACGCTGATGAGCGGCTTTCGCCGTCCCGGCCGTGCTCGTCTGGATCACGCGCTGCGATCAGTCGGACGCGGCTGGATTTCCGCGGCACTGTTCGATCTCGGCATCTATCCCGCTGCGATTCCCGCCGCTGATGGCCGCGTGTGGGGCGAAGTCCATCAGATGCTCGATGCCGATGCCGTCCTCGCCGCCCTGGATGAGATCGAGGGCTACAGCGTCTCGGAGCCGGATACCAGCCTGTACCAGCGTGTCAGAACGGCCGTCATCATCCTCGACGGACGTGTCGCCGACGCCTGGGTGTACTTCTACAACGCGCCTCTCGGTCGCGCGGAACGCATTGCGTCCGGCGACTACCTCGAGCATCTGAAGATCCGCTAGGTTGCTGTTCGGTCCGCGGCGGCGAGGCCAGTCCGGTCTGCGGCGGCGAGGCCACGGACGAGCCTGTCGGCGGGAACGCGGCTTGCCGTCAGACTGGCCGCGCGCGCCGATCGGCTTCGACCGCGTCGATGAACCGATCGATCACCTGTTGCACTCGCGTGTTGAGCTCGATGAACTCCATGCCTGAGCGGTAGCTCACCCGCTCCTGGTCTATTTCCCCGATGCGGCAGTGAGCCACCCGCGCTTTCGCCACGATGGAGCAATCCCCCAGCGTGAGACGAATTTCGTGCAGCGAGTCGAGTTGCAGGGGGAAGACAGTCTCGACGAGGACGCCCGATCGGCTGATCTCGCGGACGGTCATGGGTTGAAACACCATGATCTCGGCCGTGAGATCGCCCAGGATCTGGAGACGATTCGCCCCTCGGCGATCGTCGGTGCTTGATGAATCGGTCGCGCCGGCCCCCATTTCGGCCGGACTATACCATCAGTTCATGAGCGGTGACGGCGGAGCCGCCGCGAACATTGGCGGCGCGATCTCCTCTTCCTCCTCAGGCTCCTCCTCTGCGGCCGACGACTGACCGGTGCAGGTGACAACTGGGATATCGCGGGTCACCTCGTCGAGCTTCAGCATCGAGAGCACTTGGAAGCCCTCAGGCTCGTCGAGACGCAGACACAGAATCACGAGGTCCGGCTGGGTTCGCCGGATCTGGGAATACGCGTGGCGGCTCGCTTCGACGAACACAACGTGGTAGTTGCCGGCATCGAGCACCGGCTCGAGCACCTGCAGGGATTGACTGTCGCCGTTGACGATGACGACCGTCTGGGCCGAGGGGCGCCGGAGCGGCGTGCGGTCGGATCCGAGTGCGCTCGTGGAGGTCCGTGTTGTGAGCATCGTCTGCGTCTCCCGCTGCCGATGACTGTTCAGGAATCGTGCCAGCGTCTCCCGCGGGAATTGCGCCGTTCCGGCGCGATCGTCTCGATGGCGGCGATTGGATGCGCTGGGATCTGACACCGGCACCTGTCGCCTGGCACCAGATGTTGCGACCGCGCGGCAGGTCATCCGCTGTCGAGCTTCCTACGTCTATGGACGCGCCTGGTGACCGCAGGTTGCATCGCCGCCTGCGCATCCGCGGCGGACCACGCCGGGAGCGGCTCGACCGGGCGCGATAGAATAGGCCGATGCAGGAGCTCGTGAAACGTCTCCTCGCGGAGCTCGGCGAGGATCCGGAACGGGAAGGGCTGGTCGACACGCCGAAGCGCGTGGAGAAGGCACTTCGTTTTCTGACGGGCGGCTACGACGCCGATATCGATCAGGTGCTGAACAACGCCTTGTTCACCGTCGACTACAGCGAGATGGTGATCGTCAAAGACATCGACTTCTACAGTCTCTGCGAGCATCACCTGCTGCCGTTCTTCGGGAAGTGCCATGTCGCGTACATTCCAAGCACGAAGGTGATCGGGCTCAGCAAGATCCCGCGCCTCGTGGACGTCTTCGCGAGACGGCTGCAGGTGCAGGAGCGCCTCACCAGTCAGATCGCCGACACGATCAGGGAGAAGATCGCGCCGCTCGGCGTGGCGGTCGTGATCGAGGCCACGCATCTGTGCATGGCCATGCGCGGGGTCGAGAAGCAGAACTCCTTTGCCGTGACGAGTTCGATGCAGGGTGCGTTCCGCGCGAGCGCACGGACCCGGATGGAGTTCCTCGAACTCATCAAGCTGCGCGGCGCACCTGCGCCGCGGGACGCGTCGTTTGCGGCTGGACTCGCCTGCGTAGAGGACTGACGCGCGCGGCATATACTGGGCTCATGCGTGTTGCGTCAGCCCTGTTGCTGAGCTGCGTCGCGCTCGCGAGCGTGTCGGCATTCGCGCAGACGCCGCGTTCGCGGACGCAGACTCCGGCGCGGCGTCCGGCTCCGGCAGCGTCGGCGACAAAGACCGAAGTCCCGGAGATGACCTGTCCCGCGCCGCTGGGCAAGGGCGTGACGACCGGTCGCGCCTTCTGCGACGTGCTGACCGGCGCCGGCCCTTCCGACGGAATCATCGTCACGCTGCCGCCGCACCGAGGGCCGGTCACGCTGACGTTCGATCTGCACAACCGGCACACCTATTCCGAGGGGCAGATGAAGGATCCCCGTGCGGCGTTCGCGCGCTACACGGCGGTCATCGGTGCCTTGACGGAGGACAACACGCTGATTCGGCGCGCCGCCGTCCAGAGCGAGTTTCGCGCCGAAGCCGATCTGTTCGACCGCGTGAGCGGGGGAGCCGGTCCCGCCGGCGTGAAGGCGGTTGCGCCGATTGGCGCCGAGTCGATCAGTATCGAGATCCCGCAGGAGGAGAACGTGGTCTCGATCCTTGGCGAGAAGCTCACGGTCGAGCGCGCCGACGGGCCGGCGACCTACAGTTCGGAGGGACGGCCCGTCGCGATCGTGAGCAACGTCCGGATCACCTACCGCCCCGCTCCCGCGCCCCGTTCGGCGGCACCGGCCCGGCCCGCGCCGCGGCGGCGGACCCCCTGAACTTCAGAACGCGGCGACCATCAGCGCGATCCAGCCCGCGAGAAACGCCACACCGCCGATTGGCGTCACCGCGCCGAGCGTCGTGACGCCCGTGAGCGCGAGCGCGTAGAGGCTTCCCGAAAAGATCAGGATGCCGGCCGTGAAGCTCCAGCCGGCGACGATGACCGCCCTGCCTTCGAGGCGTGTCGTCGCGGCTGCGGTGAGCAGCAGCGCGAGCGCGTGATACATCTGGTAGCGCACGGCCGTTTCGAAGATGGCGAGCATCTCGGCGGAGAGCCGCCCTCGCAGTCCGTGCGCGCCAAAGGCGCCAAGGCCGACACCGACGAAGGCGAACAGCGCCCCGATGAACATGAAAGTGCGGTCCATCGGTGCATCATGACACTTCTGATCGTGAATTTCAGATTGCATGACGTCGGCGCGTGCGGAGTCGTGGCTGGGGGCAGCGAGATTGGCAAACAGCCGAAATGGGAAAGGGCCGGTAGTGTCGACCACTACCGGCCCTTTGTCTTCTGCTGTGTTCCGATGCGCGCCCGGCGGCGCCGCCCGACGGACGGATCCGCCGCTCAGACCTGCGGCTTGTGCAGCACGTCCTGCACGGCCGGAGTCTTCTTGCTCCCGCCCAGGCCCTGGATCTGGAGAGTCGGCTGCTCCTTGAGCACGTGCTGCGCGTAGAGCTTGGCCATCTCCGCGTGGTACATCGGGTCCTGTTCCTTCTTGCGGGCCTGCAGCTTCTCTTCCCGGGCGTTCTTGGCAATGCCGAGCTCGTCGAGGTCCGTCTGCGCTCCGGCGGCGACCGCCTCGGCGTTCAGCACCAGCGAGTGATCCGCCGAGGTGAGCGGCACCTTCTTGTTGCCCGCGAAGATCTCGTGGCGGCCGTGCTCCTCGTACCACTTCGTGAGCGTCGCCGTCATGTGCATCTTCTCGATGATGTTGCGCCATCCGATGCCCGTGTTGTACGCGCAGAAGGAAATCTCGCCCTGCTGCGTCGCATACGGGATGATGCACATCTCGGTGCGGCGGAAGTCGTAGTTGAAGAGGTCCTGGAACCACATGCCGGCGATGAAGAGGAAGTTCCACCGATCGGCGCGCCGCTTGGCGATGTCGTCCTTCGTGATCTGACCGGCCGTCCGTCCGTACTTGCCCTTCTCGGCGCCCTTCGTGGCGCCGAAGGTCTTGTCGAACTTCTTCAGCAGGTCGCTCAGCTTGAAGTGCGTCGGCGCCTTGAACGGATCGTAGTTGCGCATCAGCGCGAGCGCCATTCCGAACACCGAGAGGTTCCGGTTGCGGCCGCCGTCGGTGACCGCCGCCACGTCCTTCGCCAGCTGCTCCGCATTCAGGAACGCTGTGACCGGCACCGCTTCCTTGGTTTCCTTGTCGATCATCACCGCCATGCCGACGCCGCAGTTCGGGTGGCAGCCGCAGGTGAGCTGGCCCCACGCCGCATCCGCGCCGTGAACCTGATCGGCCCAGTCGGTGAACGTCGACATGAAGGAGATGGGGAACCAGTCGCGCACAGGTTCGCCGAGTCCCGTCTGGTTCTTCACGTCGTGCGCGAGGTGCGACAACGTGTAGCGCTGCGCCGCGCGGCGCTCCGGCGTGACCAGCTCGTCACGGCCCGTGAACGAGACAGGCTGGAACGAGAGGAAGTTGATCTTCTTCGGGTTGTCGAGCGCGAACTCGATGATGCGGCCAACCTGCTCGTTGTTGACGCCGTTGACGATCGTCACGACGGGGACGATGTCGACGCCGGCGCTGTGGAGGTTTTCGATCGCCCTCAGCTTCACGTCGAACAGGTTGCCGACGCGGCGGTGAGCGTTGGCCGCATTGCCGATGCCGTCGAACTGCAGATAGGCGTAGCGGAGGCCGGCATCCGCGGCTGCCTTGGCGAAGTCCGGATCCTTCGCGAACTCGATGCCGTTGGTCGCCGCCTGCACGCTTGCGTACCCGACCTTGCGCGCGTAGCGGACCGCGTCGAGGAAGTATGGCGAGATCGTCGGCTCACCGCCCGAGAACTGCACCGACATCTGCCGCTTCGGCTTGATGCTGATGGCGTTGTCGAGCACCTGCTTGATGTCTTCCCACGTCAGTTCGTGGACGAAGCCCACCTGGTTGGCGTCCATGAAGCAGGGGTCGCACATCATGTTGCAGCGGTTCGTCAGGTCGACCGTCAGCACCGACCCGCGGCCGTGCAGGATCGTGCTGCTGCCGTGGTTGTGCAGCTTCTCGTCGTTGTGCGCGCGGATGTCGCGGCCCGGGAACACCTGCTCGAGGTGCTTGAAGAAATCCGTGTCGATCGCCATGACGTCTTCGAAGTGGCCATGGATCGGACAATCCTTCACCATCAGGATCTTGCCGTCCCGCTCGAGGATGGTGGCCTTGATCTCGCCGACCTTCTCGTTCAGCAGGACGCTGACGTCCTTCTTCCCGTCGAGGATTTCCTCGCGCGCCTCGCGCGTGCACACCGGGCACAGCGAGTCGGTCTCGCGCGGCCATCCGAGCGGCGGCTTGCTCTTCTGATACGACTTCTGCAGCGGCTTGTCGGACCACTTCGGGGTGAAGGCCGGTTTCTGGTTGACCTTGTTGAGCGCGTCGAACACCACCCAGGCGCCGCTGGCGGCGATCGAGAGCCCTTTCTCGAAGTACTTGATGGGCGCGTGCATGCGTATCGTCTCCTGTGTAAGCGATCGCAAACGTCCGGTCGCGGCTTTGGAGACGCGCCGACGCTGCATTTGATCGCTGTAAAGTGTAGAGGAAAAAGGGCGTTATGGGTGATGAATGCGGCGAAGTGGCGGATCCGGGGGCTGAACGGGCTGCTGCGGGCGTCAACGGCCCGCCACGTCAGCCGAACGGCTCGATCCCTGCGACAAGGCGACCCATCCCCGCGCGGCAGTGACCCGCCTTACACCGGGGCGACTCGTGCCGCCGCCTGCGTTCGTCCGGTCGCCGGAGACGGTGCGGCGTCGTCGGGCGCGAGTGATTTCGCGGCCCAGGGCTGGAGTCCACCGTCCCGAGGCACGAACAGCGTCACGGGTTGACCTTCGGGCAGCGGCACCTTCTTGCGGGGATTCGCATAGACGGCGTGCTTGCCGTGCGTGCGGTACCAATCGGCGACCGTCGCGTTCTGGTGCATCTTCTCGACCACCTGACGCCAGCCGACGCCGGTGTTGTAGGCGCAGAACGAGATCTCTCCCATCTGTGTCGCATACGGGATGATGCACAGTTCCGTCCGGCGGAAGTCGTAGGTCCACAGATCCTGGAACCACATGCCGGCGACGAACAGGAGGAGCCACTCATCGTTCTTGCGCTCGTGTTCGGCGCAGGCGCCCACCCGGCCGCCAAGCTGACCCCCGCTCTGCTTGTCGAACTTCCTGGCCAGATCGAGCAGCCTGAATCCCTCCGGCGCCTTCAGCGGGGAGTAGTTCCGCAGGAGGCTCACGCCGGTCTGAATCGCCGTCAGCAGCGGTCCACGCGCCGCATCCGCAATCCGCCGCGCATCGTCCATCAACTGCTCGATGTCGAGGAACTGCGACACCGGTGCCCACTGTTTCGTCTTCTTGCTGACCATGAAGCCCATGCCGATGCCGCAGTTGGGATGGCACCCGCACTTGAGCGTGCCCCAGTCGGCAGCCGGTCCCTGCATCAGATCCGTGACGTCGGAAAAGACGCTCGATGCCGACAGCGGAAACCAGTCGCGCAGCGGCTCCGTGACGCCCGTCTGGCGCTTCACGTCCTCCGCGAGATGCGACAGCGTGTAGCGCTTCCGGTGACGCTCGTCCTCGCTGATGTCCTCGTCCCTCCCGGTGAACGACACCGGCTGGAACGAGACGAAGCTGATCTTGTCGCAGTTCTGGAGCGCGAACTTGATGATCGAGCCCACCTGGTCGTCGTTCACGGTGTTGACGATCGTGACGACCAGGCACACGTCGATACCCGCGGCGTGCAGCGCCTCGATGGCGCGCAACTTCACCTCGAAGAGGTTGCCCACCTTGCGGTGCGAATTCGCCAGCTCGCCCACGCCGTCGAACTGCAGATAGGCGATCCGCATGCCGGCCTCGCGCGCCTGCTTCGCGAACTCGGGCTCCTGCGCGAAACGGATGCCGTTGGTGGCTGCCTGGACGCTGAAATACCCCACCTGGCGGGCATACCGGACGGCGTCGAGGAAGATCGGCGAGATCGTCGGCTCGCCCCCCGAGAACTGCACCGACATCTGACGCCGGGGCTTGATGGTGATCGCATCGTCGAGCAGCTGCTTCACCTCGTCCAACGAGAGCTCGTGCACGTACCCGACCTGGTTGGCGTCCATGAAGCACGGGTCGCACATCATGTTGCAGCGGTTGGTCAGGTCGATCGTGAGCACCGCACCTCGTCCGTGGGTGATGGACGAGGTGCCGTGATCGTGCAGCGTGCCCGCGGAGGCGGCGAAGTCCCGCCCAGGGAAGAGCGACTCGATCCGCTGCAGAAACGCCGGGTTGATGGCGAGCGTGTCGGTGAACGTGCCGTGTTGGGGGCAGGTCTTCTCGACGATGACCTTGCCGTCTCGCTCGAGGATGGACGCCTGAATCTCCCCGACGCTCTCCTGGACGAGCGATTCCACCGAGCGGCTGCCCGACAGGACCTGCCCGCGCACCTCGCGAACGCAGTCGGGGCACAGCGAGTCGGTCGTGCGCGGCCACCCGAGCGGTGGCTTCGTTCGCTCATGGCTGCGCAGGAGCGGGGCCGGCGCCCACGCCGGCTGGAAGGTGCGTTCCCCGAGCAGCCGATTGAGCCCACGCAGGATCGGCCACGCGGCCCGAGCGCTGCCCGTCAGCGCCAGCTCGAATGCTTTCGACACAGGCATCGATGCAGTGTCTCTATCGCGCCGCCTGGCGCAGGTGGTTCAATCCGGATCGGTGGATGGGACAGGGTGGCGCGCATCGACGCGCCCCTGGCGCCGCATCATAGCACGGCATCTCCAGCACCTTCGCCGGCGGCGGCGTCGACCAGTGCCTGCATGGCTCTCGCGTCGTGCTTGCCCCGCGCGTTCAGCGGCAAGGCCTCGACGACAACGATCACCCGCGGCACTTTGTGCGGCGGCAGGCGAGCGGCGCAGAACTGCCGGATCGCGCCTCGCGCCAGCGTCGCGTGTCCGGCGACGACCGCCGCCACCTGTTCGCCGCGCACGGGGTCGGCCAGCGGCAGCACGCGCGCGTCGGCCACGCCCTCCATGAGCCGCAGCTGCCCCTCGATTTCCGCGGGCTGCACCTTTCGCCCTGCGACGTTGATGAACGACGACACGCGTCCGGCGAGCACCAGGCGTCCGTCCGCCAGTCGCGTGCCGTAGTCTCCAGTGAGAAAGGCGCCGCCGAAGGGACCTTCGTCTGCCGGCGCTCCGACGTATCCGGGCGCAACGGCATCGCCCTGGACCAAGACGCGTCCGTATCCCTCGGGTACGTCCTCGTCTGCGCGCAGTTCGACGGTGACACCCGGCATCGGCCACCCTACGCTGGCTGTGTCATCCACCACGTCGCTGTGATCGAACGCGATGCCGCCGGTCTCGCTCGTCCCATAGAAGGAGTGCACCTTCACGCCGAAGCGATCGTGAAATGCGCGGACGACATCCGGAGCCAGCTGCGCACCGGCGGAGATGAGCCGCGTGAGCGGTGCCGGCCAGCCCCCGCGGGGTGGATTCGCCGCGAAGTGCTGGAACATGAACGGCACACCCGGCAGGATGCGCGTCCGGTAGGCATGAGCGTCGGCGACCACGGCTCGAGGGACGAACGCCTCGCGCAGGACGATCGCCGTCCCCTGCACGAACAGCGGCAGCACGAGGTTGCCAAAGCCGTAAGCGTGCGAGAGGGGGATGGCGGCGATCTGCGTGTCGTCGGGCCGGATGTCCATCGCCTCGATCACGTGTGCCGTGTCGGCCGCCATGACCGACGGCGGTACCGCCACCCCTTTCGGCGAGCCGCTCGAACCCGAGGTGAGCTTCAGCAGGGCGAGGCCAGGATAGCGCTGCCAGCCTTCTCGCGCCCGCAGCTCGATCGTCAGCGTCGAATCCAGCCGCTGCGACGCATCGCCTGCGCGCGCGCCGCCACGAACGACAGCCGCGGCGCCGAACCGCTCGGCCATTCCCTCGATCTCCGGATTCGCGGCGCCTTCGTCGACCGGCAGGACGACGGCTCCGAGGCTCCACGCGGCGAGGAGCAGCGCGAGGAAGCCAGGCCGGTTGCCGACTGCCGACAGGACCACGTGCCCGCCGCCGATGCCCGCCCGTTCGAGCACCGCGGTCTGCTCGAGGCGATTGCGCTGGAGATCGTCGGTCGTGAGTGTCGTGCCGGAGGAAGGCAGGTGAACGAGCGGGCGCGCCGGTGCATCACGCCAGAGGCGATCGAACTCCTCGACGATGGCGTTCACGGAGCGGGAAGTATACCGTAGAGGCGATGGACTGGCTCGATCACCTTCCTCATCAGCCGCCGATGCGCCTGCTCGACGCGATCGTCGACGTGCAGCCAGGCCTCGGCGTCACCGCGTCGCGCAGAACGGCCCCGTCCGACTTCTACTTTCAAGGGCACTTCCCCGGGCAGCCGGTTGTTCCGGCCGTCATGCTGGTCGAGATGATCGCCCAGGCCGGCGGGATCGCCGCGGGTTCGGGGACAGATGTCGATGGTGCGTCAGCCTGGGCTGGGCGAGTCGCGGCGATAGGACCCTTCAAGTTCCCGGCCGCGGCAGGTGCCGGCGCTCGGCTCGACATCCACGCGCGTGTCGTGGCGCGCATGGGACGTCTGGTCAAGATCGAGGGTGAGGTTCGCGCGGACGGCGTGGTGGTCGCACGCGGCAGCCTGACGCTGGCAGACACGAGCGGCGCGTGAGCATCGCGCGCTCCGAGGCGTCGACGCGCTACAGGTCCGCGACCGCCTCGATCTCGACGAGCAGTTCCGGGCGGCAGACGTCGGCAACGACCGCTTCGATCGACACGCCTTCGAGGCAGGCGCGCTCCACCGCCGTCAGGATCGTGGCGCCATGCGCCGCGTCACGGATGTAGATCCGCACATCCGTCAGCCGGGCGAACGACGACGTCATCGATTCTCCGGCATCGCCTCGGGCCGCGGCGATGAGCGTCGAGATGTTCCGCAGTGTCTCGTCCACTTGCGCGCCGACGTCGCCGAGATGGATCGAGTCTTCGCCCAGAATGCTCGCGGTGCCGCCGATGAGCAAACGGGATCGCCCCGCGATACGCGCGATCGTCGCTCGCGCGAAGCACGGTGGCTTCGGACCGTACCGCCGGGAGTACTTCCACGCCGGCGTCTGCCGAGGATTTTCGACGGGATCGCCTGGTGCCGTCGTCGCGAGGCAGTACAGCACGTAGTCGTCGGTGGCGACGCCCACAGCGGACGCCGTCGCGAGTGAGTGGCTGAATTCGCGCGGGGTGCCGTACCACTGCGCGTACGCGTCGAACCGTCCCGCGTTGAAGACCATGTAGCGATCGAGCCCGCCGCCCATCGGCGCACCCGGGCCAGGCAGGAAGTTCCAGAAGCGTATGGGATGGAGCGACGCGTGTCCCAGTTCGTCCGCGATCGCGGAATACGCGCCGGTGACGGCGGTGCGGAGGTCGTCCGCGTTCAGGGCCGCTGCGTTGACCACCGAGATCGAGAACAGCGACAGCTCGCCTTCGGCGCGCACCCGGATGCTCGCGGCGTCGTGCGACAGCGTATCGGTACCGAGGAGCGCGGACACCCATGCCGGTGGCTCGGGTATCAGCGGCTGAACGTCGGAAGGCCTGACGGAGGTGAGGGGCGCGCGCACGATCACAACCGGCGGCCATGATACACGAATCGCCTCGCACACCGGCGGCGCCGCCAGGAGCGTCCCGCGCCGTTGTTGCGCTGTGTCACAATCCCGCGATGGCTTCGCTCGGACGCCGCATCTTCTACACGATGCGCAACGAAGGCGCCGGCGCCGTGCGCGAATCGATCGCCATCGGCTTGGGCACGTTCATCGGCTGCCTGCCGCTGTACGGCCTGCATCTCGCGCTCTGTATCGCCGCGGGCTGGCTGCTCGGCCTCAACCGACTGAAGATGTACCTGGCGGCGAACGTGTCGAATCCGCTCGTCGCTCCGGTGTTGCTCTTCTCGGAAGTGCAGCTCGGATCACTGCTCCGGCGCGGGGCGCTCCACGAAATCAGCATCGAAGCGGTTCGCACCACGGATCTGCGCACCTTCGGCGCCGACCTCGTGGTGGGCAGTGTCGCGCTCGGCGTGGCGCTCGGGCTCATCGTCGGCGTCGTGACGTTCGCATCGGTCCGGGAGACGGGGAACGACGCGGCATTCCTCGACGTCGTGCGCGCCGCATCCGACCGGTACGTCACCGCTTCGATCACGGCGTGGGAGTTCGCGCGGGGGAAGCTGCGAGGCGACCCGCTCTACCGGGCCGTCGCCCTCGGCGGCGTGCTGCCCGGCGGGGAACGCCTGCTGGATATCGGCTGCGGGTCCGGGCTGATGCTGGCGCTGCTCGCGGAAGTGCGGACGCGAGTGCGAGACGGGCGATGGACGCCGGAGCTCGGTCTGCCGGCCGTGTACGAACACATGACGGGCATCGAGATCCGGCCGCGTGTGGTGCGCGTGGCGAGTGAAGCGTTGCGCGGCGCGGCGGAGATCGTCGAGGCCGACGCGCGCAGCCTCGACGCGGCGACCTGCGACGCCGTTCTCATCTGCGACGTTCTGCACATGATCGCGTTCGACGACCAAGAGCGGCTGCTCACCTCCGCGCGGCGTTGTCTCCGGGATGGAGGCGTGCTGATCGTACGTGAGGCTGACGCAGCGGCCGGCTTGCGGTTTCAGGCCGTTCGCGTCGGGAACGCGCTCAAGGCGATCGCGTTCGGCAACTGGGGACAGCGATTCCACTTTCGTACCGAGGCGGAGTGGCGAGGCGTGTTCGAGCGCCACGGTCTGCTGTCGACGGCCCTTCCCAACGGCGATGGGACGCCCTTCGCCAGCGTACTCTTCAGGCTCACCGCCCGACAGGACGCGTCTGCCACAGGCCGAAGATCTGCACGCGTTGGTTGAGGACCTCGCCAGCCGCGTCAAACGTCCCACCGGCCCAAAACGCGCACCGGATTCGTGCCGTTCCCGTACCGAGGATCAACGGCCCCCGCGAGCGCTCCTCGGTGCGCTCCGGTGGCCAGCAGAACCGCACGTCCGACCACAAGACCTCCGTGGATCCGCCCGCGACCGGATGCACGCGAGCGAAGGTGAGCTCGTGCACCGCTCGCAGATTGCGCACCGTCGCGAGCTCGCGCGATCGCTCGATCAACGGCCCCTCTCCACGTCTCGGCCAGTGGGCCAGTGCGACCGGACGCCGGTCAGGTGCGATCCGCAGCTGCGACAAGCCTGTCCCGGTTGCTTCGAACACGTTCCACTCGCGAACCGACGCCCATCGCGCCTGAATGATGCGGGCCCGTTCGGGGCCAGCGGGCGAGGCAGGTAGCGTACCCAGCGCCTGGAGCAGCCACACGCCTTTGATCGCCAGCCCGAGCGCCACGGCGGCGACCGCTGTCCGTGCGGCCCATCTGTTCCGATCCAGTCGCGCCGCGAGCAGCGCGCCCGCCGTGCAGGCGGCAAGCAACCACGGGTCGGCCATGGCGACGAGCGGCACAAGGGTGCGCCCGTCGATCATCGGCCATCCCAGCTGGATGCGCGCGCCCGAGACGACATCGAGGAAAAGGTGGCTGAGGACGCCGAGCCACGCCGCCGTGAACAGCGCCGGCCACGGCGCGGCAGCGCGCCGGCGCACGAGGGCCGCTGCGGCGAGCCCCACGGGCACACTTCCGATCAGCGCGTGCGTTCCCGCCTCGTGCACGCGCAGATACACGTCCCAGCCGAACGGCATGAAGACGGCGTCCGCGTCGGGTGCGAGCGCACCGACGCACGCGGCCGCGGCCAGGCGTGGCGCTGACGCGCGCCACGCGCGGACGACCGTGTAGCCGAGTGCTGCATGAGAGATCGGATCCACGTTGCTCCGCGAGCGATGAGCCGCTCGACATTGCCGGCGCCTACCCGGTTCGGCGCGCCTCGATTGTCAGAGTCGCTCGAGGTACCGGTAGTACACCGCGAGAAAGCAGGTCTTGGTCGTGTCGCGCACGGGCCGAAGCTTGCTCGCCTGTCCGGTGTACACGGCGCTCACGGGCACACCGACCACGCGCGCGCCGTGGCGACGCAGCTTGATCAGGATCTCGGTTTCGATTTCGTACCCCGTGGCGCGAAGGCGCAGCAACCGCAGTGGCTCGAGGCGCGCAACCCGGTACCCGCACTGCGTATCACGGATCGGAGCGCCGACGAACGCCGACAGCGCCCGGCTGCCGATGCGGTTCGCCCAGTATCGACTGGCCGGCATCGCATCCCGCCTGAACTGTCGCTCCCCAATGACCAGGTCCGCCGCCGTTCGGCCAGCCGCCTCGATCAGCATGGCTGCCTCCTCCGGACGATGCTGCAGATCGCCGTCGAGGAACAGAACGTGGCTGAAGTCGCCTTCGAACAGCCGGATCAGCCCCGCCCGGATCGCCGACCCCTTTCCCGCGTTCACCGGCTGGCGAAGCACATCCGCCCCGGCCGACAACGCACGCCGCTCGGTCCCGTCGGTCGATCCGTCGTCGACGACGAGGACGCGGTCGACCAGCGGACGTACGCCGGAGACCACCGCCGCGATGGTGCCGGCCTCGTTGTACGCAGGCACCAGCGCCACGGTCTTCATCGCCGTCGACCGAGGAGCAACGCCGGCAGGACGAGGATCGATGCCGCTGCGAGCGTGATCACGCTGACGGCGGACACGATGCCGATGGACCGCAAAGGCGGATACGCAGAGGTGAACAGCGTTCCGTAACCGAAGAGGGTGATGGCCGCGGCTGCGAGGATGACGGGGGCGAGCTCGCTCGTGGCGCATTCGGCATCGCCGCGTTCCTGGAATCGATGCACGAGGTGTATGCCGTAGTCGACGCCCACGCCGATGAACGTGACCACCGCGAAGACCGCGAAGAGATCCAGTTCGACGCCCAAGAGGGCGAGCACGCCGGCAGCCCACACGAGGCCGAGCGCCGTGGGAAGCAGCGCGTACATCGAGAGGCGCCACTCGCGGAACGCCGCGACGACGAGCAGCAGCACGACGACCGAACCGATCGCGAGCCCCTTCAGGAACTGCGGGAGGAACATCGCGGACAGCTCACGATTCACCATCGGAAGCCCGGTCAGCACGACGCCAGGCGCCTCGTCGGCGACGATGCGGGCGATGGCCTCCACTTCGTCGAGCGTTGTCGGAAAGACGAAGCTCGCCACGAGCCACCGATCGCCGTCCCGGGTGACAAAGCGGCGGACGAGATCGCGCAAGCCGTTCTGCAGATAGCCTTCGTAGGTCACGCGCGCCGACGTGTCGAGCAGGCGGGGCAGCCGATCGACGAACGGGGCGAACGCGCCGTCGCGGAAGCCCGCCTGTGCCGCCGACTGGGCGAGTGTCTCCTCCACGGCTTCCTCAGAGAGGTCCGCCGCGGCGATCCGCTGGGCGGCCAACGATTGCGACTCGGCGCTCGGCAACATCGACGATGCCGCCTGCGCGGAGACCCGCGGCAGATCCCGCGACAGCCGGACGGCGATCCGTTCGTCCGCGCGCAGCAGCGGCTCGAGCGACGGCCCTTCGCCGAGCAGGACGTAGACGTCGCGCGGCAGGCCGAAGATCGGTGCCACCTGTTCTTCGAGTTGGGCGGCGGGCGTGACGGACCGCAGGCGTTCCAGAGTCGGGTCCACTCTCAACGTCAGCGATGCGACGGCGAGGGCAACGGTCACCCCGGTCGCCGTCGCGAGGATCGCGCGCCGGTGCGCGGCGATCCATGCCGCGAGGCGAGGCAGCGTCAAGGACACGCGCCGTGGGGCCGGCGAGCGCGGCAGCAATGCCGGCACGAGCACCAGCGTCAGGATGCCGCACGCGACCATGGCGTGCCCGATGAGCAGTCCGAGCTGCTGCAGACTCGGGACGTCGACGAATGCCAGGCCGTAGAAGGTGGCAGCGGTCGTCCACATGCCAAGGAGCATGCTGGACGACGGACTCGCGATCGCCTGCAGGCGCTGTTGATCGGTCGAGCCGGGCTGCGCCGCCAGGCGATGCGAGACGTAGAGCAGAACGACGCCGTCGACGCCGAGTCCGAAGAGCATGGCAGCGGATCCGGCCGCCGCCGCGGACAGCGTCACGCCGGACAGCCCGAGCACGCCTCCGACGAATGCGAGCGAGAGCAGGGAGGGGAGCGGTCCGACCAGCACCAGCCACACGCTGCGGAAGATCACCAGCAGCAGCGGGAGGATGAGGGCGAGCGATCCAACCGTGTTCCAGATGCTCTCCCGGCGGACCACCGCTTCGGTTTCGAGCGCAATGCGGTGTCCGCCCGCGAACGCGATCTCGAGCGGCGGCAGTTCCGGATCGTCCAGATCGTCGTCTTGTGGCGCTTCGTGAGGGATACGGGCTCGAATGGCCTCGAGACGATGGTCGAGGGCATGCGAGAAGGCCGTGTCGTACGGTGGACGTGTCGGCCTCGCGATCAGCAGGCGTCGTCGTCCGTCCTCGCTCACGTAGCCGTGCGCGAAGCGGTTCGCGAGCGCCCTGGCAGCCGGTCCGAGCGACTCGGTGAGCACGCTGGACAGTCCCGCCGGATCGTACCGAAGGAAGTCGGCGACCTGCGACGACGGCAGCGCGAGCAGTTCGCGCTGAGATGCGAGCGCGGCCGCCATGCCCTCGGGCCGCAGCCGTTCGAGTGCTTTGTCCAGGGCAGCGCCGCGAAGCAGGAGCAGCTCGCGATCCGCCAGCCACGCGGCATTGTGCGAGGGGTCGGCCACACCGGTGTCGACGCCCGCGATCTCCGGTGACGTGCGAAGCGCCTCGGCCCACGCGTCGATCTCGCTGCCGTACTCCTCGACGCTCCTGCCTGCCGGCGCGGTGAAGATGACGAACAGCTCGTCGATGCCGCCGAACGCGCTGACGTAGCGGCGAAACGCCGGGATGGTGGTGCCGGTGCGCGGCAGCAGCGACAGCACGTCGGTGTCGAACCGCACGCGGAGCGCGGCGACGCCGAACAGCGCCGAGGCCGCGAGCACGAGGATGAGCGTGAGGGCGCGTCGCCGGTAAGCCGCAGCGACGATCGACGTGACCAGGCCTGACACAGTGAAAGTGGAAGGGGCGGTGGGGGAGTATACCATCCGACTCGTGTTACCCTCGGCCTTCGCGATGCACGTGCTCCTGTGCAGGCCGGTGCCCGGAAACGAGCGCTTCGGCCTGGGTCCCTTCTTTCGCATCGAGCCGCTCGGGATGGAGTACATCGCTGCGGCGCTCGAGGCGGCCGGACACCGCGTGACACTGGCGGATCTGCGCTTCGGCCGCACGCTGGAGTACTACCTTTCGCGTACGCGTCCGGGCTTGGTCGGTATCGCTGCGATGCACGCGCTCGAGACCGACGAAGTGCTCGCGCTGGCGGCGCGCGTCCGGCGTCTGGCGCCCGGCGTCCCAATCGTGGTGGGTGGGCACACGGCGGCCGCCTATCCGGGGCCGTTTCTCTCGCGAGACGTCGACGCCGTGGTCCTCGACGACGGCGAGCGCGCGGTACCGCGTGTGTGCGCGGCGCTGGACCGGGGGCAGCCGCTCGACACCGTGCCCGGTCTCGCGACTCGCGGCGCCAGCGGCGAGATGGTCCGAACCGACACGCCTCCGGATCGTTTCGAGCTGGACGACGTGCCGCTGCCCGCTCGGCATCATGTCGGCGGTTGGCGGCGCCAGTACGCCTGTCTCGCGCACCGTCCGGTCTGGTTGATCGAAACGGCGCGCGGGTGCCCCTTTCGCTGCTCCTTCTGTTCGATCTGGCAGCTTCACGCGCGGACGGTCCGCGAGCGCGCCATCGACGCCGTCGCCGCCGATTTCGAGTCGGTCGGCGATCACGTGTTCGTGGCCGACGACCTGTTCTGGCATCATCCGTCGCGGAGCAGGGCACTGGCGGCCGAGCTCGTGCGCCGCGGCGTGCGCAAGCAGTGGGTGCTCGTCCAGAGCCGTGTGGACGTGGTCGCGAGGCATCCGGAATTGCTCGAGGCCTGGAAGCCGATTGCGCGCGAGTTCGACATCTTCTTCGGTCTGGAAGCGGCGACCGACGAGGGGCTTCGCGATCTCGCCAAGGACGCGACGCTGGATCACACAGCCGCCGGCATCGACGTGGCACGGCGGCACGGCTACGGCGTCACGGGCAACTTCGTGATCGATCCCGCCTGGCGCGAAGCCGACTTCGAGCGGCTGTGGTCGTTCGTCGAGAAGCACGAGCTCCATCAGGCCGGATTCACCATTCTCACGCCGCTGCCGGGAACGGCGTACTTCGAAGAGATGCGCCCGGCGGTGCGCGCGCGCCGGTGGGCGGACTTCGACATGCATCACGTCCTGTGGGAGCCGGCGCTCGGCGCGGAGAGGTTCTTCGAGTTGTATTGCGAAACCTGGCGGCGCTCCATTCTGAACCTGGCCGGCCGGAAGAGCATCTGGCGATGGCTTCGCGAGGTCGATCTGAGAAACGCGCCCTCCCTATGGAAGGCGCTGAAGCGCAGCCAGCGCATGATGGAGCCGTCCCACTTCCTCCGCGAATATCACCTGGCCGCTCCACGGCAGGTGGTCACCGCGGCAGCCCACTCCGGAGCTCTTGCGGGTGGAGCGGGTGGATCACGGCGTCCGGTCGAGCCGATTGCCTGAGGCGCCTACTTCGCGACCGAGAACACCGACGGGTCGATGGGCTCGTTGACAACGACGGCGCCAAGCTCCATCAGCTTGGTATCGCCGTTTGGGAACGTCATCTTCATCGCCGAGAGCAGCAGTGACGTGTCGTCGAGCCAGAGGTCGAGGCTCGACAGCCCCTCCTGCATCTGCTTGCGCGTCGGCACCATGGTGAGCTGGTAGGTTCCCGCCGGGGTGCCGCCGGCGCGCGTCGCGATCGTGAAGTTGTCCCGGAGACGCGTGGGCGACGCATCGACGAAGTAACGCTGGATTCGCCGGTTCGCCGTCACGATGTTGGTGACCTCGAACAGGTGCCGTGACGGCCACGAGAGGGTCATGCGGTCGCCGTCGATCAGCACATCGCGCTGCTCGGGCGTGCGGTAGTGGAGCACCACCCGGGAGGGCCGCTCCACCGCCACCGTGCCGGTCGCAACGAGCGGGCGAGTGAGCATGCTCGTCGTCGTGGTTTCCGTGAACTGGGCGGTGAGCGTCTTCAGCGCGCTGTTGAGGGCGACGCCGCGTTCGTAGATCGCTTCGAACGACGTATCGGACGCGTTGCCGCGCGCAGTCAATTGCACCGCGCACGTGGCCAGCAGCACGGCGAATGCGAGACAGAGAGGCATCGTCCGGCGACTGGAGCGCATGGCGAATTATGGTAACGTACGCGCCGTGTCGCGCGCGGTCGCGGTATCCGGGATCGGCGTCGTCTCCCCCTTCGGTACCACACAGCAATCCTTCGTAGACAACTTGCTTCAAGGGCGCAGCGCAATCGCGCCGCTGGCCGGGTTCGACACGGGCGACTGTGCCGCGACGCTCGCGGCGCAGGCCACGACGTTCCGGCCGTCGGACTGGCTGCCGCCGATGCGGCTGCGTCGACTCGAACGCACCGGCGTGTACGCGGCCGCTGTCGCGAGGCTCGCCTTCGACGATGCCGCTCGGCCGCCCATGCCGGAAGGCGACGATCGTGCGGGTGTCGTCCTCGGGACGTGGACGGCGGGCGGCGAGTCGAGCGAGAGTTATCTCGAGGCGTTCTTCACCGGCGGACCGCAGATGGCGCCCGCGCTGCTCTTCGAAAGCACCGTCGGGAACGCGCCAGCGAGCTTCGTCGCGCTGGAGCACAAACTGCGTGGCCCGAACGCGACGATCAGTCACCGCGAGGCGTCCGGCATCGTCGCACTCGCCAGCGCGGTGGAGATGTTGCGGCTCGGCCGGGCGTCGCGCCTCCTGGCCGGCGGCGTCGACGTGATCTTCGAGACGTTCTATCGCGCCTGCGATCGGTTCGGCATCATGTCTCCCGCGGCGACCTTCTCGCCAGCCGTCGCGCCGTTCGATCGGGCGCGCGGCGGATTCGTGCTCGGCGAAGGAGGCGCCGCCTTGTGGCTCGAGTCGAGCGCAGCGGCGCCACGCGCATCGACGGGTCAGCACGGCTGGATCATCGGCGCGGCCGAGTCGAGCACGGCGGTGCCGTTGAACACGTGGCCATCGTCGCCTGAGCCGCTGGTGCGAACGATGCTCGGCGCCCTGGACGATGCAGGACTGCGTCCTGCCGACGTGCACGTCGTGTATGCGTCCGCCAACGCGACGCGCGATCTGGATCGCGTGGAGGCGGAGGCGCTGACCCATCTGTTTGCCGGCAGCGGCACGATCGTCACGTCGATCAAGGGCGCCGTCGGCGAGGCAGGTGTGTCCGGCGCGACGGCGTGCGCAGCAGCGCTGCTGTGCGGCCGGCACGGGCAGGTGCCTCCAATCGCAGGCCTCGTACGGCCGGATGCGGTCGCTGATCGTCTCAATCTGGCGCGGGCCGCGACTCCGGCGCCTGGACCGATCGCGCTCGTGAACGGATTCGCGAGCGGCGGAACTCTGTGCAGCCTCGTCGTGCGTGTCCGGACGCCAGCCTGATCGAGGTGTGATGCAGGATCCCCTTTCGCTCCGAGGACGTGTCGCCGTCGTGACCGGCGGAGGACGTGGCATCGGTGAGGCCATCGTGCGCGAGCTGTCGTCGCGAGGCGCGGCGGTCGCCTTCACGTACCGAAAGAGCGAGACGGCTGCGCGCGCGCTAGTGGACGCGATCGATCGGAGCGGCGCCCGCGCGTGGACGGGACCGTGCGAGCTGGCGGACGATCAGTCGATCGCTGCGTTCATGGCGGACGCGGCCACGGCGCTGGGGCCGATCGACATTCTCGTGAACAACGCCGGCGTCGTGCGCGATACGCACATCGGCATGTTGGGGACCGCCGCGTGGGACGAGGTGATCGGCGTCAACCTCCGTGCGTCCTATCTCGCGGTTCGCGCCGTCGTTCGAGGCATGATGTTGCGACGCTGGGGCCGCATCGTGAACATCTCGTCCCCCAGCGCCCGCGTTCCCCAGGCCGGCCAGACCGCCTATGCGGCCGCGAAGGCCGGGCTCGAAGGCTTCACGCGAGCGCTCGCGCGAGACCTCGCCCCCAAGGGAGTGCTCGTCAACGCCGTCGTTCCTGGACTGATCGACACGGAGATCTTGCGAGCGCTGCCGGAAACACGCTTGCAGACGCTGCTGATTGGCGTCTGCCTCGGCCGCGTCGGCACGCCGGCGGAGGTGGCGCCGCTGGTGGCGTTTCTCGCATCGGATGCGGCGAGCTACGTCACCGGTCAGGTCATGGCCGTCGACGGCGGCCTGATGTAAGATCTCACGCATCCACCACATGGGCGACACGGCAGCGGACCTGAACGTACAGATCAAGCAAGGGATCGTGCGCAGCCTGAGGCTGCCCATCACGTGGGAGGAGATCGGCGACGACACCCCCCTGTTCGACGGCGGGCTCGGGCTCGACTCGATAGACGTGCTCGAGCTCGTGCTCGAAATCGAGCGTCAGTTCGGCGTGTCCATCGCCGACGAACAGACGGGTGCGACGGTCCTGCAGTCGGTGAACACCATCGCGGAGTTCGTCCGCGCCCACCGGTCCGGCGCGCCGGCATGATCCGGGTGCGCGGACCGGCCGCCACCCCAGCCGATCCCCGCCCTTCGCTCAACGCCTTCACGGTCGACCTCGAAGACTGGTTTCACGTCTGCGGTATCGACGCACTGGCTGCGCCGGCGTGGGACGGGTTGCCCTCTCGAGTCGTCCCGACGACCACGTGGCTCCTCGATCGACTGGATCACCATTCGATTCGCGCCACCTTCTTCGTGGTCGGCTGGATCGCGGACCGTCATCCGGATCTCGTGCACCGGATCGCGTCGGCTGGACACGAGATCGGCTCCCACAGCTACTGGCATCGGCGGGTCTACGAGCTCGACCCCGCGTCGTTCGTCGACGATGTGCGCCTGAGTTGCCGGGCGATCGCCGCGGCGGGAGTTGCGCACGTCGACATGTTTCGCGCGCCCGAGTGGTCGATCAACGAGCGCTCGATGTGGGCGCTCGATGAGCTCGCTGCGCTCCGTTTTCGGTTGGACGCCAGCATGGCCCCGCTGAGGATGGTGGGGTCGCTGTCGTTTCCGCGCGAGGTGCACGTGCGGCACACGGCGCACGGGCCGGTCGTCGAAGTGCCGCCGCTCGTCGGAGACCGCTTCGGCCAGGTGATGCCGCTCGGCTGGGGTTGGGGGCTGCGCATGGCGTCGCCTCGACGCTTGCTCAGGCTCCTCGGTGCGATGAACGACCAGGGACGCCCTGCCGTGTTGACCGTGCATCCCTGGGAGCTCGACCCCGATCCCCCGCGCGTGGCCTTGCCACCTGCGCTCAGGTTCGCCCACTACTTCAGGCTCAACGGATTTCGCGAGCGGCTGTGCCGGGTCCTGGCCGGAGCGCGTTTCGGTCCCATTTCCTCCCTCATGCCAGCGGGAGGCGCCACGCCGGTATGACCCGCGCGCGGCGATGCGTGCAGCCGAGGAGGGATGCCCGCCGCCACCGCTGCGGCATGTGCCGGCTCCTGGTCGCCGCGCTGCTCGCACTCGCTCCAGCCGCACGTGCGCAGGAGGTTTCTTCCACTCCTGTCATCGTTCTCGAAGACCGCGGTGAGACGTCACTCGACCGTCTGCTCGATCCAACGGGCGCGGGCGCCAGTCAGGTCGCGGCGCGTGTGGCGGCGACCCAGGTCGCGCGTCTCGACGCCCTCGCCGCCCGGAATGTCCGGTTGTGGCTGACGATTGAGGTTCCCGCGACCCTCGACGCCGTGGAGGTCTGGCGCGAGGGGCTCCAGGCCCTGCTGGCCCGCATCTCGACACAGATCGCGGTGGTCGAGCTCGACGTGAGCGACCGGTCGCCGGACGTCGCGGCGTTCGCGATTCGGTTCGCTTCCACCGAGACGCGAGCGCTCGCGGCCGACGCTCAGGTCGCGGTGGGCGGTCGGGCCATGAGCACCTCGACGTCCAGGGAGGCCTTCTACACCGCCGACGTCGCGCCGTACATCGATCTCCTGGTCGTGGACGCCGGAGCCGCCGACGAGACAGCGGAGTGGCTCGACGTGCACGATCCCGGTGCGCGCGTCGCAGCAGTGGTTCCGCGCGAAGCAGCCGATTCAGCACCGGGTGCAACGCGGGATCGTGCGTCCGGTCTGGTCTCGGATCTCTTCCGGCTTGCCGGCGGATCCGTTCAAACGGTGATCATGCCGGCCTCCGACGCCGTCCCCGACGCCCTCCGCGTGCTGGCGGCCATGCCGCCGCTGCTGGCGCGTGAGGTGTCGGCGATGGACGATGCGGGCAGCGGCTTGACCATCACACGGGCAGGAACGGACGTCACGTCACGCCTGCGACACCGTCTGCTGCTCGACGAGCGGAACTTCGCCACGTACCTGACGCTGCCGGGTGGTACGGACGCGCCCCTCGACGTCTCGGTCAGACTGGCGGTCGACGCGCAGCCGGTGATCTACGACGCCGCTACCGGTCGGCGTAGCGCCGCACAGGCGGTGTCGTGGGATGCCGCCTCGCGTGTGGTCCGGCTGAGAGTTCCTCCGTCACCCGCGCCGCTGCTCATCGATTTCAATCGCGGGGCTGACGTCATCGGCGATCGCAGCCAGGTCGTCGGAAGCCGCCGGCTGTCCGTCGAAGAGATCATCGCCAGGCATCAGGTCGTGCAGCGCCGCCAGGACCTGCGCGTGCGCAACTACATGGCCAGCGCCGAGACCGCGCAGCACTTTCGCCCCAACGTCGCGGACGCCGGCTTCGACGTGGTGACCGAGAACCGGTACTTCGTGGCTGGCGACGATATCGAGTGGGAAGAGCGGTCGTTTTCCGTCAACGGGGCGCGGTGGGGCGCCGATCGCCCCCCGCTGCCGCTGTTGCAGCCGGAAAAGGTGCTGTCACTTCCGCTCCAGCTGCGCTTTGGGTCCGGTTACCGGTACGAGCTCGACGGGGAGGGCCGCGTCAACGGCTACGACTGCTACGCGATCAGGTTCGAGCCGGTCCGAGACGACGTGCCGCTGTATCGCGGGACGGTGTGGATCGACCGGCGCACGTTCGCCCGCATTCGTGTGCAGGCGGTGCAGCGCGGGCTGCGCCCGCCGGTCGTCTCGAACGAGGAGACACAGGAATACGCGCCGCCGGTCGTCGTGGGCGGACAGCCGCTCTTCCTGCTCAACGCGCTCACGTCGCGGCAGCTGGTGATGGTGGCGGGACGAAACGTGCTGGTCGAGAAGTTCGTCCGGTTCAGCGATGTCCGGGTGAACGATCCGCAGTTCGGCGCCGAGCTGGCTGCCGCTCGCGCGAGCGATCGGATCATGTACCGCGAGACCGACGCCGGCCTTCGGTACCTCGTCCAACGAGGCGGCGAGCGTGTCGTCAGCGAGCGTCCGACCGAGAGCGTGAAGGCGCTTGCGATGGGCGTGTACGTGGATCCGTCCTATGCCTTCCCTCTTCCGATTTTCGGTTTGAACTATCTGGACTTCGCGTTTCGCGGTCCAGACACGCAGCTGGCCGTCCTGTTCGGCGGCGTGCTGGCGGCCGGCAACATCCAGCGCCCGCGAGTCGGCGCGACGCCCTTCGACGCGAGCGTCGACTTCTTCGGC
Source organism: Vicinamibacterales bacterium (assembly GCA_050183995.1). GTDB lineage: Bacteria > Acidobacteriota > Vicinamibacteria > Vicinamibacterales > CAVVIG01 > CAVVIG01. Next base: position 134,916 of record JBFXAT010000001.1, read on the forward strand.
ATCGCCGTGCCGTCGACCGATCGGATCTACGCTCCGGACGGCGAACGCGTCAATGAGCGGGTTCTCACCTGGCCGCTGTCGACGGGTCTGAATCTCGGATGGCAGTACACACCGTTCCAGAAGCTGATAGGGCAGTACCAATTCCGATTCGATGCATACGTGCGCGACCCGAGCGTCAGCGGCGCCTTCACGCCGCCGACGAGCACGCTGACCAACGGCGTCGGCGCTTCGTGGGAATACCGCCGGGGAGGCTACGTGCTCGTGGCCAGCGACACGGAGTACCGCCGCGCGCGATGGGGCGCGTGGGGGACCGACGTGGATCCGACGGCGGTGTCGGCCCCGGGGGGCTCGTACGCGAAGCATCAGGTGAATCTGTCGCGCGACTGGTACTTCCGTACGTTCCACAAGCTCCATCTGAACGCCGGGTACTTCGGCGGCCGCGGTCTGGACCGCTTCTCGAAGTACCAGTTCGGCATGTTCGACGACACCCGCATCCACGGCGTTCCTGCGTCCGGCGTGCGGTTCGCCAAGATCGGCATGGTTCGCGGGTCCTACACGCTGAACGTCTTCGACGTCTATCGCGTCGATCTCTTCGCCGAGCAGGCGTGGGGGCTCGACAGACCGGACCCGTGGCAGTCGATCACCGGGCTGGGGGCGGCGGTCAATTTCCGCGCACCCAAAAGCACTATACTGAGGGCCGAATTCGGCAAGAGTCTCCTCCCGGACCGTTTCCGGAGCGTCGGGTCGTACACGCTCCAGATCCTCGTCCTGAAGCCGCTGCGATGACCATGCTCCGTGCCGACATGCACGTTCACACGTGCTACTCGCGCTACAACGACGACATCGCCTTTCTCGGCGCCCGCGACTGCTATTCGACGCCCGAACAGGTGTACGCCACCGCGAAGGCGCGCGGCATGGATCTGGTGGCGATCACCGATCACGACACGATCGACGGAGCGCTCGCGCTCGTCGACGCCACGCGCGGCGCCGCCGACGTCATCGTCGGCGAGGAGGTGTCGTGCTGGTTTCCCGACGGCCCTTTCCAGGTCCACTTGGGCGTCTACGGCATGACCGAGTCGCTGCACCGCGAGCTGCAGCCGCTCCGGCGGAGCGTGTTCGACGTGATCGCGTGTCTGCGTCACGCTGGCGTGTTCTTTTGCGTCAACCATCTGATGCACTTCTGGCAGGAGCACGTGCCGCTCGACCGCTACCTCGAGCTGTTGATGCTGGTGCCCGCACTCGAAGTGCGAAACGGGACGATGGTGCCCAAGCACAACCGGTTGAGCGAGCGGATCGCCGCCGACCCCTCGTGTCGCGGCGGCCGCCCTCTCGCCGCTGTGGCCGGCAGCGATGCGCACACGCTGCGCCGCGTGGGCACGACCTGGACGGAGGCGCCGGGCCGCACGAGGGAGGAGTTCCTGGAGAACGTGCGGAACGGCCTTGGCGTGCCGGGAGGGCGTGACGGCGGCGCTCTTGCGGTCAGTGGTGACGCGTACGGCGTGATTCGCGGGTACATCTGCAGCCTGCTCGGCATTCTGCCGCCGGATCACCACGGGCTCAGGCGTCTTGGATGCCTGGCATTCGCGATCGGGTCGCTGCCGTTCGAGTTCTTTCCCCTGCTCCTGGTCTCGCGGACGAAGATGGCGGAGCGGCGCAAGGTGAAGCGGCTCGAGGAGGCACTCGCTCAGGAGCGGGCCGGTCTCGCCGTTGCGGACGCTCGCGCATGAGCGCGCGCCGGGTCGTGGTCACCGGCGTCGGGCTGGCGACGGCGCTCGGCGCGACGCGCGAAGCCTCGTGGGCCGGACTGCTGGCGGGCCGGTGCGGAATCGGGCCGATGACGCTGTTCGACGCGGACGGGTTTCGGAGCAGACTGGCGGCCGAAGCGCCGATGGAGGCGGTCGACGTCGCCTTCTCGCCCCTCGAGCGGCGACGGCTCTCACGCGCGGACCGGATCGGAATCCAGGCCGCGACCGAGGCGCTGTGCGACGCGGGCGTGACCGACAGCGGCGTCGACAGGTCGCGCGTCGGTGTGTTTCTCGGTGCCGGAACGGCGGACCTCCTGCGCAGCGAGCGCTTCTATCACACCATGAAGACCCGCGGCATCGCCCGCACGCGGCCGTCCGACGTCCGGAATCACTTTCCGAACACGCCGAACGATGTCATCGCGCACCGATTCGGGTTCGAAGGACCGAGGCGCTGCGTGATCGCCGCCTGCTCGTCCAGCACCATCGCCATTGGCCAGGCGGTTGACGCGATCCGCGCCGGCCGGGCCGACGCCGCAATTGCCGGTGGAACCGACGCGCTCGCCCGGCTGACCTACAGCGGATTCAATCAGCTGAAGCTGATGGACGTCGAACCCTGCCGTCCGTTCGACCGCTCGCGGGCGGGCATGAACATCGGAGAAGGGGCGGGCATGCTGCTGCTCGAGAGCCTCGACCATGCGACGCGCCGCGGCGCGCGCATCTACGCCGAAATGGCCGGGTACGCGCTCGGATGCGAGGCCCACCATGCCACCGCACCCGAACCGGATGGCACGCCGCTCTCGAACATCGTCCGCGCCGCGCTCGAGGACGCGCGTGTTCCAGCGTCGGACGTCGATCACGTGAACGCGCATGGAACCGCGACTCCGCAGAACGACCTGTCGGAAGCACGCGCCTTGCGACGGATTTTCGGCCATCGAGCCCGCCGGGTGCCCGTCACGTCCGCGAAGTCCATGATTGGACACTGCCTGGGCGCGGCAGGAGCCGTGGAAGCTGCGATTCTCGTGCTGACGATTGCCCGATCGGTCATCCCGCCGACCATTCACCACGGCGACACCGATCCGGAGTGCGACCTGGACGTCGTGGCCAACGAGGCACGCGAGGTCCCGGTCCGCTGCGGCGTGTCGACGTCGCTCGCGTTCGGCGGCAACGACTCCGCGCTGGTCGTCACCTCGTTCGACGCGGCGCGCTAGATCGGACGCGGGCCACTCGATCACGCGTTCTTCAGGCGGTCTGCGTGCGGACACCCGTGTACTCGCTGAAGATGCCGTAAGTGATCGTACGGCCGGCTTCGCGAAATCCGGCCCGTCCGAGCGATTCGATGACCGTCTCGGGCGGCACGCACATCTCGATCGTGTCCCAGTAGAAGCGCATCAGCTCGGCCGCATCGGCGCTGCCCGTCGCCAGCCGTGTCGCGAACGGGACGAGCGACCGGAGGTACACGCGGGCGACCGCGAGCCCGACGGCCGATCGCGGCCGCGTGATCTCCAGCAAGAGAACCCGTCCGGCCGGCTTGAGCACGCGCAGATACTCGCCGAAGGCGCGGTCGAGGTCGGCCACGTGACGCAGGGCGTAGCCCATCGTGATGAAGTCGAACGATGCGTCAGCGAAGGGGAGCCGCTCGCCGACGCCCTGCACCAGCGACGTGACGATGCCGTCACGCCGGCAGACCGACAGCATGCTGCCCGAGGGGTCGAGGCCGGTGACGCGATGTGGCGTGCCGGTGATGCGAGCGATCTGATGGGCCAGGAGTCCAGTGCCAGTGCCGACGTCGAGAACCGCCATGCCGGCCTTCAGCCCGGCACGTTCGAGCGCCTCGCGCCGGTAGCGCTGGCCCGATCCGAACGACATGAGCGCACACGCGCGGTTGTAGTGGGAGGCCGCCACGTCGAACAGCCCGTTGACCACTCGCTGGCGGTCTTCGGCGCGACGCCAATACGGCGTCTCAGCTGGAAGCGGCGGAAGGCTGGACATCGGCCGGGGTCGTGAGAATCCGTGGAGCGAAGTGCAGCCATTTCTGGAGGCGCACCAGGAGGAAGAAGGCGTTGACCCAGAGGCGCACGCGCAACGGCGGATGCCAATATCCGGCGAAGACGGTGACGAGCGCGCTGAACATGCGCGGAGGTGGTTCCGCAGCGAAGAAGAGGTCGCGAAACTCGGCGCTGTAGAACCCGGTCACGAATCTGCGGAACGACAGGAATCGCTGACGCTGCCGGCGGCTGTAGCGCGCGAACTGGCCCGCTGACAGGTTGCCGGTCCGCAGGCCGGCGTCGACGGCTTGTGCCGCTTCGACGCCCGATTCCAACGCGATCGCGACGCCCGTCGAGAAGACTGGATCGAGAAACGACCCGGCGTCCCCGGCGAGCACCCATCGATCGCCGGCATATGCCTTCGTTCCGAACGAGAAGTCGCGCTCCACGTGAACCGGCCGTTCCCGGCGCGCGCTCTGCAAGAGCCGGGCGACCGCCGGTGTTTCCGCGATCGCCCGATCCAGGATGTCGGTCGCCTCCAGGTCGGCGCGCAGCGACTTCACGGCCGCCTGCGGCAGCACGACACCGACGCTCATGATCTCGTCGGAAATGGGAATCATCCAGAACCATCCCAGGTCGGGTCGCGCGACGATGCGGATGTCGCCGGCGCGGCGTCCTTCACGGCGTGGGACGTTGGAGTAGTGTGAGAACACGGCGACGTTCGCCAGCCGGGGTTCCGGGACCCGCAGGTCGAACTTGCGCGACAGCAGCGTGCCGCGTCCTGATGCATCGATCACGCAGCGGGTCCGCAGCAGTCGTCGCGAGCCAGCGGCGTCGCGCATCGTCACACTGACGCCACTGGCGTCGAACGCTGCATCGAGCGCCTGGACGCGCTGTCGCACGTCGGTGCCGCTGGCCTCGGCGTGCTGCAGCAGGAGGTGGTCGAACACCGAACGTTCGACCTGATAGGTCTGGGGCACGGGGACGGCCGGCGCGACACCGAAGTCCGCGTAGCGTTCGATCTCGCCGTCGGCGGTGAGAAACGTGGCGCCCCACTTGTGCGGAAACCCCGCTCGGCGCACGACCTCCTCCGCTCCGATGGCGCGCAGGGCGTCGTTGACCGAGGCGAGCAACGACTCGCCGATGTGGAATCGCGGGAACCGGTCGCGCTCGATCAGGGTGACGCGGTGGCCGGCGCGTGCCAACCACGACGCCGCGGCGCAGCCCGCTGGACCACCCCCGACGATCAGGGCGTCGCAGTCGAACGATCCGGCGGGCGATGACGACGAAGCCGGAGCGCTCGGCGGCACGGCGCAGCCATTATGCACCAGAGCACGCGGGCGGGCGGTCCAATCGCGATCAGCGGTGTGCCCGTGTCATACTGCTCGCTCCATCGAGGGTATGTGCCAGCGGTAGTCAGACGCGAGCTGCGGGGTGATCCTGCGTCGATCGGACGGTGGCACGCCGGCGCCCTCAACAACGGCGTGGTGTTCGGCGCGACGTGCAGCGGTGTCAGCCGGCTGCCGCGGTGGTGCAGCTACGGTATCGGACACGTCGGCACCTGGATCGCCTATCGTCTGATGCGCCGCGGCACGCATGCCGTCATCGAGAACCTCCGATCCGTCCGCCCCGACGCGTCCGACGACGAGCTGAGGCGGCTCGCGTTGAAGACCTACCGCACCTACGCGCGCGATACGATCGACTTTCTGCGCAGTCTGGACATGAGTCGCGCGCAGTTCCAAACACTCGTCGCCGCCGACAACGCCGGAGCGCTCGACGCCGTGCTCGCGCTGGGGAGGGGAGTGATCTTGGTCGGCGGGCATTTCGGCAACTGGGAGCTCGGCGGCCTGGCGCTGCGGACGTTCAAGGGATGCGCGGTGACGGTGGTGGGGAGGCCGGAGCCGAGCCCTGCCGTGGGCAGGCTGCGCCGCCGGATGCGCGAGCGCTTCGGTATCGAGTCGGTCGACATCGGCCACCTGTTCGAGACCGCGCTGCAGCTGCGCCGCGCGCTGGCGGCGAACACGGTGGTCGCCATGCTCATCGACCGGCACTTCGGGCGCGATCGGCATGACGTCGTGTTCTTCGACCGGCAGACGCCGTTCCTGCGATCGCCGGCGCTCATGGCCGGGATGTCCGGTGCCCCGCTGCTGCCCGCGTCGATGATCCGCCAGCCGGACGGCAGGTTCGTCGGATGGTTCGGCACACCGGTCTTCGTCGATTCAGCGGTCGGCGGCGACGACGCGCTGCGCCGTGCCACGCAGGCCGTGGCGACGCAGCTCGAAGAGCAGATTCGCGCCTACCCGCACCTTTGGTACCAGTTCTATCCGTATTGGCAGGACGAACGGCCGGCGTCGGCCCGCCTGGATCTGGCTGCCGCGCGGCAGCAGGGATGACTGGCCTGCACTTTCCCGAACCGGCAATCTAGAATGGCGGTGTGTCTGTTCGTGACCTCCTGATCATCGGTGCGGGCCCGGCTGGCCTCGCCGTGGCCATCGCCGCCTCCCAGGCGCAACTCGACTACCAGGTGCTGGAGAAGGGCGTCCTCGTCAACTCGGTGTTCAACTTTCCACCGCAGATGACCTTCTTCACGACGCCTGACCTCCTCGAGATCGGCGGGTTGCCTTTCGTCACGCCGTACGAGAAGCCGACGCGTCACGAGGCGCTGAGGTATTACCGCCGCGTGGTCGATTCCTACGGCTTGCGCGTGGCCTTCGGCGAGGACGTGCTCGCGATCGAGCGCGACGAGGTCGACGGCGAGCGGCTCTTCGTCGTCGACAGCCGCTCCGATCGCGGCGTCCGCCGCGGCCGGCACGCCCGCGCGGTCGTCTTCGCGATCGGCTACTACGATCGGCCGAACCTGGTCGGCGTCCCCGGGGAAGACCTTCCGCACGTGGCGCACTACTACGGGGATCCGCACCGCCACTATCGGCAGCGCGTCCTGATCGTCGGAGGCAAGAACTCGGCGGCCATCGCCGCCCTGGAGCTGTTTCGCGCGGGCGCGCACGTGACGCTCGTTCACCGCGGCCAGGCGCTGTCTGACCGCATCAAGTACTGGATCCGCCCCGACATCGACAATCGCATCGCAGAGGGATCCATTCCCGCGCATTTCGGCGCGCAGTTGGTCGAGATCCGTCCAACGTCGACGGTGGTGCTCCTCGCATCGGGCGAGACGCGGGAGATTCCGACCGACGCCGTGCTGCTCTTGACCGGCTATCACCCGGACTTCGACCTGCTCGAGCAGGCCGGCGTCTCGCTCGGTCCCCGCCGAGAGCCGACCTTCGATCCCGCGACGATGGAGACGAACGTGCCTGGGCTGTTCGTGGCCGGCGGCATGGTGGGTGGGCTGGACACTGGCGCGATCTTCATCGAAAACGGCCGGTTTCACGGCGAGAAGATCGTCAAGGCTCTCCGGCAGACGCTCTCGCTCTGAGGCGCTCGAGGTGGCGTCCAGCGTGCGGTCGTCGGGGGCCGGCCGTCCCAGGCGTCAGTGCGCCCGCTTCGCCGTCCCCGCCCACGTTGTCATGGTCTTCATCTCGAGGAGGTCGGCGAGCGCGTGCGCGCGGCCGGCGAGCCCGGGCAGCTCCAGAAGCGCCTGCTTCTCGATCGGCTCCAGATCGAGGTACTGCGCGAGCGCGTTCACGAAGTCGTCGTCGTTCATCGCGGCTGCGGCGCGCGGGTCGAACCCTCCGGTGCGCTGACACGGCGAGAGGAGCGCCTCGAGCCGTGCGCGATCCGCGCGGAGGAGCAGGCGTTCGTCGGAGGACGGCGTCAGCTCCTGCAGCCGGTGCACCAACGCCCGCCGGTAGCTGCGCTCGTCATCTTCGGCCTCGATTCGAAAGCGTTCGAGCCCGCGCAGGATGATGTTGAAGCGTCCGTCGTCGAGCTCCTCGCAGTGCGTGATGACTCCGCTGCAGCCCACGGGGTAGACGGCCGGGCGGCCTTCGTAGTCCGGCTCCCAGCCAGGACGGAGCAGGGTCATGCCGATGAGACGATCGTCGGCCAGCGCGTCGCGGACCATCTCCCGATATCTCGGCTCGAAGACGTGCAGCGGCAGGAAGACGCCGGGAAAGAGGACGACGTGGGGGAGCGGAGTGGGGGGGTGGAGAGCTGGCGACATCAGGGAATACGCATTCCAGGGTTCACGTCTTCAGATTGGCACGGGACGGTGCCTCGGCGGGTGTCCGCGTCAGTGCACCGTGCGCGTCTTCTTGTCCATGTAGTCCATCAGCACGTATTGTCCGAGCGTGCGAGGCGTCGTGAAGTACGCCTTGCCCTTGCAGATGTCGGTGACACGCCGGACGAAGCTGACCAGGTCGTAGTCGCGCGCCAGCATGAACGTGTTGATCATGATGCCGCTCTTCCGGCAGGCGGCGACCTCGGCGCAGGTCTCCGCGACGATGAACGGGTCGAGACCGAATGCGTTGCGATAGATCCGGCCGTCGGGCTGCGTGAGCGCGGACGGCTTGCCGTCCGTGATCATGATGATCTGGCGCATGTCCTTACCCTGGCGGTCGAGGATCCGGCGAGACAGGCGCAGCCCTTCCCGTGTGTTGGTGTAGTAGGGACCGACGCGAACGCGCCCAAGCTCCGCGAGCGGAATCTCTTCGGCGGAATCGTGGAAGAGCACCACCTTCAACGCGTCGCCCGGGTACTGGAGCTTGATCATCTGCGCGAGCGCGAGTGCAACCCGCTTCGCCGGGGTGAAGCGATCCTCTCCGTACAGGATCATGCTGTGGCTGCAGTCGAGCATGAGCACCGTCGCGCAAGAGCTCTGATATTCACCCTGCACGACCATCAGATCCTCGTGCTGGACGTCGATGCGGCGGGCCGAGCCGGCCGCGCGAGCCCCCCGCCCGTCTCGCTTGACCGCGTTGAGCAGCGTGCTCGCGGGATCCAGGTTCAGCGTGTCGCCGAACTCGTACGGCTTGGGTGCGCCGGTCGTCTCGATGCCAGTCGCCTGTTCCCGCGTGTCGTGACGGCCGTAGCTGCTCTTTCCGAGGGAGCCCAGGAGATCGCGGAGCGCGCGGTAGCCGAGGAAATCGAGCGCCTTGTCGGTGACGTTGAAGGTCATTGGCGGAGCGTCCGGACCTTCGCCGTCGCCGCTGCGTCCGGCGCGGCGCTGGCGCTCCGCTTCGAGGTCGGGGGGAAGACTGATGTAACCCTCCTCCCCCATGCGATCGATGATCTGCTGGATGAGCTCCTCGAGCTTCGAGCGCGCTTCCTCCTGATCCCCGTCCGCCGGATCGCCCAGGAGCCGCTCGAGCGTGTCGTCCGGGAGCACGCCGCCGTTGAAGAGCGCGTCGAGAATCGCGTCGTGCAGCGCCTGCATCGTCCGCTCCTCCTCGTCGGTCCCGTACGGATTGCCGAACCCGCTCGCGAGGAGCAGGTCGGACAGCTTCGAGACGAGGTCCTCGAGATCGAGCTCGTCGAGTAGGTCGCCGGTGAAGCGGGTGTATCGGTATTTCACAGGGCCATCCGGGAGGCGGATCCCGTCTACTTGGCGTGGATCAGTGGATCAGTGGATCAGTTGTAGTACTTCTTCTTCTTGCCGCCGGGCATCTGCAGGTCCGGGTCGAGCGTCGGCTCTTCCCGGCGAGTCTGGCGTCGGGCCGCTCCTTCTTGCCCGGCGGTGTAGCCGCGGTCGTCCGTGCGGCTGATCTTGCGCTGGGCGGTGAGCCCTTCCAACACGAAGTCGATGGCGGCGGCGACTTCGGGGGCCGCGGCCCCGGGCGCGACGCCGGTGTGTTCGGCCAGCTCTCGCAGTCCCTGGACGTTGCCTGCCTGCCGGACCACGTCGTCCGACGCCGTATCGTCGCCGAGCGGCAGCGATCCGCCGAGGTCGAACCACTCGACGATCGTCCTGGTCTCCACGCCCTCGAACATCTCGGTGAAGACTGCGCCGACCGCAGAACGAATCAGGTCCCGCGCGACCTGCTCGGCGCCGCGCAGCTCGCCTTCGTACTCGAGCTCGAACTTGCCGGTGATCGAGGGCAGCGCCGCGAAGAGATCCGACACGCGTGGCACCGCCAGCGTCTCTCCGCACACGAGCGCTCGGCGCTCCGCGTTGGAAACCACGAGCTCGAGCGTGGTGATCGGCAGCCGTTGACTGACGCCAGACCGCTTGTCGATCTTGCGATCCGCGCGCGCCTGGAAGGCGAGCTCCTCGGCGACGTCCCTGACGAACTCGGGAATGTGCACGCGGACGCCGTTCTGGCGGTTGGTCCAGGCCTCCTGCCGGGTGATGGCGACGGCGTTCTGGCGCGAAGCCGGGTAGTGCGTGCGGATTTCCGAGCCGATGCGATCCTTCAGCGGCGTGATGATCTTGCCGCGCGCCGTGTAGTCCTCGGGATTTGCGGTGAAGACGAGCATGACGTCGAGCTGCAGCCGGATCGGATAGCCCTTTATCTGGACGTCCCCTTCCTGGAGGATGTTGAACAACCCGACCTGGATCTTGCCCGCCAGATCCGGCAGCTCGTTGACCGCGAAGATGCCGCGGTTGGCCCGCGGCAGCAGGCCGTAGTGCATGGTCAACTCGTCGGCGAGATTCAGCCCTGCCTGCGCCGCCTTGATCGGATCGATGTCCCCGACCATGTCCGCGATCGTCACGTCCGGCGTGGCGAGCTTCTCGACGAAGCGCGCGGCGCGGGGGAGCCATGCGATCGGCAGCGAGTCTCCCTCGGCCGCCACTCTGGCCCGGCACGCGCCGCAGATGGGACTCAGCGGATCGTCGTGGATCTCGCAGCCAGGCACGACGGCGATCTCCTCGTCGAGCAGATCGACGAGGCTGCGCAGAATCCGGCTCTTCGCCTGACCGCGCAGGCCCAGCAGAATGAAATTGTGGCGCGCGAGAATCGCGTTGACCAGCTGCGGGATGACCGTGTCGTCGTAGCCGATGACGCCAGGAAACAGCGTCTCGCCGGCGCTCAGCTTCCGCACGAGGTTGCTGCGAATCTCGTCTTTGACCGTCCGCCGGCCGGACCCGCGCTGCTCGCGAAGCTCGCCGAGCGTACGACTGGTGGCTGACATGTCATCGATCATATCCGAACTAGACTGGGCCTCCCGTGCGCCACGCCTTCTTCCGAGCCCCGCGACCACTCGTATTCGCTCATCGGGGTGGCGCCGCGCTCGCGCCGGAGAACACGATGGCGGCTTTCGACACGGGGCTCGCCTCGGGAGCCGACGGACTCGAGCTCGACGTGCGCGTGTCGCGCGATGGATGCGTGATGGTCCACCACGATGCGACGCTCGATCGGACGACGAGGTTGCGCGGGCGGGTCGACCAGTACCCCGCAGCCGAGTTGGACGCGGCCGGCGTGCCGCGGCTCGACGCGGTCCTCCGCCTGTTCCGTGATGTCCGTCTGATCGTCGAACTGAAGGTCGACGACGAGGAGTTCGGGCGGCTGGTGGCCGGCCGGATCCGTGCGTCATCCGCGGTCGAACGCGTGTGTGTCGGCGGCTTCGGCCGCCGCGCGCTCCGCGCGATCCGAGCGGAGCTGCCCGCTCTCGCGACGAGCGCTTCGCGCGAGGAGGTTCGGTGGGCGCTGTACCGATCCTGGGCCGGATGGCCGACGAGGCGTCCGGCCTATGACGGATTCCAGGTGCCGGAGCGCTCTGGGATGACCCGCGTGGTGTCGCCGCGCTTCATCCGCCATGCGCACGGCGCGGGGCTCGCCGTCCAGGTGTGGACGGTCGACCGCGACGACGACGCCCGGCGGCTGTTGGACTGGGGCGTGGACGCGATCATCACCGACCGCCCGGATGTCATGACGCCGCTCGTGGCCGCTTACGGCCCCGGATCGCGCTGAATCAGCCGGCGCGCCTGCCGAAAGACGGCGGCGATCATCTCGGGTGTGAGGCGCCCGGTGTTCGTGTTCTGCCGGCTCGGATGATAGCAGCCGATCAGCTGGTGCCCGTTCGGGAGCGCCGTCGAACGGCCGTGCGCGAAGAGCGGACGCGGGCGGACTGCGGCGCCGCGGCTTCGCAGCAGCGCCAGGTACGCATCGAAGCCGATGCGGCCGAGCGCCACGACGATGCGAATGCGCGGCAGCGCGTCGATTTCGGCGGCCAGATGCGGCAGGCAGCGTGCCGCTTCTTCGGCCGTCGGCGTGTTGTCGGGCGGCGCGCACCGCACCGCGGCGGTGAGGAAGGCGTCCCGCAGCACGAGGCCGTCTTGCCGATCACGTGAGATGGGCTGGTTCGCGAATCCCGTGTCGTACAGCGCGCGCATGAGGAAGTCGCCGGAGCCGCCGACTCCGTCGCCGGTGAACATGCGCCCCGTGCGGTTCGCGCCGTGCGCCGCGGGCGCGAGGCCCACGATCAGCAGCCGTGCGTGAGGATCGCCGAAGCCGGGGACCGGCCGCGCCCAATAGTGATCGTTCGCGTAGGCCCGGCGCTTCTCGCGCGCGACGCGCAGGCAGTGGTCGCGCAGCCGCGGACAGCGGTGGCACGCCACGATCTGCTCATGGATGACATGCAGCGGCGACATACGTTCCAGGCGTCCGGGCGTCGGAGGTTGCACACGACCGCACGCAAGCACGAGACGACGCGAGGAATGGGGGTAGGATCGAAAATCCGTCGAACCGCCCGCCGAGAGACCACATGTTCCCGTGCGTCTGTGTCGTGGTTAGAATAAGGGATTGGCCTACAGGTTGTGAGTTGGCGGACCGATGAAGTCCGAGGAGCGTGGAGTACCCGTGAGAAACATTGCCCCCAAGGATGCAGCTGAGCTCGACGCCGTCGAACGTCGCGAGTGGCTCGAGTCTCTCGACTATGTGCTCCAGAGTGGCGGACCGGTCAAGGTCCAGCGTCTCCTGCGCGAGTTGACGCTGCACGCCTCGGCGAGCGGCGTCAAGATCCCCTTCACGGCCAACACGCCGTACGTGAACACGATCTCCTCGGACGCCGAGGTCCTGATGCCAGGCAGCCGCGAGATCGAGCGCCGCATCAAGAGCCTGGTCCGCTGGAACGCCGCCGCGATGGTCGTGCGGGCGAACAAGGCCGAGGACGGGATCGGCGGCCACATCTCGACCTACGCGTCGGCCGCGACGCTGTACGAGGTGGGCTTCAACCATTTCTTCCGCGGACACGACAGCGCCGACGCCGACACGATCTTCTTCCAGGGCCACGCTGCTCCCGGCATCTACTCGCGCGCGTTCCTGGAAGGCCGGTTCACGGAGGGGAAGCTCGAGAACTTCCGCCGTGAGATGAAGGAAGGCGGCGGGTTGTCGTCGTACCCCCACCCGTGGCTCATGCCCGACTTCTGGGAATACCCGACCGTGTCGATGGGGCTCGGGCCGATCATGGCGATCTACCAGGCGCGGTTCACGCGTTATCTGGAAGACCGCGGTCTGAAGCCGAAGTCGAGCTCGAAGGTCTGGGCGTTCCTGGGTGACGGCGAGACCGACGAGCCCGAGTCGCTCGGCGCGATCACGCTCGCGTCCCGGGAGAAGCTGGACAACCTGATCTTCGTGATCAACTGCAACCTGCAGCGGCTCGACGGTCCGGTGCGCGGCAATGGCCAGATCATCCAGGAACTGGAGGCGGCGTTCCGCGGCGCCGGCTGGAACGTCATCAAGGTGATCTGGGGACAGGATTGGGATCCGCTCCTCGCCAAGGATCGCGACGGCCTGCTCGTGAAGCGCATGGGCGAGATCGTCGACGGGCAGTATCAGAAGTACGCCGTCGAATCGGGCGCGTACATCCGGCAGCACTTCTGGGGCGTCGATCCCCGGCTGCTCGACATGGTGAAGCACCTGTCGGACGATCAGCTCAAGCAGTTGACGCTGGGCGGGCACGATCCGGCCAAGGTCTACAACGCCTACAAGGCGGCCGTCGAGCACAAGGGCGCGCCGACGGTCATCCTGGCGCGCACCATCAAGGGATACGGGCTCGGCGAAGCTGGTGAGGGCAAGAACATCACCCACCAGCAGAAGAAGATGAACGAAGACGAGCTGCGGGCCTTCCGCACCCGCTTCGGGATTCCGGTCTCCGACACCGAGATCGCCAAGACCCCCTTCTATCGCCCCGCAGACGACTCCATCGAAATCAAATACATGCAGGAACGGCGCGCCGCCCTCGGCGGCTACGTGCCGAGCCGCCGCGTGCAGGCCCCCGCGATCAAGCCGGTCGCCGACGACCTGTTCGAGGAGTTCTACGGTGGGACGGACGGCCGCAAGGCGTCCACCACGATGGTGTTCGTGCGGCTGCTCTCGAAGCTGCTGCGCGACAAGGAGATCGGCAATCTGGTCGTGCCGATCGTGCCCGACGAGGCGCGGACCTTCGGCATGGAGGCCCTGTTCAGGCAGGTCGGCATCTATGCCCATTCCGGACAGGTCTACGAGCCGGTCGACATGGACACGCTCCTGTACTACAAGGAGGCGTCGGACGGGCAGATTCTCGAGGAAGGTATCAACGAGGCCGGCTCGCTCTCGTCGTTCATCGCCGCCGGCACCGCCTACGCCACGCACGGTGTGAACACGATCCCCTTCTTCATCTTCTATTCGATGTTCGGGTTCCAGCGCGTCGGCGATCTCATCTGGGCCGCGGCGGATTCCCGGACGCGCGGGTTCCTCCTCGGAGGCACCGCCGGCCGCACCACCCTTTCCGGAGAAGGGCTCCAGCACCAGGACGGCAACAGCCACCTGCTTGCGTACCCCGTGCCGAACGTCGTGTCGTACGACCCGGCGTTCGCCTGCGAGATCGCCGTGATCATCAAGGACGGCATCCGCCGGATGTATGTGGAAGGCGAGAGCATCTACTACTACCTGACGCTCATGAACGAGCAGTACCCCATGCCGAAGATGCCGGACGGCGCGGCCGAGGGCATCCTCAAGGGGCTCTACAAGTTCAAGGCGACCTCGCTGCCGAAGGCCAAGGCGCGCGCGCAGCTGTTCGGCAGCGGCGCGATCCTGCCGGAAGTCATCAAGGCGCAGGAGCTTCTCGAGTCGAAGTACGGCATCGGGGCCGACGTGTGGAGCGTGACCAGCTACGGCGAGCTCTATCGCGAAGGCCACGCCTGCGAGCGTTGGAACATGCTGCATCCGGGCGAGACGCCGCGCGTGCCCTACGTCACGCAGTGCCTCAAGGACGCGCCCGGTGTGTTCGTGGCGGCTTCCGACTACGTGAAGGCGCTGCCCGACTCGATCGATCGCTGGCTGCCGCGCCCGCTCGTCGCGCTGGGTACCGACGGTTTCGGCCGCAGCGAAGGCCGGGCAAGCCTGCGCGAGTTCTTCGAGGTCGACTATCGCTACGTGATCCTCGCCACGCTCACGGCGCTGGCTCGCGAGAAGAAGATCGACTCGGCCGTCGCGCAGCAGGCGCTGAAGGATCACGGCATCAATCCGGAAAAGGTGAATCCGGCTATCTCGTAGCGCACACCACCATCGGCCGCGGAGGAACGGAGAGTCCGCGGTGGAGACTCTTCAACTTGGCGACAGACTTGAAACTCCCGGAACTCGGTGAGAACGTTGCCGCGGGCGACGTACTCCGCATCCTGGTGAAGCCCGGCGACACCCTCGCGAAGGAACAGCCGGTCCTTGAGCTCGAAACCGACAAGGCGACCATCGAGGTCCCGTCGAGCGTGGCGGGCGTCGTCACCGACGTCAAGGTCAAGGTCGGCGACAAGGTCAAGGTGGGCCAGTCGATCCTGACGGTCGACGACAGCGCGTCGGGCGCCGCTGCGCCCCAGCAAGCTGCCGCCGCGACCCCGGCCCCCGCTCCCGCTGCCGCCCAACAGGCGGTGGGGGCGAACACGCCGCAGGCCGTGCCCGACGAAGATGCTGGGCACGAGCAGCACGTCGAAGGTGTCCAGCGTGCGCACGCCGACAAGGCTGGCGTCGCCGAGCAGCCGGCGCCTGCGCCCCGCGCGGCAGCGCAGGTGGTCGACATCAACCGCGCGGCTCGCGCCGCAACCCCTGAGCCCAGGCCGGCCGACCAGCCCGCGGCCCCGGCTTCGCCGTCGGTGCGACGGCTCGCTCGTGAGCTCGGCGTCGACGTCAACCAGGTGACCGGGAGCGGACCGAACGGCCGCATCTCGCAGGACGATGTGAAGGAGCACGCGAAGCGCATCATCACGGCGGCGACCGCGGGCGGGATGACGACCGGCAGTGGCATTCCGACCGAGCCGCTGCCCGACTTCACCAAGTGGGGGGAGATCGAGCGCGTTCCGATGCGCGCCGTGCGCCGCAAGACGGCCGAACACCTCACGGCCGCCTGGCTCAACATCCCGCATGTCACCCAGCAGGAGTACGCCGACATCACCGGCCTGGAGGACCTGCGCCGCCGCTACCGGAAGACGGTTGAGGCGGCCGGCGGCAACCTGACCGTCACGGCGGTGGCCGTGAAGATCGTGGCGGCCGCGCTCAAGCACTTCCCGCAGTTCAATACGTCGATCGACATGGCGTCGGGCGAGATCATCCAGAAGAAGTACGTGCACATCGGCATCGCGGTCGACACCGATCGCGGTCTGCTCGTGCCGGTCATCCGCAACGCGGATCAGAAGAGCCTGATCCAGATCGCCGTGGACCTGGCCCAGCTCTCCGAGAAGGCGCGCACGCGCAAGATCACCGCGGAAGAGATGCAGGGCGGCTGCTTCAGCATCTCGAACCTCGGCGGCATCGGCGGCAACTTCTTCACGCCGATCGTCAATGCTCCCGAGGTCGCGATTCTCGGGATCTCTCGCGGGCGGTTCACGCCCGTCTATAACGAAGAGACGCGGGAGTTCACGGCGCGTCAGCTGCTGCCGCTCTCGCTCTCCTACGACCATCGCGTGATCGACGGCGCCGACGGCATCCGGTTCCTGCGCTGGGTGGCCGAGGCATTCGAGCAGCCGTTCATCATGGCGCTTCACGGATAGCTATGTCTTCAACTCAACTCGTGGTGGTGGGTGCCGGCCCAGGCGGGTATGCGGCCGCGTTCCTCGCGGCCGATCTCGGCCTGAGTGTCACCCTGGTGGATATGGAGCCGAATCCCGGCGGCGTCTGCGTCTATCGCGGATGCATCCCGTCGAAGGCGCTCCTGCACGTGGCGAAGCTGATCGACGAGTCTCGTCACGCGGCTGCGTGGGGAATCGAGTTCGCCGAGCCGAAGATCGACCTCGACAAGCTGCGAGACTTCAAGAACAACGTCGTCAAGCGGCTGACGTCCGGGACCGGCCAGCTCGGCCGGGCTCGAAAGGTGAACTACATCCAGGGTTTCGCCGAGATCGTCGATCCCCACACCCTGAAGATCAAGCGCGTCGACGGTGGCGAGGACACGCTGTCGTTCGAACATGCCATCCTGGCGACCGGTTCGACGCCGGCCATGCCGCCGATGCTGAAGATCGACGATCCGCGCGTGATGGACTCGACCGGCGGCCTCGATCTGCCGGACATCCCGAAGTCACTTCTCGTCGTCGGCGGCGGCTACATCGGCCTCGAGCTCGGCTCCGTATACGCCACGCTCGGCAGCGAGGTGTCGGTGGTCGAGATGACGCCTGGACTGCTGCCGGGCGCCGACCGGGATCTCGTCGACATCCTGGCCCGGCGAATCGACAAGCTGATGAAGGCGGTCCTGCTGAACACGCGCGTCGTGAAGATGACGCCCGAGGCCGGCGGCATTCGCGTCAACTTCGAGGGGGACGGCGTTCCCGGCGGGAAGGCGGAGCAGCTCTTCGATCGCGTGCTCGTCTCGGTCGGGCGCCGGCCGAACGCCACCATCCCCGGACTCGACAAGACGCGTGTGAAGGTCAACCAACGCGGGTTCATCGAGGTGGACGAGCAGCTGAGGACCGCCGAGCCGTCGATCTTCGCGATCGGAGACGTCGTCGGGGAGCCCATGCTCGCACACAAGGCGTCCCACGAAGGGCGCGTCGCCGTGGAAGTGATCGCCGGGGAGAACGTGGCGTTTCAGCCGAAGGCCATTCCCGCTGTCGTGTTCACGGATCCGGAGCTCGCCTGGGCCGGCCTGACCGAGGCGCAGGCAGAGAAGGAAGGCATCAAGGTCATGGTCGCGAAGTTCCCCTGGGGAGCATCCGGCCGCGCCGTCACCCTGGATCGCACCGACGGTCTCACCAAGCTGATTCTCGACCCGGACACCGAACGCATTCTCGGCGTGGGCCTGGTCGGTCCCGGCGCAGGCGAGCTGATTGCCGAGGGGGTGTTGGCCATTGAGATGGGGGCGAACGCCACCGATCTCAAGCTGTCCATCCACCCGCACCCCACCTTGACCGAGACGATGATGGAGTCGGCCGAGGTCTTCTTCGGCCAGGCGACGCACGTCTACCGGCCGAAGCGCTGAACCGCTGAATCGCTAACCGCGTTCGACCTGCCGCACCGCCGGGGAAGGTGATCTCACCTGGCGGTGCGCGTCAACTCCCCGCGGATCGTCCACCGCAGGTACGACGTCGCGATCAACTGGTCGAACACCGACCTGGCGACATCCGACTCCAGTCCGAAGAATCGCGCCGCATCACCCAGCGTCAGCGCGAGGCCTGGCATCTCGTCGAACTCCGCACGCACACGATTCACAAGCCCTTGCACGTTCATCTGAGAGGGACCCTCCAACGGAGGACCATTCAGCAAGAGCGTCGCCACGTTCGTGTCGGCTCCAGACCGGGCGGAACGGCCGATTTCCGGTGCAACCGGCCAGATGCCCGCCGCCGGCACCGCGCGTTCGATAGGACAGTTCCGTTCAGGCGAGGGGATCGCGCTTCAATTTTGTCGTGGTGAGCGGTTGCGGAGGATCGACCAGCCGCGTCCGCAGGCTGAGGGCCGTCTCCCTACGTCAACCTTGCGCGGCCAACGCGTATGCGTCGGCCGTTTCGTGTGCGTGATAGGAGCTGCGCACGAGGGGCCCGGATTCGACGTGCACGAACCCAAGCTCATACGCCATCCGTTTCAAGTCCGCGAACTCCTGAGGGGTGTAGTAGCGGACCATCGGCGCGTGCGCCTCGGTCGGACGGAGGTACTGGCCGACGGTCAGGATCTGGCAGCCAACGTCCCGCAGATCCTTGAAGGTGGCCACCAGCTCATCCCACTCCTCGCCGAGGCCCACCATCAGCCCGGTCTTGGTGGGGATGTCCGGCCGGATGTGCCTGGAACGATCGAGCAGCTCCAACGTCCTGGCATATCTGCCGCCCGACCGCGCCATTCGATAGAGCCGCGGAACCGTTTCGGTGTTGTGGTTCAGGACGTCCGGGCCGGCTTCGAGCACGGCCCGAAGCGGCTCCTCCTTGCCCTGGAAGTCCGGAATCAGGACCTCGATCCGGCATTCCGGAATACGCGCACGGGTCTCCCGGATGGTCTCGGCGAAGATGCTGGCGCCACCGTCCTTGACATCGTCGCGATCCACCGACGTGATGACCACGTAGTTCAAGCCGAGCTGCTCGATCGCGGCTGCCACCCGGACCGGCTCGCCGAGGTCGAGCGTGGCCGGACGTCCGTGCGCGACGGCGCAATAGGAGCAGGCGCGCGTGCACACGTCGCCGAGGATCATGAACGTCGCCGTGCCGTGCCCCCAGCACTCGCCGATGTTCGGACAGCGTGCTTCCTCGCAGACGGTGTTCAGGTTCAGCTCTCGCATGAGCCCTTTGAGTCTGAGATAGCCAGGAGAGCCTGGAGCTCTGACCTTGAGCCACTCCGGCTTCGGCACGCGGGGCTGCGCAGGAGTGAGCGGGATGACTCGCGGCATATCGCTCAATTATATCGGTCCGCCGGGCTACACTGACCATCATGTCCCAGTCGCTCTCGTTCACCTGGCTCGGCCACGCGACTTTTCTTCTCCAGACGCCGGGGGGCCTGCGCGTGCTCATCGATCCGTGGGTGAGCTCGAACCCGTCGTGCCCCGACTCGGCGAAGGACGTCGGCGCGGTGGATGTGATGCTGTTGACGCACGGGCACTTCGATCACACGGCGGACGCCGTGTCGATCGCCCAGGCGACGGGCGCCCAGGTCGTGGCCCCCTTCGAGCTGTCGGCCTGGATACAGCGCAAGGGCGTGAAGAACGTGACCGGCATGAACCCAGGCGGGACTCTACACGTGTCGGGGTTGTCGGTCACGATGGTGCCGGCGATGCACAGCAGCTCGATCGAGGAGGACGGGCAGCTCCTCTACATGGGCCTCGCCACGGGGTATGTGCTGCGGTTCGAGGACGGCCTGACGGCGTACGTCGCGGGCGACACCTCGATCTTCGGCGACATGCGTCTGATCGGCGAGATGTATCGCCCAACCCTGGGGTTTCTGCCGATCGGGGACCTGTTCACCATGGGACCTGAACAGGCGGCGATGGCGGCAGACCTGCTGGGCATCCGACGAATCGTTCCGATGCACTTCGGGACGTTCCCGGCCCTGACCGGCACGCCGGCGCGACTGCGCGAGCTCGTTGCTCCCAGAGGAATCGAGGTCGTCGATCTCGAGCCCGGCGCGACGGGGCGCTAGACGCCAGAGGTGTCATTGTTCGAAAGGAGGAACCGGTGATCGTGAGGCGTGCTGCCGTTCTTGCCGTTCTTGCCGTGCCGCCTGTGCTGCTGCTCGCTTCCGGCTGTGGACGCGAGGAGGCGCCGGTGACGCTGGCCGTCGACGGACGGGTCAACGCGAACGTCTCGATGGCTGCGGACGGGCCGTTCGTCGCGGCCGTCTGGTCGGCCGCGGACGAGAGCGGTGCGACCGACGTCTTCTCCGCCGTCAGCACCGATGCCGGCCGTTCGTTTGCCTCGCCAGTCCGCGTCAACTCGGCGCCTGGCGATGCGAAGGTCAACGCCGAGCAGCCGCCGAGGCTCGCGCTGAAACCGCGTCAGGGCGCTGCTCCCGAGATCGCCGTGGTCTGGACCACGAAGGGCGAGACCGGTACGAGCCTCCTCACGTCGACGTCAGTCGACGGGGGCCGTGCGTTCGGCGCCTCGCGGATCGTGCCAGGGTCGGATGCGGTGGGCAATAGAGGTTGGGAGTCGATCGCGTCGATGCCTGGCGGCGGCTTCATGGCTGCGTGGCTCGACCACCGTCTGCTCGCTGCGCCGCAGTCGTCCAGCGATGGCGAACATGCGCACATGCACGAGGGGTCGCACGCGGCGAGCAGCATGAGCGAGCGCGACGGCGTCGCCACGGCACAGCTTTCCCAAATCTACGTTGCGCCAGTTGAAAGCGGCGCCGACGCGCATCCGGTCGCCGCGGGCGTCTGCTATTGCTGCAAGACGGCAATAGCCGCGGTGTCCGATACGGTGCTTCTCGCGTGGCGGCACGTCTACGCAGGCAACATGCGCGACATCGCGTTCACCCGCTCCAACGATGGCGGCCGCACGTTTGCGCCTCCCGTACGCATCAGCGAAGACAACTGGCACCTGGAGGGCTGCCCCGACGATGGCCCTGCGATGGGTGTGGACGCGGAGGGCACCATCTATATCGTCTGGCCCAGCGTGATCGACGAGGCCGCAGGCCCTGTGAAGTCGTTGTTTCTGACGACGTCGACCGATGGGCAGCACTTCGCTCCGCGCCAGCAGTTGCCGACCGTGGGACAGGCGCATCACCCGCAGATCTCGGTCGCTCGTGACGGGGCGGTCGCCGTGGTCTGGGACGAATCGGGCGAGGGAACTCGGCAGTTGGCGGCCATCGGTGCGCGCCGGGCGGCGGACGGCGTCGTCCATTTCGGCGAGCCGGTTCGCGCTGGTGACGTCGGGATGTATCCGACGGTCGTCTGGAGCGAGGGGCGGTGGCTGCGTGCGTGGACGGCTGGTGATCCCGGCCATTCGGTCGTTCGGGTCGCGCCGGTGAGATTGACCCAGTGACCCCGCGCAGGCTCCAGTGCCAGGTGGGGAGGTGGCGAGCGCGGTTCGGTTTCAGAGGCGGCTTGACACGTCGGTCATTCACCCGTATCTTCAATTTCAACGATATTGAGTCTCAATATCTCGACTAGCTCCGTTCGTCGCCTCGCGCATCGTGCGCCGTTCTCGGAGTCGTGCCGTCGCGCACGACAACCCGCGCCGGCCACGCGCGTCCTGCTGATCGTTGATGGCTGGCCGCAGTCGATTTACCATTACCGGCGCGACTCTTTTTTCACCCATTCGCCCGCGCGGCTCACCACCGAATCAGCAGCGGTGAGGCGACCGGGCGGTGACACGCGGCGTCCGCGTACGGCGCTGGTGTAAATGGGTTGGTTTGCAGACACAAGCGAGCTCGGAGGATTCACAGGCCGCCGGTTGGCGATCCTGAGCCCACGTGCGTGCTGTGTAGGTGCCGCACGACTACCGGGCGGCTGGAATACCCTGGCTTGAGACGGATTTCATGACACTCTTCGACGCGCTCGGCGGGCTCACGACCTGGATCAACTCGCACGCGGTATGGCCCAATCTGCCCATCTGGGCCTACATCGTGATCACCTTCTTCGACACGCACATCACCACCACGTGTGTGACGCTGTACTTGCACCGATCCCAGACGCACGGGGCGGTGACCTTCAGCCCCGCCGTCGCGCACTTCATGCGATTCTGGCTGTGGGTACGGACGGCGATGCCGACGCGCGAGTGGGTGGCGGTCCACCGCTGCCACCACGCCTACGTGGACACCGACCGCGATCCGCACAGCCCGATCTTCTACGGCATCTGGCGCGTCCTGTTCCTCGGCACCGCGTTGTACCACCGCGCCGCGCACAACGAGGCGATCATCGAGAAGTTCGGGAAGGGCACGCCCGACGACTGGCTCGAGCGCCGGGTCTACGACCCGCTCAGCATCTTCGGCCCGATCCTGACGCTCATCACCAACCTGTGGCTCTTCGGCATGTGGGGGCTGGGGATGTGGCTGCTGGAGATGGCCTGGATTCCGTTTTTCGCGGCCGGCGTCATCAACGGCCTCGGCCACTATTGGGGCTACCGCAACTTCGACACCCCAGACGCGTCGACCAATCTCCGCGGGCACTACTGGTCGATTCTCACCTGTGGTGAGGCGCTGCACAACAATCACCACAACATCCAGAATTCGGTCCACTTCGCCATGCGGCCCGGCGAAATCGATCCGGGCTACTGGTACTTCAGCTTCCTGCGCATGCTCGGCCTCGCGCGCGCGCGGCGTGACGCCGTCGGCGTCTAGACGCGCGAATTCAGCCGCCGGCTGCAGTCGTCGCCGTCGCGCGACCGGCGGTCTTCGCCACGGCGCGCGGCGGTCAGCGGTTCTCCGGTACCGGATACTTCGAGAGTTTTCGCTGCAGCGAGCGGCGGTGGATGCCGAGCAGCCGCGCCGCCTGGGAAACGTTGCCGTCGCAGTCGACGAGGACGCGTTGGATGTGTTCCCACTCGACGCGTGCCAACGGCTGCGCGGCCGGCGACGGCGGCTCGTCGACGCCCGCGAGTGCGCGGAACGCCGCCAGGATCTGATCCGCGTCCACCGGCTTCGTGAGATAGTCCTGCGCCCCGAGCTTCACGCTCTGCACGGCTGTGGCGATGCTCCCGTAGCCGGTGAGCACGACGAGCAGCGTCGACTGGTCGAGCGCCTTCAGGTCGCGGACGACCTCGAGGCCTGACCGGCCCGGCAGCTTCAGGTCGATCAGGGCCCACTCGGGGGTTTCGACTCGCGCCAGCGCCAGCGCCGCCTCGTAGTCGCAGGCGCCTGTCGCGGCCAGACCGCGTGCGTTCAGCGCGCGCACGACCCGCACGCGAAACGCCTCGTCGTCGTCCACGACGAGCAGCGTGCGGGGATCCGCGGAGGACTCGGGTGCGGAGGCGGTCACATCCTCATCTCCGAACCCGCATCCATCCGAACCGGAAGGCTCAGCGTCACCGATGTGCGCTCCCCGGTTCGAATCACGAGCGAACCTCCGACGCGCTCCGCGAACGCCCGCGCCAGGAACAGACCCAACCCCAGACCTCGACCAGGATCCTTCGTCGTGAAGAACGGCTCGCCCGCGCGCTTCAACACGTCGGCCGACAGGCCTGGTCCGGGATCTTCGACCGTGATCGTCAGCGTCTCAGCGTCCGCGCGGACACGTACGTCCACCACGGCGCTGGTCCCTTCGTTGGCATCGAGCCCGTTCATCACCAGCGACAGCACGGCCTGGACCACGCCGCTTCGAGGCAGGAATGCGACGAGGCGCTCTGGCTCAACGGCGAGCCGGAGCCGGCCGATTGCTTCGCGTGGTACGCGGCCGCGTACCTCGTCGAGCACCGCAACCATCGACAGCTCCTCGGGCTCGTCGACGGCGCTGCCTCCGGCCCGGCCGCTCATCTGATCGAGGATCGCCCGGCACCGGTCCACCTCGGCGCGGATCAGGCGGGCATCCTCGGCCAGGTCCGGCACCGTCCCCTTGCCCAGTGCCGTTCGCTCCAACTCCCGTGCAGCGACCGCGATCGTGCCGAGCGGGGTCGAGAGCTCGTGGGCCGCGCCGGCGGCGAGCGTGGTCATCGACACGAGACGTTCGTTGCGTGCCGTCTGCCGGCGCATGTCCTCGAGCTGTTCTTCACGCCGCGCGAGCGCATTCGACGCCTGCACCAGGAAGTAGGCGGCGAGGTCGGCCATCAAGGTGATCGACCACCAGACCGTGAACAGATGCGTCGGAAAGTCGTTGAGCCGGTGATGCACCTCGGCGAGCTCGTTGAGATGCCAGAGCGCGAGCAGTCCGTAGCCGCCCATGCTCACCGCCGACACGCCGAGGGCGTGCGCGCGACCGAGCGTGAACGCAGCTTGCGCGATGGGTATGGCATACGCCACGGCGAATGGATTGAACGGTCCGCCGGTGAGCTCGAGCAGCACGGTGAGGATCGCCGGCTGCAAGAGGAGGTCGAGCGTCGCGACCGGCCGCGGGATGCTGACCCCTCGCCCGAGGCGAACGGCCGTGACGGTGTGCAGGATCGCCGACGTCAGCAGCAGCGGCACGAGCCGGCGAAGCGGGAAGTCGAGCTGCGGGAACGCGAGCGCCGCGGCCACGACCGCGAGATCGACGACGGCGCGCATCCACCGCAGACGCACCAGCCACGGCACGGCTGCGAGCGTGGTGGCTGTCAGATACCAAGGGACGCTCGATCGCTCCATGTCGGCCGTCAGTGTACGACGCGCGGCCCCGGCGCGCGATCAGCTCGTGCGATCAGCTCGTGCGACAAATTGCCACACGCATGAGTGCGCGGTGCGCCGCTAGACTCCGTCTCCATGTGCTCGCGGCGTCCTCTCCTGCAGATCGTGCTCGTCCTGTGCCTGTGCGCCCTGTTCGCCGATGCCCTGTTCGCCCAGACCGCCACGCTGACCGGTCGCGTCGTCGACGAAACCGGCGGAGCGCTGCCCGGAGTCGAGGTACGCGTGCAAGGTTCAGGCGGCGCCGCGCGGAGCGGCGCCCTCGTGTCGGTGACCACCGACGATGCGGGAGCGTTCTCGGTGTCCGGGATCCCAGCCGGAGCCGCGGCCGTCACGTTTTCGCTGCCCAACTTCGCGACGGCACGACGCGATGTCGTGCTTCAGCCCGGCGCGGATGAACGATGGCAGATCGTGCTGCACTATGTCTTGAGCGCCGATGTCACGGTGACCGGTGCGCGGACGTTCACGAACCTGGCCGACGTCGCGGATCCTGCGGAGAATCTCGTCGGCGTTGCCCAGTCGGCGAGTCAAGGCGCCGTCAGTGCGCAGCAGCTGCAGGTGCGACCGATGTTGAGGCCGGCCGAAGTGCTCGAGACCGTCACCGGCGTGATCGCCACGCAGCACAGCGGCGACGGAAAGGCGAACCAGTACTATCTGCGAGGCTTCAATCTCGATCACGGCACCGACTTCTCGACCACGGTGGCCGGCATGCCGGTCAACCTGCCGACGCACGCGCACGGACACGGGTACACCGATCTGAACTTTCTGATTCCAGAGCTGGTGAACGGAGTGCAGTACTCCAAAGGCCCGTACTTCGCCGAGCAGGGAGACTTCACGACGGCTGGTGCCGCCAACATCAACTACACGAACGAGCTGAATCGTCCTACCGCGCGCGTCACCGGCGGCATGTACGGCTACGGCCGCGCGTTCGCAGGCGCCTCTGTCGCCGCGGGCGCCGGGACGCTGCTGGGTGCCGCGGAGGTCGAACATAACGATGGACCATGGAGCCGCGCCGGCAACTTCAACAAGGTGAACGTCGTCGGGCGCTACAGCCGCGGGAACCGGACCAGCGGCTTCAACGTCACTGGCATGCTCTACACCGCTAAATGGGACGCCACCGACCAGATTCCCGTGCGTGCGATCGAGTCCGGCGCTCTCGGCCGCTTCGACACGATCGACCCATCGACCGGCGGTGAGACCTCGCGCGTGAGCGGGTCGTTCGAGTGGCAGCGGACGCGCGGACGCGGTGTCACGCGCGCCGCCGCATACGCGGTGCGATACGGCCTGGATCTCTACTCGAACTTCACCTACTTCCTCGACGATCCCGTTCGCGGCGACCAGTTCAAGCAGCGCGACCGTCGATCCTTCTACGGGGGACGGGTCGTCCATCGACGCCTCGACTACTGGAAGGGACGCCTGATCCAGAACACCGTCGGCGTCCAGCTGCGCGCAGACGACATTCGGCTCGGCCTGACCAGGACCGAACGCCGCGAGCTCGTCGATGTCGTCCGCGAGGACGATGTCGTGCAGATCAGCACGGCGGTGCATGCGCAGAACGAGATCGCCTGGGCCCCGTGGCTCCGGACGCTTGCCGGTTTTCGCGTCGACGGCTATCGCTTCGACGTGACGGCGCGTTCGCATCCCGAGAACAGCGGTGTCGAGACCGCCGGCATCACCAGTCCGAAAGCCGGTGTCGTGATCGGCCCCTTCGACGGTACCGAGTTCTACGTGAACGCCGGCTACGGCTTCCACAGCAACGATGCGCGTGGCGCGACGATCACGGTCGATCCCGCAACGGGTGAGCCGGCGCCGCGAGTCACGCCGCTCGCCCGAGCGAAGGGTGCGGAGGTGGGTGTGCGAACCGTCGCGATTCCCCATGTCCAGTCGACCCTGTCGCTCTGGACCCTGGGGCTCGACTCCGAGCTGATCTTCATCGGCGACGCGGGTACGACCGAAGCCGGACGGCCGAGCCGCCGCTACGGGCTCGAGTTCGGCAACTACTACCGCCCGATCCCGTGGCTGACGCTCGACGCCGACGTCGCGTGGTCGGTGGGCCGGTTCAGGGACGACGACCCGGCTGGACGGGAGATCCCCGGAGCAGTCCGTCTCGTGGCGGCCGGCGGTGTCACGGTTGACGGGCGTCGTCCGTATTTCGGGGCCTTGCGGTTCCGGTACTTCGGACCACGGCCGTTGGTCGAAGACGGCTCGGTCGAGTCGCGGGCGACCGCGCTGACGAACCTGAGGGCTGGCTACCGATTCAGCAGCCGCCTCGCGCTCGTGGCCGACGTGCTCAACCTGCTCGACCAGCGGGCGAGCGACATCGACTATTACTACGTGTCCAGGCTGCCGTTCGAGCCCGCCGACGGCGTTGCCGGGCTACACACGCACCCGGCGATCCCACGAACGGTTCGCATCGGGTTCAGCGCATCCTTCTGACGCACGAGGACCCGCCGGGCGCCCTGGCGTTTGACTCCTCCACGGCGCGGCACTAGAGTGGACCTCCGTTCATTCGCGCGCCGCTCAATGCCGTACATCATTTGTGAGCCCTGCATCGGGATAAAGGACACCGCCTGCGTCGACGTGTGCCCGGTCGACTGCATTCATCCTCGCAAGGACGAGCCGGGCTTCGCCGAGGCCGCGATGCTCTACATCCACCCGGACGAGTGCATCGACTGCGGCGCCTGCGTCCCCGCCTGTCCGGTCGAGGCGATCTTCACGCTCGAGGACACGCCGCAGAGGTGGAGCGACTTCATCACCCGGAACCGCGACTACTACGGCGAGGCGTCCTGATCGTCACCGGCAGATTCGTGCTTGCGCGGCCGCTTTCTTGTATGGAGAATCCCTAGCGGCATTCAGGTCGGGAGGGGGAAGATGACAAGGGGGGGCATTCGGCTCGCCGTGGCGGCGGGGGTGATCGCGGCGGCATCCTTCGTCATTCAGGCGGACGGGTCGTCACATTCTCAGGCCACGGAAATCCAGCTGCAGCTCGGTCGTGAGCTCCTGTCCGAAGGGCGCTATCTCGACGCCCTCGACGCGTTCAAGCGCGCGCTCGCCGCCGCCGGTCCCGACGATCTTCGCACCGCACGAGGTGGCCTGATTCAGACGGCGCTGCGGGTCGCCGATTTCGACCTCGCACGATCCGAGGCCGAGAAGCTCGTGGCCGGGACTCCACACTCGGCCGACGCGATCGCTCTGCACGGCGACACCCTGTGGGCCGCCGGGCTGTTCCAGGAGGCCGAGGGGCGCTATCAGGAGGCGCTGGCGCTCGCGCCGGACCTCGCACGCGGACATCACGGCGTCGCGCGGGCGCTCGCCGCGCAGAACCGGCTCGACGAGGCGATCGAGGAGGTGCAGACGGCTCTTCGTCTCGCGCCTCGCGACCTCGAGGTGTACCACACGCTCGGGTCCATCTACGAGCAGATGCACCGCTTCGAAGAGGCGGCGGCGGCCTACACGAACTACATCAATCTCCTGCCCAACAAGGATCAGAGCGAACAGGCTGACTGGGCGCGGGCCCGCGTCCGTTTTCTGCGATCGTTCGGCCAGCGTGTCCCGTACCAGACCGAGGCGTCGGCCGACGGGCAAGTCCACACGATCGACTTCCGCCTCGTGAACGACAAGGTGATCGTCCGCGCGAGGGTCAACGACGGTCCCCTCCAGGACTTCGTCGTCGACACCGGGTCCGAGAATACCGTCCTGACGCGGCCCACCGCCCAGCGGGCCGGCGTGACTCCCATCACCTACACCCTCAGCGCCGGCGTGGGAGAAGTCGGCCTGCGCGGGCTGCAGCTCGCGCGGATCAACAAGCTGGAGGTCGGCGGCCTCAAGCTGCGCAACGTGCCGTGCGTCATCAAGGATCCGCCGCTGCGCGACCTCCCGAAGCAGGAGTCGGAGAGCCTGTCGCCGCTGGCGTTCGGCTATTCGATGGTGATCGACTATCGGGCCCGGAAGATCGTCTTCGGACGCCACCTGCCGCAGGAGCCGAGCGACGTCGAGCTGCCGCTGCGCGTTCACCGTCTCGCGACGGTGCGCGGAACGGTCGACGGGGCCCACGCCGCGAACTTCGTGGTCGATACCGGCGGGGAGGTCATCTCGATCAGCAAGTCGACCGCGGCTGCGATTGGCAAGGAGGAGCCGGCGCGGAGGATCGCGCTGAAGGTGTGGGGCTCGTCTGGGTGGGATCGCGACGCTTTCCTGCTGACCGGCATCGATCTCAAGTTCAGCGACATCCGCTACGACAACTTCTCCGTCGTCGTCCTGAACCTGAACACGCCCAGCGCGCTGCTCGGATTCCAGGTCGGCGGAATCGTGGGGCACAAGTTCCTGAGCCGCTACCGCGTCGCCATGGATCTCGAGCGCAGTGTGCTCGGGCTCACCAAGATGTGACGGTCGCGACCATGCGGCGACTGGGCGCGCAGTGAGCGGCGACACGGCGCAGGCCCCGAAGCGAGCGTCTGAATCGGCCACCGAGATGGTGCAGGTGGTGTTGCCGAACGACGCGAATCCGCTCGGCTTCATCCTCGGCGGCACGGTCATGCACCTGGTCGACATAGCCGGCGCGATCGCCTGCCACCGGCATGCGCGTCAGCGCGTCGTCACCGCGGCGGTCGACGATCTGGTCTTCCTGCATCCCATCAAGGTGGGCGATCTCATCATTCTCAAGGCGCGCGTCACCTGCACGTTCACCACGTCCATGGAGGTGCAGGTGGATGTGTTCTCGGAGGAGGCCTTGAGCGGCACGCGTCTGCTCACGAGCCGCGCGTTGCTGACGTTCGTCGCCATCGACGAACACGGCGGCCGTGTTGCGGTGCCGCCGCTCCTCGTCGAGACGCCTGAAGAGGAGGCAGTCTGCCGGCAGGCGCGTGCCCGCCGGCAGGAGCGGCTGAAGCGCCGAGCGGAGCAGCCGGTCTAGACGCAGTCGCCGGGCAGCCCGGCGGCGGTCCGAGGATCGCCCGCGGGGGTCCGAGGGTCAGAAGTCGTAGCCGATCCAGACCGCGAATCGCGGCTTGCGGAACGCGGAGCTGCCACCCTCCGACGCAAAAAGCTGATCTTCCCACTGCTTGTTCAACAGCGTCCGCCACGCCCAGTCGAAGTGAATCGGGAATCCCAGGGCGAAGGTCTCGAGTCCGATGCCGTAGGACGCACGGCCGTCCACGAGCCGGAAGCCGCTGATGGTCTGCTCGGGCCCGAATTCGGATATCGGGTTGCCGCTCGCGTCATAGAGGACGTTGCCGTTGGCGTCCTGCTGGTAACCGAGAAACGGCGTGACGCGTTCGGTCGACGACGTGGCGAACCGGTAGTTCTGGCCGTTGAACCAGCCGCCGCCCATGTTCGCGAAGAAGACCCCGCGGATGCCGCCGATCACGCCAATGGGCGTGAGCGCCGCCTGGATGAGCGGGAAGCGGAGCTCCGCGTTCGCGAACACGGCGTTCTGCCCGAGGAAGGCGAGGTAGTTGTACCCGCGCATCTCGGAGTTGCCGCCGAAATAGAGGAAGTCGGGATATGCGCCCGTACTCTTGAAGCCCCGCAGCCGGAGCGCCAGCACGCCGGTCGTCGCCAGGCGCTGGTAGAAACGGACGTCGCCATCGAAGGTCTGTCGTGACAGCGTGCCTGCCATGCGGGGAGCGACGCTGTAGGCGAACCGCATCGTGTTACCGGCGAGCGGGCCGAACTCGCGGAAGACCGTGGTCTCCTGCACGAACGCGACGCTCAGCGGGAGGATGTTGCCGCTCCTGAACAGCTGTTGTCCGTATCGCTGCTGCTGGTACTCGGCAGCGAAGAACTGCAGCGAGGGGTCGTTGTACTGCTCCCTGAGTTGCATGAACCCGGCGGAGAGCTCCACGCGTCTGTAGCGATTCAACGGATAGATGCCGAACGCCGTTCCGCCTCGGACGGTGCGGGTGGCGGTCGCGAGGTTGCGGTTGATGAAGGGCGCGAGCGTCGGGCTGTAGAAGAGGCCCGACTGTTGCCCGAAGAAGAACTGGGTCTGCGAATAGCCCTGCAGCGCGTACTGGAAGCGGCTGCCGAGGTTTACGTAGCTGAGCGAGAGCGTCCGGTACTGTGCGATGGACGACGCGAAGATGTTGACCTGTTTGTCTCCCAGCACGTCGCCAAAGCTCACCTGCGTGCCGCCGAAGATATCGCCGTTGTTGGTCACGCCGACGTTCACCGGCGGGCGGCCTTCGAGAAACATCTTCTCCCACGCACCCTTGCGTCGGACGTTCGAGCTGACGAGCGAGTGGCTGAGCGGCGCCTGGAAGTCGATGATCTGGCCCGGACCGCCGAAGTCGGCGCTCGACGCGGTGAGCAGAGGCTCCTTGCGATCCAGCGTGTAAATCCCGTAGTCGCCCTTGTAATAGGTGACGAACGCCAGCTTCGTGGATCCCGGGGTGTCGTTCAGCACGACTGGCGAGAGCACGCCGCCGAGGGCGTCCGTGTACTGCTTCAGTTCGGCGCTCCGGAGATCGAGCGTCCAGATGTTGTAGATGTTGCCGTTGCGCGCGACTTCCGGGTCGATCGGCTGGTTCGGATTGGTCGCCGTGGAGGAGAAGACCAGCGTGTTCTCGTCGACGAACTGCGCCGCCGACTCGTCGTGGGTGCCGAATGTGATCTGCGTCTTCGCCGTGTTCGCCAGATCCAGACGGAAGAGCTTCTGGTTGCCGCTGACGCGCGCGTTGTAGACCAGGTACTTCCCGTCCGGGGCGTACACCGGGCCGTAGTCGAAGAAGTCGTCGTTGGTGACGTTGACGATCTCCTGTGTCTCGAGGTCGACCGTGAAGATGTCGCCGATGCCCTCGCGCAGTCCGGCGAACGCCACCTTGCTCGCGTCCGGGGAGAAGCTCGGCGACTCGGGCTCGTCGACCGTCTTCATGGGAATCCGCCGCTCGATCCGGCTCGTGAGGACGTTTTGCACGATGAGCGTCCGCTCTTTTTCGGTGCGGACGAAGTAGGCGATCCGATCGCCGCGCGGCGACCACGTCAGCCAGGGCATCGTGTTCCAGCGCTCGCCCAGCAGCACGAAATTGGTGAAGCCGTAGTTCTTGTCGAACCCGGCGGTCAGGTTGCGGACCACCGAACCGTCCTTCGAGGACACGAGCACGACGTCGACCTCGCCGTCCTTGCGATTGACGGTCACGATGGCCAGGAGGTCGCCGGAGGGCGACGGCGCGATCGAGAACGCCTGAAAGAACGGTGTGCGCTCGGCATCGGGGGCGAGATTGCGTCCGTAGTCGGCGGGCCGCTCCTTGTCCCGGAACGGCTTGAAGCGCTCCTTGAGATAGCGCTCGAACGCCTGATCGAACTCGTCGCGCTTCATCTTCAGTGCTTCTTCGTAGGCGTCTTCGCCGCCTCCGATGACGCTCTTGCGCAGCGCGAACAGGAACTGACGGATGCCTTCCTTGCCGTACCGCGCCTCGATGAACTCGAAGACGGCGTGCCCCAGGTTGTAGATCAGACGCGCCTGGCCGCCGTTGCCGTAGCCGTACAGCTCACTCATCTTCGGGACGATGTCGGCGACGGCGGCGTCGCGGATCATCATCAAGTCGAGCGGCGTCCACTGCCCGCGCTCGTAGTCGGACAGCCCTTCGTTCACCCACAGCGGAACGCTGCGGCGAATCAGCCCTTGCGGGATGATGTCGAACTCGAAGATGTGCGTCAGTTCGTGTGCGATGAGGCCGTAGAGGCGATCGGGCGGATCGTCGATGGGCAGCAGCATGCGATCCCGGAACGGCTCCGCGAAGGCGCCGACACCTTCCTGCGCCGCACCCGGGATGACGTTCTGCTGCTCGAACTCGCTGTGCGTCTTGAAGAGGATGAGCGGGACCTTGAAGGAGAGATCGTGCTTCAGGTCCGAGCTCACCTGCTGGTATGCGCTCTCGGCGTATCCGGCGATGCGCTCCAGGTGCCGCTCGATGTCGGTGTAGTAGTAGATCTCGAAATGGTCCGTCGTGTAGATGTGCCAGTCGAAGTCGTCGTAGTGGATGTTGTTCTTGCCGTAGTACGGCACCAGCGGCGTCTGCGCGGATGCGGGCAACGACGATCCGGTCAGGCACGCGATCACGACCAGGACGAGAGCGACCAGCGGACCGCGAGCCGGTGTCCGACTTGCGGATACACGCATGCGCATAAGCAGTACCTCGAAGGGTGGCAGTCCGAAAGCTGCGCAGATCTTACCGTGTCGTTTCGCGCGCCTGCAAACGCCAGACCTGGCGCGACGCCCGGTAATGCGGGTGCGTGTCCTCCCGCCGGTCCAGTCGGCGACACCTGCAGGCGACAGCGCCGCCTCCTCCGCACTACGATAGGGAATAAAGGGGCGCGGGTCGGGGTTTTCACCCGTGACGCGCGACCGGATGCGCATGAAACAGGCCAGCACAGCGCCGCCCGGTGCGGATCCGGACGCCAGGGCGGCGTTCGAGGCCGAGGCTCTGGAATTCGTGGACAGCCTCTATCGAACGGCACTGCGGCTCACCCGCGTGCCGGCCGATGCGGAAGACCTGGTGCAGGACACCTATCTGAAGGCGTTTCGTGCGGCCGACTCCTTTCGCCCGGGAACCAACCTGCGGGCGTGGCTCTTCACCATCCTCCACAACACGGCTCGCAACCGTTTCAGGGACCGCGCGCGGGAGGCGGTGAGGGTCGACAGCGAGCTCGTCGAGGAGGCCGCCGACGTGCCGCGTTTCGGCGGAGCCGAACCGGTCGCGGATCCGGAAGCCCTGCTGCTGCGCAGGACCCTGGCGCCAGACCTCCAGACCGCGATTGACGAGCTCCCGGAAGCATTCCGCGTCGCCGTCTGGCTCCGCGACGTCGAGGAGTTCTCGTATGCAGAGATCGCCCGCATGCTCGAGATTCCCGCCGGCACCGTCATGTCGCGCATCTCGCGCGGGCGACGGATGCTATTCGACCGTCTTCAACACCTGAGACCCGTCAATGCCTGACTGCTCCCGCATCGATCCGCTCGTGACGCCGTTCGTCGACGACGAGCTGTCGTCGCACGAGCACGAGGTCGTCGCCGCACATCTCGCCGCGTGTGCCGAGTGCCACGCGCGGGTGACCGCCGAGCGCGGTGCCCGCTCGCTCCTGAAAGCCCGCCGCCTCGAGCTGGAGCGCCACGGTGCGTCGCCCGCGCTGCGGGCCCGGTGCGCCGCGCTCCGCGCTGGTCCAGCGGCCTCGCTCCGGCGCTTGGAGCCCCCGGCTGCCGCTTCGCGTCGCCGTGCCGGCGGCGTCGGGCCGCGTCTGGCTCCGCTCGCCCTTGCCGCGAGCCTCGTGCTCGTCGTGGGCGGGGCGTTTCTCTACCAGGCGACGCGCCTGTCGTCCCGAGTCATGGCCGCGGAGCTGGCGGCCGATCACATGAAGTGCTTCACCCTGAACGGGCTCGCGCGCACGAGCCACTCGCACGAGCGGGTCGAGGCGTCGATGGCATCGAGGTTCGGCTGGTCGATGCAGCTGCCGCAGGCGCCGGCCAGCGAGGACCTCGAGCTCGTCGGCTCGCGTCCGTGTCTCTACGGCGAGGGACCGGTCGCCCATATCATGTTCACGCACAAGGGCCAGCCGCTGTCGCTCTTCATGTTGCCGCGTGAGACGCGCGAGGAAACGCTCGTCGACGTCTTCGGTTTGAACTGCCGTGTCTGGTCCATGGGAAGCCGGACGTTCGTGCTCGTCTCGCCCGAGCCCGCACCGGAGGTCGAGCGTCTCGCGACGATGGTGCGCGCCTCGCTTCATTAGCCCGGGTCCACACGAACACGTCCGCACGTTCAGAGGAGGGTCACCGTCATGCCGATTCGCTGGGCCATCGCCGTCGTGGGCGTCGTCGCGCTCGCCGCCTTGACCATCAGTACGCAGATGCCATGGCTGCACGAGCCGCACCCCGAGATGGTCGCGCAGCCGATGCCCGCCGCAAGCGACAACTCGACGCCGGTGCTGTCGTGCCCGGCCGATGCGAAGCCGGCGCGCCTCGACTTCACGCTGAAGGACGTCGATGGACGCGACGTCGCGCTGTCGGACTATCGCGGCAAAGTCGTCCTGCTCGACTTCTGGGCGACGTGGTGCGGTCCGTGCAAGGTGGAGATTCCGCATTTCGTCGAATTCCAGGAGAAGTACGGCCCGAAAGGGCTCCAGATCGTCGGTGTCTCGGTCGACGACACGGCCGACAAGCTTGCGCCCTACGTGAAGGAGATGGGGATGAACTATCCCGTCTTGCAGGGGTTGGGGCGCGACGATCTCCAGGACGCGTACGGACCGATCCTCGGCATCCCGGTCAGCGTGATGATCTCGCGCGACGGAAAGATCTGCGCCACGCACACGGGACTCACCGGCAAGGAGATCTTCGAGCAGGAGATCGCGGCGCTGCTGTAGCTCAGCCCACGGCCGGGCTCCGCCGTGCGTGCGTGGTATGATGAGCGTCGAATGTTGAAGGGGTTCACGCACGCGCGGTTGGCTTGTGGATGCCGGATCGCCTTCCGCGAAGGTGTCGAGGGCAGCCCCGTCACGGTCGTTGTCGATGAGAAGTCGCCGGGCTGCATGCTCTCGCTGCACGTCCGCGATCTCCCGCTCTACGACTACCGCGAGGCGTTGCGGCCGTCGACCAGGCTCGGCCCCCCCGAAGAAGAAGAATACGAAGAGGAAGGGTAGCCCTTCCGGCTTCGCATCCGCTCTCCGCTTTCCCATCCGTGCGCTGTTCACCACCACGATCGTCCGGCGCGTGCCGGCTTCCTGACAGGGCTGCGTTCGTCGCGATGCCCGCGAGATCTCACTGCCGATGAAGACTCTGACGATGACGGTGTTCTGGATCGTGCAAGCGTCGGCGATCCTGGTGTTCTTCGTGCCGTTCTCCGCGGGCATGCTCCTGTTGTGGGCGGTCTCGCACTTCCTGCGCGCGATCGGCCTGACGCTCGCCTTTCACCGCTATTTCGCCCATCGCTCGTTTCAGATGAATCGCGTCGCGCGATTCGTGTGGGCGTTCATCGGCACCGCGGCCATGCAGAAAGGGCCGCTCTGGTGGGCGGGGCATCACGTGAACCATCACCGCTTCGCCGATCGCGAAGGCGATCCGCACAGCCCGATGGTGAGCGGGTTCTACTACGCGCACGTCGGCTGGTTCCTCAACGACGCGAAGCACGACACGCTCGAACCGACGAACCCGGTCATCCGCGATTTCTCGAAGTTCCCGGAGATTCGGTTCCTGAGCACCTACTTCTTCGTCCCGCCGGTGATGCTCGCGATCGCGATGTACCTGATCGGCGGGATGCAGTGGCTGGTGTGGGGCTTCTGCCTGCCCACGGTCACGCTCGCGCACTCCACCTTCGCCATCAACACGATCAACCACCTGTTCGGCTCACGGCGGTTCGACACCATCGACGAGTCCCGGAACAACCCGATCACCGCGATCTTCGCCGCCGGCGAGGGCTGGCACAACAACCACCACCGCTATCAGCGCTCCGCGCGCAACGGCTTCTATTGGTGGGAGTTCGATCCGACCTGGTACGCCATCCGGCTCATGCAGCTCGTGGGCCTCGCGTGGGACGTCCAGCCGGTGCCCGAGCGGATCTACGCGGAGGCGCGCGCCACCAAGGCGCGCCGCAAGACGCAGAAGGCGGTCAGCGTGGTCGAGGACAACGGGCCGATCGGCCTCGAGCTGGCCGAAGACGTCGAGTAGCTGTCGCTAGATCCGGATGTCCGCGATCAGCGGCAGGTGATCCGACGCGACGAGGGCCAGCCTCGTCCGGAGTACCTCGATATAGTCGATCTCCAGCGGGCCGTCGTAGTAGATGTGGTCCAGATGGAGGATCGGGAAGAGGCCCGGATAGGTCCGACGCCGGCGCAAGTACTGACCGAGATCGACGCTCTTCAGCTTCGCGCTCAGCAGCGTCGTCGTCAACCCGCGCATCCACTCGTTGAAGTCTCCCAGCACGATCTTCGGGCCGGTCACGTGGCGATCGGCGACGATCGTCGCCAGCCGCTGCGCCTGGTAGCGACGCTCGAGGATCGCCGTGCCCAGGTGGACGTTGTAGACGTGCAGCACCCGGCCGTTCACGTCCACATCGACGCGCTGTAGACATCGCTCCTCGCACGCCTTCCAGGAGAGGTCGTGCTGCGTGTGGTGCTTGGCGGGGAAGCGGCTCAGGATCGCGTTCCCAAAGAGGTGCCCCCTCAAGTGGCGCGTCGCCGCCATGACCCATCCCATCCCCAGCGCAGCACCGATCTCCTCGATATGGCTGGTGCCGGACGGCCCGGCGCCGAGCACCTCCTGGAGCGCGATGACATCGGCATCGACGTGGCGGAGCACTTCGGCTACGCGTTCGGGCCGCGTGCGCCGATCCATGCCGCGCGATCGATGGATGTTGTACGTGACGATGCGCAGCGGCGTCCGGGGCGTGTGGGTCACTGCGTTATGATAGACCCCTGGATGCGGTCCACCACGGCAGGGGAGAGGTCATGGCACGCCTGAAGTCTGAGCTCGAGATCAGCTGCCCTTGTTGCCAATCGACGCTCGTCGTCGATCTGAACCTCGGCCGCGTCGTCGCCCATCGGGAGCCGGAACGTGGCAGCAAGCCCGAACTGAGCGATGCGCACGGCATCGTCGCGGCGGAGGCGGCGCGGCGTGAGGCGATATTCCAGCAGTCCGTGGATGCCGAAAAGGGGCGCGGCGATGCGTTGGCCCGCCGCTTCGAAGAGGCGCTGCGCCAGGCGCGTACCGAGCCGATCAGCAAGCCGACGCGCGATTTCGATCTCGACTGATCGGCGCGGTCCGCGGCCGGGCTCTTCGCCGGTTCGACCCGGCTGCGTCGCGCGCGGTCAGGGCGCCCACCCGGGATCGCGGGGCAGAGGCGTCCAGCGTTCGCGTCCTTCGTAGTAGCGCACCGGCTTGCGTCCGCCGTTCGCCTCGCGGAACGCACGGTACCGCTCGAGCAACCTGCGATACCGGGCATCGCTCATCGTCAACCGGCGATGGGGATACTCGAGCAGGATCCGTTCGACCTTCCAGACGTTGGTGTCGGCCAACCGCCAGTCGTAGCCACCCATGACGAGCGCGAGGTCGACGAGCGCATAGGCGGTTACACGACCCGTGTAGTCGACGTACGGGTCGAGATAGCTGGTTGCCAGCGCGCGCGGCGTGGCGAACCGCGGGAGCCGTCCGTGCAGGCCGGGATCGCGCGATCGCGCAATCGACCCCCAACGCCCCGCCTGCCGGTAGGCGAAGATCACGTGATCGAGCGCGTCGACCGATTCGAAGCTGATCACCAGCGCTGGATAGCCGTGTTGTTCGAGCACGACCGCGGCGAAGAGTGCCGCTTCGAGGCAGTGGGCGGACGCGTGGCGGACGACGCCGCGGAAGCTCCGGAGCGTTGCCCGCCCGTGCGGTTCGGTGTTGTACGGGAGGTCGTTGAGATAAGCCTGAACCTGCCGCGGCGTACGGAGGCGGGCGATCAGCTTCCGCTCGCGCGGCGTGAACCTAGTCGACACCGACCATGACGCGCACGTCGGAGACCACGTGGTCGGGCGTCCACTCGTTGCCGCCGTAGACCTGTACCAGGTTGCCCTGCCGATCGATCAGCGCCGTGCGCAAGTTGTGCGTGATGTCGCGCGGGTCGTTGAGCGCACGCGAGATCGACATCCCGAACCCAGACGCCCACTTGTCGACCTCGTCGCGATCGCCGGTGACGAACGACCAGATCCGCGGGTCGGCGCCCAGTTTCGCGGCGTGCGCCTTCAGCACCGCCGGCGTGTCGACGACCGGATCGATGCTCACGCTCACGAGGCGCGTCTCGAGCTCGTTGTTCCGCTCCTTCAGCTTCGCCTGGATCGCCGCGAAGTTCCGATCCATCAGCGGGCAGAAGGTCGGCATCGGGCAGCTCGTATACATGAAGGTGACGACGACGGCGGATCCGCGGAGCGACGCGAGCGTGAGCGCTCGTCCGTCCTGATCCACGAAGGCGACGTCCGGAACGGGATCGCCCGTCTTCACGAGCTCGAATCCGGCCGAGGCGCTTGAGGAGCCGCTCGGGAGATCGGCCTGCGCGAGCGGCGCGTTGCCCACCTTGCGGACCTCTTCGAGGTAGGCGGCGGACGGCAGCACCACGAGCCGCGCCGTGATAAGGTCGCCTGGGACGAGCCCTTCGTACTCCTTGGCGTCTCTCACGGAGTAGGGCATGGTCATCGCCGCCATGAACCCTGGGATCTCTTCGTGCCTGATGGTGGCCTGCATCCGGTCGCTGGTGATCGAGAGGACCTGGCCCTGCAGCTTGTACTCGCGGCGATCGGACCGCCCACAGCCGGCGGCGGCAACCGTCAGCGTTGCCAATAAGGCGATGAACACGCGCATGAGCCTAGTTTACAGGTGCGAGCGATGATCTGGGTGGGCACATCCGGGTACAACTATCCCGAGTGGAAGGGCAGCTTCTATCCGCCGACGCTGCCGGCGGCCAAGATGCTGCCGTACTACGCGGAGCGCTTTCCGACCGTCGAGATCAACTACACGTTCTACCGGATGCCCAACGAGAGGCTGGTGACCGGCTGGGCCTCCCAGACCCCGTCGCCGTACCGGCTGACCTTGAAGGCTCCGCGCCGAATCACCCACGACAGCCGGCTCCGGAACACGGGCGAGCTCGTCTCGGCGTTCTGCGGCGTCGCCGCAGTTCTCGGGGAGAAGCTCGGCGCGCTGCTCTTTCAGCTGCCGCCGAGCCTGAAGGTGGATCTCGCGCTGCTCGACGCGTTCCTTCAAGAGCTGCCGCCGCGTGTGTGTGCCGCGTTCGAGTTTCGTGATCCCTCGTGGTTCGCGGACGAGGTCTTCGAACGGCTCCGCGCGCGCACCCTCGCGCTCTGCGTGTCGGACAGCGAGAAGCTGTCGGCTCCCGTGGAGGTGACCGCGGACTACGCCTACTTCCGGCTGCGCGAC
>JBFXAT010000002.1:0-143158 GCA_050183995.1 Vicinamibacterales bacterium
CCATGAACTGCGACAGCTGCGACGACCCGAAGAACTCGCGAATCGCGGCCATGACCGGCTTCGCGTTGATCAGGTCGTGCGGCATGGCGGTCGCCATTTCCTGGTAGACCGACATCTTCTCCTTGATGGCGCGCTCCATCCGGACCAGCCCGATGCGGAACTGGTTCTCGAGGAGCTCTCCCACCGACCGCACGCGCCGGTTGCCGAGGTGGTCGATGTCGTCGACGTTCGCCTGATTCCGGCGCAGCTTGAGCAGGTACTCGATGACCTCGTAGAAGTCCTGCGGGTGCAGGATCTTCTCGTCCAGCGGCGTGTTCAGCGCGAGCTTGGTGTTCAGCTTGAGCCGGCCGACCCGCGAGAAGTCGTACTTCTGCGGGTTGAAGAACATGTTCTCGAAGAGCGAGCGCGAACTGTCGAGCGTCGGCGGATCGCCCGGCCGGAGGCGCCGGTAGATCTCGATCAGCGCCTCTTCGTGCGTATGAATCGGGTCCTTCTTCAGCGTCTGGCTGACGATCGGTCCGACGTCGTCCTTCTCGGGGAAGAAGATCTCCAGGCGGTCGACGTTCTTCTCCTGCGCCATGGAGATGACGCGGGGCTCGAGCGGCTCGTTCGCCTCGAGGATCACCTCGCCCGTGGCCGGGTCGACCACATCGGACGCGGCGAACGCACCCTCGAGCTCGGCGTCCGAAATCTCGACCGCCTCGACGTTGGCGCGCTTGAGCGCCTCGACCGCGTTCCTCGTGATCTTCTTGCCGGACTGCACCGTGAGGTTCTCGCCCGGGATCACGATGTCGCGGGCGGCGCGCAGCCCCACGAGGCTGTCGGCCACGCCCCAATAGAGGGAGCCGTTCTTCAGGTGCAGCCGGTCGACGGTGTAGAAGGTGCGGATGATCTCGTCGGCGCCGCGCAGCCCGAGGGCGCGCAGGAACACCGTGGCGAGGAACTTCCGCTTGCGGTCGATCCGCACGTAGAGCAGGTTCTTGGCGTCGTACTCGAACTCGACCCAGGATCCGCGGTACGGGATGATCTGCGCGATGTAGAGCGTCTTGTCCTCGGAGTGGAAGAAGGCGCCCGGCGACCGGTGGAGCTGCGAGACGATGACGCGCTCGGTGCCGTTGATGATGAACGTGCCGTTCTCCGTCATCAACGGAATGTCGCCGAAGTAGACTTCCTGCTCCTTGATGTCGCGGATGGTCTTGACCCCGGTCTCGGGATCCTTGTTCCAGACGACGAGGCGGATCGTGACCTTGAGCGGCACGGCGTACGTCATGCCGCGCTCCTGGCACTCGTCGACGTCGTACTTCAGCTTCAGGCCGACCGTGTTGCCGCAGATGTCGCACACGTCGCCCCGGGCATGGTTCGCCTTGCCGCAGCGCGGGCAGAGCACTTCCCGATCGCCGTACGGATCGGCGATGAGCGTCGCGCCGCAGTTGCTGCACGGCTTGCGCAGGTGGTGCAGCCCCGCCAGCTTGCCGCACTTGCACTCCCAGTTCCCGATCGAGTACTCGATGAACTCCAGCGAGGAGTTCTCGCGGAAGTCGCTGATCGGGAAGACCGACTTGAACACCGACTGGAGCCCCGCGTCCTCGCGCTCGCTCGGCAGACGGTTCATCTGCAGGAAGCGCTCGTAGGACTTCTTCTGGATCTCGATGAGGTTCGGAATCGGTACGGTGGTCCTGATCTTGGAAAAGTCGATGCGCTCGCGGTAGACGTTCTTGGGAAGGCTGTACATGCTTTGAAAACCTCGAGATAAGACGGAGCGCTGGAAAAGGGGATAGGCTTCGAACGCCGGACCGTGGATGACCACGACCCGGCGTCCAAAGCCCAGAGCCAGTCGATCAACAGCGGAGCCCTGACGGGCTCGCCGCTACTTGATCTCGACTTTCGCGCCGACTTCCTCGAACTTCTTCTTGATCGCCTCGGCCTCGTCCTTCGGCACGCCTTCCTTGATCGGCTTCGGCGCGCTCTCGACGAGGTCCTTGGCCTCCTTGAGGCCCAGGCTGGTGATCTCGCGAACCACCTTGATGACGTTGATCTTGTTGGTGCCGATCTCGGTCAGCGTCACGTTGAACTCGGTCTTCTCTTCCGCCGGTGCCGCCGCACCGGCCCCCGCGCCGCCCGCGGGCGCCGCAACGGCAACCGCAGCCGCGGCCGAGACGCCGAGCTCGGCTTCGAGCGTCTTCACGAGCTGCGAGAGCTCGAGCACGCTGATTCCCTTGATGTAATCGACCACCTGCTGCTGCGTCACTTCGGCCATTGCTCTTCTCCTGACTGGCTCTGGGCTCTAAGCGCTGGGCGCTAGGCCTGTCTGCTACTCTCCACGCTCTGGGCGCCCGCGGCTCTCGCCGGAACTTGGGCCCAAAGCCATTCCTGCTCGCTACGCTTCCTGCCGCTTCTGCTCCGCCTGCACCAGCACGCTCATGAGATCGCGGGGCGCCGCATTGAGCACGCTCACGATCTGCACCATCGGCGCCTGCAGCACGAAGAGCAGCTTCGCCAGCAGCTCCGGCTTGCCGGGCAGATTGGCCAGATCGGTGACTTCCCCCGGCTGGATGGCGCGGCCCTGGACCACCGCCACCTTGATTTGCACGGCCGGCGCCGTCTTGGCGAACGTGGTCAGCGTCTTGGCGAGCGCCACCGGATCGGTCGCGGTGTAGGCGACCGCCGTCGTCCCCTCGAAGTAGCGCTCCAGCGCCTCGAACGAGGTCCCCTTGATCGCCCGCTTCGCGAGCGTGTTCTTCACGACCTTGTAGCTGGCCTTGGCGGCGCGGAGCTGCCGGCGCAGGTCGGTCACCTGCGGAACGTTGAGGCCCTTGAAGTCGACGAGGATCGCCGTTGCCGAACCCTGAAACGCCGTCTCCAGCGCCTGGAGCTCGGCAGCCTTGTCTGCTTTGGTGACAGCCATCAGTGTTTCACCGCCGCGTCGATGTTCGCCGTGTCGATGGGCACGCCCGGCCCCATCGTCGACGACACGGTGACGCTCTTCAGATACTTCCCCTTCGCGGCGGCAGGCTTCGCTTTCACGATGCTGTCCACCAGGGCATGCGCGTTGGCCACGAGCGAGTCGCTCGAGAACGACGTCTTGCCGACAGGCGCGTGCACGATCCCGGTCTTGTCGACGCGGAACTCCACCTTGCCCGCCTTGATCTCGCGCACCGCCTTGCCGACGTCCGTCGACACGGTGCCGGTCTTCGGGTTCGGCATCAGTCCACGCGGACCGAGCACCTTGCCGAGCCGCCCGACCGCGCGCATCATGTCAGGCGTCGCGACCACGGCGTCGAAGTCGGTCCAGCCGCCCATGATCCGTTCCACGAGCTCTTCGCCGCCCACGATGTCGGCGCCGGCCTCCTGGGCTTCCTTCTGCTTCTCGCCGCCCGCAATCGCGAGCACGCGCTTGGTCTTGCCGAGGCCGTGCGGGAGCACGACGGTGCCGCGGACCATCTGGTCCGCGTGCTTCGGATCGACGCCGAGCCGGAGGGTCAGCTCGACGGTTTCGTCGAACTTCGCGAACTTGACCTTCTGAACGAGCGGTATCGCCTCCTCGATCGTGTACACCCGATCGGGGGCAACCTGCGCCCGTGCGGCCGTGTACTGCTTGCCGCGTCTGCGCATGTATCACTCTCCCGTGGTCCAAACGAGCCTGCGACGGCTCTCCCACTCAACACGAATTTCTGAACTTGACGATCCGACGATCGAACGATTGGACGATGTAACGATTGGGTGATGTGGCCGGCAATTCCCCAAGTGGCCAATCCGCCACTCGCCAATTCGTCACATCATCAAATCGTCACATCGTCAACTTCACCCGACGACGTCGAGTCCCATCGATCGCGCGGTGCCGGCCACGGTCTTGACGGCCGCCTCGAGCGATTCGCAATTCAGGTCCGGCATCTTGAGCTTCGCGATGTCCTCCACCTGTTTCGCCGTGACCGTGCCGACCTTGTTCTTGTTCGGCTCGGCCGATCCCTTGGCGATGTTGGCGGCGCGCTTCAGCAGCACGGGCGCCGGTGGCGTCTTCGTGATGAAGCTGTAGGACCGGTCCGCGTACACGGTGACGACGACCGGGATGATCAGCCCTTCGTCCTTCGCCGTCTTCGCGTTGAAGTTCTTGCAGAAGTCCATGATGTTCACGCCCTGCGGGCCGAGCGCCGTGCCCACGGGGGGCGCAGGCGTCGCCTTGCCGGCGGCAATCTGGAGCTTCACGAGCGCTTGTACTTTCTTCGCCATCGCAGTCCTACATCACGAAGTCACGAGCCGCGAACCCCGGCACGCCGGCCACACCGGCCTCGTACCGTCGCGGCATCGCGATTAGATTTTTTCCACCTGCAGGAAATCGAGCTCGACCGGCGTCGAGCGGCCGAAGATCGTGACCATGACCTTCAACGTGTTCTTGTCGAGGTTCACCTCGTCCACCACCCCGTTGAAACTGGTGAACGGTCCCTCGTTGATCCGCACGTGTTCGCCCTTCTCGAACATGTACTTCGGCTTCGGCTTCTCGGCCGCCGACCGCACCTGCGTGAGAATCTGGTCGACTTCGTCCTTGGTCAGCGGCGTCGGCTTCGCGCCCGCGCCGACGAACCCGGTCACCTTCGGCGTGTTCTTCACCACGTGCCACGCGTGGTCCGACATGTTCATCTCGACCAGGATATAGCCGGGGAAGAACCGCTTCGCCGTCACGACCTTGCGCCCGCCGCGCATCTCGACGACGTCTTCGGTCGGGATGAGTACCTGCCCGATCTCGTTCTGCAGACCGTACGCCTGCACCCGCTGCTGCAGCGACTCGGCCACCTTCTTCTCGAATCCCGAGTAGGTGTGGACGATGTACCACTTCATGCCGTCGTCGGACGACGGCGCGCCGCCGGGAGCGACTTCCTGCCCGAGCTCGCTCATGCCGCACCAAACCGGCGGAAGATCCACTGCACGAGGCTGTTGATCCCGAAGTCGAGGGCAAACAGGTACAGCCCGAAGAAGACCGACGTCAGGATCACCACGATCGTCGTCGCGTAGACTTCCTTGCGCGACGGCCAGGTGACGCGCCTGATCTCGTTGCGCACCTCGGAGAAGAACGTGCGGACCTGTTCGACACGGCCGCCCGCCGCTTCCCTCACGTTGTCCAACGTCGTCGTCTGTGAATTTGCCGCCATAATTCC
The DNA here is from genome assembly GCA_050183995.1 of Vicinamibacterales bacterium. Taxonomy (GTDB): domain Bacteria; phylum Acidobacteriota; class Vicinamibacteria; order Vicinamibacterales; family CAVVIG01; genus CAVVIG01. The sequence goes on from JBFXAT010000002.1 coordinate 5,151, forward strand.
GATCTCTGAAATGCACACTGCAGATTTCGGACTGCAGATCCAGCCGCAGCGTCGGACGTGAGCGCGCCGCCGGCCCGAACCCGCCGTCCGCAACCGGCCACCCGCTCCGCCTCGTCAGCCGGTGCTGGCAGGACAGGAGGGAATCGAACCCCCAACCCCCGGTTTTGGAGACCGGTGCTCTGCCAATTGAGCTACTGTCCTACGCCTGACGTCCGCACGTCACTTCGTTTCCTTGTGCGGCGTGTGCTTGCGACAGAAGCGGCAATACTTGCTGAACTCGAGCCGCTCGGTCGTCTTCTTCTTGTTCTTCGTCGTGCTGTAGTTGCGCCGCTTACAGTCGGTGCAGGCCAGCGCGATGATGTCTCTCATGGTGAAACCCCGGCAGGCGCTGGACGACCGGCGCGTGGCGGCGGAGCCGGCCGCGATCGTCGATCGCTGCCAGGCTCGTCCGCCGTGATGCGCCTATCGCCCGCCACCCATTGCCTATCGCCTACTCGATGATCTCGGTGATCGTGCCCGCCCCAACCGTCCGGCCCCCTTCGCGAATCGCGAAGCGCGCGCCCTTCTCGAGCGCGACCGGCGTCAGCAGTTCGCCGGTGATCGTCGTGTTGTCGCCGGGCATCACCATCTCCACGCCCTCCGGCAGCTTCAACGTGCCGGTGACGTCGGTCGTCCGGATGTAGAACTGCGGACGGTAGCCGTTGAAGAACGGCGTGTGGCGGCCGCCCTCCTCCTTCGAGAGGATGTAGACCTCGCCCTTGAACTTGGTGTGCGGCAGAATCGAGCCGGGCTTGCACAGCACCTGACCGCGCTCGACGTCGCTCTTCTCCACGCCGCGCAGCAGCACGCCGATGTTGTCGCCCGCCACGCCCTCGTCGAGGAGCTTGCGGAACATCTCGACGCCGGTGACCACCTTCTTGGTCGTCGGTCGGAAGCCGACGATCTCGATTTCCTCGCCAACCTTGACCTTGCCGCGCTCGACGCGGCCCGTCACGACGGTTCCGCGACCCGAGATCGAGAACACATCCTCGATCGGCATCATGAACGGCTTGTCGATGTCACGCTCCGGCAGCGGCACGTAGCTGTCGAGCGCCTCCATCAGCTTGACCACGCTCTCGACCCCCTCGGGATCGCCCTGCAGCGCCTTGAGCGCCGACACCCGCACCACCGGCACGTCGTCGCCGGGGAACTTGTAGGTCTTGAGCAGCTCGCGCACCTCGAGCTCGACGAGATCGAGGAGCTCGGGATCGTCGATCGCGTCGACCTTGTTCAGCGCCACCACCAGGTACGGCACGTTCACCTGACGGGCGAGCAGCACGTGCTCACGCGTCTGGGGCATCGGGCCGTCGACGGCCGAGACGACGAGAATGCCGCCGTCCATCTGCGCCGCGCCCGTGATCATGTTCTTCACGTAGTCGGCGTGGCCCGGGCAGTCGACGTGCGCGTAGTGCCGGTTGGCGGTCGAGTACTCGACATGGCTCGTCGCGATGGTGAGAATCTTCGTCTCGTCGCGGCGACCCTGGGACTCGGACGCCTTGGCGACTTCATCGTAGGGGATGAACTTCGCCCAGCCCTTGTCGGCGGCCACCTTCGTGAGCGCCGCGGTCAGAGTGGTCTTGCCGTGGTCGATGTGGCCGATGGTGCCCACGTTCACGTGCGGTTTCGAACGGTCGAATTTCTCTTTAGCCATGTCTCTCGAACCTCGCGCTCTCGTTTATCTCTGCTCGTCGTGCGGTCCGCCCTCGCGCTCGGCGCTCCGACGGACGACCTTCGCCTGTGCTCACGTGCCTGCCAACCGACAGCCCACCCAACAACCGGCGGACGAGAGTTGGAGCCGATGACCAGGATCGAACTGGTGACCTCGTCCTTACCAAGGACGCGCTCTGCCAACTGAGCTACATCGGCCTTCGCCTTCGGCTACGGCCGACGCGTCGGCCTGACCACTCCCACAAGCCAGCCAGCGGACCGGCCCTCCGCGGATGCCTAAACGCTGGCCTCCGATGCCCGCACGGTGCCCCGGGCGCGCGACGGATTGGAGCGGGAGACGGGGATCGAACCCGCGACCAACAGCTTGGAAGGCTGTGACTCTACCACTGAGTTACTCCCGCCTTCGTGCACCCACTGACGCTCGAACCTGCCTGCTGTAGCGCTGCCGTCCACGCCCGGCACTCGACTCTTCCACCCGCTCGATCCGGCAAGCCCGCTCAGGCACCGCCCCGTCGCCAGGGGAGCCATGAGCGGGTCTCACAGGTCGAGTCGGATGGTGGCGAGGGAAGGACTCGAACCTTCGAAGCCTCTAGGGCGACAGATTTACAGTCTGCTGCGTTTGACCGCTTCGCTACCTCGCCAACGATTGTCTGCGTGGAATCCGTGTGTTCGATGCGTACCTTGCGGACCGGAACGCCCAGGTCGTTGGAGCTGGCGAAGGGATTCGAACCCCCGACCGGCTGATTACAAATCAGCTGCTCTACCGGACTGAGCTACGCCAGCCAGACAAAAGTTGGACTTTAGCACGTCTTGTGCCACCAGTGCAACTTTAGCGGCCAACAAGGGGTTTTTTCTGGCTCTCCTGCGAGCGGCCGCCGGGCCCTGCTTCAACGCGAACCCCCGCCCGTTCGCGCTGACGGACGGCCTCGAACAACGCGATGCCGGCCGCCACCGACACGTTGAGGCTCCCGACGTGCCCGCGCATCGGGATCGACACCAGCCAGTCGCATCGTTCCCGCACCAGGCGGCGCAGGCCGCTCCCCTCGGCCCCCAAGACGAACGCGGTCGGGACGGTTAAATCCATGTCATCGTATCGCTTAGGTGAATCGCCCGCAAGCCCGACGGTCCACACGCCCGATTCCTTCAGCTCCTCGATGGCGCGCGCGACGTTCACCACATCCGCCACCCGCACGTGACCGAGCGCTCCGGCCGCCGCCTTCGCCGCCGCCCCCCCGAGCTTCGCGGCGTGCCGCGACTGGCGGATCACGCCGCCACCGCCCGCCGCATCGACGGTCCGCAGGATCGCCCCGACGTTGTGCGGGTCCTCGATGCCGTCCAGCACCACGAGCAGCGGCACCGCCCCCGCGCCCGCCACCAGATCGGCGACGCCGTAGTTGCGCGGCTCTTCGACGGTCGCCACGACTCCCTGGTGCACGCCGCCCCTCGCAAGACGATCCAGCTCGCTCCCGTGAACACGGCGCACCGCCACGCCCGCGCGCCGCGCCGCGGCCGCCGCCTCCAGGACACGCGCCGCGTGGCTGTCTCCGATCCACAACTCGGTGACGCGTCCCGCCTTCAGCGCCTCCACGACCGGATTGATGCCGTAGATCACCATCGTCACACCATCGACGTGAGCGCCCGCGCGAACTCCGCCGCGCGCTCTCGGCAGCCGATCACCGGCGGCAGCCCCGCCCCCGCGGGAAGGTCCGCGCCGCGATCGATCGCGGGGAGAATCGCATCGAGCTCTGGGCCGGCGGCACGGCCGGTCAGCGCGACACGGATCGGGTGAAAGAGCGCCTTGCCCTTCTGTCCGGTCCGCGTCTTCACGCGGTTCGCGATGGCGCGAAACCCGTCGCGATCGAGCCGCGGCGCGGACGCCAGCTCCTCCGACAAGGCCAGCGCCACGTCGCGAGCGGCCTCTGTGCCCATCTCCGCGCGAATGACCTCGTCGCGCAGCGCCTCAACCGCCGAGTACTCGAAGAGGAACGACAGGCGCGCCGGCACCTGATCGAGCCGATCGACCGACTCGCTCGCAATCGGCATCACCGACGCCAGATAGGATTCCCCCTCGGCCGACGCATCGATCGGCACGCCGGCGGCCGCGAAGAACGGCAACGAGAGACGCACCAGCCGGATCGGGTCGGCGGTCTTCAGGTAGTGCCGGTTCACCCAGGCCAGCTTCTCCTCGTCGAAGACGCCCGCGCTCAACCCGACCCCGCCGAGCGAGAACCGGCGCGCCATTTCTTCGACCGGCAACAGCTCCTCGCCTCCTCCAGGCGACCACCCGATCAGGGCGAGATAGTTCACGAGCGCCTCCGGCAGGTAGCCCTTCTCGCGGAACTCGGCGACCGAGGTCGCGCCGTGACGCTTCGACAGCGGGGTGTGATCGGGGCCCATCACGAGCGAGAGATGCGCGAATCGCGGCGGCTCGAACCCGAGCGCCTCGTACAGCAGCAGCTGCCGCGGCGTGTTCGAGATGTGGTCCTCGCCGCGAATCACATCCGTGATCCGCATGAGCGCATCGTCGATCACGACCGCGAAGTTGTAGGCCGGCGAGCCGTCGGCGCGCAGGATGATTGGGTCCCCGATGACGTCCGTGTGGAAGCGCACTTCGCCCCGGACCGCGTCGGCGAAGACCACCTCGCGATCCTCCGGCACGATGAACCGCAGAGCGGCCGCCGCCCCGGCTCTCACACGGGCCTCGGCCTCGGCCTGGGGCACCGTCCGGCAGCGCCCCGAGTAGCGGGCAGGACGGCCCGACGCGAGCGCATCCGCCCTGTCCGCCTCGAGCTGCTCCCGCGAACAGAAACAGCGGTACGCACGTCCGCCGTCGACCAACTGGGCCGCGTACTTCCGGTAGAGGTCGCCGCGCTGCGACTGGCGGTAGGGGCCGAACGCGCCGTCGCGCTCCGGCCCTTCGTCCCATTGCAGCCCGAGCCACGCGATGTCTCGCAGGATGGCGGCTTCCGACGCAGCGGTCGAGCGCTCCGCGTCGGTGTCCTCGATCCTCAGCACGAAGGTGCCGCCAGCGCCGCGGGCGAGCAGCCAATTGAAGAGCGCCGTGCGCGCGTTGCCGACGTGCAGGTGGCCGGTTGGACTTGGTGCGAAACGAACCCTCATGACTCGTACCGATTGGGAGATCCCGTTGCGGCGGGCGGCGGACGCCGCCCCGTGCGCACCGTCAGCGCGCGCCCAGCATGGCGACCGCGTGGGCCACGATGCCCTCGCCCCGGCCGGGTGCGTCCATGCCCTCGTTGGTCTTCCCCTTGATACTCACCCGCGCCACGTCGACGCCGAGCGCTTCCGCCACCGACTTCCGCATCTGCGCCACGTAGGTCTTGATCTTCGGAGCCTCCAGGACGATTGTCACGTCGACGTTGGCGACCTCGAAGCCGAGCCCGCGCACGACTGCGACCGCGCGCATCAGCAGGTCGACGCTCGAGGCGTCCTTCCACCGCTGATCGCTGTCCGGAAAGTGGGTGCCGATGTCGCCTGCCGCGGCCGCGCCCAGGATCGCGTCGGTCACGGCGTGGCAGACGACATCGGCGTCCGAATGCCCCAGCGCCCCCTTCTCCGACAGGACGACGACGCCGCCGAGGACGAGGGGACGGCCGGCAACGAGACGATGCGAATCGTATCCGGTCCCGATACGCGCCGGCGCCACCGCCGGCGCCTCCTTGCCACCCAGCGCGGTGACGAGCGACAGGTCCTCCGGCGTCGTGATCTTGATGTTCGACGCTTCACCTTCCACCAGCCGCACGCTATGGCCGGCACGCTCGGCGAGCGAGGCCTCGTCGGTGGCATCCGCACGCATCGCATCGCTCAACAACGCGTCGCGCAGCACGCGACGCGTGAACGCCTGCGGCGTCTGCGCGAGGTGGACGAGCTCGCGAGGGATGGTCTCGCGCACGATCGCCGACTCGGCCGAAACCGCGCGCTTCACCGTGTCGCGCGCCGGGAGCGCGGCCACGGCCGCGCCCTCCTGCCTCGCGGCCGCAATGGTCCGCGAGATCAACGCGGCGCTGGCGAACGGACGCGCGGCGTCGTGCACCACGACGAGCTCGGCGGCGTCCGAGATGGCGCGGAACGCGTTGAACACGGAATCCTGTCGCCTCGGACCGCCGGCGACGACGCGCAGCGGCTTGCTCCTGTGACGCAGGTACACGGGGGGATCGACCGCGATCTCCTCGGGTAGTGCCACGACGATCTCGTCGACCTCGGGATGTGTCAGAAAGAGCTCGACGCTGCGCTCCAGGATCGAGCGGCCGCCAACGGAAATCAGCTGCTTGGGGACCGCGCCGCCAAATCGCTGGCCGCGGCCACCGGCCGCGATGATGGCAGTGACGGACATCGGTAACCCGATTATAGCGACGAGGCCCGCGTCAAGCGGCCGGCTGCCGCGTGGTGCGCGATTCCACGGTCGCCGCCACGATGGCATGGACGCGCGCCGCGAGCGCTTTCGCGTCCTGCACCCCGGGCGACTCGAGGCGAGCCGGCGCGATCGGATCGTGGATCACCAACTCGACGCTGCCAGGCTCGGTCCGCAGCCGTCCCTTCTGCATCACGTGGCGGGTGCCGATCACGGCGATCGGCACGATCGGCAGGCCGGCTTCCAGCGCCAGGAGGAAGCTGCCGGCCTTGAAACGCGCCACACGACCGTCCGCGCTCCTCGTTCCTTCGGCGAAGATGATCAGCGAGAGGCCATCCTTCACGAGCGCACGCCAGCGTGCCAGGATACCTGCGCGGTCCGGGTTGGTGCGATCGACGAAGAGGTGTCCGCCCCGCGCGAGGTGCCAGCCGAGCACCGGGAACCTGGCGAGGGACGCTTTCGCGATGATGCGCAGCTGCGCCGGAATCGACGCGAAGATCACCGGGATGTCGTAGATGCTCTGGTGATTCGACACGAACACGTAGGTGGTGCGCGGATCGATCCGGTCGAGGCCGACCACCCGCACGCGCACCCCGGTCGTCCTGAGAATCAGCCACGACCAGACGCGCGCGCACCCGTGCGCGAACCGTCCGCGCCTGTCGACGAGGCTCGACGCCACCGACGCCACACCCAGCACGAGGGTGTAGACGGAGATGGCGGGGATCAGGAAAAAGACCGTCCGCCACCAGTGATAGGGAGGAATCCGCCGCAACGTGTCTCTTCGTCAGGCCCTGTGGCGCCTCGTCAGCTCTGAGGAGCGGCCGGTGCCGCTGGACCGCTCGCCAGCGCGGCGGCCGCCGGCCGGACCGCGTGCGCGGCGGCGTGGGACGCCGCGACGCTGGCGCCGTCCACGTACCGGCCGAAGATCATCTTGCCGGCGGTCGTCTGCAGGACGCTGGTGACCACGATGTCGATCGTCTTGCTGATCATCTTTCGCGCGTTGTCCACCACGACCATCGTCCCATCGTCCAGGTAGGCGACGCCCTGGTTCTGCTCCTTGCCCTCCTTCAGGATGAACACCTTCATGATCTCACCGGGAAGGACGACCGGCTTCAGGGAATTCGCCAGCTCGTTCACGTTCAGGACGTCGACGCCCCGCAGCTGCGCCACTTTGTTGAGATTGAAATCATTGGTGACGATCTTCCCCTGGAGGCTTCGCGCGAGCTCGATCAGCTTCAGATCGACTTCGCGCACATCCGGGAAGTCCAAATCGGAGACGATGACCTCGATGTCGGACATCTTCTGGATCCGCTGCAGGATGTCGAGCCCGCGGCGGCCGCGGTTTCGCTTCAACGCATCGCCCGAGTCCGCAATCAGCTGCAGTTCCTTCAGGACGAACTGAGGAACGACCAGGGTGCCGTCGAGGAAACCGGTTTCGCACACGTCCGCGATGCGGCCGTCGATGACGACGCTCGTATCGAGCAGCTTGTAGTGCCGCTCGGGCGCCGTCGCGCGAAACAGCCCGGCAATGCGGGCGGGGTCGAGCCACTCGCCGTTCTTCGCTCCGAGCACGAGCCCCAGGTACGGCAGCGCGATCAGGAAGAATGTATTCAGGAACTCGACCTTGCGGTCCGCCTGGTCCGCGAAGAACAGGCCAGACTCGATCGCACGCGCGATGGTCAGGCCGACGGCACATCCGATCAGCGCACCGAGCACCTGAGTCGGCGCGGTGTCGCGCAGCCTCGTCTCGAGCACCAGAACCATCCCGGCAAGAACGACCGCAAGAGCGAGATTGGGCAGCAGGCCGCCGTCGAGCGGTTGCAGCAGGGCCGCTGCGTAGCCGACGCCGCCAACGATCAGGACACGCGCGAGCATTGACCAGGGCATGGGTCCCCCCGAAATGAAGGGCCAACCATACACCAAAATCACGAGAGGAGCGCATCGAGCGCCTCGCCGACCGTTCGTACGCCGACAAGCTCGCAGTCGCCGGCGCGTTCTCCCGGGTCGATGTTCGCTTCCGGCAGCACGCACCGGGTGAACCCCATCTGCGCCGCCTCGCGGACCCGGAGCGCCCCCTGGGTCACCGCGCGCACTTCGCCCGCCAGCCCGACTTCGCCGAACACCGCCGTCGTCGCCGGCACCACGCGGTTGCGCACGCTGGACGCGACCGCGCCGATGACGGCGAGGTCCGACGCGGGCTCGTCGATCGTCATGCCTCCGGCCACGTTGACGAAGACGTCGTCTCCCATCAAGTTCAGGCCCGCGCGCTTCTCGAGGACCGCCAGCAGCATCGCGAGACGCTGTGGATCCAAACCGTTTGCGGTCCGGCGGGCATTGCCGTAGTTGCTCGTGCTCACCAGCGCCTGGACCTCGACGAGAATCGGACGCGAGCCCTCGACCGAGCACAAGACGACCGAGCCGGCTGCGTTGGATGCGCGCTCGGCCAGAAACAGCATCGATGGATTGGCCACCGGGCGCAGGCCCTGCGACGTCATCTCGAAGACGCCGAGCTCGCTGACCGCGCCGAAGCGGTTCTTCACGGCGCGGATTGCCCGATGCGCGTGGTGCCGTTCTCCCTGGAAGTACAGCACGGTGTCGACCACGTGCTCGAGCGCCTTCGGCCCGGCAAGGCTGCCGTCCTTCGTCACGTGGCCGACGAGGAGAATCGGCACGTTCTGCCCCTTCGCGGTGAACAGCAGCTGCGTCGCCGCCTCGCGCACCTGGCCGATGCTGCCGGGCGCCGACTGGAACTTGAGCGAAAACACGGTCTGGATCGAATCGACCACGACCAGCGACGGCCGGATGCGCGCGATCTCCTCGAGAATCCGCTCGAGGCAGGTCTCCGCGAGCAGGTACAGCGGCGCATCGGATACGCCGAGGCGCTCGCCTCGCGACTTGACCTGATGTTCGGACTCCTCGCCGGAGCTGTAGAGAACGGCGCCGACGGTGTGCGCCATGTTCGCCGCCGCCTGCAACAGAAGGGTCGACTTGCCGATGCCCGGCTCACCGCCGATGAGGGTGAGCGACCCCGGCACCACGCCCCCGCCAAGCACGCGATCGAGCTCGGTGATGCCGGTCGACAGGCGCGCCTGCTGCTCGACGCTGATGTCCGCATAGAGGCGCGCACCACCTCCGGGCGTCGCGCCAAGAGCATAGCGGTGTCCGGCCGGCACCGCCGCGGAGGGCTCGGCCGCGCGTTCTTCGACATAGGAATTCCACGCGCCGCAATCCGAGCACTTGCCGAGCCACTTGGGAGACTGCGCGCCGCATTCCTGGCAGACGAATACGGTGGTTGGACGTTTGGCCATGGCGCGCGCCTATGCGCTCCGCAGGTCGGCGCGATCGACCCGATCGACGCTCACTCGTACACCCGCTCTATTCGTGAACCGACCCGGCAGACGGTCTCCCAGGGAATCGTTCCGACCGCCGCCGCCATCTCGCGCGCGTCGATCCGGTCATCGCCCTGCGGTCCGATGATCACGACTTCGTCGCCCGGCGCCAGATCCATGCCGGTCACGTCGGCCATCAGCATGTCCATACACACCGAGCCGACGATCGGCGCACGGCGCCCGCGGATCAGCACGTGTCCGCGCCCCGCGAGCCGCAGGTCGAGGCCGTCGGCATACCCGGCCGGGACGATCGCAATCGTCGTCGGCCGTTCAGCCGTGAACCGGCCGCCGTATCCGGTGATCTCGCCGGGCCGCAGGCCCTTCACCGCGACGACGCGGCTGACGAGCGTCATGACGGGCCGGAGCGCGAGAGTGGACGCCAGCGGCGGAGGCACGATGCCGTAGAGCAGCAGCCCGGGACGCACGGCGTCGTACCAGGCTCTCGCATCGCGCAGCAGGGCGGCGCTGTTGGCGGCGTGCCGGAAGCGCGGTTTCCCTCCAAGCCCGGCGAGCGCGGCGACCGCTCGATCGAAGCGCCGCCGCTGCTCGTCGAACAGACTCGACTCGAGCGAGTCGGCGGTCGCGAAATGCGTGTAGACCGCATCGAGCTGCAGGCGTTCGCTCGAGAGCAATGGCGGCAGCGTCCGCCTGATGTTGTCCGACCGGAATCCGAGGCGGTTCATTCCGGTGTCGATCTTCAGGTGGTAACGCAAGCGCGTGCGGTACCGTACGGCGGCGGCCTGCACCGCTTGCGCGGCGCCCGGGGTCGAGATCGTCGGCGTCAAGCCGCAGTCGAAGAGGCCGTCGAGATCGCTGACGCTGAGCGCGCCGAACACGAGGATCTCGGCTTTCACGCCGGCGGCTCGGAGCACGGCGCCCTCTTCGATGTCGGCGCACGCCAGCAGATCCGCCCCGGCCTGCTCGAGTGCCAGCGCCACCTGCGCGGCGCCATGCCCGTAGGCATTCGCCTTCACGACCGCGATGATGCGCGGGGCGGACGGGGGGCGCTCTCCGGCGAGGAACGCGGCAATCGCCCTGTAGTTGCCTTTCAACGCATCGAGGTCGATGCGTGCCGTCGTCGGCCGGATCACACCCCGCCACCGCCGGGCGCGAGATTCTCGAAACGGGTGAACTCGCGGATGAAGGCGAGCTTCACCACACCGGTGGGACCGTTGCGCTGCTTGCCGACGATCAGCTCCGCCGTGCCGCTCGCGTCGGACGGCGGCGCGCTCTTGTCCGCGTACTGATCCTCGCGGTAGATGAAGATGACGACGTCGGCGTCCTGCTCGAGGGCGCCGGACTCGCGGAGGTCCGACAGCTGCGGACGGTGGTCCGAACGCGACTCCGTTGCGCGGCTGAGCTGAGAGAGGAGGACGATCGGAACGTTCAGCTCCTTGGCCAGGCCTTTGAGCGATCGCGAGATCGAGGCGAGCTCGAGGGTGCGGTTCTCGAAGCGGCCGCGGCCCTGCATCAGCTGCACGTAGTCGATGACGACGAGGTTCAGGCCGTGCTCGGAGGCCAGACGACGGCACTTGGCGCGCATCTCGAGAACGCCGACGTTGGGTGTGTCGTCGATGAAGATGCGTGCCTCGCTCAAGGTGCCGAGCGCCTGCGACAGCCTGCCCCAGTCCCGCTCGCCGAGGAAGCCGCCGCGCAGCCGGTGCGCGTCGATACGCGCTTCGCCGGTCAACATGCGCAGGAAGAGCTGCTCCTTGGACATTTCGAGGCTGAAGATGCCGACCGTCATGTCGGTCCGCGTGCCCACGTGTTGGGCGATGTTCAGCACGAGGCTCGTCTTGCCCATGGAGGGCCGGGCCGCCACGATGATGAGGTCCGACGGCTGGAGCCCGGAGGTCATCTCGTCGAGGTCGGTGAAGCCGGTGGGCACGCCTGTGACCAGCTCCTTGCGTGCGTGCAGCTTCTCGATGACGTCGAGGCTTCCTTCGGCGAGCGCCTTCAACGACACGAAGCCGTCGCGGACCTTTCCGTCGGCGATCGCGAAGATCGCGTGCTCCGCCTGGTCGAGGATGACCTCGGCCTCGTCCTCGGCGTCGTAGGCGCTCGACAGGATCTTGGTCGCCGACGCGATCAAGCTTCGAAGCGTCGACTTCTCCTTGATGATCCGGGCGTAGTGCTCGACGTTGGCCGACCGCGGGACCCCGTCAACCAGCGCCGAGATATAGGCCGGCCCACCCACCTGCTCCAGTTCGCCCGACCGTCCGAGCTCCTCCTTGAGGGTCACCAGATCGATCGCGTCGCCGCGCTCGGCCAGCTTGACCATCTTGTCGAAGATGCGCCGGTGCGCGTCGCGGTAGAAGTCGGCCGAGTCGATGACCTCCGCCGCCGTGTTGAAGGCGTCGTTGTGCAGCAGGATCGCGCCGAGGACGGACCGCTCCGCCTCGAGGTTGTGGGGCAGCGTACGTTCGGCGACGCCAGCGTCAGGCATGGGGAGAACGGCGGGAGGTGCGGACAGGCGGCACGGGCTCAGACTCGCAGGAACAAGGTAACACCCGTCCGAGGGCTGCAGGAAAAAGAAATCGGGGTCCGACTGCGTGCATCGGACCCCGATGGGTCGAACCGCAGCTGGCTGCGACGCTACTCGGCGGCGTCTCCGCCCTCGGGCACCACTTTGACCTTGATCGTGGCGGTGACCTCGCGGTGCAGCTTCAATGGCACGTCCACTTCGCCGACGCGCTTGATCGGCTCCGCGAGCTGCAGCGTCCGGCGATCGATGTTGAAGCCCTGTGCGGCCAGCGACTCGGCGATGTCGGCTGTCGTCACCGACCCGTACAGCGCCTCGGTCTCGCCGACGCGGCGCGCGATCACGACTTCCACGCTGGCCAGACGCGCGGCCAGCGCCTCGACGACGCGGCGCTCGTCGGCTTCTTTCGCATCGAGCTTGGCGCGCTCCCGCTCGACCTGCTTCTTGTTCCCCTCGGTCGCGAGCAGCGCGAGCTTGCGCGGCAACAGATAGTTGCGCGCGTAGCCGTCGGCCACCTTCACGATCTCGCCGCGCCGGCCGAGATTGTCGACATGGTCTCGAAGAATGACTTCCATCGAATCCTCACTGAATTGCAGATTTCAGATTGCAGGGCTCGGGACGCCGCGCCGCACCGCGTCGCGATGCGGCGCGTGGGCATCCCGGGTCTGCTTTCCACGCGACCGTATCAGTCCGTGACGTACGGAATGAGCGCGATCTGACGGGCGCGCTTGAGCGCCGTCTGCAGCTTCCGCTGATGCATCGCGCAGGTGCCGGAGATGCGGCGCGGCAGGATCTTGCCGCGCTCGGGCACGAACGGCGCCAGCAACTTTGCGTCCTTGTAGTTGATGTCGTCGATCTTGTCCGCGCAGAACTTGCACACCTTGCGGCGGCGGAACATCGGCCGGCGCTGCCCCTGCTGCTTGTCCCCGCTCTTCTTGTCGCGGCCGCGGCCGCCCGAACGCCCGTGTCCCATTGCCATGATCAGACCTCCACCCCGTCAAAACGGTCGTCGTCGGCATCGTCGCTCTCAGCCGAACGGCCTTCGCCGGGCTGGCGCTGCGGCGGCAAGCCGCGCTTGACGCGACGACGCTCAGACTCGCTCTGACGCTTGGTGCGAATGCGATCGACCACGCGCTTCTCTTCGTCCACGCGCACGATCAGGTGCCGAATGACCTGATCGATCACCTTCAGGCGCCGATCGAGCTCCTTCATCAGCTCGCCCGTGCCGTTGATCACCTCAAGGACGTACACACCTTCCTTGAAGTGACCGATCTCGTACGCCAGCTTGCGGCGGCCCCAGCTCTCCGTCCGCTCGATCTGCCCGCCGATGCGCGCGACCACCTGCGCCACCTGCTCGTGCAGCTCCCCCGCCTGCTGCTCGCTCGTCTCGGGAGGGAGGATGTAAATCAGCTCGTATTGCCTGTCCGCCATGCACGCTCCTTCAGGACACGGCGGGATGACCTTCGTCAGGATCCGCCGCGGCCACCACAGGTGGCAAGGGTTACTTCGTGGTGTCGATCTCCGTGTTGTACCTGTTCATCGCCGCCTCGACACCCTGGCCGACGAACATCTCCGCCGCGTCCGCGGACCGCGCAACCGCCTCGTCGGCGATCGGCCGCTCGTCGCGGCTGAACCGCGAGAGGACGTGATCGGCGAGGTCCCAGTTGGGATCGCCGCGCCCGACGCCGATTCGCAACCTCGGGAACCCATCACCCAGATGCTGGATGATCGACTTCAGCCCGTTGTGGCCTCCCGCCGAACCCGAGCGCCGCAGCCGCAGCTTCCCGGTCGGCAGCTGCACCTCGTCGACGACCACCAGGACGTCTGACGGCTCGACCTTGTAGAACGACGCGATACGCCCGACCGCGTCGCCGCTCAGGTTCATGAAGGTGAGCGGCTCCACCAGCACGGTGTCCCGGTCGCGGACCACAGCGACGTCGGCCACACCCTTCCATGGCCGGAGCCGGACACCCCAGCGCGCCGCCAGCTCGTCGACGACTTCGAACCCGATGTTGTGCCGGGTGCCTGCATACCCGGCGCCTGGATTGCCGAGTCCGACGATCGCCTTCATGTGCGGCGCCGGTCAGGCTACTTCTTCTCGGCTTCGGCTTCTTCCTTCTTGCCCTTCTTGATGATCTCGGGCTCGGATCCCGTGGCGCCGCCTTCGGCCGCCGCCGCCGCCGATTCCTCGGCCTTCGGCAGGATGATGTGCACGAGCATCGTGTCGAGGTCCGTCAGCGGCTTCCAGCGCGGGTCGGTCGCGACGTCGCGCAGGCGAATGCCCTGACCGACCATCAGGTCGGTCACGTCGACGTCGACGTGCTCGGGAATGTCGGCCGGCAGGCACTCGATTTCGATTTCGCGGCGCACGAACTCCAGCAGGCCGCCCTGCTGCTTGACGCCGCGCGCCTCGCCCTTCACGAGGACCGGGATCGTCACCTCGATCATGCGGTCCATCGCCACGCGGAAGAAGTCCGCGTGCAGGACCTCGTGCGTGATCGGGTCGAGCTGGAAGTCCTTCACCAGCACCTTCGTGTCGTTGCCACCGAGCCGCAGCGAGATCAGCGTGTTGGCTCCGGCTTCCGAGTGCAGGATCTTCAGGAGCGCGCGCGGCTCCACCGCAATCGACTGTGCGTCGCGGCTCGCGCCCTCGCTGGCGGCGCCATAGACGACCGCCGGCACCTGCCCCTGCCGCCGCGTACGGCGCGCTTCGTTCTTCCCGATGGTCTCTCGGACCGTTGCCTCGAGTACTGCTTCCATGATTTCTTCTCTCCGGACCTACACGAAAAGGCTCGAGACCGAGGTCTCTTCGTGGATGCTCTTGATGGCCTGCCCGAGCAGCCGTGCCACCGAGAGCACGACAATCTTGCTGCACGCCTCGCTCGGCTTGCTCTGCGGGATGGTGTTGGTCACGATCATCCGGTCGATTGGCGACTTCTCTATCCGCTCGATGGCGGGCCCCGACAATACGCCGTGCACCGCGCACGCCAGCACGCGCTCCGCGCCGTTCTCCTTGAGCGCCGTCGCCGCCTTCGTGATCGTGCCCGCCGTGTCGACGATGTCGTCCTGGATGATGCAGGTGCGCCCGGCGACGTCGCCGATCACGTTCATCACTTCCGCCGTTCCGTCGTCGCTGCGGCGCTTGTCGATCACCGCGAGCTCGCCGCCCAGCCGCTTCGCGTACGCGCGCGCGCGCTCGGCACCGCCCGCGTCGGGCGCGACGAGCGTCAACTTGGGCGAGTCCAGCCTCGCCAGGTAGTCGATGATCACCGGCGCCGCGAACAGGTGATCCACCGGGATGTCGAAAAACGCCTGAATCTGCGCCTTGTGCAGATCCATCGTCAGCACCCGGTTGGTTCCGGCGGCCCCGAGCACGTTCGCCACGAGCTTCGCCGAAATCGGAACGCGAGGCTTGTCCTTGCGGTCCTGGCGCGCGTAGCCGTAGTACGGAATGACCGCGGTGATCCGTGCCGCCGACGAGCGGCGGAACGCATCGACCATGATCATCAGCTCCATCAGGTGCTGATCCACCGACGCGGTCGGGGTCGCACAGGTCGGCTGCACGACGAAGACGTCTGTCCCGCGGATGTTCTCGTCGATCTGAAACGACACCTCGGTGTCGGGAAAGCGCCGCAGCCGCGCCGCTCCCATGGGCACGCCGAGGAACGCCGCGATCTCCCGGGCGAGATCGACGTGCGCGCTGCCCGAGAAGAGCTTCAGATCGCCGAAACCGGTCGCCATCAACGGTTCACCAATCACTTACAGCCTCGCGAAAGTGGCTGGGGCGGAAGGATTCGAACCTTCGAATACGGGGTCCAAAGTCCCGCGCCTTACCGCTTGGCCACGCCCCATCCCTGTCGTTCCGGCGGCTGCGAGCCCCGACTGTGCCGCAGCAGCGGCCCGATCACACCCTGCGACCGATTCCGGCCGAACGCGTCTGTCTGTGGAGAATCGAGTGTCCCCGGGAGCGGCTGAGACCACGTGGTGCAAACGGTAAGTGTATACGATGGGCTAGGATCCGGCAAGACGACCGGAGCCGGAATGGCCCGGCGGAACCGGACGGACCGCCGAGAGCCGCGCGTGCTCGCGCCTGGTGGTCGTCCGCGTCACCCACGTCGAAACCCCAGGCCCCGCCACAGCGCTGGCGGCCGCCTCGGCGGTGTCCCTGGCGTCGAACAGCCCGAACACCGACGAGCCGCTCCCCGACATCGAGGCCTGCGACGACCCGAGTGCCCGCAACCGCCTGACCAGTCTCGCGATCGACGGATGGCGCGCCGCGACCGCCCGCTCGAGGTCGTTGCCCTCGTCCGTCTGAGCCCCGGCCCGAAGGCGGCCCCTGGGGGACGCGGACAGCGCGAACAGCTCGTCCCACCAGCCGTAGGCCTCGCGAGTGCTCACGCCGAAGTCCGGTCTCGCGAGCACGACCCACGACCGCGGTGGATCGGCGAGCGGAAACAGGAGGTCGCCGCGCTCGAGACCGAGCACCGTGCCGCCGGTCAGAAAGAACGCGACGTCGGCGCCGAGCTCACGCCCGACATCCGCCAGCCCCGCCTCCGGAACGCGAAGGTCCCAGAGGACCGCCAGCGCGCGCAAAGTGGCGGCGGCGTCGCTGCTGCCCCCACCGAGCCCCGCCTCCGCGGGCACGCGCTTCCGGATCCGCACGTGCACGCCGGACAAGCTGCCCCGGCGCCGGGCCACACGCCACAGCGCGGCGGCCGCCTTCCACACGAGATTGCTCTCGTCCGCCGGGCACGACGATGGGGCATCGCTGTCGATCCGGAAGGGACCGCGGCGACGCTCGAAGATCAGCGTGTCGTGAATGGCGAGCGACTGGAACGTCGTCCGCAGCTCGTGGTAGCCGTCGGGGCGCACGCCGAGGATACGGAGGGTGCGATTGATCTTCGCGCACGCCCGCACCTCGACCGCGCCGGCGCCCCGGCTCGCTCCGTTCATTCGGCGAGCGGTCCGTTGGCCCGCAGCTCTTCGAGCGTGATCGGCTGCACGCCGGAGGGGATGGTGGGACGCAAATCGGCCGGGTCGAGAGCGGCATCGAGGTCGATTTGCGACAGATCGAGCCGCAGATCGAAGCGTCGATCGCCAACGCCCGTCAGCCGGATCCTCCGCGGCACATCGTCGACGAAATCGCGATAGTCGGCGCGCCACCCCGCAGGCCCGCCGTGCACGACCGCCACGAGCCGCCAGGGGCCGGCGGCATCGTCCTGCCGCAGGTACAGCGTGTAGTCGCCGGGGATCACGCGCCAGCCAGGGGAGGGCATTCGAGCCTCGTCCGCCCCAGGAGCGTCGTCCGGCGCGCAGCCGGTCAACGTCGTACGCAGATCGGCCGGGCTCAGCGGTACACCGGTGACCGCCTCGAGAATCGCCTGGGGATCGGCCGCGTCGAGGAGCCGCCGATCGCGCGGCAGGAGCAGCGTTCCGCTGCCGTCCCGGGCGGAGAAGATGAACAGCGGCGCACCGAACGGAGCCGGCGCTTCCAGGTACGCGACCGCAGGCCGCGCCAGACCGGCAAGGATGCGACCGCGGAGCCGATGTCCCGACACCGAACCGCTCACGCCGACTTCAGCGCTGAACGATGCGATCCGGCGGCACCCGGCGGTCGCATCGGCGAGGAGCGCCGAGGCGTCGGCGGCTGGCACACCCGCCACCGACGGCAGCTTCATGAGCGGGGCGCCGCACGACGCGCCGATCAGCGCCGCTGCCAGCGCGATCGCGCGGGCGGGTCTCATTTCTTGGGGAGCTTCTGCCGAGCGGATCGAATCTTCTTGTCGATGTCGCCGCGATCGATCGCGTCGCCGTCGCCCGAGAGCGCGCGGTTCCAGGCCGCGATCGCGTCGTCGTACCGGCCGAGCCGATAGAGCAGGTCGGCGTAGTGATCCTGCACGACCGAGTTGGTGGTGAGCATGTCGGCGGCACGCTTCAGGTTCTCGAGCGCGAGGTCGAGCTTGCCGCCCTTGAAATACGCCCACCCGATGCTGTCGAGATACGAGCCGTTTTCGGGGTCGATGGCGAGCGCGCGCTTCAGGTAGTCGACCGACTCGTCGAGCCGCTCTCCGCGCTCGGCAAGCATGTAGCCGAGGTAGTTGAGCGCCGGGGCGTGGTTCGGCTCGCGGGAGAGGAGCTGCCGGAACACCTCCTCGGATTCGGTGAAGCGGCGCTGGCGATCGAGGATCGCGCCGAGCTCGAACGCGATCGACGTCTCCTGCGGGAACTTGACCTGCGCGTCCCGCAGCGTCTTGACCGCCTGCGTCCCGCGATTGGCTTCGTTGTAGACCTGCGCCATCGCGATGTAGGCATCGGCATCGTCACTCTGGCGGCGGAAGTAGTCCTCCATCGCCGAGACGCTCTGATCGAGCTTGCCTGCGCGGCGCAGCGCCAGCGACTCGAGACTGGCCAGCCGCAGATCGTCCGGGTGCTGCTGCCGGGCCGACCGGGCGATCGCCGCGGCGGCCGCATAGTTCTTGCCGGCGAGCTGAGCGCGAATCAAGTACGTGGTAATCGACGGATCGTTCGGCGCGAGCTTGCGCGCATCCTCGAACACGTCGATCGCCTTGTCGAACTGGCCCAGCTCCTGGTACGCGAAGCCCAGATGCGGCAGGAGCATGCCGAGGGCGAACGTGCCGTCGTTGCCGCCGCGAAATGACGACACGGCAGGAGCCAGCGCGTCGACGACCGCCTGATAACGCCGTTGGTCCTCGAGCGCCTCGGCAAGCACGTAGTACCCGCGCGGGTTCTTCGGGTTCTGGCCGATCAGCTTCCGGGCGACCGCCTCGGCGGCCGGCGCGTCGCCGCTGCGCCGTTCGGCCTGCGAGAGCAGGCTCAGCGCGCGCTCGTCGCCGCCACGAATGCCGATGGCTTCACGCAACACGTCGCGCGCGCGCAGCATGTCGGCGCGGGTGCCGGTGTTCATGAGCATCGACGCCAGGTTCACGCGAAGGTCGAAGCTGCGGGGAGACGCCTGGAGCGCCTGATCGTAGGCGTCGGCCGCGTCGGCCCAGCGATGCTCGCGGGCGTAGAAGCTCGCGAGGGTGCCGAAGAGCTGCGGGTTGTCGGGAGCCGAGGCCTCGAGCCACGCGACGGCTTCCGACATGCGCCCGGCGCCGGCGTAAGCCTCGATCAGCAGGGACGGTCCGTCGCGCCAGGACGGGGCTTCCTTCACGATGTCGGTGAGCAGCGCGATCGCCTTGTCGAACTGCTCGGCCGCCACGTAGAGGCGTCCGAGCAACGCGCGCACGTCGATCTCGGTCTGCTTGATCGGCGTTTCGAGCGCGGCCTCGAAATGCGTGATCGCCTTGCCGATGTTGTCGCGCTGCGAGGCGCGCCCGCTCCGGCCGTCCGGCGCGTTGCTCGCGAGACCCGCGAAGACGTGTCCGAGCACGCGATGCGCCTGCTTGTTGCCGGCGTCGATGGCCAGCGCCTGCTCGGCGAGCGCCTGCGCGTCGGTCGGGCGATTCTCCCCGAGGTAGAGCTCGGCCAGCGAAGCGGGAATCGACGCCGCGGAGGGGTCGAGCGCCATGGCCTGGCGGTAGGCCGCCACGGCTCCATTGAAATCGCCGTCGTCTGCCAGGAGATGCGCGCGCAGGAACTGCGAGTACGCTTCGGCGACGCGGTCCTCGACGCTCGCCCGCCCCGGGGGCGCCTGCGTGCGCGGAGCTGATTGCCCAGCTTCTGCGAGCGGCGCCAACGCGCCGAGGGCGGCGACGAGGACCACGATTTTCATAGTCGGATTGTTCCATAAAAGCGGGGAGGTGTCATATAGTCCGGGCATGCCTGTCGACCGCGAATTGTTGGAGATTCTGGCCTGTCCCAACTGTAAGACGCCGGTGACGCTCGTCAAGGACGGCACGGCGCTCAAGTGCGCCACGTGCCATCGCGTCTACCCCGTCAAAGACGACATTCCGATCATGCTGATCGACGAAGCGACGATCGAGGAATGATCGGATCCTTCCGAGGCAGCGAACCGAAGGGGCGCAGCTGACGCGTTCCCGGCTCGGCCGCCCGATTTCGATGCAGTTGCGCGATTGAAGATCCTGCTCATCCGGCTGCGACAGATCGGCGACGTGGTCTTCACGACGCCCACGATCGCGGCGCTGCGCCGCCACTTCCCTGCGGCACATCTGACGTATGTGGTCGAGCCTGCCGCGGCGGCGGTCGTCGAGGCAAACCCGCACCTGAACGAGGTGGTCGTCGCACGGCGCCGGCCCGGGCTGGGCGGAACCATTGCCGACGTCGCGCTCGGGCTCCGGCTCCGCCGGCAGCGCTTCGACCTCGCGATCGACTTCCACGGCGGTCCCCGCGCATCGCTGCTCGCCTGGCTGAGCGGCGCGCCCCGGCGCGTCGGATACGACGTGCCGGGACGAGGCTGGATGTACACCGATCGCGTGGCGCGCCCGCGCGAGCTCCGTCCACGCCACGCAGTCGAAAACCAATGGGACCTGCTCGAAGCGCTGGGCCTGCCCCCGCCCTCCCCTTCGACCTTCCCCGCCGAAATGCCCGTCGATGCCGGCCTGCAGACGTCGGTCCGCGATCGTCTTCGGCGGCACGGCGTACCGCCGGGCGCCGCGGTCGTCGTCGTGCACGTGAGCGCCGGCAACCCGTTCCGCCGCTGGCCGCTGCCGTCGTTCGCGGAGGTCGGGGCGGCACTCGTCACCGCGGACTCCCGCGTGTACGTCGTCGTCACGTCCGGCCCGTCCGAGGAGGATGCGGCGGCGCGGGTGATCGAGGCCGCGCGGGCGCGGGTCGACCAGCCTGCGCGCACGCGGGTCGTGTCCTGCGGCGAGCTCTCGTTGAGTGAGCTGCGCGCCCTGCTCGAGACCGCGGCGCTGTACATCGGCGGCGACAGCGGGCCGATGCATGTCGCGTCCACCTCGCCCGCGCCGATGATCTCGCTGTACGGTCCGACGCTGCCGGCGCGGTCGAAGCCGTGGAGGAGCCCGGAGGTGCCGGCCGTGGCGGTCGAGCCCGCCAGCCTGCCCTGCAGGCCCTGCGACCAGCGCGTCTGCGTGACAGGCGACTTCCGCTGCCTCACGTCGATCGAACCGCGTACCGTCATCGACGCCGCCCTGGCGGTGCTGCGGCAGCGGCGCGGACGACCGCAAGGAACCGGGTCGTCTGCGGATAAGATCGGAGCGGAGTCGAGGCCATGAGCAACGCCCATGCGATCACAGGCGAACGGACCGAAGGGGCCGACGCCGCGCCCGGTCACGCCGTCGAGTCGCTCGGCGCCGCGGCGCTGTTTGGCGTCGCGGCGTTCTCGCAGCTCTCGATCGCCGTGGCGCAGGCGCTGCTGGCGATCGCCATCGTGTGCTGGCTCGTGCTCATCGCAATGCGGCGCGAGCGTGTCGAGCTCCCGGCGTTCTTCTACCCGCTCATGGCCTATGCCGCGTGGACGCTGGTGTCCGCCGCGTTCTCCGGCGACCCGCGGGCGAGCTTCGCGGACTGCAAGCAGCTCGTGCTGTTCCTGATCGTCCCGGCCGCCTGCCGCCTGCTCCGCCACGGACGCGCACCTTCGGTGCTCACGCTGCTGATGTGGGTGGGCGGGGCGACGGCGGCCTACGGCATCTTCCAGTACGGGCTGCTTCACTACGATCGCCTGAGCCAGCGTCCGCAAGGAACACTCGGGCACTACATGACCTACTCGGGCCTGCTGATGCTCGTCATCGGCACCGCGCTCGCGAAGCTGCTGTTCGACCGCCGCGAGCGCATGTGGACGGCGCTCGTGCTGCCCGCGCTCATGCTCGCCGTGGCGCTCACATCGACGCGCATGGCCTGGGTCGGTGTCTGCGCGGCGGCGACGCTGCTGCTGCTGATCAAGGACTTCCGGCTGCTCGCCGTGCTGCCGCTCGTCGGCGCCATCACCTTCGCGGCGGCCGGACCGGCGATCACCCAGCGCTTCATGTCGATGTTCGACGCCAAGGACCCGACCCGGCGGGATCGGATCGCGATGCTCATCGAGGGCCGCAACATGGTGCGCGATCATCCGCTGGTCGGGGTCGGCCCGAACCGTGTCGAGGCGGTTTACGCGCAGTACCGCGTGGCAGAGGCGGTGGAGAAGGTCAATCCACACCTGCACAACGTGCCGATGCAGATCGCCGCCGAACGTGGATTGCCGGCCCTCGGCGCCTGGCTCTCGTTCATCGCGGTGCTGACCTGGGGCTTGTGGACGCGGTTCCGAACGAGCCTGCCCCGCACGCTGCCGGCCGCCGGTCTCGCGTCCGTGGCAGGCATGCTGACGGCCGGACTGTTCGAGTACAATTTCGGCGACTCCGAGTTCCTGATGCTGTTCCTGCTGCTCGTCACGCTGCCGTTCATCGGCGTGACTGCGCGCCAGACCGACAGTCCCGCATGATGCTCCCTCCGCTCGTCCCCCAGCGGGCGCGCGCGCTCGTCGCCGGGCTCGCGGGCAGACGCGTGCTCGTCGTCGGCGACGTGATGGTCGACCGCTTCATCATCGGATCGGTCACCCGGATCTCGCCGGAGGCGCCGGTACCGGTCGTGCGGTTCACGTCCGAGCAGA
This sequence comes from Vicinamibacterales bacterium, assembly GCA_050183995.1. Lineage (GTDB taxonomy): Bacteria > Acidobacteriota > Vicinamibacteria > Vicinamibacterales > CAVVIG01 > CAVVIG01. The sequence goes on from JBFXAT010000002.1 coordinate 27,629, forward strand.
TCAGGCTGGGCGGCGCAGCGAACGTGGCGCACAACCTCGCGGCCCTCGGGGCCCGCGTCTCACTGATCGGAGTCGTCGGGACCGATGCCGCCGCCGACCGCTTGCGCGAGCAACTGGCGAACGCGGGCATCGCGTGCGACGGGCTGGTCGAGGATCCTGCGCGCGCGACGGTGGAGAAGGTCCGTATCGTCGCGGATCGCCATCAGCAGGTGGCGCGGATCGACTACGAGGACGACACCGACGCCGCCGGCGAGATCGAGGAACGACTCGCACGGCGCGTCGAAGACATGAGCCAGGCTGCCGACGTGCTGTTGGCGTCCGACTATCTGAAAGGCACGATCACCACGCGCGTCATGGATGCGCTGCGGCGCCAGCAGGCCGGGGGCGTGCCGCTGCTGGTCGATCCGAAGATTCCTCACCTCGACTGCTACCACGGGGCGACGCTGATCACGCCGAACAATCAGGAGGCGGCGACCGCGACGCACCGCCTGATTCGCACCGACGAGGACGCGCGGGCCGCCGCGCACGATTTTCGCGCCCGCGCCCGCTGCGAATCGGTCCTCATCACACGAGGGGAACACGGCATGTGGCTCTCGACCGACGCCATCGAAGGCGCGGTGCCGGCCGCCGCGCGAGAGGTCGCCGACGTGACCGGCGCGGGCGACACCGTCGTCTCGGTCCTGGCTCTGGCGCTTGCCGCCGGCGGCAGCCTGGCCGAGGCCGCCGTCCTCGCCAATCTCGCCGCCGGTCTCGTTGTCGGGAAGTTCGGCCCGGCCACGGTGACGGCGCGCGAACTGCTCGCGGCCGTCGACCAGACAGGGCCGGTGTACTAGTCGACGCGTGTCAAGGTGTGCGTCAGTGCCTGAAGTGCCTGCGCCCCGTGAACACCATTGCCAGGCCGTGTTCGTCGGCCGCCGCAATCACCTCTGCATCCCTGACCGAGCCACCCGGTTGAACCACCGCCGTGGCTCCGGCGCCGGCCACGGCGTCGAGCCCGTCCCTGAACGGAAAGAACGCGTCGGACGCGGCGACCGACCCCGCGAGGGGACGCGACGGATCTGACGCGGCCCCGCGCGCTTTCATCACCGCGACATTCACGGCGTCGACGCGGCTCATCTGCCCGGCGCCGATCGCCAGGGTCCGCATCGCGTCGGTGAAGATCACCGTGTTCGACTTGACGTGCGCGCACACGCGCCAGGCGAAGCGCAGCGCCTCCCACTCGGCGGCCGTCGGCTGACGCTTCGTGACGACCGTGACCCCGTCGGGCCGGAGATCGGCGGTCCATGGTGCCGAGGCCTCGGCGACGAAGTCACGCGCCTGGACGAGGAACGCGCCGAGGATGCTCCGAAACTCCAGCCCGCCCGCGCGGAGCGCCGCGAAATCGGCTTCGACGATCCGCATGTTGGTCTTGCGCGCCAGGATCGGCCGGGCCGCGTCGTCGACCTGCGGCGCAATCACCGCTTCGATGAAGGTCGAGACGATCGCCTCGGCGGCAGCGACATCGAGCGGCCGGTTCAACGCCACGATGCCTCCGAAGGCGGCCAGGCTGTCGGCCTCTCGGGCGCGCACGTAGGCGTCCGCGGCGGACGCACCGATGGCGGTGCCGCATGGATTCGTGTGCTTGATCACCACCGCGGCTGGCTCGTCGAACTCGAGCGCGATCCTCGCGGCTGCGTCGAGGTCCAGGAGATTGGTGTACGACAGCTCCTTGCCCTGGAGCATCGTGGCCGCGCCGAGTCCGCTGGCCGGCTCCCCGGCTGCGTACCAAGCGGCCTTCTGATGGGGGTTCTCGCCGTAGCGCAGATCGCGGATCTTGCGCAGCGAGACGCCCATCGACGCTCCGAGGCTCGACGCGTCCGGCCCCGGGCGCTCGAAGCGATCGCCGCTCAGCGTGATCTGCCCCAGCGTCTGCGCAATCGCCGTATCGTAGGCCGCCGTATGCGCGATGGCCTTCTTCATCAGGTCGAAGCGGAATCCCAGGGTCGGGCCTTCATCCAGCGCGGCGAGCAGCTGCTCGTAGTCCGCCGGGTCCACGACGACCAGGACGCCCCGGAAGTTCTTCGCCGCCGCGCGAACCAGCGATGGGCCGCCGATGTCGATCTCCTCGATCAAGGCGTCGAACGGCGTGGCGGGATTGGAGGCGGCGCGCACGAACGGATACAGGTTGACGATCACCACGTCGACCAGCCCGAGGCCGTGGCGCTCGAGTGAGGCGAGGTCGTCCTCCCGGTCCCGGCGCGCGAGAATCCCGCCGTGCAGGGCGGGGTGCAGCGTCTTCACCCGGCCGTCCATCATCTCGGGGAAGCCGGTCAGCTCGGAGACGCCGGTCACCGCCAGGCCACCGCCGGTCAGCGCCTTCGCGGTGCCTCCGGTCGATATCAGCTCGAAGCCTCGTGCAACGAGTCCTCGACCCAGTTCCACGACGCCAGTCTTGTCGGACACACTCAGTAGGGCTCTTGGCATAGGTATCAAAGTCCAGTATTATCTCCCGCGACGCCGGGCGGGCCTGGCGCCGTTAGGAAAAGGCCGCACTTTGCGGCCTTTTTTTATGCTCCCGTGCGCTCACTTCCGGCCCGAGCCGGACCCGACGAGCGCGTGTGGGGGTTGGTTTACTGACGCGGCCATGCGCCACGTCACAGCAAGCAGGAATAGAACGATGCGTATCACAGGCAAGGTCAAGTGGTTCAACAACGCCAAAGGCTACGGTTTCATCGAGCGTGACGGAGGAAGCGACGTCTTCGTGCACTACTCGGCTATCCAGGGCGATGGCTTCCGTTCGCTCGAAGAGGGCCAGGCGGTTGAGTTCGAGATCGTTGACGGCCCCAAGGGCCCGCAGGCCGGCAACGTGACCAAGATCTAGTCGCCGATCGCGGGGTGCCGGGCTTCGGCCCTGCGCCCCGCTCGTTCTCTTGCGTTTCCGCTCGCGTTCCTTCCCCCGTCTCCCCCGTTCCTCGAACCCGTTCACGTCTCCATCGCCGTTCGGATCCGCGGTCACGACAGCAGAACCGCTAGTCGGTCTGCGGCGTCGCACCTGCCCCGCCTTTGAGCGCGCGTGCCGTCAGGCTCACCCGTCCATCCTGAAGGGCGACGCGGAACGCGACCTCCGTGCTGCCGCTGGCCTGCAGCTTGGCGACGTGCGTCTTCACGAGATCGGCGAACTTGTGAAACGGCACCCGCTCGGCGCCGGTTTCGCGGCGAGCCTCGGACACCCGCTCGTACAGCTCCTCGAGCTTCTCCAGTTCCCGCATCGGATCCTGGAACGCCGCGACGTAGAGCACCTGCTGGCTCGGCGCGGACGGCCGTTCGGACTCCCGCTTCGTCTGCACGAACGGCCCAGGCCGCCCTTCCTCGCGTGCCCGCAGCCCGCGATCCCACAGCTCCACGAGCGTCGAGAAGCGCGTCTGCAGGGTGCTGAATCGGAAGCGCTGCGCGAAGTTGCGGATCTGCGCGCGGTGATACTGCTTGACGAGGGCCTCGACGCGCGCGCGCGTTTCCCATGGGGGTGTCGGCAGCCGCCCGGCGAAGTAGCTGTTGTACTCGGCCTCGAGCTGTCGGAGGTCGGCTTCCAGGCGCCGCAGGTCCGCGTCGACGTCGGTCGATCGCAACGGCGCTACCGCAGCATCAGCCAGACGAGCGGAAGCCACAGCTCGCGCGCGTAGGGCACAGGCCGATCGTCGATCAGCACTTCGGTCTCATCGACGCCTCCCACGACCTGGAAGACGTCGCGCAGGCGCTCGGCCTCAGACGACCAGAACCGCACGCGAAACCGCCGCGCGTCCCCCTCTCCGGTTTCACGGAACTCGGCCGACTCCCGCGCCGCGTCGAGCGCGGTGGCGAACCCCGGCACGTCGAGCGCTGGAAACAGCAGGGTGATCGAGAACGGGCGGCCGCTCTGTCCGAACAAGGCGTCGTGCAGATCCGGATCGAGCGCCGCCAGCTCCTCATCGGTCGGCTGCTCGGTCAACTCGGCGTAGGGCCAGAAGCGCTCGAGCGGGCGGTGCTTTGGAGGTTCGGAGGTCATGAATGATCGCAGAAGAGGTAGCATACCTGACCGCACGGCGACTCGCACACGGCCTGGGCCTCCACGGAGTCGACACGGCGGCCGCCACACCGTTCTGGAGACGTCGGCTCGATCGTGCGCGGAGCGGCATGCAGTGGTTCGTCCGTGCGCGGAGCGGCACACAGTGGACTCATCCAGCCAGTCAACACTCTCCTGCCCGAACTGCGGCGTCCCCATGCAGGTGCTCTCTCTGCAGGGCCACATGGGCGCCGCCATCGTCATCGAGATGTGCGCCGGATGCCAGCTCTTCTGGTTCGACCGCCACGAGAGCGTGAGGCTCGCGCCCGCATCCACGCTGCAGCTCTTCGAGACGATCGGCCATCACGCGTCCGCACGCGCCGTGCCCGTCGGTCCGATCCTGCGGTGCCCGCGCTGCCGAGATCGCCTCCTCGGCGTGACCGACATGCAGCGCCGTACGCGGTTCCGCTACTGGCGCTGCGACCGCTGCAGCGGACGTCTGACGGCGTTCCTCGAGTTCCTGAAGGAGAAGGACTTCATCCGGCCGATGCCGCCGGAGCGCGTCGAGGAGCTCCGTCGCCACGTCAGGACGACGAACTGCTCGAACTGCGGGGCGGCAATCGATTTGACGACCTCGGAGGCGTGCGGGCACTGCGGCTCGCCCCTGTCGATGTTCGACATGACCCAGGCCGAAGGGGTCGTCGAGCAACTGCGCGAAGCGGCGCGGCCGAAGCCGCTCGACCCCGCCTTACCCCTGGCGCTCGCGCGCGCGCGACGCCAGACGGAACAGGCCTTCGCAGGGCTCGAGCAGGGGGACGAATGGTGGCGCGACGCGTCGGCCAACGGAGTCGTCGGGGCCGGACTCGCGGCCCTCGCCCGCTGGCTCCGGCAGCAGCGCTAGCTGTCCAGCGCACGAAGGGGCCCTGCCCTGGGCAGGCACGAATCTCCTCAGGACAGCAACGTCTCCTCAGGACAAGAACGCCTGCAGGCTCGCTCGCGTGATCCGCCACGCGGTGCCGATCCGACGGCCTTTCAGATCCCCAGACTCCAGACTGGACAGCACGTCGGCTTCGGTCACACCGAGCGCCGCGGCAGCCTCCGCCGGCGTCAGCACGTCGGGAAGCGCCGCACCGGACGCGACTGGACCGGACGCCGCCGCACCGGAGCTCGCGGCAAGTCCGCCCGTCCGGAGCAGCTGCTGGGCCATGCCCATTCCGACGGCGAGCTCGGCCCCAAGGCCCGCCGCGCTCGTGCCGCCAGCCTCGATACCGCGGCCGACCTGGTACTTCACGTACTCATTGAGGTCGCCGATGGCGGCCATCCCCGAACGCGCGTCGATGGCGCGTTCGACCTCAGGCGGAGCCGACACGTTCTCGACGACGAACGCCGGGATCTCGACGCCGTATCTCGTTCGGAGCGTGGGATTGATCAGGGGAAGCAGCGCTTCCCCAATCTCTCGATAACGCGACGCGATGTCGAGCGCCGGCACGCCGCTCGACGCGAGGGCGTCGGTGAACACGCTCACCACCCTGGAGCGCATCGTCGTGATGAACTCGTCGACCGTGACGTGGTGATCCGTCCCGGCGACCTCTTTCAGGAAGCAGGGCACGTCGACGATCCGGAAGTCGTACGTGCCGAAGGCGCGGAGGCGGACGACGCCCAGATCCCGATCCCGCAGCATGAGGGGATTCGCGGTCCCCCACTTGTTCCCGGTGAAAAGGCGTGTCGCGACGAAATAGATGTCGGCCTTGAACGGAGACTCGAAGCCGTACTTCCAGCCTCGCAGCGTGCTCAGAACGGGGATATTCGCGGTGGTCAGCCGGTAGCGGCCCGGGCCGAAGAGATCGCCGAACTGTCCGAGATAGACGAACTGCGCGGACTGCGATTCCCGGACGATCAGCTGCGCCCCGCGCTTGATCTCGCGGTCGTCGTCGGGAAACCGCCAGGAGAGCGTGTCGCGTGAGTCATCGAGCCACTCGATGATCTCGAGCAGCTCGCCGCCGATGAAGTCCCTGATGCCCATGAATCCGCATCATACGGAGAACGCCGGTGGCGCGGGCGGAAAAACTTCGTTCTTCCGCCACGGAAAGCCCGGTTGTTTGGCGTTCGAATGTCGGTTGGTGCTCGGAGGTCGTCGACGCTAGAAGATCGTGCCGATCGATGCTTCGGCCCAGTTCATCACTTGCGTCGGGAGGACGCCGAGATAGACCACGATCACCGCCGAGGCGATCAGGGCCGCTCCTGCGAGCGTCGGCACGGCCGGGAGCGACATCGGTGCGGCTGCCGGCGTCATGTACATCATGACGATGACGCGCAGGTAGAAGTACACGGAGACGACGCTGGTGAGCACGCCGATGATGGCGAGCCACGAGTAGCCCGCGTCGATGGCCGCCGTGAACACGTACCACTTGGCGATGAACCCGCCGAGGGGCGGGAAGCCGCCGAGCGACAGGAGGAAGATCGCCATCAGGCCGGCGAGCGCGGGACGTTCGGTCCACAGGCCCGCATAGTCGCGGATCTGGTCGCGCGGGCGATCGGCCGTCTCGAGGAGGCCGATGATGCCGAAGGCGCCGAGGTTGGTCACCGCATATGTCAGCAGATAGAACAGGATGGCGCCCTTGGCGATCTGGTTGGCCGACACCAGCGCCAGCAGCAGGTAGCCGCCGTGCGCGATGCTCGAGTACGCCAGCATGCGCTTGATGCTCGACTGCGCGACACCGACGACGGTGCCGAGGATCATCGTCGCGGCGGCGAACACCCAGACGACCATGCTCCAGTCGGGATGCAGCGGCTCGAAGGCCGTCAGGAAGACGCGCGCGAACGCCGCGAACGCTGCCGCCTTCACGCCGGTCGACATGAAACCGGTGACCGCGGGCGGAGCGCCTTCGTAGGCATCCGGCGTCCACATGTGGAACGGGACCGCGCCGATCTTGAACGCGAAGCCGACGAGCAGGAGTCCCGACGCGATCAGGTGCATCGGCGTGGGCGACAGCGCCGCCGAGGCGAACAGGGCTCCGACCCGATCGAGCCTGGTGCTCCCGGCGAGGCCGTAGGTGAACGCGATCCCGTAGAGGAAGAACGCGCTCGCGAACGCACCGAGCAGGAAATACTTGAGGGCCGCCTCGACCGCCACGGGAGAGTCGCGGCGGATCCCGGTCAGCACGTAGACACCGAGCGACAGCACTTCCAGCGCGAGGAAGATCACCAGCAGGTCCGTGGCCATCGCCATGAGGATCATGCCGCCGATCGAGAAGAGCATCAGCGTGTAGTACTCGCCCGAGGGCAGCCCTTCGCGTTCGATGGTGGGACCCGACAGCGCGAGCGACAGCAGGCCGATGATGATCAACGTCCAGGTGATGAACAGCGCGTAGTTGTCGGCGACGATCACGCCGAAGCTCTCGGCGCGCGTGTTCCACAGCAGGTAGCTGGATGCCGCGGCGCCGAGCAGGCCGATGACGCCCAGCGGCGCGATCGGCACGCGTTCACCGGGACGGCGGAAGGCCTCGGCGACCATCGCGGCGATCGCTGCCGCGATGACGCAGGCCATCGGGACGACTGCGTGCATGGAGGCGAGGTTCATCGGCGCACCTCCACGCCCGCCGGCAGCGCTGCCTGCGGGCTCTCGTCAGGCGGCCTCTCGACGCGGATCTCGGTCCCGCGCCGCATCTGCGTCAGCAGGCGCTCGATCGACGGCGCCATCGGGCGCAGGAACAGGTTCGGCAGCACGCCCATGACCACGGCCATCGCGATCACCGGCACCAGCACCGTCCACTCGCGCGGCGTCAGGTCCGGCAGCTTGGCGTTCTTCTCGCTCACCGGGCCGTAGTTGACGCGCTGGAACATCCAGAGCATGTAGGTGGCCGAGAGGATGACGCCGGTCGCGGCGAACGCCGCCAGCTTCGGGTTCCAGGCGAACGCGCCCAGCAGGATGAGGAACTCGCCGACGAATCCATTCAATCCGGGCAGGCCGATCGACGACAGCGTGATGATGAGAAACGCCGCGACGAGTCTCGGCGTCACCTTCTTCAACCCGCCGTACTCTGCGATCAAGCGGGTGTGCCGCCGGTCCGACAGCATGCCGACGATGAGGAAGAGTCCGCCGGTGCTGATGCCGTGGTTGAGCATCTGGTAGACCGCGCCCTGCATCCCTTGCGTGTTCATCGCGGCGATCCCCAGCACGACGAAGCCGAGGTGGCTCACGCTGGAGTAGGCGACGAGCTTCTTCATGTCCGGCTGCACCATCGCGACGAGCGCGCCGTAGATGATGCCGACGACGGCGAGGATGGCCAGATAGGGAGCGAAGATCGCGGCCGCCTGCGGGAACAGCGGGAAGGCGAAGCGCACCAGGCCGTACGTGCCCATCTTCAGCAGCACACCGGCCAGGATCACGGACCCGGCGGTCGGCGCCTGCACGTGGGCATCGGGCAGCCACGTATGGAACGGAAACAGCGGCACCTTGATCGCGAAGGCCAGCGCAAACGCGAGGAAGAACCAGAACTGCGTGGTCGCGGGAATCGAGATCTCGTAGAGCCGCAGGAGATCGAACGAGTAGCTGCCGGTCTGCGTGCTGTGCAGCACCGCGAGGCCGAGGATGGCGAGCAGCATGAGGACGCTGCCGGCCATGGTGTACAGGATGAACTTGACCGCGGCGTAGATGCGCTGGTCGTATCCCCAGATCCCGATGAGGAAGTACATCGGGATCAGCATCGCGTCCCAGAACACGTAGAACAGGAACAGATCGAGCGAGACGAACACGCCGATCATCGCCGCTTCCAGCAGCAGCACGAACATGCAGAAGGCGCGCGTCTTCTTGTGGACCGACTCCCACGAGCACAGCAGCGCAATCGGCGTCAGGAAGCCCGTGAGCACGATCAGCAGCAGGCTGATACCGTCGACGCCGACGGCATAGCTGATGCCGAACGCCGGGATCCAGGCGTAGCGCTCGACGAACTGGAAGTCCGCCGACGACGGGTCGAACCGCGCCCAGAGCAGCAGCGTGACCGCGAAGACGACCAGGGACGCCGCCAGGGCGGCGTTTCGAACGAGTCGCTCGCTCCCCTCGTCGTCGCGCAGCAGGAGGAGCAGCAGCGCGCCGACGATCGGCAGGACGATTAGAGAAGTGACTATCGGCATGTCTGTCTGGCGCTCATCGAGACGGCGCGATCATCTCCACAGGTAGTACCCGAGCATCAGGACGGTCCCGAGCAGGAGCGACGCGGCATAGGCGCGGACCGACCCGGTCTGCACGCGACGGAGCCATTCGCTGAAGCCCCCGACGATGCCGGCCGTGCCGTTCACCGCGCCGTCGATGCCGCCGGCGTCCACGATCTTCCAGAGCGTCCCTTCCGAGGTGGCGCGAATGGGCTGCACGATCGCGGCGTCGTAGAGCTCGTCGACGTAGTACTTGTTCAGCAGCAGCGTGCGAAGGCCCGAGAACCGTTCGGCGACCGCGTCGGCGGCACCAGGATTCTTCAGGAAGAAGAACACCGCGATGCCGATGCCGCCAAGGGCGATCAGCGTGGACAGCCCCATCAGGGCCAGTTCCGTACCCTCGTCCGCGCCAGCTTCGTGTTCTTCGGGGCGGCCCTCGGCCGCGGGTTCCTGCGCGTATGCGACCGCGACCGGCGAGAAGGCGGCTACCGCGCCGCCGCCGGCTGGGGCCTGCGGAACGAGGCCCGCCTCGTGCGCGCCTCCCGCGGAGAAGGCGGGCTCCAGCCACTGCTCGAGGCGATTGGATCCGCCCAGCGCGTGCGGCAGACCGATGTACCCGGCGAGGATGGAGCCGACCGCGAGCACGACGAGCGCAAGGGCCATCGGCGCCGGCGCATCGTGCAGATGTCCGTGCCCGCCATGACCGTGACCGCCGTGGCCGTGCTTATCACCTGCGTGGCCATGACCCGCCACGGCAAACCGCCGCTCGCCGTGAAACGCCATGAAGACGAGCCGGAACATGTAGGTGGCGGTCATCAGCGAGGTGATGATGCCGACGACCCAGAGCACCGTATGGCCGCTCGCGAAGGTCCGGAAGAGGATCTCGTCCTTGCTGAAGAATCCCGACAGCCCAGGCACGCCCGCGATCGCAAGCGACCCGATCAGGAACGTCCAGTAGGTGATGGGCAGTTCCTTTCTCAGGCCTCCCATGTTCCGCAGGTCCTGCTCTCCGGAGAGCGCGTGAATCACCGCGCCGGAGCCGAGGAAGAGCAGCGCCTTGAAGAACGCGTGCGTGTAGAGATGGAAGATACCGGCGCCGAACGCCCCGACTCCCATCGCCAGGAACATGTAGCCAAGCTGCGAGACGGTCGAGTACGCCAGGACGCGCTTGATGTCGTTCTGGACCAGGCCGATCGTGCCGGCGATGAACGCCGTCGCGGCGCCGATCACCGCCACGATCTGCAGCGTCTCGGGTGCGTGGCTGAAGAGCACCGCGTTCCGGCCGATCATGTACACGCCAGCGGTGACCATCGTCGCCGCATGGATGAGGGCGGAAACGGGTGTCGGGCCTTCCATGGCGTCCGGCAGCCAGACGTAGAGCGGAATCTGGGCCGACTTGCCGGTTGCGCCGACGAAGAGCAGGAGCGTCGCCAGGGACAGCGTGCCGAACGTCGCCTCCGGGCTCATCCCTGCCACCTTCGCGGCGAGCTCCTGGAACTCGATCGTCCCGAAGGTGACGAACAGCAGCAGGACACCCAGGACGAAGCCGAAGTCGCCGACGCGGTTGACGATGAAGGCCTTCTTGCCGGCGTCGGAGGCCGATTTCTTCTCGTAGTAGAAGCCAATCAGCAGGTAGGAGCAGAGGCCCACGCCCTCCCAGCCGACGAACATCACGAGGAAGTTCGACCCCAGGACGAGGATCAGCATGAACGAGGCGAACAGGTTCAGGTACGAGAAGTACCGCGCGAACTCCGAGTCGCGCTCCTCGTGCATGTAAGCGGCCGAGTAGATGTGGATCAGCGAGCCGATGCCGGTGATGACCAGGATCATCAGGGCCGACAGCGGGTCGACGCGCAGGGTGAACGCGGCCTCGAAGCTGCCGGACGAGATCCAGCTGAAGACGCGTTCCTCGATGGCGCGCGAAGCCTCCGGCAGCCCGACGAGCTGCATCACCGACATGAGCGCGACGACGAACGAACCGACCATCACGGCGACGGCCACGCCGCCGGAGACCGCCTTCGAGAGGCGCCGGCCGATGCTGGCGTTGACCAGGAAGCCGAGGAACGGGAGAAGGGGAATCAGCAGCAGCATGGTCGCGGCGTCACCATTTCAGCGCCGTGAAGGCGTCAGGATTGAGCGACTCGCGGTGCCGGAACAGCGCGATCACGATCGCCAGGCCAACGGCGGCTTCTGCGGCCGCCACCGTCATCACGAAAAACGTGATGATCTGGCCTTCGGCGGTGCCGAAGGCTCGCCCGAACGCGACGAACGACAGGTTCACCGCGTTCAGCATGATCTCGACGGAGAGCAGGATGGTGATCAGGTTGCGCCGGACGAAGACGCCGGCCGTGCCGATCGTGAAGAGGATCGCCGAGAGAATCAGGTAGTCGTTGAGCGAAGGCATCACCGTTGTCCGCCGGCCCGGTCGTCCCGCCGTGCCATGAGCACCGCGCCGAGCATGGCCACGAGGATCAGCACCGAGGTGACCTCGAACTGGAATGCGTAGTCGGTGAAGAGCGAGCGGCCGATCGCCGCCACCGAGCTGACCGCCGGTCCCGTGAACGAGCCGCCGCTCGGGGCGTTGCGCAGCAGCACCCACGTCAGCTCCACCACCAGACCCGCGGCGAGCGCCGCGCCGAGGCGCATCGGACCGGGGCGCAGCATCGGATGCGTGCGCTCGTCGTAATCCGTGTCCTCCTGCGGGGCGTTCAACAGCATCACGACGAACAGGAAGAGCACCATGATCGCGCCGGCGTAGACGATGATCTGAATCGCCGCCGCGAAGGGGGCGTCGAGGAGCACGTAGAGTCCCGAGAGCGCGCCGAACGAGGCGATGAGCAGCAGCACGCTGTACACGGGGTTGCGCTGCGCGATGACGAGCAGCGACGCGACGACGGCGATGGCGGCGAAGAAATAGAACAGCATGCGCGTCAGAGTCCGAAGTAGAGCACGCCGGCGGCCGTGGCGATCAGATTGACCACCGACAGCGGCAGCATGACCTTCCAGCCGAACGCCATCAACTGGTCGTAGCGGTAGCGCGGAAGCGTCCACCGCATCCAGATGTAGAAGAAGAGGATCGCCAGCACCTTCATCAGGAACCAGATCCAGCCGAGCGACTCGGGCAGCAGCGGCCCGTGCCATCCACCGAAGTACAGGTTCGTGGCGACCGCCGACACGGTGACCATGTTGATGTACTCGGCCAGGAAGAACAGCGCGAAGCTCATCGAGCTGTACTCCGTGTGGTACCCGGCCACGAGCTCCTGTTCGGCTTCGGGGAAGTCGAACGGGGCGCGGTTGGTCTCGGCCACGCCGGCGGTCATGAAGATCAGGCAGCCGATCGGCTGCAGGAACACCAGCCACCGCGGGATGAAGCCGAACCAGTAGCCGGCCTGCATGTCCACCACGTCGCGCAGCGACAGCGAGTTACCCAGCAGGATGACCGCGGCCAGCGCCATGCCGTACGACAGTTCGTAGCTGATCATCTGCGCCGACGCGCGCAGCCCGCCGAGCAGCGAGTACTTGCTGTTGGACGCCCAGCCCGCCAACACGATGCCGTAGACGCTCATCGAGGCGATCGCGAAGAGCACGAGCACCGCGACGTTCACGTCGGCCACATACAGCGGCATCGGCTCGTCGAGCAGGCCGAAGAGCGTCGTCTCGGCGCCGAAGGGCACGACCGCAAATGCCGCGAACGCCGCGGTCGCAGAGATAACCGGTGCGATCGCGAAGAGCAGCGGGTCGGCGGCCGCCGGCCGGAGCTCCTCCTTGAACATCAGCTTGATGATGTCGGCGAGCGGCTGCAGCAGCCCTGCGGGACCGACGCGGTTGGGCCCGAGGCGCTGCTGGAGGTACGCCGCGACCTTCCGCTCCATGTAGACCATGACGGCGGCGGAGATCTGCAGCGCGAAGAAGATGACGACGATGAGGCCGAGCTGGGCGATGAGGAGCGGCGTCATGTCAGTGCGCCCCTACGGGCTGGCGGGCCCGCCAGTCGGCCTGCAGCGTGCAGCGCCCTTCCCGGACGTGCGCTTCGTACTCGCCGCGGAAGTGCTTGATCGTGGTGAGCACCGGCGTCACGGCCGCGTCTCCAAACGCGCAGAGCGTCTTGCCACCCACGTTGTTGGCCACGCTCGAGAGGAGGTCGATGTCGCGGATGCTCCCCTCGCCCGACTCGATCTTGCGGAGCAGCTTGAACAGCCAGTCGGTGCCTTCGCGGCAAGGCGTGCACTTGCCGCACGATTCGTGCTTGTAGAAGTGCAGCAGGTTCTCGGCGAGCCACACCATGCACGTCGTGTCGTCGAGGACGATCAGCCCGGCCGAACCGAGCATGGAACCGACCGATACCACGCCGTCGAAGCTCGCTGGCGCGTCGAGATGCTCGTCGAGCAGGATCGGCACCGACGAACCGCCTGGGATGAGCGCCTTGAACGTGCGCCCGTCCCGCATCCCCTGCGCGAACCGGTCGCCGTAGATCAGCTCCCGGAGCGTGACGTTCATCGAGGCTTCGTAGACGCCCGGGCGCTTCACGTGTCCGCTGATGCAATAGAGCTTCGGTCCGCCGTTCTTCTCTGGACCGAGCGACGCGAACCACTCGGGTCCGTTCTTCACGATCAGCGGGACGTTGGCCAGCGTCTCGACGTTGTTGACCGCCGTCGGGCAGCCGTAGAGGCCGACGACCGCGGGAAAGGGCGGCTTGTTGCGTGGCTGCGCGCGCTTGCCTTCCAGCGATTCGAGCAGCGCCGTCTCCTCGCCTGCTTCGTACGCCCCGGCGCCGCGATGGACATAGACCTCGCAGTCGAACCCGGACCCGAAGATGTTCTTGCCCAGGTACCCGGCGGCGCGCGCCTCGTCGATCGCGCGCTCGAGCACCTCCTGGACGTGGAAGAACTCGCCGCGGATGTAGATATAGGCGGTCTTCGCGCCGATCGCGTAGCAGCCGATCGCGCACCCTTCGATGAGCAGGTGCGGGTTGCGCTCCATGATCACGTGATCCTTGAAGGTCCCCGGCTCGCTCTCATCGGCGTTGCAGGCGATGTAACGCGGCTTGTCCGACTTCCTGTCGACGAACTGCCACTTCATGCCCGTCGGGAAGCCGGCGCCTCCGCGGCCGCGGAGGCCCGACGCCTTGACCATGTCGACGATCTGATCGGGCGTCTGGGTGAGCGCCTTGCGCAGCCCCTCGTAGCCCTCGTGCTTCAGGTAGAAGTCGAGCGTGAAGCAGTTCGGCTCGCGGACGTACTTCGTGATGATGGGTTCCATCAGCCCTTCTTCTCTCCGCTGGTCTCCACGACGAGGTGGCAGCCGGTCAGCGCCGACTCACCGCGGGCCCGCAGGTCCTCCAGCAGCTTCGGCACGTCCTCGGGCCGCTGCAGCTCCTGCCATGCGTCGTTCACCATCACGACCGGCGCGCGATCACACGCGCCCAGGCACTCGGTCTCGATCAGCGTGAAGGTCCCACTCGCATCGGTCTCGCCCGGCTTGATGTGCAGCGCGTGGCAGATTTCCTCGGTCACCCGCTCGGCGCCCATCACCGCGCAGGACAGGGTCCGGCAGACGCTCAACACGAACTTGCCGACCGGCTTCGTGTAGAACATCGTGTAATACGACACGACGTCCTCGACGTCCGCCGGGGTGATCCCGAGCACCTCCGCCACGTGCCGCATCGCGTTGCCGGTGATGTAGCCCTGCTGCCCCTGCACGAGGTAGAGCGCGGGCAACACGGCCGAGCGCGCGCGATCGGCCGGGTACCGCTTCACGATCTCGTCGATTCGCGCCCGGTTCTCCGGCGTGTAGGCAAACGGCGGCCCTTCGTCGGCCAGGGTGCGGGTCGACTTGTGAAAGGTGGCGTCATACGCCATCTTGGGATGAAAACTCACCGGTCCACGTCTCCCATGACGACGTCAATCGATCCGATGACGGCAATCACGTCGGCAATCAGCCCGCCGACGATCATTCTCTCGAGCGCCTGACACGCCAGCAGCGACGGGGCGCGCGACTTGACGCGCCACGGCCGGTTGCCGCCGTCGGACACGACCGTGAACCCCTGCTCGCCGCGCGGGCCTTCGACCGGCACGTACGCCTCGCCCGCGGGCACGGTGAACCCCTGCGAGTAGATCAGGAAGTGCTGGATGAGCGCTTCCATCTCGGTGTACACCCGGTCCTTCGGCGGCGGCGTGATGCGCGGGTCGGCCACGGCGTAGATGCCCACCGGGGGGATCCGCTTCATGACCTGCCTGCACAGGCTGATGCTCTCGCGGATCTCGGCGACGCGCACCAGGTACCGCGCATACACGTCACCCTCGGTGCGCACCGGCACCTTGAACTCGAGCGTCTCGTACCCGTTGTACGGGAAGACCTTGCGAACGTCGTAGTCGATCCCGGCGGAGCGCCCGATGGGGCCGACCAGGCTGAAGGCGAGCGCATTCTCGCGCGAGATCACACCGACGCCGCGGGTGCGCTCGATGTAGATCTCGTTCTGCGTCAGCAGATCCTCGTACTCCGCGATCTTCACCTCGAGCCGATCGAGGAACTGCGTGACCGCCTCGAGGAAACCGCGCGGCAGATCCTCCCGGAGACCGCCGACCCGCATGTAGCTCGGAAAGAGGCGGAAGCCGGCCAGCATCTCGTTCAGATTGAGCAGCAGCTCGCGCTCGCGGAAGCAGTAGAGCATCACCGAGACGGCGCCAACCTCCATCCCGTGCGTGCCGAGCCACACCAGATGGCTGTTGATGCGCTGCAGTTCGGCGATCAGCACGCGGATCCAGCGCACGCGCTCCGGCATCTCGAGGCCGAGCAGCTTCTCGACCGACATGCAGAACGCCATGCTGTTGGACTGCGCGCTCAGGTAGTCCATGCGCTCGACGAGCGGGATCACCTGCTGCCACTTCTTCTGTTCGGCCGTCTTCTCGATGCCCGTGTGGAGGAAGCCGATGGTCGGCGACGAGGAGCGGATCGTCTCGCCCTCGAGCTCCAGGACCAGCCGCAGCACGCCGTGCGTGCTGGGGTGCTGGGGCCCCATGTTGACGGTCATCGTCTCTGTACGAAGCTCGGGCATCGTTCTCTCTACCGCTCTACTGCTCCGACAACTCGGTCTCGACGAGGTCGCAGATGACGTGCAGCAGCGTCATGTGCACCTCCTGCACCCGCGGCGTGACCGCCGACGGCACGTTGACGTGCACGTCCACCGCTCGCCCCGCGGGCCCGCCGTCGCGGCCGGTCAGCGCAATCGTCGTCAACTGTCGCGCGCGCGCCGTTTCGAGCGCACGCACCACGTTCGCCGACGCGCCGCTCGTCGTGATCCCCAGCGCGACGTCCCCAGGCCGCCCGAGCGCCTCGATCTGGCGCGCGAACACCTGGTCGAACCCGTAATCGTTCGAGACGCTCGTCAGCACGCAGGCGTCGGTCGTCAGCGCGATGGCCGCGTACCCGCGGCGCTCGCGCATGAAGCGCCCGACCAGCTCCGCCGCCATGTGAGCGGCATCGGCAGACGACCCGCCATTGCCGAACACCAGCAGCTTTCCACCCTGGCGAAACGATGTCGCAATCGCCTCGGCCGCGGCCACCGTCGTCGCCACCCCCGCGTCGCGCACGCGTGCGTGCAGCGCGATCGCGTCGTTCAGCGCGGCGACCGCAGCGTCACTTCCGCGCAAGGCGATCCTTCAGCAGGTTCGCCCGGAACTCCTCCGCGGTCATCTGCGTCGGCGACCCGGCTTCCGCCTTCATCTGGATCTGCACCGGATAGTCTTTCCGCGCCGGGAAGCCTTCCCAGTCCTCCGGCATCAGCAGCCTGCGCGGATCCGGGTGGCCGTCGAACGCGATCCCGAACATGTCCCAGACCTCGCGCTCGAGCCAGTTCGCCGACGGCCAGAGCCCGGAGGCCGTCTCGACGTGCGGGTCCTCCGCTCCGAGCCGCACCTTCAGGCGCAGCCGGAGCCGGTGCTCAATCGAGACCAGGATGTAAATCAGCTCGAAGCGCGGCTCGCGCGGCCAGTAGTCGGCGGCCGTCAGCTCGGAGAGCAGCTCGAACTTCAGCGCCGGCTTGTCGCGCAGGACCTGGAGCGCCGGAATGAGCGCTTCGCCGGGAACATAGATCGTCGTGTGAAGGTCGATGCTCGGCGCGACCTCGACGGTCACGCCCGGCAGCGACTCTCCGAGAGCGGCCGCTATGGCGTTGGCATCCATCAGGCGAGCTTCTGCTGCGCGATCTTCCGCTGGAGCTGAACGATCCCGTAGATCAACGATTCCGGGCGAGGCGGACAGCCTGGCACGTAGACGTCGACCGGCACGACCTGGTCCACGCCCTGGACGATCGAGTAGTTGTCGAAGACGCCGCCAATCGAGGCGCAGGCGCCCATCGAGATCACCCATTTGGGCTCGGGCATCTGGTCGTAGATGCGGCGCAGCGCCGGCGCCATCTTCCGCGAGAGCCGGCCGGCAACGATCATCAGATCGGCCTGCCGCGGACTGCCGCGAAACACCTCGGCGCCGAACCGCGCGACGTCGTAGCGCCCGCAGCTCATCGCCATCATCTCGATGGCGCAGCAGGCCAGGCCGAACGTCACCGGCCAGATCGCGGACCGGCGCGCCCACTGCACGACCTGCTCGACGGTGGTCGTCAGGACGGGGATGTCGGGAAGATCGGATTCAAGACCCATAAGATGCTTTCAACGCGCGCGGACGAAGGCCCACGGGCCGTCGATCACGCCCGCTTCTCCTCGCCCCAGTCGAGCGCACCCTTGCGCCACACGTAGACGTAACCGGCCAGCAGGACCAGCATGAAGAAGACGACCTGCACGAACCCGGACCATCCCAGATCGCGCAGCGCCATGGCCCACGGGTAGAGGAACGCCACCTCGATGTCGAACAGCAGGAAGATCATCGCCACCAGGTAGAACTTGACCGACTGCCGCTCACGGGCGTCGCCGACGGCGGGCATGCCGCACTCGTACGGCGCCGACTTCTCTGGTGACGGCTTCTTGGGACCGAGCAGGTTCGACAGCACGATCGAGACGATCGAGAACCCGACACCAAGCGCGATCATGATGGTGAGAGAGAGCCAGCCCTGCATCGATCC
The DNA here is from genome assembly GCA_050183995.1 of Vicinamibacterales bacterium. Lineage (GTDB taxonomy): Bacteria > Acidobacteriota > Vicinamibacteria > Vicinamibacterales > CAVVIG01 > CAVVIG01. Next base: position 45,871 of record JBFXAT010000002.1, read on the forward strand.
TCGGTCTCAGTGAGTGGTGGCGAGGCTTGTGAACGATTTCTCAAGCTCGACCCCACATGCTAGCGCATCGGGTTTGCCGCCGTCTACCCGCGAACCGGCGCCCCGACCAGCCCACGGATCCGCCGCCGCCACCCTGTCGAGCGGTCCCCGCCACCCTCTCGACCGGCCTCTGTCACCCTCCAGACGCCAAGCCGACAAAGACGAAGGGGTGTGCATATCACTCCGGCCCGGACCACGCTTCGTCCGGACCGGACGGCCCCTGGAGCTTCCCGAACACGCCGTTCGAATATCGGCGTGCGGCTCCAGGCTAACCGAGCGCGGCGCTCATCTCGTCCATGCGCCGCCCGAGCTCCTCGAGCGCCTGACGCAGCTGCTGCCGCCGCGCCTCGTGCGCCGTGGCCCCGAGCTGACGCTCGAGCTCGGTCCGCGCCAGCCGCAGCGACTCGAGCGCCCGGAGCTTCTCCGGATCGCGAACATCCTTCTTTCTGGTCCGGGCGCGGTCTCGCTCGAGCTCTTCCATCCGCTCCTGGATGCGCGCGTCCGCATCGATCAATCCCTCGCCAGCATCGCTCATGAGTGCTCCGTGTCCTTCGTCGTGAAATGAATCGCCATTATAAGATCCAGACGTGAGCGCTCGCGCGCCTCTCGATCCGCTGGCGCCCTTTCATCCGGCGGTTCGCGAGTGGTTTCTCGCGTCGTTCGACGGACCCACGCGGCCGCAGCAGCTCGGCTGGCCCGCGATCGCGCGCGGCGAGTCCACGCTCATCCTCGCCCCGACCGGCAGCGGCAAGACGCTCACCGCGTTCCTGTGGTGCCTGGACAGGTTGATGTTCGAGCCGGCGCCACCCAAGGAGCGCCGCTGCCGCGTGCTCTACATCTCGCCGCTGAAAGCGCTGGCCGTCGACGTCGAGCGCAATCTCCGCGCGCCGCTCGCCGGCATCGCACGTGTCGCGGTCCAGCGGGGCGACGCAGTCGTGACGCCGGTCATCTCGATCCGGACCGGCGATACGTCCGCCGCGGAACGCGCCCGATTCCGGCGAGACCCGGCCGACATCCTCATCACGACGCCGGAATCGCTCTACCTGCTGCTCACCTCCGGCGCCCGCGATGCCCTGCGGAGCGTCGACACCGTCATCATCGACGAGATCCACGCGCTGGTGCCGACCAAGCGCGGCGCACACCTCGCCCTCTCGATCGAGCGCCTGGTCTCGAGATGCATCCAGCCGCCGCAGCGGATCGGTCTGTCCGCCACGCAGCGGCCGCTCGACGAGGTAGCGCGATTCCTGGGCGGGGCGGAGATCGAGGCGATTGCCCCGCGCCAGAGCGCGAAGCGGCGCCGCGGTCCGTCGTCTGCGCGGCCGCGACGCTCCGAAGCCGTTGCCGAGACGCTTCGATCCGAAGCCGCCGCGGAACACGAGATCGGCGACGAGTTCGGCGCACCAGGCGGCCGGACCCGCTACAGGCCGGTGACCGTCGTGGACGCTGGAGCGCAAAAGCCGCTCGATCTGCGCATCGAGGTCCCGGTCGAAGACATGGCGCGACTCTCGGGCGACACGCCGGGAGCCGGCCCGGCACGCGCTGCGGCCGGCCAGACCGCCAGCGAGGCCGAGATCGTCAGTGGGCCCGCCGCGGCCGGCGCGCGTCCTTCCATCTGGTCCGCCATTCATCCGCGCCTCCTCGAGCTGATCCGCGCCCACACCTCGACGCTGATCTTCGTCAACAGCCGGCGCCTCGCGGAGCGCCTGGCCGGAGCCGTCAACGAACTCGCGGGCGAGGTACTGGTCCGTTCGCATCACGGGTCGATCGCGCGCGAACAGCGCATCGAGATCGAGGATCGGCTGAAGGCGGGAACGCTGCGCGCGCTGGTCGCCACGTCGTCGCTCGAGCTGGGCATCGACATGGGCGCGATCGATCTGGTGATTCAGATCGAGGCGCCTCCCTCGGTCGCCAGCGGACTGCAGCGCATCGGGCGCGCGGGCCACCAGATCGACGCGGTCAGCACCGGCGTCATCTTCCCCAAGTTCCGCGGGGATCTCGTGGCCTGCGCCGCGGTCACCCGCGCCATGCACGACGGCGCGGTCGAAGCCACCCGCTATCCGCGCAATCCGCTCGACATCGTCGCTCAGCAGGTCGTCTCGATGACCGCCATGGACCGCTGGCAGGTCGACGACCTGTACGCCACGATCCGGCGAGCAGCGCCCTTTGCGGATCTGAGCCGCGGCGTCTTCGATGGCGTGCTCGACATGTTGTCGGGGAGGTATCCGTCCGACGAATTCGCCGAGCTCCGTCCACGCGTCACCTGGGACCGGCTCACCGGCACCGTCGAGGCGCGCGAGGGCGCCAAGCGCGTGGCGATCGCCAACGGCGGCACGATTCCCGATCGCGGCCTGTACGGCGTCTTCCTCGTCGGCGCCGCTCCAGGCACGGCGCGTGTCGGCGAGCTCGACGAGGAGATGGTGTTCGAGACGCAGACCGGCGAGACCTTCGTCCTGGGCGCCTCGACGTGGCGCGTCGAGGAGGTCACGCACGACAAGGTCCTCGTCTCCCCCGCTCCCGGCGAACCGGGCAAGATGCCGTTCTGGAAAGGCGATCGCCCCGGCCGGCCCATCGAGCTCGGGCTGGCGATCGGACGGCTGACGCACGACCTCTTGCGCGCGCCGCCCGCAGCGGCACTCGAGCGGCTCACGCGCGATCACGATCTGGACGCAACCGCGGCCGAGAACCTGCTCCAGTACCTTCGCGATCAGATGGCCGCGACGCATGCCGTTCCCGACGCCTCGACGATCGTCGTCGAACGTGTTCGAGACGAGCTCGGCGATTGGCGCATCTGCGTGCTGTCGCCGCGGGGAGGGCGCATTCACGCGCCGTGGGCCATGGCCGCCTGCGCGCGCATTCGCGAGCAGACCGGCGTCGACGTCGAGACGCTCTGGGGAGACGACGGCTTCGTGGTGCGGTTTCCCGACGTCGACACGCCGCCGGACGCGTCGCTGCTGCTCCCCGACCCGGACGACGTCCGCGCGCTGGTCGTGCGGCAACTCGGCGCGACCGCACTGTTCGCGGCACGGTTCCGGGAGAACGCGGGACGGGCGCTTCTGCTTCCGAAGCGCCGACCGGGCATGCGTGCACCGCTCTGGCAGCAGCGCAAGCGCGCCGCGGACCTGCTCGCCGTCGCCGCGAAATACGGGTCGTTCCCGATGCTGCTCGAGACCTACCGGGAGTGCCTGCGCGACGTGTTCGACATGCCGGCGCTCGTGCAGACGCTTGGAGACGTACGAAGCCGGCGCATTCGCGTCGTGACCGTCGACTCGGAGAAGCCGTCCCCGTTCGCCGCGTCGCTGCTCTTCAGTTACGTCGCCAGTTTTCTGTACGACGGAGACGCGCCGCTCGCGGAACGGCGCGCCCAGGCCCTCGTCGTCGATCAGGCGCAGCTCCGGGAGCTGGTCGGAGACGCCGAGCTGCGCGACCTGCTCGATCCCGACGCCATCGCCGCGGTGGAGCGGCAGATCCAGCGGCTCGACGAGAAGTACCGCGCCCGCAGCATCGATGGGGTGCACGACCTGCTGCTCGGCATCGGCGATCTCACGGAAGCGGAGCTCGCCGAACGCACCTCCATGCCGGCCGCTGACGCCGTGGCGTCGCTGGTGCGCCTGCGTCGTGCGCTCCGCCTCCGCGTGGCAGGCGAGACACGCGTCGTCGCGGTCGAGGATGCGGCGCGCTACCGCGACGCCCTCGGCGCTCCCCTACCGGCTGGCGTGCCCGAAGCGCTGCTCGCGCCGGTGCGCGACCCGCTCGGCGATCTCGCGATGCGCTATGCCCGGACGCACGCACCCTTCACCGCGCTGGATCTGGCCGGCCGTCTCGGGCTCGATGCGGAGTCGGCCGAGCGGCTGCTCGTCAGGCTCACTGGCGAAGGCCGCCTGCTCGAAGGCGAGTTCCGGCCGCACGGCCACGCGCGCGAGTGGACCGATCCCGGCGTGCTCCGGATGATTCGGCGGCGTTCGCTGGCCAAGCTGCGCAAGGATGTCGAACCGGTCGATCAGGCCGCCCTCGGCCGATTCATCCCGTCGTGGCAGGGATTGATGCGCAAGCGCCGAGGCGCAGACGCGCTGCTCGACGTCGTCGAGCAGCTGCAAGGCGCGCCGATTCCAGCGTCCATTCTCGAGATCGACATTCTCCCGGTCCGCCTCGACGAGTACGATCCCGCCGACCTCGACGCGCTCGTCGCCGCAGGCGAGGTGCTGTGGGTCGGCATCGAGCCGCTGGGGGATCGCGACGGACGGCTGGCCCTCTTCCTGGCCGACCACGCGGCGCAGCTGCTTCCGGACACCTGGAACGGCGGCCGCGGCGCACCAGGGCCGCCGGAACTGTCGGCGCGTGAACAGGCCATCCTCTCGTGCCTCGACGCTCGCGGCGCGATGTTCTTCGCGGCGCTGCACCAGGACGTGGGAGGCGGCTATCCCGCAGAGACCACCGACGCGCTCTGGAACCTGGCGTGGCGGGGGCTCATCACCAACGACACGGTCCATGCACTGCGCGCGTTCACCCGCTCACGCGCCGCGCGCCACCGTCGTCGGCGCGCTCCGACCTTCCGCTCGCGTCGGCTCGTGCCGCCATCGGCGGAGGGACGCTGGTCGCTCGCCCCACGCGCGCGCGACGCACGCACGCCGCGGAGTGCGGCGCGCAACGCACAGGCGCGAGCCCGAACGACCACGTGGATGGCTCGCGTCGCGCAGCAACTGCTCGACCGGCACGGCATCGTGACACGCGAGTCGCTCGGCGTGGAAGCGCTCCCTGGTGGATTCGCGGCAGTCTATCCGGCGCTCAAGACGATGGAAGAGGCCGGCCGGATCAGGCGTGGGTACTTCGTGGCTGGGCTCGGCGCCAGCCAGTTCGCGCTGCCTGGCGCGCTCGATCTGCTGCGTTCGCTCCGGGACTCCGAAAGCGAACCCTCTGTCGTGGCCATGGCGGCAGCCGATCCGGCGAACCCGTACGGTGCGGCCCTCCGTTGGCCGGCGGCACGGCTCGGCACCGAGACAGGGCGGGGACCGTCGCGCACGACGGGGGCAACGGTCGTCTTGCTCGATGGACAGCTCGTCGCATATCTGGCACGCGGAGATCGCCAGCTGCTGACATGGCTGCCCGACGTCGAACCGGCGCGCACACACGCGCTGCGCGCGATCGCCCGGACGCTCGCCGACCGCGCCCACAGCGGCGGAGACGAGCCGCGAGGCTTGCTGCTCGAAGAGATCGACGGGACACCGGCCACGAGCCATCCCCTGGCGCCGTTCCTGGTCGACGCGGGGCTCGCCGCGGGAGCAAGCGGCATTCACATGGCCCGATCCGCGCCGGCCACCGTCGCACGTCGGGGCGATTGAGCGATGAGACGACCTCACCCATGGCCGCCCGGACGGGCACGTGCCTGAAGGCGACACGATCTTCCGCACGGCGCGCGCCCTGCACCGGGCCCTCGCCGGCCGCACGGTCGTGCGCTTCGAGTCGGTGTTTCCGGCGCTCACGCGCGTCGACCACTCGAGCCCTCTGGCCGGACGGACGATCGACGAGGTCAGCTCGCGCGGCAAGCACGTCCTCATCACCTTCAGCGGCGATCTGACCCTCCGCACACACATGCGGATGGCGGGCAGCTGGCATCTCTACCGAACTGGAGAGCGCTGGAGGGCGCCGCGGAGAGACATGCGCATCGCCCTGACGACCGCCTCGATGGTCGCCGTCGGCTTCATGATTCCGGTCGCCGAGTTCCTGACGGCTCGCGAGCTCGCGCGCCATCCGGTCCTGCAATCGCTCGGGCCCGACCTTGCGGATCCCGGCTTCGACAGAGACGAGGCGCGCCGGCGCATCCTCGCCGCCGGCTCGACACCGGTCGAAGAAGTCCTCCTCGATCAGCGCGTCGTGTCCGGCGTCGGCAACGTGCTGAAGTCGGAGATCCTGTTCGTGGCCCGCGTCGCTCCGTTCCTCCCCTCCTCGACGTTGGACGACGCGGCCGTCGATCGCATCTTGAACGCGGCAGCTCGGTTGATGCACATGAACACCACCGAGCTGACGGTCGCACGCCCCGTTCACGGACGATGGACGACCGGCAGCCTGGATCCGTCGGCGGCGCTCTACGTCTACGGGCGCGGCGGGAAACCGTGCCGCAGGTGCGGTACGGCGATCTCGGCGCACAAGACCGGCACCGATGCCCGCCTGACGTACTGGTGTCCAAGGTGCCAGGATTCGGCGGCCGCACCGCGATGAGCGCGGCAACTCCCTACCGGCGCCGCGCCGCGGCGCGCGGACCGAGCGCCGCGTCGAGCAGCGCCGCCAACCGCACGCCGGCGCGGGCGATCTGCTCGTCGACGACGTCGATCTGCACACGGTAGTAGGCCTCGTCCACGCTGCCGTGCGCGGGCACGAGCGCAGCCTCCGCGAGCCGCAACGACTCCATCGCCCAGGATGCCGCCGAGCTGGCGGGCGCCGTACGCGCGATCCGCACGCGGCGGGCCAGCGCGTCGACATACGACCGGTCGTCGAGCTCGCGGTGGGCGACCAGGGCCACGTCCCATGCGCCGTGCAGGTTGCATGGCCGCGGCGGCGCGGCGCGGCTCACCGCGCAATTGTTCGATCCGAACACGGACACCGGAATGCCGTTGCCGCCAGCGGCCACGCCGATCGCATGAAACGGCTGGTGGATGTCGCCCACCAGGTGCACGAGGAACTTGAGGGCCACGGCGCGATCGGCGCGGTCCAGCGATCGACTCGCGAGCCGCATCCGATGGTAGTCGATGCGATCGACGATGCAGTCGCGCCAGCGATCGGCGGGGCTTCCGGCGGACACGCGCGGCTGCCGCGGGCAATCGCGGTCGCGGCTGTACGCGGAGGCGTCCGGCGGGATGTTGACGTAGTGCCAGCCCGCGGTCTGGTTCAGATCGTCGCGGATTTCATCGGCCCAGACCGCGACGTCGGCGAGGGTCTGCCCGTCCAGCAGCGACGCCGCTTCCCGGCGGGCGTCCGGGCTCAGGAGATCGGACGCGATCGCGGCGACCACCCGGTGCCCTTGGGCGCCCCACGCGTGGACGCGGGCACACGTGCCGGCGGCGACGAGAGCCGCCGACACGAGCACCGCAAGCGGCCTGCAGATCGCGCGCACCCAGGAAGCGGCACGCGGTGTCGACCTTGCCGGCGGCATCGACGATCTCGCAGCGGCCTACTGCGGCCGCTTGAACAGACCGCTGTAGACGGCCTTGCCGAGGATGTGTCCGTTCAGCGCCTTCAAGACGCTGGCGCGGGTCTCGAACGGGTCGTCGGTCGGCTTGACGTCCAGCATCGTATCGAGGGCGAAGACCTCGGTGATGTAGTGGTGCAGCGGCCCCGACGCCGGCGCACCCGGACCACGGTACATCGGCCCGGTCGCGCTGATCTGATAGCTGCCATCAGGCAACTGCGACCCGCGCGGCATCCCTTCGGCCATGCCGGTCGACGATGACGGAATGTTCCACACCACCCAGTGCGGCTGATCGTCGAGCGTCTTGTTCCGCGCGAGATCGAGATCGTGCATGTGGATCACGAAGCTCTGCGTCCCGGCCGGAACGTTGGACCACCGCATCTCAGGCGAGGTGCCCTCGCCCGGCGCCGCGCCCGGAGCCGCCTGGCTGAACTTCACCGGAATCTGCCCGCCGTCGGAATAACCTGGAATCGTCAAGATCATCGGACCCCCTGAAGCCGATCCTCCGCCACGCTGCTGCGCGCCCGCGGGCATCTGGGCCAGCGCCAGCAGCAGGGCCACACCCGGCAGAACCGCCCTGATCATCACCCGTCGTCGTGGCGCACGCATCATCGTTTCTCTCCTTCGGAGCTGCGCCGGGACCGTGTCGGCGCGCGATCATTCTCCACGGTCGCGGCATCGGGCCGCAACCTGGATCGCGTGTGCACTGATCAAGGCCACCCGGGCCGCGCGCGATTCCGGCCGCGCGGAGCGGGCCGCCGCGAGCCGTGAGAAGATGGCGGACGTGCAGACCAGCGCAGCGCCGGACCAACCTCGACACGAGGATCGGACCGGGCACGCCGTCGTCTTCGAGCACGTGTCCTTCGCGTTCGACGATCACGTGGTGCTCCGGGACGTGAGCTTCACCGTGCCCAAAGGGCGCATGTGCATCCTGCTCGGCGCCAGCGGCGCCGGCAAGTCGGTGCTTCTGAAGCTGATCCTCGGCCTCTTCCGCCCGGACTCCGGCGCGATCACGGTCGACGGCCACCGCGTCGATCAGATGCGCGAGCGCGATCTCATGCAGGTGCGTGGTGAGATTGGGATGCTCTTCCAGGAGACGGCGCTCTTCGACTCGCTGACGGTCGCCGAAAATGTGGGGTACCGGCTTTCCGAGGAGACCCGCGAGCCGGCTGACCAGGTACGCAGCCGCGTGGCGGAGGTCCTCGGGTTCATCGGGTTGTCCGACTACATCGACAGCATGCCGTCCGAGCTCTCGGGCGGCCAGCGGCGCCGCGTGGCCATCGCTCGCGCCATGGCGTCACGTCCGGGCCTGCTGCTGCTCGACGACCCCACCACGGGCCTCGATCCGATCACCGCGAGCACGGTGAACGACGAAGTGGTGAAGCTGCGCGACGTCGAGCACGTCACCTCCATCCTGGTGACGCACCAGATCCGCGACGCCGCGTACGTGGCCCGGCACGAAGCGGTCGTCGCGAATGCGGAGCTGCAGATCGTGCCGGCGGAGCCCAGCCGCGCGCAGTTCATGGTGCTGCACGACGGCGTCATCTACTTCGAGGGAAACGTCGACGAGCTCCTCGGATCGGACGATCCGTTCCTGAAGGAGTTCCTGTTCATGACGCTCCCTCCCTGGTAGCCGTCGAATCCGACCGGCAGCCCGTTCGACCGTCAGCGCCGCGCCTGTGACGCCTGCTGCTTCTCGAGCGCGAGCTGCGCCGCGCGCGCACAGCCCTCCAGCACCTTGAAGTACCGCTGGACCCAGTCGGCGCCGATCTCGTAGGGATGCGGTCCATCACCCCGGCCGGCGAGCATGCGGTTCTTGCTGACCGCGTTGTCGAACTCCGAATGGTTCGACAGCAGCACGCTCGCCTTGGTGATCGCCGCCTGTTCGGCCATCTTCCGCTGCGACTCGATGTAGATCTGGAAGTTCCGGATGCCGGGATCGGGCGTGTTGTTCACGAAGTTGAACGCCGTCCCGCCCGAGTACAAGACGTTGACCGGACGACCGTGATCGAACACCGTGAAGGTGTACGACAGGGTGCCTGGCGTGTGGCCCGGCGTGTGGAAGATGTTCACCGTGGTGTTGCCGAGGGTGAGCTTCATCCCGTCGGTCCCGACGATGTCGCGCTTGGGCGCCATGCTCTTGTAGCGGTTCGGGAACTTCTCGACCATGTCCCAATCCGCCGCGCCCATGACCACGTGCGCCTTGTAGCGCGTCTGGAGCATCTCGGCCCCGCCGATGTGATCCCCGTGCGCGTGAGAGATGATCACGTACTTGATGTTGGCCGGATCCAGCCCCACCTTCTTCAGTCCGTCGACGATCAGCTCTTCCGAGTTGTAGGGGTAGATCGTGTCGATCAGGATGATCCCCTCGCTCGTCGTCAGCGCCCACGACGAGTGCACCTTGCCGCCGACGAAGTACAGGTTGTCGAACACCTTGGCCGGCTCGGCGTACCAGGCGTCGCGCGACGGTACTGTCGACGGCCTCGCGATGAAGTTCGGGAGCGCGTCGGTGGTGTCTTCGCCGCCGCTCTGGGGCAGCACGCACGTGCGCACGAGGCTTCCGAGGAATTCGAACCCGGCCGCTTCCTTCGCAGACGCGATCGCCGCGCGGATCTCGGCGTCGTAGTCCCTGCCGGCCTGCGCGTGGAGGACGAACGTGGCATGCGCGGAGAGTGCCATTGCCGCCGCCAACAGCGCTACTGACGTGTGTCGTGACTTCATGACGTCCTCACAATTCAACGAGTGGGTGGCTAGGATGGCACACTTCTCAGGACAGCCTCACACCGATCGCCCGGCTGCCCTCCCGCCCGGATCGCGGGCCTGTCCGTGTCGCGTAAGGAACTGACAATGATCCCGTGGGCAACCCGTGGTAACCCGCGGCTGATCGGGACCGTACCAGCCATCCCGTCAGTCATCGCTCCCCTCGAGGTCGAGGAGCACGCGGAAGTGGTACGCGGGAATCGTGAGACGCTCGCGGAAATAGAAGCGATGGGCGGCTTCGCGCTGCACGCCGGAATCCAGGTGCAGCTGCCCGCACCCCTCGGCACGCGCCAACGTCTTCAGCCAGCGCATCAAGGCCTTGCCGTAACCGCGCGATCGCGTGCCGGCATCGGTGTTCAGATCGTCGACGTAGAGAATCCTGCCGCAGTAGAGCATTTCCATGAACCGGAAGCCCGCCACGGCGCGAACCTCACCGCCGTCCCTGAGCGCCACGAGCCGGTACGCGTCGCGCTGCATCATGCGACGGACGGTCGGCAGGTAGGCGTCCGGCTCGAGGTGCGGCCGAAGCTGGCGCATCACGTCTCTCGTCGCGAGGATCTCGTCGTCGGTGGAGGCCTCGGCGATGTCGATCGATGCCGAAGGGGTCGCACTCGTCATGGTCGGCTCCGCTGATCAGAATCCGGCGGCGAGCAGATCGGTCATCCGCGCGGCGGGGACGTCGAGGCAGCCGCTGTTGTTCTGCCCTGACCAGAGCGGCGAGAAGTCGCCCGAGCCGGCGCGCTCCGCGCGCGCCCGCAGCGGCGCCAGCGCGGCGGCCGCCAAGGGAAACTCGGGCGGCGCCCCGCTCATCGGTCCGAGCTCGCGCATGATCCGGTTGACGATACCGCGGGCGGGACGCCCTGTGAAGATGTTCGTCACCGCCGTCAGATGGGCCGTGTCGCTGGCGAGCGCGGCGCGGTGCACCGCGCTCGTGGTCGCCTCGGGACAGCGGAGATACGAGGTCCCGACCTGAACGCCGGACGCGCCGAGCCGCATCGCCGCGGCGATGCCGCGCGCGTCCGCGATGCCGCCCGCCGCGACCACCGGCACCTTGACCCGCGCGACGATCTGAGGGACGAGCGCCAGCGTGCCGATCTGCGTCGAGAGATCGGCGGTCAGGAACATGCCGCGGTGGCCCCCAGCCTCGAGGCCCTGCGCGATGATCGCGTCGGTTCCGCGGGCCTCCAGCCATCGAGCCTCCTCGATCGTCGTGGCAGTCGCCAGCACGACGGCGCCCCAGCTCTTCACCCGCGCGAGCAGCTCTGGCGGCGGCAGTCCGAAGTGGAAACTGACGACCGGAGGCCTGAACTCCGACAGAACGTCCGCCGCATCGTGATCGAACGGCCGCCGCTGCGGCGCGGGCGGGGCGATCGTCGCGTCGAGACCGAACTCCGCGTAGTACGGCAGCAGCGCCGCTCTCCATGCCGCCTCGCGCGCGGCGCTCTGCACCGGCGCCCGATGACAGAAGACGTTCACGTTGTACGGATACGACGTTTGCGCCAGGATCGCCGCCAACTCGCGCCGCAGGTCGTCCGGGCCCAGCATCGCGCACGGGAGCGACCCCAGCCCGCCGGCGTTGGACACGGCGACGGCCAGCGCGCTCAACTGCGCGCCGGCCATCGGCGCTTGAATGAGGGGCAGGCGAGTACCGAGCAGTGCCTGCAGGGTCATGTCACGCGCTCCCGCGGCCCGCCGCCGGTGCCGCCGCGGCGTAAACGATGTGTTCGAAGCCATGGAACTGCGCACGCCCCGTGTCGCGCACCGCGCTCATTCGGCCGCCTCCCAGGCCGGATTCCAGACGACCTCCCAGAGATGGCCATCCGGATCCTGGAAGTAGCCGGCGTACCCGCCCCAGAACGTCGCGTGCGGCCGCTTCACGATCGCCGCCCCTGCCCGCACGGCGAGGTCGAACACCGAGTCGACCTCCTCGCGGCTCCGGACGTTGTGTCCGACCGTCAGCTCGGTCGGGCAGGGCGCGGATGTGGCGACGCCGCTGTCGTGGGCGATCGACGTTCGCGGCCAGAGTGCCAGCCGCAGCCCTGACTGCAGCTCGAAGAACGCCACCGCACCGTGATCGAACTCCCGCCCGACGATGCCCTCGGTCGGCCAGCCGAGCCCATCGCGGTAGAACGCCACCGCCCTGTCGAGATCGTCGACGCCGAGCGTGAGAACGGTGATCCGCGGCTTCATCCCGATCAGTCCCCGTCGTCGGGCGCATCGACCTGGCGTCCCGGGAGCGACGCCGGGACGCACTCCCCGGACGCACGGTATTTCGTGACCGTCGCTTCGTAGTCGATGCGGCAGATCCAGAACTGCTGTCCACCGAGCGGCGGGATGTACAGCGGAAAGCTGCCGGGGGTCGACCATGTGAGGACGCGGGCGTACTTGCCCGTGCGGACGCAACGGCACGCGCTCTCGCCGCAGGACTCGCAGCGACCGTTCTCGTCGGTCAGTCCGTGATTCGATGTGACGAGATGCTTGATGGCCGCGATGGTCGAGGGGATGTCCGCTTCCGGCGTGGGACCCGGCGGCGGCGCGATCTCGACCTCGGTCCAGACGCCTCCGTGGAGCTGGAACTCCATGTACCTGGTGTCGCGCTGCGTGAACCGCACCGCCTCGACCCGCCACCTGACGAACTCGCACGACGATGAGCAGCCCATGTCGTCCTCCTCGCGTTGTTGCCGATTGCCGGACTTGCGGCCGGGAGGGCGGAGCTCAGTCCAGGACGACGGCGGTGCCGCTCGCCGACACCATCAGCATGCCGTTGCCCTGACCGAGCACCTCGTAGTCGAGGTCGACTCCCACCACGGCGTTCGCGCCGAGCGCGCTCGCACGCTCCTGCATCTCTTCGATGGCGATCTCCCGGGCGCGCTGCAGCTCGCGCTCGTAGGTGGCGGAGCGGCCGCCGACCAGATCCCGGATACCCGCGAAGAGATCCTTGAACACGTTGGCGCCCAGGATGGCTTCGCCCGCCACCACACCGCAGTACTGCACGATGCGGCGGCCTTCAATGCTCGGCGTAGTCGTCACCTGCATCCCCCAGCCTCCTCCTGCCCTTCCGGCGCGTGGCGCCGGCGGGCGCGCTCACGAGTGTACGCCCGGCGCCTCGTGGCCCGTGCGGGCGACGTATTCGACATACGAACCCAGATAGACGTGCGGCTGCGCATCCGTGCCGCTTTCGCCTCCGAGCTCCAGGACCCGGTTCGTCAAGCCGCGCAGGAACGCCCGGTCGTGCGACACGAGGAGCATCGTGCCGTCGAACGACGCGAGCGAGTCGAGCAGCATCTCCTTCGTCGCGAGATCGAGGTGATTGGTCGGCTCGTCCAGCACCAGGAAGTTCGGCGGATCGAGCAGCATGCGGGCCATGGTGAGCCGGGTCTTCTCGCCGCCAGACAGCGACCGGATCTTCTTGTCGACCTCGTCGCCGGAGAACTGAAAGGCACCGGCGAGGTTGCGCAGCACGCCGATCGACTCGACGGGGAAATCCTTCCGGAGCTGCTCTTCGACGGTCAGGTCCGGGTCGAGCAGGTCCAGCGCCTGCTGGGCGAAGTAGCCCATCTTCAGGCTGGCTCCGAGCTTGACCTCGCCGGCATCCGGCGCGACGGCTCCCGCCACCATCTTGAGCAGCGTGGACTTGCCGGCGCCGTTCCTGCCCATCACGCACCACCGCTCGCCGCGCCGGATCGTCAGGTCCAGCTGGTCGTGCACGACGCGAGAGCCGTACGTCTTCGTCACCCCCTGGAGCACGGCCACCAGATCGCCCGACCGCGGCGGCGGCCTGAAGTCGAACTTGACCACGCGCCGCTTCTTCGGCAGCTCGATCTTCTCGATCTTCTCCAGCGCCTTGACGCGGCTCTGGACCTGCGCCGCCTTCGCCGCGTGTGCGGCGAATCGCTCGATGAACCGCTGCTCCTTCGCGAGCATCGCCTGCTGGCGTGCATACGCCGCCTCGCGGTTCGCCTCCCGCACGGCCCGCTCACGCTCGTAGAAGTCGTAGTTGCCGGAATAGCTGACAATCTCGCCGCCGTCGATCTCGGCGATGCGCGTGACGATGCGATTCATGAAGTCGCGATCGTGGGACGTCATCAGCAGCGCCCCCGCACGCGAGGTGAGGAAGCCTTCCAGCCAGATGATCGACTCGATGTCCAGATGGTTCGTGGGCTCGTCCATGAGCAGGACGTCGGGCGCGCCGAGCAGCACGCGCGCCATCGCGACGCGCATCTTCCAGCCGCCGGAGAGCGCCCCAGCGTCGCCGTCGATCCGCTCGTCGTCGAAGCCCAGACCGTGCAGGATCTCGCGGGCGCGGCTCTCGAGGCCGTAGCCGCCCAGGTGCTCGTATTCTTCCTGCACCTCGCCGAAGCGGGCGAGGATCGCGTCCGTCTCGTCGGCCCGATCGGGATCCTCGAGCGCCTGCTGCAGCGCTTCGAGCTCGTGGTGCAGATCGCCCACGCGCCCGCTGCCGGCGATCGCCTCCTCCAGGACGGACCGCCCGGCCATGTCCTCCACATCCTGCCGGAAATAGCCGACCGTCAGCCGCCGCGGGACCGACACCTCACCGTCGTCGGGCTGTTCCTCCCCCGTGATCATGCGGAAGATGGTGGTCTTGCCGGCGCCGTTCGGCCCGACCAGTCCAACCTTCTCTCCGGGGTTGAGTTGGAACGACGCGTCGACGAAGAGAATCTGACGGCCGTACTGCTTGGCGATGGACGTGAGCGAAATCATTCGGGAACCAGGAGAGGGGCCTACGGATCGAGCCGGATCGTCAGCTTGGCGGCGAACAACATCGTACGATCGTTGTCGCGAGCCGCCCACTCGAGGAGGGTCGCGACGTCCTTCTTCACCGAGCCTTCGAAGACCGTGCGGCCATCGGCCACGACCTTCACCGGCTTGGAGAAGTCGAACTGGCGCGGCGACAGCAGCAGCGTGAACCGTCCGACGCCGCGTGTGGTGGCCGTGACGGTGTTGCCGCTCCGGACCAGGTCCACGCGGCCCGACGGCCGCGCGTGTACGAAATACGGCGTGCGGCGCGGCAGCAGCGTCGGGGCGAACACGCCCGAGAGCTGCAGCGTCTCGCTTCCGCGGGAGACAGTCAGGACCATGGGCGAGCCGGTGTCGATGAGCGTGAACAGGAGCGTGACGTCCATTGCCGCCGGCGCCACGCGCTCGCCGACCTTGGTGACCAGATCGCCGGGAAGCAGACCGAAGCTGTCGGCGTTGCTGCCGGCGACGACCGACGTGACGCGCGCGCCGTTCACGGTGATGCCGAAATCGAGCGCCGGCGGCCCGACGCGATCGTTGAGATCCGGCAAGTCCGCGGCGTCTGTGCGGGCAGGCGCGAGCTCGTCGATGACGAGCCAGTGGGCGCGGCCCGTGCCGGCGCGGAGATCGCTCTGCCAACTCAAGGTGTCGGGCAGCGGCCGCCGCGGGTGCTCCTGGACGAACCGTTCGTAGGTGTCCTTCACGGCCGGCCACCACGACGTGTTGTGCCCCGCCTCCGGCTGCGGGAGATACGTCACCTCGACGCCGCCCTTCCGCATCTGCTCGATGTAGGGCTCGACCAACGTCGTCGGGTACAGAGGATCCTTGCCGCCGTTCACGATGAAGAACGGCTTGTTCACCATGTTCTGCATGAACAGGCCGCCGTCCACGCGCATCGTGGCGTTTCGGAGGACCGCGATGGCGCCGTTGAGCGGCAGGAAGGCGGCGAAGGGCGTGGTCTCGCGCATCGAGTAGTAGTAGGTGCCCGTGCCGCCGTCGGACACGCCCGAGAGCACGACGCGGTTCTCGTCGACGTTGTAGGTGCGCTTGACGCGATCGACGAGCACCCGAAGGTTCTCCAACTGGGGATCGCTCCACCACTCGGCGTCGGCCCATGCGGTGGGCAGCAGGTAGATCTGCTCGGCGCCTGCCAGCGCGCCGATACCGTTGCCCCGCGGCGTCGCGTCCGGCCTGCCGACGCCGCCGTGGAGCTGGACGCGCAGCGCGTAGCGTCTGGCAGGATCGTAGGCGTCCGGCACGTCGACCGTGTACGGGAACTCGACTCCACGCATGACGTGCGACGTCTTGACCACACCGCGCGGCACGTCGCCCGAGTACCGGCGCCCCTTCTCCAGCGCCGCGAAGACCTCGTCGAAGCCGGCACGCGTGTCCAGCACGCGCTGCCCCAATCGCCCCGCCGCTTCCGGGGTGTCCGCGGCCAGGAAGGCCGCGATCGCCTCGTCGAGCGCGGGCGAAGCGGCGGCGGCCGGTCGGTTGATCGAGACGAGCGCCATCACGCACAGGATCACGGCGGCAGCCGTCATCACCGGTCCGAGGCGTCTCCGGTTGGCCGTCGAGCGGCCGTCGAGTGGACTCATCGTTCTTTCCTCAGCACACCAGTCGCAGCCGGACGCTCACACATGGTTCAGCAGCGCCAGCTCGCGTGGGTGCGGATCCAGATAGGTCTGCCCCGTCAGGTAATCGATGCCACGCGCGCGCACGTGGTGCCGGATGAGCGTCAACGGAACGATCCGGGGCACCTGGCCGCGCCGGTGCTCCTCGATCAGGCCGAGCAGCTCGGCCCGCGATCCGGCGTCGATGTCGTCGCTGAAGTAGCCGAGCATGTGCTGCATGACGTTCGCGTGACGCTTCGGCGTGGCGATTGTAGCCAACGCGCGCATGAACCCGGATCGGTACAGCTCGGCGAAGGCGCCGCGCGGGTGCGCCTTGGCCGACGCCACGAGGCGTCCGAGCTCCCGATACGCCGTCGGCGAGTGCGCCATCAGGGTCAACTTGTATGCGGTATGGAACTGCACGACGTGCCCGACCGTCCACCGCGCGTCGAACAGGCGGCGCAGGCGCTGATAGGCAAAGACGCGCTCGACGAAGTTCTCGCGCAGGCGCGGGTCGCCCAACCGCCCCTCTTCCTCGACGGGCAGGTCGGGAAGGCGCGCCATGAGCGCTTCCGCGAACAACCCGCGGCCGCCCCGTTCCCCGACTCCCGACGGCAGATAGACCTTGACCCGCTCCATCCCGCAGCTCGGCGAGTCCTTCTTGAGCACGAAGCCGCTGAGATCCGCCGCGGCCAGCTTCTCCGCCTTCTTCCGGGCGTAGGACGCCAGGCGATCGGTCACGTCGGTGCCGTCGCTGTTCAGCACCAGCGCAATCCGCGAGGGCTCGAACCGTTCCCCGCGCTCCCGCACCTGCGGACTGGTGAGGCGGAGCCGCATCGACTGGCGTGGCGTCCCGAAACCGGCTTCGACCTCGGGACAGACCGGGAACCACTCGACGTGCTGCCCGAACGTCTCGACGAGAAAGACGTCGCGCTTGTGGCCGGCGTCGAAACGCACGGGTTGCCCCAGCAGGCAGGCGGAGATGCCGATGCGCGGACGGTCGTCTGAGGCCACGGCTCAATTCTAAGGTCCAGCAGGCCGCCAGCGGGCCGCAGCCGGTCGAACGCGCTCCCGGTGTGCTTCGTTCACCCCGAAATCTGCAATGATGATGTCCTCATGGCGGCACAATCCTCCTTCGACATCACCTCCCCGATCGACTTCCAGGAAGTGGACAACGCCCTGAACCAGGCGCGCAAGGAAGTCGGGCAGCGCTACGACTTCAAGGGCGCGAAAGCGGACATCGACCTGAACGCCGGCGAGAAGACCCTGACGCTCACGGCTGACGATGAGATGAAGATGAACGCGCTGTGGGAAATCGTGCAGACGCGGCTCGTGCGCCGGAACGTCCCGATCAAGAACTTCGAGCTCGGCGACTCGGAGCCGGCCGCGGGCGGCACGGTGAAGCGCGTGATCAAAGTGCAGGAAGGCATCCCGACCGAGGCCGCGCGCGAGATCGTGAAATTCCTGAAGGACCGCAAGCTCCGGAAGGTGCAGGCGGCAATCCAGGGCGACCAGGTGCGCGTGTCGGCGCCGGCGAAGGACGACCTCCAGGAGGCGATCCGTGCCCTGCGCGAACACGACTTCGGCGTGGCCCTGCAGTTCGGCAACTACCGCTGAGCTGCTACTTCGTCTTCTCGTCCCACTTCACGCCTGTGGCGTTGTCGGGATCGAGCCGGAGGATGGCGTTCGACAGGCGTTCGATTTTCTTGTCGAGCGGCACCCGCACTTCGTAGCGCACATCCTCTGTCGTCGAGGATCGCAAGTCGAACTCGAGGCGGTACCGCCCGAGCAGGGCCTCGAGCTTCGGCTTCAACGAGGCGGGGTCCTTGGCCTGAACGCTGAGCACGAAGGTCCGCCGGGATTGCGGCTCGAACGACTCAATCAACCACAACACCGCCAGGATGAACACCGCCGAGAACGCCGCGAGCATCCACAGTCCCACGCCGGCGGCGAGCCCGACCGCCAGCGTCGACAACATGACACCGGCGTCCTTCGGATCCTGGATCTTCGCCCTGTAGCGCACCAGCCCCGCCGCACCGACGATCCCGAACGCGCGGGCGAGACTGTTCCCGACCACGAGCATCACTACCGCACCCACCACGGCGAGAATGATCTGCGTTTGGACGACCGGGGCGCTGCGCGCCGGCGTCCCCCGACGACGCGGCCGGAACGCCAGCACCAGGGCGAGACCGGCGGCGATCGGCAGCCGCGCCACGGCGTGACCCAACTGGACGAGTTGCGACCTGGTATCGGTTCGCGCCAGCTGGTCGTTCGACGCCGGCGCAGCGGCGTCCGCCTGACCGGCGACCAACTCCGCCTGCCCGGCACGGGAGACGTTCGCGCCCAGTAGCATCGTCAGGACGGCGAGGATCAGCACGCGCCTCATGGCAGCGCCAGCCCCTCCCGCGCCTTCTCGCGAATGCGGGCGATGAAGCGGGCGGTCGTCTCCGGGTCGTAGTTCGCAGCGCGAAAGGCGTCCCGCAACTGCCGATCGCTGAGGCCGAGGACGCGCTCGCACATCCATTTCATGTGCACCGTCGGGATGTGCTGCAGCAGATCCTGGTGCCGGCCGTGGAAGACGAAGCGGACGAAGGGACCTTCGCGGCCGCGCAGGAAGGCCTCGCGCTCGAAGTGATCGATCGACCCGCGCTTCGGCTCGAACCTGCCGGTCTCGCCGAGCGAGGCGCCGAGGTCCTTCACGATGTAGAGCCGACGCGGTTCACCGGGGGCCGGGTCCTCGACCTCGAACAGCTCGTTGTTGTCGGCCTTCAGATCGGTGCTGTTGAGGAGAACGAGCAGCGTCAGCAGGCCGTCGTATTCCAGCGTGCCGACAAAAGGCGTCTCCCGCCAGGCCCACGTGCCCTTGCCGTCGACGCCCGGCTTGCGCGGCCGGAAGCGGGCGCCACCCAGAACCTGATCGCGACCGTCCTGCACCGCGGTCCAGCGCTCCACGAAGAACGTCGGCAGCTGGTGGTAGCCGAGTCCCCACAGGATCCGCGACGCGACGACCTCCGGCTGCGCTTCCGGCCCGATCTTCACCGTCCACTCCAGCCCCCGCTCGTCGCGGACCCGATACGTTATGCTGAAGCCGCCGGTGTCGCGCTCGAGGACCTCGAACCGCGCTTCGGTAGTGGGCCGCTCGTAGCCACGACTGGGCCGCTCGTAGCCGCGGCTCGGGCCGTCGAAGAGATTTCGGGCCTCGGATCCCGGGTCGACCCAAAGCTCGGCCATCTGCGCGGGCGACGGTCGAACCACCGTCGGCGGCGGACCAACGTGCGCGCAGCTGCTGCCGAACAGCACGACGGCAGCAAACACGGCGGAACGCGCGGCAATCACGCGAAACGCCTCAGCAAGTTCCGGTCCGGCTTACGGCAGAGCCAGGTCACGACGGCGGATCGATGGCGATGCCCTTGCAGCCCAGGAGCCCTTGGTGCAGCCCTCTACGTCCGACGCATCAGCACGCATCCCGCTCGCGACCTACCGGCTCCAGTTCAACATCGCGTTCACGTTCACGAGCGCCCGCGACATCGTCCTGTATCTGCACGAACTGGGCATCAGCGATGTCTACGCCTCGTCGTATCTCTGCGCCGTCCCCGGAAGCATGCACGGCTACGACGTTGCCGACCCCACGCGTCTGAATCCCGAAGTCGGCAGCGAAGAGGACTACGAGCGCTGGATCGCCGCCCTGCACAGCCACGACATGGGCCACGTGCTCGACATCGTGCCCAACCACATGGGGATCGCGCGCGCGGCGAATCCCTGGTGGATGGACGTCCTGGAGAACGGGCAGAGCTCGCGCTACGCGGCGTTCTTCGACATCACGTGGCATCCGCTGAAACACGAACTGCGCGACAAGGTGCTGATCCCGACGCTCGGCGATCAGTACGGCGCCGTCCTCGAGCGGCAGGAACTGACGCTGCGCTATCGCGACGGCTCGTTCGTCGTCGAGTACTTCGAGGAGTGGTTTCCCGTGGCGCCCGACAGCTACGGGCGCATCCTCACGCCGGCGCTCGAGTCCTGGACCGCCGACGGCGACGTCGACCCGATCGACGCCGACGAGCTCAGAAGCATCATCACGTCCGCAGAGCTCCTGCCGCCGCGCAACGGCGCCGACGCCGAGGGGGTGGTCGTCCGCGCACGCGAGAAGGAGGTCGTCAAGCGCCGGCTGGCGGCGCTCGTCGAGCGGTGCGACGGACTGCGCGAGCACATCGACGCGGTGCTCACGAGCTTCAACGGCGTCTCCGGCGACGCGCACAGCTTCGATCCGCTGGACTCGCTGCTCGGCGATCAGTCGTACAGGCTGGCGCATTGGCGCACCGCGTCCGAGGAGATCAACTACCGGCGCTTCTTCGACGTGAACCAGCTGGCGGCCCTCCGCATGGAGGATCCCGCCGTCTTCGACGAGGTCCACCGGTTGGTCTTCGAGCTGGTCGGGCGCGGCGCGGCGACCGGGCTGCGCGTGGATCACGTCGACGGCCTGTTCTCTCCCGGCGACTATCTCGACCGCCTGCAGACCCGAGCCGCGGAAGTGCTCGGGCTCGAGAAGAGCGCCGGCCGGCCTCTGTATCTGGTCGTCGAGAAGATCCTCGGCCAGGACGAACACGTGCCCGAGAAGTGGCCTGTGTACGGCACGACCGGCTACGAGTTCGCCGCGGTGACCAACGGGCTCTTCGTCGATGCGCGCCACGCCCGCGCATTCGACCGGCTGTATCAGCGCTTTGCCGGGGAGCGGCTGAGGCACACGTCGTTCGACGAACTGGCGTACCAGTGCCGCAAGCGCGTGATGCACGAGACGATGTCCGGCGACATCAACTCGCTCGGCCATCTGCTCAACCGGTTCTCGGAACGAAACCGCCATTTCCGCGACTTCACGCTCTACAGCCTGATCGACGCGATCAGAGAGGTCATCGCCTGCTTTCCGGTCTACCGCACGTATCTCACCGACCCTGGGCCGCCGCGCGAGGAGGACCGACGCCATCTCACGCGGGCAATCCGCGACGCCAAGGAACGGTCGGACGAACCGGCGCCACTGGTGTTCGACTTCGTGGAGCGCATGCTGCTCCAGGAGGCCGCGGCCGGCAGCGACGCGGACCGGGACGAACGGAAGCGGTTCGCCGGCAAGTTCCAACAGACAACGAGCCCGGTCGCCGCCAAGGGGATCGAGGACACGGCGCTGTACGTCTATAACCGGCTGCTGTCGCTGAACGAGGTCGGCGGTGAACCGACGCGATTCGGCGTCGCGCCGTCGGAGGTGCACGCCTGGCTGGCAACGCGGCAGGCCCGCTGGCCGAGCGCCCTTTCGGCGACTGCGACGCACGATACGAAACGTGGCGAGGACGTCCGCGCGCGCCTCAACGTGCTCTCCGAGCTGCCAGCCGAGTGGAAAGGGGCCGTGCGCCGCTGGCGAGCGTTGAACCGGCGGCACAAGCGGCAATCCGACGGCCGCGCCGCGCCGGACGCCAACGAGGAATACTTCATCTACCAGACGCTGATCGGCGCCTGGCCTTTCGACGCCGCGGACGAGCCTGCGTTCGCCGTGCGCATGTCGGAGTACATGCTCAAAGCGCTCCGCGAAGCGAAGGTCAACACGAGCTGGCTGCGTCCGGACGAGGACTACGAACGGGCCGTCCTGCAATTCGTCGAACGGGTGCTCGATCCGCGCCGGCCATTCCTGGAGGCGTTCCGGCCATTCCAGCAACGCATCGCGGCGCTCGGCATCTGGAACAGCCTGGCGCAGCTGCTGATCAAGTGCACGGCGCCAGGCGTGCCCGACTTCTACCAGGGCACCGAGCTCTGGGACCTCTCGCTCGTCGACCCCGACAACCGGCGGCCGATCGACTACGAACGCCGGCGTACCGCGCTGGCCGAGCTCCGCTCCGCGGACCCGACCGGCGCCTGGCTCGACACGCTCCTCGCGTCGCGGCACGACGGCCGCATCAAGCTGTTCGTGCTCCAGCGTGCGCTCGCCGCGCGGCGGCGCCTGCTCGACGTGTTCAGGAGCGGCAGTTACGTTCCGCTCGAGACGACCGGGGACGCCGCCAGTTCGCTGTTCGCCTTCGCTCGCGTGCGCGGCTCCGATCTGTCCATCACCTGCGTGCCCCGCCTGGTCGCGGCGCTGCCCACGAGCGCCGACGGCGTGCCGCGCGGACGGGCGACCTGGGGCAACACGGCCCTCGTGCTGCCAGACGGGGTCGAGGTCGAGGGACGGACCTTGACGTACGCGCTCACCGGTGAAACACTCGCGGCCGCTTCGCCGCGCGGCCGCCGGCTGGACGCCGCCGACGTCTTCGAGCGGCTGCCTGTTGCTCTGCTGACATGCTCTACCTGACCCTCATCGGCGCGGCATTCGTCTGCTGGCTGATTCTGGTCGTCCTTTTCGCCCCACACATCCCCTATCACATCGAGGGTCGCCTCGATGCCACGAGCGACCACTTCGTGCGCGTCCTCGAGTCGACGTGCCTCGTCGCGCTGAGGCCCGGAAATCAGGTCGAGATCCTCACCGACGGCGCGGCGTTCTATCCGGCCATGCTGGACGCCATTCGATCGGCGTCGGAGACCGTCAATCTCGAGGCATACATCTTCAAGAAAGGGCGCATCGGCACGGCATTCGTCGAGGCGCTCGCGGAGCGCGCGCGGGCAGGCGTGCGCGTGACGGTGGTGATGGACGCCATCGGCAGCTTCGGTGCGTTCCGCCAGGCGGCCGGACCGTTGCGCGCGGCGGGATGCCGTGTTGAGGCCTACCAGTCGATGAAGTGGCACCGGCTGGCACGGCTCAACAACCGCACTCACCGCGAGATCCTCGTGGTCGACGGCACCACCGCCTTCCTCGGCGGCGCCGGGATCGCCGACTGGTGGGTGGAGCGCGACGACGGGAAACCGCCGTGGCGCGACATGATGGCGCGCGTCCGTGGTCCGGTCGTGCCGGACATCCAGGGTGTCGCAGCCGAGAACTGGCTCGAATGCTGCGGCGAGATCCTGACCGCCGCCGATACCTACAAGGGGCACGCGCACGTGAACGGCGTCAGCGCGTTCGTGCTGAAGAGCTCGCCGGCCGATCGGGCCACCATCTCGCGTGTGCTCTTCCAGATGCTGATCGAGTCGGCGACCCGCACCGTCCGGATCTCCACGCCGTACTTCCTTCCCGACAAGGCATTCAGGCAGGCGCTCGTGCGGACCGCCAGGCGCGGCGTCGACATCGCGGTCGTGGTCCCCGGCCCCCATACCGATCAGCGATGGGTCCGGCTGGCGAGCCGCCGCATGTTCGGGCAGCTGCTCGAGGGGGGTCTTCGCATACACGAGTACCACCCGGGAATGACCCACGTGAAGATGCTCGTCGTCGACGGGCTGTGGTCGGCGATCGGCACGACGAACATCGACAACCGATCGTTCGAGCACAACGACGAGGTCAACCTGGCGATGCGCGACGCCGGGCTCGCGGCGCGTCTCACCGCCGATCACGACGCGGATCTGGCGCGCAGCCGCGAGATCACGTTGAGCCAGTGGCGGAGGCGGCCGATCTGGGAGAAGCTGGTCGGGTCGATCGCCTGGGTGCTGGAGCGCCAGCAGTAGCCGTTCAGTCGTCGTGGCGGATCGCCCGCGTCCAGATCTCGACCTGCTCGGGCGTCATCTGCCCGTGCGGTTCCTGGCGTCCGTCGTGGTACTTCAGCCGCTCCACGTCGTGAAGATACTGCTCCCGCGACAGCAGCGTGCCGTAGCAGACATCGTTCAGCAGGTTGGGCCGGCTGACGCTGAGCCGGCGGATCAACTCCTCCATCACCCACGCCGGCACGTTCTGACGCCGATCGGGGTACACGAACCCGAACAGGATGAGGTGACTCAGGAGCACGCGCCAGTGATCGCCGAAGCGCATCAGGAGCCTCGGCCAATCGAGGGACGGTCCGGTCTCTCGCAGCAGGTGCACGACGTCGGCGCCGTCGTAGCGCTCCCGCTCCAGGATGAACGCTTTCGACCAGATCATCTCCTCCGCCGGGACGAGCTTGACGATGAGACCGAGCACGTTCACGCGGGAGGCGTGATCGAACCAGAGATCGTCGACGCGGGCCACGCCGTTGCCCGAGCTGAAGATCACGTCCATGAAGTGGTCGCCCCGCTGGATCTTGCCGAGCCAGTGCGGGAAGGGTACGGCCGTCTCGTATCCGGCCGCGCCGAACGCCTCGAGCACCCGCGAGCAGTCCTCCGGCTTGACGAAGATGTCGATGTCCTTGGTCTCGCGCGGAATGTGCGAGTAGTGGGAGAACGCGAACGCTCCGCCGACGAGGAACGGCAGACCCGCATCGAGGAGCCTTCGCAGCGCCTCGATGTAGAAGTCGGCGGCCGGATCGTGGATGGCGCGCGCCGTGGAGGTTTCCATGATCATCAGGACGCGACAGCGTCGGTCGCGCGGCGGCCACGCGTCGGGGCAGCCGGCGTAGGCGTCTCGGCGGACGCGTCCGACCCCGCCTGCTCGCGCACCGTCACGTTGAAGACGCGAAACGGCTGGCGATCCGGAAAGGACCGGGCGAGCAGCGGGATCGACACGTTGTAGACGGGCACGTTCGACTTGGTGGTGCCTTCGAGCTGACCCCGGTGCGCATGGCCGTGCACGACCAGCGAGACGGGGAACCGGTTGATCGGATCCTCGAGCCGGCTGGAGCCGACAAACGGGTAGATCTCCAGCGGCTCTCCCTCCACCGTTTGCTGAATCGGCGAGTAGTGAATCAGCACGATGGTGGCGGTCGTGCGAAGCCGGGCCAGCGCGGCCTCGAGCTTCAGCGCCTCGTTCACCGCCTCGTGCACGAACTGCTTGATCGTCGGCTCGCCCCACGCACCGAGCGCGCGCGGTCCGAATCCGCCTCCGAAACCCTTGACGCCGGCAATGCCAATGCCGAGCAGCTCCACCGCGTCGCCGTCGAGCACCGTGACACCGGCGTCGGTCAGTATTTGACGCACGTCGTCTTCTTTCCCGGACTCGACGTCGTGGTTGCCGAGGACGGCGACGGTGGGCACGCGGAGGGGCATCAGCTCGCGTGCGAGCACGCGCGCCTCGTCGGGCGTGCCGTAGTCGGTCAGGTCCCCGGCGAGCAGCAGGAGATCCGCCGACTCGGCGACCCGCGCGAACAACGGCTGCCAGGTCCCGTGGCCCGTTCGCGTGCAGTGCAAGTCGCCCGTGGCGGCAACCCGGACGAGACGCTCGTTCATCGGATCGCATCTCTTCAAGAGTTGCGCCAAAGCGAGGCAGGGGACGCGGCGGCGCGTTCAACCCGCGCGCCAGGATGTCTTCACGGCGCGGGGAAGGCTGTGGA
Source organism: Vicinamibacterales bacterium (assembly GCA_050183995.1). Classification (GTDB taxonomy): domain Bacteria; phylum Acidobacteriota; class Vicinamibacteria; order Vicinamibacterales; family CAVVIG01; genus CAVVIG01. The sequence goes on from JBFXAT010000002.1 coordinate 71,523, forward strand.
AGCGGCCCCCATCGCAGAACTGGACGCGGATTCGGGCGGACGACTTGCAGTGGATTCATGCGTGTCCGGACGGATGGACTCTCGACTCGCGCGATCGGTCGTGATTCCTTTCGCGACAATCGGGGTGTTGGCGGCCTTGCTGGTGTGGGAGATCGAACACGTCGGCTCGATCGTGTTCGCCCTTGCGCTCGCCGCCGCTGCGCTGGCCGCCAGCATCGTCGTACTGCGGCGCTTCCGCACACAGCTGGACGAGCTGGCCGGCCACTATGAATCGCTGCTGCGGATCGCGGCCGACGAATCGAGGCGGGCGGAGGAAGCCGTCCGCATCAAGGACGAGTTCCTGGGCATGCTGTCGCATGAGCTGAGGACGCCGCTCAACTCCGTGCTCGGCTGGTCCCGTCTCCTGGCATCGGGCAAGCTGGACCAGGGACAGAGCGAACGCGCGGTGCAGGCGATCGAGCGGGCTGGCTGGGCGCAGTTGCGCCTGATCGAAGATCTGCTCGACCTCTCGCGCATTCTCGCCGGGCGCCTGCAGATCTCCACGAAGGCGACACGGATACAGCCGATCGTCCACTTCGTGATGCAGTCGCTCGAACCCGCGTCACTGGCCAAGCGCATTCGGATCGATGCCGCGATCGACCCGTCGATTGGCGCGCTGACCATCGACCCGGACCGCGTGCAGCAGATCGTGTGGCACCTGCTCTCGAACGCCATCAAGTTCACGCCGGCGGGCGGCCGCGTATCGGTCACGCTCGATCGCGACGGCGATCAGGTGCGGCTGGCGGTGGCAGACAGCGGCATCGGCTTCGACCCGGATGTCAGCCCCGTGCTCTTCGAGCGTTTCCGGCAGGCCGACAGCAGCAGCACGCGGCCGTACAGAGGGCTCGGGCTCGGGCTGGGCATCGTGCGTCACCTGGTCGAGCTGCACGGCGGCACGGTCTCCGCCCGGAGCGGCGGGCCTGATCAAGGCGCGACCTTCGAGGTGCACCTGCCGATGCGCGCGGCGATCGAGCCGGAACCCACGCGCGAGCACGAGATCGAATCGGGCCCGGCGCTGGAGGGCGTCTCAGTCCTGGTCGTGGACGACGACGCGGGCGCGCTGGACTACGCGAGGTCCAGCCTCGAGCGCTTCGGCGCCGTCGTCTTCACCGCGCGGAACGCTCGAGAAGCCCTTCAACGCGTCCAGTACAACTCGCCCGACGTGCTTCTGAGCGACCTGCGCATGCCGGATGAGGACGGCCTTCAGCTCATTCGGGACGTCCGCCGGATCGATCGCGAGCGCGGGCGGATCACGCCGGCTGCCGCACTGACGGCTCTTGCAAGGACCGCCGATCGCCAGCTGGCGCTCGGCGCCGGCTTTCAGATGCACGTCACCAAGCCGATCGAGCCCAAGGAGCTCGCCGCCGCCGTCGAGCAGCTCGTGGGCGGCGTGAACGGACCTTGCAAGACGTAGCAGCAGCCATGCTGCAGGATCCCGCGCACCGCTGCTCTATTCTCGTGGTCGAAGACGAACCCGATCTCCAGGAACTGCTGCGCGTCGCCCTCGAGCAGGACCGGTACACCGTCACGGTTGTGGACAACGGCCGGGCCGCCCTGGCGCATTTGCGGTCGACCCCGCACACCTGCGCGATCGTCCTGGACCTGGTGCTGCCGGTCATGAGCGGCCGGGAGTTCCGCGCGCTCCAGCTTCGCGATCGCTCCCATGCCTGGGTGCCGTTGATCGTGGTATCCGGCGCGATTGAAGCCGCGCGCGAGGCGCGCGAGCTCGGCGCGCGCGGGTTCGTCGGCAAGCCGGTCGACGTCGACCGGCTTCGGTTGTTGTTGCGGCGGCTGGGCTGCCCCATCGTGCAGCCGCACTCCGAGCAGCGGAAGACCTCGCCGCGGCTCGAAGCCCATCGTTAGCCGGCTCGAGCGCGCTCGAGCCGGCTCGGGCGAGCCGTGAACCGGCGTCCGCCGGACCGTCAGCCGAAGAGATCCGTGCGGGCGGTGTTGGTGATCGCCAGCACGCCTGGATGCTTCAGCCGGCGTTCGGCCGAGATCGCGTAGTAACGCTCGCGCACGCGGTTCACGCGTCCGACGAGCTGAACACGATACTGGCGGATCACTTCCGGCTCGATGACGGTGGGCGATGGAAACGTCGCCGTGCCGGCCTGGCCGAAGGTCTTCATCAGCGCGGAATCGGCGAACTCGCCGACAATCCGCGGGTGCAGGTCTTCATCCTCGAGCCACTGATCGATGCCCCGCCGCATCGCCGTCGACGGTCCGGGGAGAAAGACCGGAGCGCCGTTCAGCGACGCCGGAAACCCGCGGCGCAGCTTGGCGGCGAGGGGCGGCGCGGCGAAGAAGCTCGTTCCCGATTCTCCGAGCACGTGCCCGAACACCTTGACGCGCACGTGCGTCGGCGGCGGCACGTCGCTGATCACGACGTCGAGGGCGTGCGTGGCGAGATCCGCCATCAGCACCTCCGTGTTGTCCTCGGAGCAGACCAGGTGCACGGGCGCGTCAGCGGACATGGCGGGCTGCAACAGCCGGTGGACGATGAGCTTCGGCACCGCGTTGGCCACGCCCACCGTCAGCTGCAGCGGTCGTCCCGGCGTTCTCCCCTTCAGTGTCTCCAGCAGCTCGCGACCGATCCCGAAGATCTCGTCCGCGTACCGGTAGACGACGCGTCCGGTATCGGTGAGGACGAGGCGCCGCCCCTGGCGATCGAACAGCGGCTGGCCCAACATGCCTTCGAGCAGCTTCACCTGCGCGCTCACCGTCGGCTGCGCGAGCCGGAGCTTCTCGGCGGCGCGGGAAACCCCGCCCTCGCGGACGACGGTCCAGAAGTAGAGCAGGTGATGATAGTTGAGCCACTCCATAGCGGGAGACGATAGCAGATCTCCCGTTCGCCGATTTGTCTATATGGTGCCTGGTCCGGCGCGCCGGACCGGCGGTGTTTTGGCTACACTCTTCCCAGCACCCATGAGACTGGCCGTCGAACGTTCCCGCGGCACCGCGCGGGGAGGGCCGGTGAACGGATCGAGAGTGAAATGAAGGCCGTATCCAACCGTGCGAGCTCGGCGCTGCTGGCCGTCGCGCTGATCGTCATCGTCCTCTGGCCGCCGCTGAACGACCGCAGCCTCGCGGTGAAGCTCACGAACTGGGCGGCGGACCCCAGCGACAGCCTGCCCATCCTGCCACCGCAGTTCGCCGTAGGCGAAGGAGACAACTACGAGGCGGTCGAGGCCCGGGACGCCATCGTCCGGCACTACGACCAGATGTACAGGCAAGGGGGATTGATGCGGGCCCGCCTGGAGATGAAGGTGGCGACCGACCCTTTCAATCCGTCGACGGAGCGGCAGTTGCTGCTCGTGTTCGCTGCGGTGGCGGCGTTTCTGGTGTGGCGTACTGAACGCAACGAGCGGAGCGGAAGGTAGACGGGAGCGCGCAAGAAAAAGGGCGGCGCGTTCCCTGAGGAACGCGCCGCCCTTTCCGGTCAGACCGTCAGCCGTGGGCTCGAAAGCCTACTGGCTGATGGTGATCTTCTCGACGGTCCAGGTGCCGCAGTCACCCTTGTAGAGAACCGTCTCCGACTCGCAGTGGAGTTCGTGGATGAGGCAGCCGCTCTGACCGTGGTTCAGGCTGGTCTGACCCCACCCGACGAGCTTGCCGTCGAGCGTCATCTTGTAGATCTTGCCGTTGCCATCGCCGGTGAACAGGTACTGCGTGGCGCCCTTGGTGATGCAGGCCGTCCACGGAGCGCCCATGCCCTCGATGACGCGAACCGGGTTCAGCTCGGAGTCGAACACCTGCACGCGGCGGTTGCCGCGGTCGGCGACGTACACGTTGCCCTGAGCGTCAGCCGCGATGCCGTGCGGGGTGTTGAACTGGTTGGGGCCGTCGCCGCGCGAGCCGATGTCCTTCGCCCAGTTGCCCTTGTTGTCGAACTTGGCCACGCGCGAGTTGTTGTAGCCGTCGGACACGAAGATCTCGTCCTGCGGGTTCCACGCGACGTCGGTCGGGCGGTTGAACACCCACGGACGATGCTGCGGGGCGGTGGCGGGGTTGCGGGCGGGCTCGATCGTGTGGCCCTCTTCAACGAACCGCTCCAACCAGTCGAGCGGCTCTTCCTTGCGTCCGAGGACCATGTCGACGGTGGCGTCGGGGCGGTACTTGACCACCATGTTCGAGCCTTCGTCGGTCATCCAGACGTTGTCGTACTTGTCCACGCGGACCGTGTGAGCGAAGCCGGCCGCGTAGTTGTTCGGGCCCCACTCCTTCACGAACTTGAGCTGCGGGTCGAACTCGAACAGCATCGACGCCGCGCTGCCCTTGACCGTGGCGGTCTTGCCGGTGCGGCTGAACACGAACAGGTGGCCCTTCGAGTTCTTCGACACGCCAACCGCTTCGCCGATGGTCTGGCCCGGCACGTTCAGGCGCAGGACTTCCTCGGTGACCTTCAGCATCGGCGTGTTCTTCTCGATCTCCGCCTGCTTCGCCTGCTGCTCGGCGTTGCCGGCCAGACCGCCACCAGCCGGAGCCGCTGCGGGGGCCGGAGCCGCTTCCTTCTGTTCAGCCGCCGGGGGAGCGGACTGCTGGGCGCAGGCCGCGATGCCTGCGGCGAGCGCCATTGCCATGATTACGCGCATCTTCATCAATCGTTCTCCTCGAGACCAGTTACCGGACAAGATGAGGGATGCGAGAGTATACACGCGTGCCGGCCCGTTGCGTAGCGTCAAGTGTCGGCCCCCTCCCTGCCGCTCCGGACCGCCCGGCAGCGGCACCCCTCAACGAATCGTGACCTTCACGTACGCGTTCCTCTGGATCAGCAGCGGCGAGCCCGCCCACTCGAGGTGCCGTGCCTGATTGAGGTCCTGCCCTACCGCCGACACCTCCACTCTGGACGTCACGCGCCATGCGATCCGGAGCGTCGAGGTCGTATACCCCGGAACGGGTCCGGCGCTCAAGTCCGACACGTGACGCAGGAAGTAGTCGACGGTCCAGCGCCGGGGCAGGTCGACCGACGCCTGGAACTGCAGCTGGTGATTCGGGCTGAGCCCTTCGCCCCGCCGCTCCTGGGACACGTCGCGGCTGCCGGGCTTGCGTGAGATCGCGACACGGAGATAGGAGTAGTTCACCGTGGATCGCAGCCACGGCATCGGGCGCACGTCGCCGGTCACCTCCACGCCCTGGCTCTGCCCCGTCAGGGTGTTGTCGAACGTCACCGGAATGATGATCCGGGCCGGCGGGGGCGTCTGTTCCGTGATCGGGGTGAGCCCCTCGGTGCCGAGCAGATGGTCGTACTGGTTGTAGAAGCCGGACACGGTTACGAACGCGCGCGCCACGGGCCGGGTCCGGTACCCCAGCTCGTACGCGATGAGCTCCTCGGGGCGGAAGTCCTTGTTCGGCAGCAGACGCACGAACAACGGGCCGGACGCGGATACCAGGCTCGTCGTGGTGTAGTCGACCTCGACCCGAGACGGGACGCGCACGGCGCGCGTCACCGCGGCGAACACGGTCTGCGTTTCGGCAGGCGTCCACGATATCCGCGCGCTCGGCTGCACCTCGACGCCGCTGTAGGCGTTGTGCTCCACCTTCGTGCCGACACTCAGACGCAGACGGTCCGCCGCAATGCCGATCTCGTCGTGCGCGAACGCGGTGAACAGATTGTCGGTCCGGCGCAGCGGGTCCATCGACGACAGCCCGGCCGCCCGGATTCGGCCGGTCGTCACCCGGTAACCGGCTCCCCACGTCAGCTGGTGCCGCGGCCAGCCGCGAAGCCTCTGCTGGAAATCGACGTCGACGGTCTGCCGGCGCTCTCCGATCGGCTGCTCGTCGCGATTGGTATGGTCGTAGAACGCCTGAATCTGAATGTCGGACCGCGCGCCGGGCGCCAGGTACCGCGCGAGGACGTTTCCTCCCGAGAGCGGCGCCGTGACGTCGGAGGTCACCGCATACGGCGGCGTGTACGTCGTGCTGACCTGACGCTGCCCCAACTGTGTGCCGTACACGTCTCCCTGCAGGTTGAAGCTGCGCCGATCCGACAGCGCCCACTCGGCCCGTCCTCCCGCCTGCAGCATCTGCGACTGGTCGTCGTACCCCCCTGGGCCCTGATACTGATGTCCGCGCTGGAAGCCTTTTGCGTACATCCGATACTGCAGCGTCCCGTCCGCGTTCGCGCCGCCGAAGCGCACGGCGGCAAGGCCGCGCCCCCGCACGCCGGCCTCGACCGTGCCCAGGAAGCCCTGGGTGTCGGACGGGCGCTTCGTGATGATGTTGATGATGCCGTTGACCGCGTTCGCCCCCCACAGCGTGCCGCCCGGTCCGCGGATGACCTCGATCCTCTCGATGTCCTCCAGCATGGTGTCCTGCACCTCCCAGTAGGTGCCGGCAAACAGCGGGTTGTACACGACGCGGCCATCGATGAGGACGAGCATCGCGCGGGAGAGCCGGTCCGCGAAGCCGCGCATGCCGATCGACCACTTGGCGCCGTCTATTCGCGCAACCTGGATGCCCGGCGCCAGCCTCAGCGCTTCGGGTATCGAGGTCGAACCGGAGCGGCGGATGTCCTCGGCGGTGATGACGTACACCGCGGGAGGAACCGACGTCACCGGCTCGGGCTGCCGGCTCACGGTTGTCACCTCCACGTCCAGCAGTTCCTGCAGCGTCATCCGCCTGAGCTGGTCCGTACTGCTCTGAGCCTCGACACCCAGGTCGAGAGTCACCAAGGCGACGGCCGCAAGCGCCAGTGTCAGTTGTCGATGCATCGGCACGATGTCCTTCTCCCGCAGCATTCAGTCCCGCAAGTCACCGCGGCGCCAGCACCGCCGCCACGGCGCGGATCGCGTCGCTCATCCGAATCGGCTTGGCCAGGTGCCCGATGAAGCCGGCACGCAGGCAGCGATTGCGGTACTCGTCTGACGCGTAGGCGGTCACCGCGATTGCGGGACTCGCACGGCCCGCGCGGCCGTCAATCTCGGTGATCCGGTGCAGCACCTCGAATCCGTCCATGCCGGGCATGGCCAGATCGCACAACAGCACGTCCGCCGGCTGGCGGGTCCACTCCGCCACCGCTTCCGCACCGGACGCCGCCGACCGCACCGCGGCGCCCGCGCCGGCCAGTGCCTGCGAGATGACGTCGAGTGCATCGACGTTGTCGTCGACGACCAGCACGGAACTGCCATCGAGCCTCGGCAGCGGCCCCAGGTCGACGATCGCCTCTTCGTCGCGCTGCCGCGGACTGCGCGCCAGACGCGGCAGCGTGACCGTGAACACGGCGCCTCGATCGGTCCCGAGACTCTCCACCGACGCGCTGCCGCCGTGCAGTTCCGTCAGCTCCTTCACGATGGCGAGCCCGAGCCCGAGGCCGCCCTGCTGCCGGGTGATCGAGCCGTCGACCTGGCGGAAGCGTTCGAACACGTGCGGAAGGAACGCCGGCGGGATGCCGATGCCATCGTCGGCGACCGAGACGGCATAGCCGTCACCGGCTTCCGTGAGCCGCAACAGCACGTGCCCGCCGGCCGGCGTGAACTTCACGGCATTGGAGAGCAGGTTCCAGAGCACCTGCCGCAGGCGGTCGTAGTCGCCCTGCACGACGCAGGCGATCCCAGGCAAACGGGCGTCGAGAGCGATCCCCTTCGAGCTGGCAATCGGTTCGATCACCTCGATCGCCGACTCGACGACCGATCGCAGATCGACCGCGTCGAGCGTCAGCTGCAGCTTGCCGGTGATGATCCGCGAAATGTCGAGCAGGTCCTGGATCACACGGTGCTGTGCTTGCGCGTTTCGGGAGAGGCTGGCGATCGCCTTCTCGAGCGTCTGCGGAGCCGGCGGCGTGCTGGACAGGATCTGCGTCCACCCGAGAATGGCGTTGAGCGGTGTCCGGAGCTCGTGCGAGACGGTCGCGAGGAACTCGTCCTTCAGCCGGCTCGCCTCCCGTTCGCGCGCCAGCAGCAGCTCGCGTTCGTCCTGCATGCGCCGTCGTTCGGCGACCTCGACGCGCAGCGCCTCGTTGGACGCCACGAGGGCGGCGTTCGACTCTCCGACCCGTTGCACCATGTCGCTGAACGCGTGGACGAGCTCGCCGGTCTCGTCGGGCGGCGCGGCGATCTCCGGCACGTGGTACGCGTGCTCGCGCCCGATGCGCCGGGCGGCCTGTGCCAGAGCGATGATTGGCGTCGACACCAGCCGCTGCAGCGACTGCGCGACGGCGAAGGCGATGACGCCGGCGAGCAGGATCACGGTCAGCCCGGCGGCCGCCGTCGCCGTCACGCGCCCCCGCAGATCGGAGAGGGCCCGCTCGACGAACACCCGGCCGACATCCTGACCGTTGCTGCGGACGACGACGGTCTCGGAGACGAAGCTCCAGCTGCGCCCGCTGACCGGTCGATCCGGGCACGCGCTTCCGCCGGGGCGGACGAATCCGGCCAGGAGATATCCGTCAGCGTCGTACGCACACGCGCGCGCGACAATCGGCCGCACGCGGACCGTCGCAAGCGTCGCCGCCGCCGCGTCCGGATCGTCGAACACGATCGCCGCGGTGATGTTCTCCGCGATCAACTGCGCGAGCGCCCGCGCGTCCTCGTCGGCCGAGTCACGGTACCGCGCGATGTCGAACACGGCGAGGCCAATCACCGCCGTCAGCACGGCAGCCGAGCTGACGCCGAGCGCCAACGCGATCAGCTTGCGGTGCACGGGCAGCGATTCGAACCAGCGCTTCACGACGGCCCTCCGCCGCGGACCGAGAGCGCCAACTGCAGCAACTGCGAGCCGATGCGAAGGCCGACGCGCTGCGCCGCAGCCACGTCGACCTCGAACCGGATGCGCCCCTGAACGACACGAAGCGCGATGATGCCGCCTTGCTCGAGGAAGTCGGGGCGATCGCTGACGGTCAATACCGGGAGCGATCGAACGGCGGTCAGGAGGTCGTCGGGCCACTCACCGCCACGCTGCGGCACGTAGAGAAGATGACAGGACCCCGCATCAGCCGGCTGCTGGACTTCCCGGACGAGAATCGGGCGGCCATTCAGGGTTTCCCCTGACACGAGCGCCTGCAGATCGCCCCGAACGGACGCCGGCCCCGTCACACACAGGTCGATGCGCGTGCGGCCGCTGGTCGCGCTCGCGGGCCATTCGACGAACTGCGGGAACTTGGAGACGAACGCGGCCTTGAGCCGGTCCTCCGATTCGCGCGTCTGCCCCTGGACGTGCGGCGCGCCTGCTCCGCACAGACTGATCGCGAACACGAGCGTGCAGGCGGCGCGCGACCGTCTCATCCGATTCGACCGGCCGCGATCGTCCGCAGCGACGGCCTGCCGCTGGCAATAGAGGCGGAGTTCCCCGATGTCATGAAGACGAAGAACTACAGCCTCAGCAACGCGTGTGCCGCGCGGACGTCACCAGGATGTGTCGTCCGCGCAGCATGACCGCGTTCGGCCAACCCCCAAGCTGTACAGTTTGCAGTCGTCGATGGAGCAAAAACATACAGCACTGTCGACTTGGGCCATCACCCCCACGTCGGCGGCCTGATCGAGGCGGAGACGGTCTGTTCTCGTCAGACGCGTCGCAGCGGCGCGAGCCGACGCGTCAGAAGCGGACGAGACGTGTGAACTTGACCGAGAGCGTGTGGTTCAGGACCGACAGGCCCGGGCCCGACGTGCTGCGGCCGTCGGTGTAGACCAGGAACAGCTGGCTTCCGATCAGATACTCCCACCGCAGCCGCACGCTCGACGACACCGTCTGCGTCGTCGGGTTCACCTGGACGAGGCTGGTGACGACGGTTCGCGGAGAGAGCGTGTAGATGAAGCGGCTGTTGAACAGCTTCGCGGTGAACTTGCCGTACGGCAGGTCGACCCAGTTCAACGAGAACGACGGCTCGACCGAGAACTGCGAGAAGGAAATGCGGCCGCTGTAGGACGCTTCCGTGCGATCGCCGTTGTAGAAGGTGCCGCGGCCGACGGTGAACGTGCCCGACAGCTTGCGCTGCAACCCCAGCTGGTACGACGTCCGCGCGATCGAGTAGCGGTAGCCGCCCGCGGGCACGACGACGCCGGAGGAGATGGTGAAGTTGCGCGGGAGCAGCTCGTAATCCTTGATGTACTCGAAGGAGAGGCGATCGCTGCTGTGAAAGTCGACGTCGAAGCTGCCCTTGTAGGTCCTGTTCTCGACGCGGCTCAACGTGTCGCTGGTGATGTAGTCGACGCCACCCTGCCAGATGAGCTGCCGGACGACCGGGTTCCGGCGGAGGCGCGGACTGAAGCGTCCCGACAGGGAATTGCGGCGGAAGTCCTGCCGGCGCACGAAGCCGACCTGCGGATCGAAGCCGGCGCCGACGTTGAGGTGCTCCGCCGTGAGGCCGTAACGGTCGCCGGCATAGTCGAAGAGCCCACGATAGCTCGACGCGTAGTCGGTGCCCGTCACCTTCTGGTTCTTCGCGAAATAGCCGAGCACCGTGAGGTTGTTGGTCAGACGGAAGTTCGCATCGGCGCCGAAGGCCAGGCTCGAATCGGACCCGGCCGGCGCTACTCCCGGGTCGGCGCCGGTCGTCAGCCGCCGGGTTCCGATGACGCCGATGGAGCTGCGCTTGAACACGTCGCGCTTCAGCCGCACGGCGGTGAAGTTGGTCGAGAGCGCGTCGGCGGCAGGCTTGTCGCCCGTCTGGATGTTCAGCGCGCCGACGTCGAAGCGACCGGCCTTGCCGGTGAGGCGCGCGCCGGCGACGACCGGCACCGGCTGTCCGGCGTTCAGACCGATGCGCCGGCTGAAGAACACGATCGGCACGTCGCTGTTGCGGATGCGCGTGTCGCCGAAGGTGAAGATGCCCTGGCCTTCAAGGAAGAAATCACGCCGCTCCGGAAAGAACAGGCTGAAGCGTGTGAGGTTCACCTGCTGCACGTCCTCTTCGACCTGCGCGAAGTCCGTGTTGATCGTGGCGTCGGCGATGAGGCTCGATGTCACGCCGTACTTCACGTCCACGCCACCGGTGATCGACCCCAGATTGCTGACCGGGCTCGCAATCGTGTTGTCGGTCTTGAGCGACGTGACGGCGTACGGCTTCATCTCCATGTTCAGCGCATTGCCCGGGACCTCGAGGCCCACGAGGGTCGCGGCGGACGCCATCTGGCTGATGCCCGACTGCCCGTACGCGAGCGGGAGGGACGTGAGGTTGGACGTCTCGTTCTTCCACTTCACGATCCGGCGGATGTTCAGCCCCCAGACCTGGCGGCCGGACCCGCGGTAGCGGAGCGAGCGGAAGGGGATCGAGAACTCGCTCGTCCAGCCCCCGGCGAAATGCGTCGAGCGCACGTTCCAGACGGTGTTCCAGTCGACGTTCTGGACGTTGTTGGTGATCGACTGGTCCCGGAACGCGCCGAGCGGGTTGCTCTGGAAGAAGAAGCCGTTCCGGCGGTCGAGCAGCGTGTCGAGGACGACGGTGATGTTGTCGCCCTGGAGGATGTTGTTGTGGTCGCGCCGCATTTCGGTCGCGACTTCGCGCTCGGGATGGCTGTCGTAGCAGCGAAACCCGAAGTAGAGGTTCTTGTCGTCGAAGAATACCCAGGCGCTCGTCCGCTCGGTCGCGGGAACGCCGGCGCTCGGGAGCTGCTGAATAAAGTCGTCGACCGGGGCAATCCGCTCGTACACCTCTTCATCGAGCCGGCCGTCGATCTGGAGCGGGCGGTCGATCCGGACGGCGCGCACCGTTGCGTGGCCCTGTTCGTCGCGGCGGATGACGTCCGGCGCGACCGGCGGCGGCGGCACGTCGCCCTGCTGCACACCGCGCGCGAGCAGGAGCGCCGCCCACTCGTCGGCTTCCGTCTCGGCCCCGGGAAAGCGATTGGACGCTCCGGCGCCAGCGGACGGCGAGGGGCCGTTGGCCCGAACGTCGGTTTCGGGTCCGGCCGTTCGCGCGACCTGCCCCGCCTCGGCGGGACGCGCCTCAACCGTGATCATCAGGGCCAGGAGCCAGACCAGCCACAGACAGCACGGTCGGCTCGACCACTGGAGACACATCGACTTGGGACCGCGCACGACGGCCGGCGGACCACTCATACGAAGGATGGAACCAGTGCCCGAAGGGCAGAGGGCGCTACACGCATCGTGCCAAGTCTGGCGGGACGTTCATGCCTTGCCTGCCGCGCAACCAGGGTAAACCACCATCCGGACGGACGCCGACATCCGGACGAACCCTGCGGCAGCGACCCGCAGCGACCCGACCGCGCCATCAAAGGATATAGAGACTAAAGAGAGTATCACGGGCGCGGCGGCGCGGCCCCGGCGACCTCTCACATCCGACCAGCCCAAGAGTCGTAAGCAAATGGTAAAAGCCGGCACGTCAGCGACTTGCGGCATAATGCATGGGCCTCTGGTCGCACGCCCGGCCTGGCAGCCCATCCCCATCAAGACGCGTCAGGGAGTCGAGATTCCGGAATGAATGGCCGTCGTTTGCCCGCAGGCGCTGCCGGGTTCGGTGCGGCATGCCTGCTCATCGCGCTGTCGTGGCCGCTGCCGGCCGCCGCGCAGCGGCCGGATGCCGATCGCCCCCCTCCGCCAGTCGCGCCGGCGATCATCAACCGCAACGAGCGAGGCCAGGCAACCGTCCGGGCCGTCAAGCTCGATCGCCCGCTGACTGTGGACGGCCGCCTCGACGAGGAGGTGTACGGCGTCACACCGTCGATCGACGGATTCATCCAGAACCTGCCCCGCGAAGGGCAGCCGTCGACCGAACGCACCGAAGCGTGGGTCTTCTTCGACTCGACCAGCATCTACGTCTGCGGACGGCTGTGGGAATCGGCGCCGCCGGAACAATGGACCGCCAACGAACTGCGCCGTGATACCGCGCAGCTGCGGCAGAACGACAACTTCGGCGTGGTGTTCGATACCTTCCACGACCGCCGCAACGGCTTCAAGTTCTATACGAACCCGCTCGGCGCGCGCGCCGACCAGGTGGTCACCGACGAAGGGAACCCGAACGCCGACTGGAATCCGGTCTGGTACGTCCGCACCGGACGATTCGAGGGCGGCTGGACGGTCGAGATGGCCATCCCCTTCAAGTCGATCCGCTACATCTCGGGACAGAACCAGACCTGGGGCCTCCAGATCCGGCGATCGATCCGCCGCAAGAACGAGTGGACGTTCCTGACCGCCCTTCCCGCGGCGCTCGGCGGCTCGTCCGCCGACTTCCGCGTCTCGCTGTTCGCCGATCTGGTGGGGCTCGATCTGCCGCCCGCGAGCCGCAACATGGAGCTCAAGCCGTACGCGATCTCGACGCTCACGACCGATCGCGTGCGCACACCGCCGCTCGCCAACGAGGTGAAACCGAACGCCGGCGTGGATTTCAAGTACGGCGTGACGGCCAACCTGACCGCCGACGTCACCTACAACACCGACTTCGCACAGGTCGAAGTCGACGAACAACAGGTCAACCTCACCCGCTTCAACATCGTCTTTCCCGAGAAGCGCGAGTTCTTCCTCGAAGGGCGCGGGCTCTTCGACTTCGCGACCGGGTCCGGCGCCGGCAGCGGCAACAACGCGGGGACCAACGTCGTTCCGCTCCTCTTCTACAGCCGGCGGATCGGCTTGAACGCCGGACGCCCCGTCCCGATTGACGTCGGCACGCGGCTCACGGGCAAGGCCGGCCGGTACGGAATCGGACTGATGAACATCCGGACCGGCGCCGATCCGTCCACCGGCACGCCGGCGACCAATTTCACGGTGATGCGGGTCAAGCGGGACATCCTCCGCCGCAGCAACGTCGGCGCGCTGTTCTCGAACAGGTCGCACGCGACCGCCGGCGATGGACAGAGCCAGGCCTTCGGCGCCGACGCGTCGTTCTCCTTCTTCCAGAACGTCAACCTGACGGGCTACTACGCGCGGACCAGGATGCCAGGCGTCCGCCGCGACGACGACAGCTATCAAGGCCGGTTCGACTACTCTGCGGACCGCTACGGCGCGCGCCTGGACTACCTCCACGTCGGGGACAACTTCACGCCCGACATCGGCTTCGTCCGCCGCGACAACTTCACGCGCCGTTTCGGAACGGTGCGCTTCAGCCCGCGCATCCGCCGCGTACGCTCGATCCGACAGCTGACGTGGCAGGCGAGCGGCGAGCTCTTCGTCAACGGCGCCGGACAGACAGAGTCGAAGCTCATCACCGCGAGCTTCCAGACCGAGCTCGAGAACAGCGACCTCATCCGCTTTCAGATCGACGACGCCTACGAGCTGCTGAACCGGCCCTTCGCGGTCGCCAGAACGGTCACGCTGCCGACGGGCGGATACGACTTCACCAGCGTGACCACCACCTACGTCGCCGGGCAGCAGCGGCGCATGTCGGGAACGATCAGCCTGCAGCAGGGGCAGTTCTACGACGGCGACATCACCGCGCTGAGCCTCTCGTCGGCGCGCATCGCCATCACGACACGCCTCTCGCTCGAGCCGTCCATCTCGCTGAACAACGTGCATCTGCCGGCGGGCGACTTCCTCACCGCGCTCTACCGCGCGCGAACCGACTACGGCTTCACGCCCCGGATGTTCGCCGGCGGGCTCATGCAGTACAGCTCGAACGACCGGAGCTTCAGCAGCAACTTCCGCTTCCGGTGGGAGTACAAACCGGGCAGCGAGCTGTTCGCGGTCTACGCCGACGAACGGCTGACCGCCGGCCCGACGGCGGGCCTGCGCAACCGGTCGATCGCGCTCAAGATCACGCGTCTCTTCCGATTCTAGGTACTGCCCGGAATACGCGCGCGCCCCGGCGCGTCACTCGCCCGGGAGCGGTGCGTGCGCGTGATCGCCGCGCCGGCCCAGGACGCCGACCGCGACGATGAGCTCGACCGGATCGATCGGCTTGACCAGGTGCATCTGGAACCCGCTCGCCAGCGAGGTGACGCGATCCTGCGACCGTGCGTATGCGGTCAGCGCCGCCGCCGGAAGGCTACGCACCGGCTCGGGCATCGACCGCACCTCCCGGATCAGCTCGAGGCCGTCCATGCCCGGCATGCCGATGTCCGCCACCAGCACGTCCGGCGTGATCGTCGCGAGCAGATCGAGCGCCGCGCGCGCCGATCCGACCGGCGTGACGATCGCGCCGGCCCCCTCGAGCGCCGTTCGCAACAGGTTCAACGAATCGGGCTCGTCGTCGACGGCGAGGACGCGAAGCCCGGTCAGTTGAGGCAGCAGTTCGAAGGCCGGAGGGTGGCGATCGGCGTGAGGCTGCTCGCGCGCGCGCTCCTCCGGCGCAGACCGGTGGACGATCATCAGCGGCAGCTTGACGACGAAGGTCGCTCCCTTGCCGGGGCCGTCGCTCGCCCCGGTAATCGAACCGCCATGGAGCTCGGTGAGCTGTTTCGCAATCGCGAGCCCGATCCCGAGACCGCCCTGTTCGCGCGAGAAGGTGGCATCCCCCTGCCGGAAGCGTTCGAAGACGAACGGGAGAAACGCCGGCTCGATGCCGCGCCCGGTGTCGCTGACGGTGATCTCCACGTGGGAATTGACCCGCGCGAGGCGCAGCTGGACCTTTCCGCCGCGCGGCGTGAACTTGATCGCGTTCGAGAGCAGGTTCCAGACGATCTGTTGAATCCGCTCCGGGTCGCCCGACACCGGCGCCGTGAACGGATCGAGGAGCGCCTCGACACGCAGGCCCTTCGCGTCGGCCGCCGGCATCACTGTGGCGCAGGACTCCTCGAGAATGCCAGGCAGATCCACCGGCTGGACGTTGAGCCGCAGACGGCCGGCTACGATGCGCGAGACGTCGAGCACGTCCTCGATGATCTGCTTGAGGGCCGTGGCGTTGCGCTCCACCACCTCGAGCGCGCCGGCGGACTTGCCGGGCGGCAGGGTCCCGAGACGCAGCAGACGCACGTAACCCAGCACGGCGTTCAGCGGCGTCCGGAGCTCGTGGGACAACGTCGCCAGGAACTCGTCCTTCAGGCGGCTGGCGTCGTTCGCGCGCGCGTAGGCACGCGCGTTGTCGACGGCGAGCGCGGCCCGCGCCGCAATCTCGCGCGCAAACCGCAGGTCGCCCTCGGAGTACTCCCGTCCCGATTCAGCGCTCAGGAACGTGATGGCGCCGATGGATCGGCCGCGCGCCAGCAGGGGCACGCACATGTACGACGTCAGCCCCAGCTCCTCGACGATCCGCCGGCGATCCTCGCTCTGAGGCGACGCATCCAGCAGCGCGCGCTGGATGTTCGGCACGAAGGCGGGCTGCCCCGTGCGAATCACCTGGCGCGGACCGCCCGGGTTGTCCGGATCCGCCGGATAGCGCTCCTGCAGCCTCTCGGCGAGCGCCACCTTCTCGGGATCCGCGTGCGCGACGGCCAGCCGCTGCAGCGCACCGCGCTCGGTGACGATGTCGACGGCGCACCAGTCTGCGACGAGAGGCACCGCCAGGCGCGCCACCGTCGCCAGCGTCGACTCGTAGTCCAGCGAGGCGCTCAGCGCGGTGCCGGCGTCTGCGAGGAATGTCGCCTGCTGCCGCGCGTGGTCGGCAGCTTCGCGGGCGCGGCGTTGGTCTTCGTAGAGCTCTGCGCTCGTGAGCGCCGCCGCAACCAGATTCGAGAGCGCGCTGCCCAGCTGCCTGTCGACCTCCTGGTATTCGCGGCGCTGCCGCGAGTAGAACACCATCGTGCCGGTCCGCTCGCCCCGCACGAGCAGCGGAAAGATGACCAGCGACACGATGCCCTCCGCCCGGTACGCATCGCGCATCTCGGCGAGCATCTCGGTCGACTCGACGTCCTCGCACACCAGCGGTCCTTCGAACGGCACGCGGCTGATGACGAGCCCCTTCGATGCGGCGAGGACCACGCGCGCGGAGAAATCGGCCGAGACGCCGTACGATCGGACGATCCGCCATCGGCCTTCGTCGTCCACGCGCCAGAGCGCGTAGCCGTCGGAGTGGAACACGTCGCGGGCGAGCTCGATCGCCGACGCGACTACGGCGTCGGTGTCGGGAGAGCCGACGATCGACGCCGAAGCGGTCGCAAGCCCCATGAGCCGCCGCTGGGACTCGCGGAGCTCCCTCTCCATCCGCTTCTGCTCGGTGATGTTCCGCGCGATTTTCGACGCGCCGACGATGGTGCCGGCGGCGTCCTTGATGGGCGACACGGTGACCGAAACGTCGATGCGCGTTCCGTCCTTGCGGCAGCGAACGGTGTCGAACGGCAGCACACGCAGCCCACGACGCACACGGTCGAGCACGATCGCCTCCTCGTTCAGGCGCTCGCCGGGGATGAGCATCGTGATCGACTGGCCTACGGCCTCGGCTGCCGTGTAGCCGAAGATCTGCTCGGCCCCGCGGTTCCAGGAGGTGATGGTGCCCGTCAGGTCCTTGCTGACAATCGCGTCGTCGGACGATTCGACAATCGCGGCGAGTCGGAGTGCGGCGTCGGGAGGAGGTTTGGGCATCGAAAATGAGCGCACCGACCGTTCGCAGCGATCCAGAACACCTGAGCTTGCCGCGTGTCGTGTTAACGGACGCTCAGACGGTCACCCACGCGGATTCGGCGTCCGGTGCGCAAGTTCAGTGCCTCGCGCGTCCCGGAACGAATCGCTGTGGTACATAGGTCAACAGATGTCCCGATATCTTAGCGCCCTGGCCATTCCGAGCCGTTCACCTTTCACCTGCGTCTTGTCACTTCGGGTTGCCGGCCTTTTCAGCTACCTGCTCGGAGCACTGGCCCTGATCTTCTGCTCGCCCTCGCCCGTCCACGCCGACGCCGTCCTGCTCCTCGCCGAACCGTACGGGCGGTTCGGCAGCGTGAACCCGACTGGCCACGCCGCGGTGTACCTTACACGCGTCTGCGCGTCCGACCCCACCACGCTGCGGCGTTGCGCGGTGGGCGAGGCTGGAGTCGTGATCAGCCGGTATCACCGGGTGGCCGGCCTCGACTGGGTGGCGATTCCGCTGATCCCGTATCTCTACGCCGTCGACCGCGCCGAGCAGGTTCCGGAATCGGCGGACGCGCGCACGGTACTCAGGCTGCGCAACGAATACCGCGCGAAACACCTGTCCGCGCTCGTCCCGAACACCGGGAGCGGCAATCCGCCGACTGGCGACTGGACCCAGCTCGTCGGCGCCAGCTACGACAGACGCATCGTCGCCTTGCGAGTGAAGACGACGCCGGAGCAGGACGACGCCTTGATCGTGCGGATGAACGCACGTGAAAACGCGGTGCAGTTCAACCTGCTGTTTCGGAACTGCGCGAATTTCGCCGCCGAGGTGCTCAACGACTACTTCCCGGGAGCGGTGTCGTCCCGGTCGATGGCGGACCTCTGGCTCGCGACGCCGAAACACGTCGGCCAGTCGCTCGCGCGGTTCGGCGGCCGCCGGCCCGAGTTGCAGCTGTCGGGTTTCGTGATCCCGCAGATCCCCGGAAGCCGCAGCCGCAGCCGGAAGACACGCGGCGTGCTGGAGTCCTTGGTGAAGACGAAGAAGTACGCGATTCCGCTGGCGATCGTGCAGCCGTGGGTGCCGACCGGGTTCGCCGCCGGGTATCTGGTCAGGGGACGCTTCAATCCGCGTCGCTACACGACGGCCACGCAGCGGCCGGCCGAGATCGAGCAGCACGCGGTGCAAGCCGCACAGATGGACTGAACGGGCGGCTATAATCGCGCCGCGCGACAGGGTGCCCCTGTCGCAGTGTCATTCGAGGAGCACGATGACGCGATCCGTCGAAGCTGTCCTGTTGGTCCTTGCGCTCGTCCTTGCTGCGCCCGCCACCGCACCTGCGCAGACGCCTGCGGAAACGCCCTCGTTCAAGGCAGATCCTGCCTGGCCGAAACCGCTACCGAACAACTGGGCGATCGGGCAGGTCGCCGGCGTCGCGGTCGACGCGCGCGACCACGTCTGGATTCTCCACCGGCCGGCGACGCTCGGGCCGGGACGCGGCTCCAACCCGGCTCCACCCAAGCCTGGCGTGCCCGCCCCGCCCGTGATCGAGTTCGACGCGTCGGGAACGCTCCTGCAGGCGTGGGGCGGTCCTGGTGCCGGCTACGAGTGGCCGACCAACGAGCACGGCCTGTCGATCGACGACAAGGGCAACGTGTGGGTGACCGGCGGCGGCGCGAAGGACGCCCAGGTGCTGAAGTTCACGCGCGACGGGAAGTTCCTGCTGCAGATTGGCAAGCAGGGGCAGGTGCGCGGCAACGACGACACGACGGGACTCGAGCGGCCGACGGGCGCCGTCGTCGATCCGAAGACGAACGAGGTGTATATCACCGAGAGCGAGGTGGGCGGGACGCACCGGCGCGTGATCGTCTTCGACGCGGACAGCGGCACCTACAAGCGCCACTGGGGCGGCTATGGCGACAAGCCGATCGACGGCCCGGCGGTGCAGTACGACCCGAACGCGCCGATCTCGCGCCAGTTCGGCACCTCCACGCACTGCGTGCGGATCTCGCGCGACGACCTGGTGTACGTGTGCGATCGGAGCAACAACCGGATTCAGGTGTTCAAGAAGGACGGAACGTTCGTGAAGGAAGGGTTCGTGGAGCGGCAGACGCTCGGCCTCGGCGCCATCTGGGATCTGGAGCTGTCGCCGGACGAGCGCTTCGTCTACGTGGGCGACGGCACGAACAACAAGATCTGGATTCTGCAGCGCGATTCGCTCGCCGTCGTGAGCTCGTTCGCCGGGCCTGGCAGCGATCCCGGACAGTTGAGCGGCGTGAACGCGCTCGCCGTCGATTCGAAGGGCAACCTGTACGCGGCCGAAGCGGCGAACGGCATGCGGGTGCAGAAGTTCGCGGCCTCCCCGCGCTGACGGCCGGCGCCGGGTGGCGCTAGGGAATCGTGCGCGCGGTCATCGCGTCTTCGATGCGCAGGAAGAACGGCGGCGGAGCCATCGGCTCGTCGAAGTCGACCGGTTGCTCGTCGATGTGCGAGTAGCGATACGTCATCTGCAGCGTCGACGCTCCGAGCAGCCGCAGCTGCGCCGTCGTCTGCAGCGACACGGGGACGAGGGCGCCGTTGATGCGGCGGTAGAGGCGGACGATGTCTGCGCGCGTCACCCAGAACGAGGGATTTTTCGCGAGCCGGCCCTCGAGGCGCACGAGATCGCCGTCCGGCGTGAGCAGCATGTGGCCGTCCACGAGCGCGCGATCCTTGCGGAGCGGCGTCAGCGCCACCACGGCGAAGCCGTTCTCGTCGACGCCTTCACAACTGAACTTGTAGTTCTCGGGGGAGAGCGAGACGCCTCCCTTGCCCTCCGCGACCAGGCGGCGCTCCTCGTCGAGCAGCGATCGGAGCACCCGCGTGCGGATATAGCCGGAGCCACCTTCGGCGGTGACCTCGTAGTGCAGGCCCGTGTCCGGGGACAGCGCCGTCTGCACGTCGAGCCAGCCTCGGTGCCCGCGAGCGGTCGCCTCGAGACGGCGGGCCGCCCTGTATCCGTGCACACCGGACGGGCGCGCCAGGAATTTCTCCATCGCCGCCGTGGCCACGGCGTGCGGGAGCGGCGCCGCCGCGGGTCGAGCTGCGGTCGCCAGCGTGAGCGCTGCGGCGAACATGCTCGCCGCGAGGCCGGCAATCTGCCGCGGACGCCGTTCCCTTAAATAATTAATTGCCATACGGCCCGACTCTAACACCCGGCCCTGAACGATTCAACTAATTAATTAGTCGAATTGTCCTCGGTCAACAGGCGGCGTTTGCCAACATCCACAAGACGATCACGATTCCGGGAACCCCGAGCATCCAGGCAACCAGATATTTCACGTGTTCACTCTCCTGCCCCTCTGCTCCAGCAATCCGGATGCCGCGGACCTCGGCGGCTACCGCGCGACGCGTCTGTGCCAGACTTCCGTGTGGTCCGGCGTTCGCGTAGTCGTGCGGCGATCCCGTCCGGGCTGCTGCCAATGAAAGGGACGCGTGCCTGACTGGTCGGCGTTTCGGGCGGGGATCGTGTCGGGGACGCGCCCGGCAGAGCTGGCGGACGCCTGCGCCTGCGCGTGGCGGTGGCTCGATCGCACCGATGACGCACGACGACAGGAGGTCGAGGCGACAGTCCGTTCGGCGATCCAGGCACGCTGGGTTCTCGAGGCGCTGCCGCTGCTCCGGCGACGTCTCTGGCGGGACGCCGGCATCGATCCGGACGACACCGCCGCGCTGCAGCGGCTCCTCGACGAGGCCGGCGCGGGTCGCGCCGGGGACGCGTCGCTGCGGGTGCTCCGGCGGTTCGACGCGGCGGTCACGATCGGCCGCCTCGTCGCCGAACGCTTCCCGTCGCTTCCGCCCTCGCCCGGAGCCGCCGATCGCGCCGCTCTCCTGGAGCACGTGCCGCCGCTGAGCGAAGCCATCCAGGGAACGGGAACAGGGCTCGCCAGTGCCGCGTCGCTCGACCGGTTGCGCGAGGCGATCGGCCGGTTCGAGCCGATCGGTGCCCAGTTCGTCGATGACGCGCGCCGGGAGCACGCGTGGTGGCTCGGTCTCGCGTGGTGGGCCATCGGGCGCGGGGCGCTCGAATCGATGCGCTACGCCGAGGCGGTCGACGCGTTCGAGCGCTCGGCGTCGTTCTACGACACCGCCGACGAAGCGACGTCCGCCGCGGATTGCCGCAAGGAGCGTCGCGCGATCGAGGTGAAGCTCGCGGGCGACTTCGACGCGGCCGCCGAACCGGCGGCCCGCACGCTGCTCGAGGCCGGCGACCCCTGGCGGACGGCCTCGGCCTTGACGACGCTGTTGCGCGAAGTCGGCCGTTCAGGCGACCGATTCGAGGCACATCGTCTTGGCGACAAGGCTGCCCGCGCGCTCGAGGCCGCAGGCTATCCCGATCCGGAGGCGGCCTTTCACCCGGCCATCGCACAGTGGATCGCCTCGGCCGCGCACGCGCACACGGGAACCGCGCTCTTCGCGCGCCTGTGCGAGGCCGCAGAACGTTGGGCGGCCATCCTCGGCGCGAGGGCCAGCGCGCGGATCGAGCGGGACGCCGCCGCGAGCGAGCGCGCCGAACGCGCGCTGCGCGGTCTGGCGGCACTGCCCGCCACGCTGCACGCGCAGGCGGAACAGGCTCGGCGCACGGCGATGGAACGGCTCGCGGTCTGGCTTCCCCTTCCCCAGCCGGACGGATTCGACGATCCCGCGCTCCCGATCCCTCTGGACGATCCGGTGCAGGCGAGCGCGCAGCTCGACGCGAGCCTGCACGCACTCCGCGTCGCCTGCAACGAGGCGCCGGACGCACGCCTGCTCGAACGCGCGGTGGCCCTCCGGCGCGACGCCGACGCGCTCGGGTCACGCGTTCATGCCGCACGTGCGAGGCTCGAACACGCGTACGTGCTGCTCGCCCTGGGCCGCGAGTCCGAAGTTCCCGAGGTGGCAGACGCCGCGATCGCCGTGTTGGTCGCGGGACACGCGCCGCACCTCGGCGCCTTCACGACCGGATACGAGCGTGAGGTGTACCTGACCGCGATCGACTACAAGGCCCGAGCGCTGGCGGCCGCCAAGGACGCCGCGGGGATCATCGCGCTGTGCGAACCGGTGATCCGCGACCTCGAGTCCGAACGGCGCCGCGTGAGCGCTCCGTACCAGCAGAGCGCCTTCCTGGCCACACGCGCGGGGCTGTACGAGGTCGTCGCCGCCGCCGCCTACCGGACCGGCCGCGAGGATCTGCTGCTGGCCATCCCCGACCTGCTCAAGGCGCGCACAACTCTCCGGAGCCTGCTCGCACCCACGAGCTCGACCGGGACCGCCGCCGAGACAGAAGCGGATCTCCGGCGCGTGGGTGATGCCCTCCGCCAAGCGACACCCGGGTCTGACGAGGAAGCCGCGCTCCGGGATCGGCGCCGCTGGCTCTCCACACTGACGGCCGGCGGTCGTGGACGCCAGAGCGCCGAGCCGCCGGAGTTGTCGCTGCCCGCGCTCCAGCAGTCGCTCGCGGCCGACGAGGCCGTCGTCTCCTGGTTCTGGGCAGCGGGGAACACGCTTCTGGCCCACGCCGTCACGCGTGGGGCATCTCGCTGCATCGCGATCGAGCTCGACGCGTCACGCACGGACCAGATTCGAGACTGCATCGCCTGCATCACGGCGTTGAGCGGACCGAGCCCGCGATACGGGCGGTTGATTGCGCAGCTGGAGTCGCTCGTGGCCTCCCTTGGCCCGGTGCTCTTTCCGGACGCACTTCGCGATCTCGTCGCCGAGAAGACGCGGCTGGCGCTCAGTCCACATCGCGCGCTGCACCTGTTTCCGTTTCACGCCGTGCCGTGGGTCGAGGGCGAATCGGCCTGCCGTCTCATCGAGCGGTGCTCCATTCGTTACGTCCCGAACCTGACGAGTCTGCTGATCGAGTGGCCCGGGCCCACCACCGGGGACGTCCTCGCGGTCGGCGTCGGACGGTTCGACGATCCGGCCGTGCCGCCGATCCCTGGGGCCGAGGCCGAAGCCGCCGCCGTCGCGGCCATCCACGGCGCACGCGCGGCGCTGCGGCTCGCGCCGTCCCGCGCAGAGTTCGCCGCCGCGGTCCAAGGCCGGCATCGATGCCTGCACATCGCCACGCACGGCAGCAGCGTGCTCGGCGACGACGCGCTCGACGACCCTCTCGAGGCTTGTCTCTACCTGCGCGACGGCGGGCTCTCGGCCTGGGATCTGATCGACCTCCGCGTGCACGCCGAGCTCGTCGTGCTCGGCGCCTGCCACTCGGGTCAGCGCGCGATCGCCGGGCGCGGGCTTACGAGCCTCCCCGGCGACGATATCCTGGGCCTCCAGTCCGTGCTCTTCGACGCCGGCGCCGGAGCGATCCTCGGCGCGCTCTGGCCGGTCGACGACGACACGGCGCGAACGGTCCTGCTGACGTTTCACGAGGCCTACGCGCGCGGGGTGCGTCCCGACGCGGCTCTCTCCGCCGCCGTCCGCGCCCATCTCGCCGACGCGACACGCAAGCCCGATGTCTTCTATTGGGCGCCCTTCTTCCTGGTGGAACTGGGCCGCCGCAGCTACGCTGGAGATCCGTCGTGATGCGCGAACCGATGCCCCACGTCATCGTCCTGCTGCCCGGCATTCTCGGCAGCGAGCTGCGATGCGACGGGAAGATCGTCTGGGGCTGGTCCGGGCGCGTTCTCGCCCGCAACCTGCTGACGCTCGGTGGCGATCTCGTCGATCGTCTGTCGGTGACCGGCGCCGCGCACGACAGCGACAGCGACAGCGACGATCGGATGATCGCCGCCCGGCTGCTGCCCGACCTGCACCTGCTGCCCGGCTTCTGGAAGATCGACGGATACGGAGCCGTGGCCAACTTCATCGCCTCGGAATTCGATGTCACCGACGGGCGCAACTTCTTCACGTTTCCGTACGATTGGCGGCTCGACAACCGCATCGCCGCCCGGGCGCTGGCCTCGAGCGCCCGCCGCTGGCTGCACGACTGGCGCGCCTCGAGCGGGAACCGCGACGCGAAGCTCGTGCTCGTGGCGCATTCGATGGGTGGACTCGTCTCGCGGTACTTTCTCGAGGTGCTCGACGGATGGCGCGACACGAGGGCGCTCATCACCTTCGGCACGCCCTTTCGCGGATCGCTCAACGCGGTCGACGCCATCGCCAACGGGGTGCGGGCACTCGGGCTCGTCGACTTGAGCGGCCTCGTGCGTCAGCTGGATTCGGTCTACCAGCTGCTGCCGACCTACGAGTGCGTGGACACGGGCGACGGCGGCCTCCGGCGGATCGCGGACGTGGCGATTCCGAACGCCGACCCGGCGCGGGTGGCCGACGCCGTTCGATTTCACGAGGAGATCCGGCGCGCGGTCGATGCTCACGGCTCCGACGAATCGTATCGGCGCCGCGGCTACCGCGTATATCCGATCGTGGGGTACCGGCAGACCACGCATCAGACGGCGCGCTTCGTCGACGCCAGCGCCACCCTCACCGACGATGTGCGTGGGGCGAGCCCGGGCGGCGACGGGACGGTCCCCCGCCCGTCGGCCATTCCCGATGAACAGGACGACGCAGCGGCGGCGATGTTTGCGTCGACCAGACACTCGTCGCTCCAGAACGCCGCGGCGGTGCTCACGCACCTGGGCGGACTGCTCTCGAGCCTCACCCTCGACCTGGGCACGTTCCGGGCCGTGCCGACGCGCCTCGCGCAGGTCTCGCTCGAGGTCGCCGATCTGCACGCGTTCGGAGAACCGGTCGAGGTGCGCGCACGCGCGACCCGCTCGGACGTCGCGCTCGGCGCCACACTCGTCGACGCCGAAACGGGAGCGCAGGTCGCGGCGTTGCCGCTGCGCCAGGAAGCCGACGGGTGGCAGATCGCGACGTTCACGCCACCGCGCGCGGCCGCCTACCGGATCGTCGTCTCCGGGACCGGGCCGGGCGTCGAGCCCGCGGCGGACGTCTTCGAAGTCGTCTCTCCCGCCAGGCCGGAGTCCTGACGCGCCGCTATCGCGATGGGTGCGTCGCCGGCGAACCGTCGAGCGCGCGCTCGATACGGCGATCCGGCACGAGCCACAACACTGCCACCAGCGTGTAGAGAAGACCGGCCAGGCGCGGAGTCACGAGCGCGAGGCCGATGCCCGCCAGATAGATGAACGGAGAGAGGTTGGCCTTCCAGTCGCGGCCGACGGCCTTGCGCAGCACCGAATCGGCCCCCTGCGACGCGATGATCAGCCGCTCCAGCACGTGGTACGCGACGGCGGCCATCAGGAGGACGACGCCGTACAGCGCCGTCGGCACCGGGGCGAAGTGATTCTCGCCCATCCACCCTGTCACGAACGGCACGAGCGAGAGCCAGAACAGCAGGTGCAGGTTCGCCCAGAGCACGCCGCCTGTCACGCGCTGCATCGTGTGCAGCATGTGATGGTGGTTGTTCCAATAGATGCCGAGGTACACGAAACTCAGCACGTAGCTGAGGAAGACACCCCAGAGCGGCTGCAGCGCCTGAACGGTGGCTTCGTGTGGGACCTTCATCTCGAGCACCATGATCGTGATGACGATCGCCAGTACACCGTCGCTGAACGCCTCGAGCCTGCCCTTGCCCATCGCGCAAGGATAGCAGTCGAACACCTGAGCCGATACTCACGCGGTTGCTCATTTTGGCGCGGCCTCGACCGTTGCCCGATGCGGGCGAAGGCGAGTTCGACCGAAACATAGACCGACCCCGATGAGCCTTCTCGCAAGTCCGACCGCGCCGCCCGTGATCGATGCCGACGATCGCGCACGCGCGGCCCAGATGTTCCGCGCCATCGGCATCGCGACCTCGGCCATCGTCTCCACCATCTTTCCGCTGATTGGATACCTCCAGCCGGAGACGGCGTGGAGAGCCGCTCAGGTGGTGATCGCGATCAATCTGGTCGTGGTGGCGACGCTCGTCCTGAACGGGCGCGGGCGTACGCGACTGGCCTGCGGGCTCTACCTCACGCTGGTCATCGTCCTGATCACCGTCGGCGCCCTGCGGGCAGGTGGGATCCGCAGCCCGGGCGTTCAGAGCTTCTTCGTCTTCGTGATGCTCGCCGGCCTGGTGCTCGGCGAGCGCGCCGGGTTCCTCACGGCCGCCGCCGCGGCGATCATGGGGCTCAGCCTTGCCCTGATCGAACACTACGGCCTGCTGCCGCCTCAGGACGTCGCCTACACGGCGTGGGTCCGGTGGTTGCTGAACTGCGTGTACATCGGCGTCGCGCTCGCGACCATGCGTGCGGGAACGCGGGCGATCCGGGATGCGCTCGCCCGGGCGCAGCGAGAGCTGGCGGAACGCCGAACCGCGGAACACCGGCTGTCGCAGGCGCTCGAGGCCGGTTCGATCGGGCTGTTCGAATACGACCAGAAGACCCGGAGGTTTCGCGGCGACCAACGCGCGGTGGCGCTGACGGGCCTCAAGGTCGACGCGGATGGCACCGTCCCGTACGAGTCCTGGGAACGGCGGATCCACCCGGACGACCGCGAGCGGTTCGCGTCCGAGCTCCGCGAGTTCGCGGACGGCGCCCACCGCTGGCGAACCAGCTATCGAGTCCGGCTCGCGGACGGCACTGAACGCTACCTCGAAGCGGCCGCCCATGCTCCGCCCGGCGGCGGCGGCGAGCCCGGCACGATTGTCGGGACCATCGTCGACGCCACCGACCGTGCGCTCGCGGAACGCGAGCGCGAACGTCTCGTCTACAACCTGGGCGAGCGGATGAAGGAGCTCCGGCTCCTGCACCATGCCGCGCAGCTCCTGCAGAAGAGCCGCGACCTCGACCGGCACCTGCTCGAGGAATTCGTGGCGATGATGCCGACCGCCTGGCAGTTCTCGGACGACTGCGTCGCGCGGATCGTTTATCAGGACATCGAAGCCTCGTCTCCGCGCTGGCGGACGTCGCCGTGGACTCAGGGGGCGTCGTTCAGCACCAGCTCCGGGATCGGTCTGCTCGAGGTCGCATACCTCTCCGAACATCCGCCCGCGGACGAGGGACCGTTCCTCACGGAGGAGCGCGCCTTGATCGACTCGCTGGCCAGGATGCTGCGCTCGCACATCGAGGAGCAGATCGCGGAGCAGCAGCGGCGCGCGCTCGAGACCCAGTTGCGGCAGGCCCAGAAGATGGAAGCGCTCGGCACGCTGGCCGGCGGCATCGCGCACGACTTCAACAACCTCCTGATGGCGATTGGCGGCAACACCGAGCTGGCGTTGGGAGAGCTCCCCGAGCACAGCCCCGCGCGCGAGAGCCTCGAGGAGGTGGTGAAGGCCCACCATCGTGCGCGCGACCTGGTGAAGCGGATTCTGCTGTTCGGCCGGAAGCAGAAGTCCACGCGGCAGGCGACGGAGCTGGCTCCGGTCATCGACGAGGCGCTGAAGCTCCTGCGCGCCAGCCTGCCCGCCACGGTCGAAATCAGAACGACGCTGCCGCCACACCTGCCGCTCGTCATGGCCGACGCGACGCAGATTCACCAGATCGTGCTGAATCTCGCCACCAACTCGGCGTACGCGATGCGCGCGGCCGGCGGTGTGCTCAGCGTCGGGCTCGATCTGGTGACCGTCGCCGACGCGCACGACACGCCTTCACACGACCTCGCCCCGGGTCCCCACGTCAGGCTCACGGTTCGCGACACCGGCTCCGGCATGAGCGAAGCGGTGCGCGAGCGGCTCTTCGAGCCGTTCTTCACGACCAAGGGGCATGCGGGCACCGGACTGGGACTTTCGGTGGTGCACGGCATCGTGCGCGATCACGGCGGATCGATCACGGTCGAGACTCAGCTGGGCTTCGGAACGACGTTCCGGATCTACTTTCCGGTCACCGCTTCCGCCGCACCAGCGACGGCCCATGCCGGCGTCCTCCACGGATCGGGGCAGCTCATCGCCTACGTCGACGACGAGGAGGCGCTCGTGCTGGTCATGTCGCGGATCCTGGAGCGTCTCGGCTATCGATGCTCGACCTTCACCAGTGCGGCGGCGGCGCTCCAGTCGTTCCAGGCCGATCCCACCCGCTTCGCCGCGATCATCACCGACATGCAGATGCCCGGCATGTCGGGCCTGGAGTTGGCGCGCGCGCTACGCGCCGTGCGCGCCGACGTGCCGATCGCCATCGCCTCTGGCCGCGAGTACGAAGACGAAAATACGACCTTCCACTGGCTGCAGAAGCCGTCGACGCTGGACGAGCTGAGCCGCACGGTCGACCGGATGCTGGCGCAAGGTCCCGCGGCGCCCGTCTGACCAGGCACGGAGCCTGCCGCGTCAAAGCGCCGGCACGGCAAAAGGGCGATCCGGCCGCGCGAACAGGAAGCCCTGTAGGAGATCGCACCCCAGGTCCACGAGCGCGTCGCGCTCCGGCTCGGACTCGATGCCCTCCCCGACGACCTGTACTCCGAGATCGGCGCAGGCGCGGACCATGGACCCGACCAGCCGCCGCTTGGTGTTCGATTCGTGAATGTTGCGGACCAGCACGCCGTCCAACTTCACGAAGTCCGGCTCGAGGACCGCAAAGCTGGTCAAGCCCGCGTATCCCGCGCCGATGTCGTCGACCGCGATGCGATAACCGATCGTCCGCAGCCTCCCGACGCGTTCCCCGAGGTCGGGTATGCCTTCGAGGCGCGTGCGCTCGGTGATTTCGAGGACGATCTGCGAGGCCTGCCACGCCAGCGGCGTGTCGAGCGCATAGAGCGCCTCGTCGGTCAGGTCTCTCGGGTGGAGGTTCATGAACAGCCAGGTATCGGCCGGCCGCCGCGCCTCGCTGCTCAGTCTGCGCGTACGCCGCCCGAGGTCGACCATGCGCCCGAGACGGTCGGCCGCGTCGAGAAGCGCCTCCGGCGAGGGCATCGTCGGCTCGGTGGAGCGCATGAGCGCTTCGTACGCGAACACCGAGCGGTCGGACCAGCGGACGATCGGCTGCCAGACCATGTAGAGACCTTCGACCGCCTGCTCGAAACGGGCGGCCAGTCCCGCCAGGTCCGAGATCTGGAGCGCGGCGTCGCCCGTGAGCGGGACCAGGTCGCGCCGCGCGCGGGCCAGCCGCCCCGCCAGAAGGGCGCGACGGATCGTGGCGTAAAGCACGCTGAGATCGATCGGCTTGGTCAGGTAATGGCTCGCTCCATGCTCAATCGCGAGCAACGCGCTCTCGAGCGTGGGCGATCCCGTGAGCAGGACGACCGGCACGTCGAGGTCGCGCTCGCGGATGGCCTTGAGCAGCTCGAGCCCGCCTTGTCCCGGCATGTCGATGTCGGACAGCACCAAATCGAACGGAGTGGCCTCGAACGACCGGGCAGCCGCGTGGCCGTCCGCGACCGCATGGACAGCGTAGCCCTGGCCGCTCAAGGCCCGGGCGAGCACCGCCCTCACGGCCTCGTCATCGTCAGCCAGCAGGATGGTCCCGCCCGGGGGATGGATACTCATGTCAACGGCGCAGCGCGGCTCATCTCGCCGGTGAATTCCCGCTCCGGCTGCCGGCACGGGAGACCAGAAGTCCGGCGATGAAGACGACGGCGCTCAGCCCGAGCACCTGCCACCCGAGCACGTCCGCGCCTTCGGGCGTGACGCCTATCTCGTACCACTTGGCAGTGGCCTCCGTGGTGATGCCGGCCTCGGTCATGTAGGCGAGCAGCGTCATGAACAGCCCGTTGAACAACCCGAGCGCCCCGATCATCGTCACGAAATCCCCGGCGGCGCTCATCGGCGTTCCGGTCTGTTCGTCGGCAGGATCGACCAGCCGGCTGTTCCGCCGCCCGTACAGCCAGTAGATCAGCATGCCGATGTCGAGCCAGACGAGGAATCGGACCCAGGTGAGAATCGGCAGGCTCAGCATCAGCCACAGGCACGAGAGGATGCCCAGCACGGGAATCACCGGCCCGCCCGGAGCGCGGAACGGCCTGTGTGCGTCTGGACGCTTCACGCGGAGGACCATGACGGCGGCGCAGACGACCATGAACGCGAAGAGCGTCCCGATGCTGGTCATCTCGCCGACCACCTGTATCTGCGTGAAGCCGGCGACGATCGCCACGAGCACGCACGTGATGATCGTCGTCAGGTACGGCGTGCCGAACCTCGGATGCACCTTGCTGACCGACGGCGGGAGCAGGCCGTCGCGGCTCATCGCAAAAAAGATGCGCGGTTGGCTGAGCAGCATCACCAGCAGGACGCTCGTGATTCCGGCGACGGCGCCGGCCGAGACCAGATACGAAGCCCAGTCCTGGCCGATCAGCACGAGCGCAAACGCCACCGGCGCGTTGAGGAACTGGCGGATGGCCGCCGGGTCGGCCAGTTCGACGCCTGGCAGCGCCTCCGCGCTGGTGCGGTAGTGCGTGACCGGCACGATGCCGGACAGGACGCCGGCAACGGTCAAGTAGAGAAGCGTGCAGACGATCAGCGAGGCAATCAGCCCAATCGGGATGTCGCGCTGAGGATTCCGCGCCTCTTCGGCCGTCGTCGACACGGCGTCGAACCCGATGTAAGCGAAGAACACGACGGCCGCCGCCGACATGACGCCCGCGGTGCCGTATGGGGTGAACGGCGTCCAGTTCGCGGGTTCCACCCACCGCGCGCCGACCACGATGAAGAAGAGCACGACGGCGCCTTTGATCGCGACCATCACGGCGTTGAACCGCGCGCTCTCTCGCACACCGACGATGAGCAGCATCATGATCAAGAGCACGATGATCGCCGCCGGAAGGTTGACGAACGTGCCGGGTGTGGCCGCGGAATGCGCCGCGGTCATCCACAACGGCAGGTGGATGCCGACGCCGGCCAGCAGCCGCTGCATGTAGCCGCTCCAGCCGATCGCGACCGTCATGGAGCCGACGGCGTATTCGAGGATGAGGTCCCAGCCGATGAGCCAGGCGATGATTTCGCCGAGCGACGCGTACGCGTAGGTGTAGGCGCTGCCGGCAATCGGCACCATCGAGGCGAACTCGGCGTAGCACAGCGCCGCGAACCCGCAGGCGACGCCGGCGGCGAGGTACGAGAGCACGATGGCCGGGCCGGCCTGGTTGGCCGCGGCAGTGCCGGTCAAGACGAAGATGCCGGTGCCGATGACCGCGCCGATCCCGAGCAGCGTCAGATCCCAGGCGGTCAGGCTGCGCTTCAGCCCCTTCCCGCCGTGCTCCGCGTCGCTGACCAGTTCCTCGATTGACTTCGTCCTGAGCAGATGCGAATCCATGCCGGCTCCCTATGTGCGCGCGCGAATCCCGAAGGCTGCGCGCGCCGCGACGCGCAGTGCACGTCGACCTTACGTGCAGTGCACTTCGACGCGCCGGTTCATCGACCGGCCGCTCTCGTCCGTGTTCGGCGCGATCGGCCGGCTCTCCCCAGCGCCCGAGGCGCTGAGCCGCGACTTCGCGATGCCGCGCCGCAGCAGGTCGTCCACGACCGCCTGCGCCCTCCGTTGCGAGAGCTGACGATTGTAGGCCTCCGCGCCCTCGCTCGACGTGTGGCCCTCGATCAGAATCGAAGCGCGGGAGTCGGCCTGCAAACCGCGATACAGCTCGGCCAGCACCGCCTCTGAATCGGGACGTATGGTCGCGGAATCGAAGTCGAACGCGATGCCGTGGATCACGGCCCCGCAGCCGATCGCCGGCGGGGGCGGCTCCGTGCACGTGGCGGTGGTGCCCGCGTCGGCGGCGAGGGTGTACAGCCGGAAGGGTCCGCCGTTCGACGATCGAACCCCGCGGATCCCGCCGTCGGGGGCCACGCTGAGGATGAACGCGCTCGGTATCTTCGCCGGCGTCGCGCCGGTCGCGCGCAGGATGTTGCCTGTCACGGTTCCTGTGAGCTTGCCGGTGCGGTCGTAGCAGCCGGACACGACCGGACCTTTCTGGTCGAGGCTCAAGGTCAGGGCCTGCGTGCGCCAGCCGCCGTGAAAGGTGGTGGCGAGCGCGGGCGGCTCCTGCGTGCCATTGCCGATGATCTCGCTGAACTCGAATGACGAAAGCGGCCGCAGGACGTTGATGCCGCCGGCCAGTCGGAGCTTGATCCAGCGCACCGGCGACTTCGCTTCGATGGACAACTCGGTGACCGCGCCGCGCCGGCTGTGGATCTCCAATGTCGCCGACGCCAGGCGGACGAACCCGTCCGTCGCACTCGTACGCGATCCGAGCACCTCGACGCGCCTGGTGAAGGTCGCCGACGGACTCGGGGTCTCCCGGATCTCCGGGACGGCGAAGCGATCGAAGGTGGTGAGCGCCGGGAGCTCGTATACGAACTCGGTTTCGGTGTCCTCGGGCGCCTGGTCGACAACGGTGAATCCGGTTCGCGCGCCGTCTGTGATGCGCACCGCCGCCTCGTAGTCGGCGCCCAGCTTTGCGCCGCCCCCCCCGATGCCAACCGGCACCGCGCCCTGCGCGAAGGTGAGATAGTCGGTGCGCTCGACGGCGTCGCTGCCGTCGACGCTGGCCGTCTGACCACTCGGACGAGCCGCAGCCAACGCCACCGAGAGACTGAGCGCCAGGCCGAACAGCTGCAAATCTCGTGTCACACGGCCTCCTTTCGTGCCGAAATCATAGACGAACACGCCGCCTTGACGCCGGCCGGGCAGTTCCGCGAGACTCGTGCCGTTCCAACTATCCTCCATGTGGAAGGTTCTTCGACACGTCGCGTTCGTCGTGGTCGTGGCCGTGCTCGGCTTTGCCGGGGGCGCGGCTGCGGGAGCGGCGACCGTGCCGCCGGGCAGCGGGCTGGCCGGCGGCGCCACGGTATTCGTCTGGGGCGCCGGCGGCCTGCTGCTCGGTGCCGTCATCGCGGCTTTCCTGATCGCTCGCCTGACCGAGGCGCAGTTTCGCGTGGCCTCCCTCGCCGCGGCCGCGCTTGCAGCGCTCGCTCTGCTCTGGCTGGCCGCGCGCGTCATGACGTTGCGTTCCGCCGGCGGATGGGTGCCGGTCGTCCTCGAGCAGCGCCTCGCCGCAGCGCCGGCACAGCGGTACCCCACGCTGCGCCGCTCGGATCTGCCGATCGGCTTGGGGATCGCACGCGTCGCCCCGGTTCCCGGACGGGACCTGCATTTCTACCCAACGCCCCGCGTCGGCGATCTACCCGATGGCACCCAGCCGGTCGCGTCGGTGCGCTTCGGCCCGGGACAGCCGTCGGTCACCGTCACCGAGGCCCCACCGTGGTTCGAGCCCGAGCATCTCAAGATCGATTACGAGCTCCTGGACTTGCGAGTGCTCACCTTGGGACGCGAGTGGGTCGAGGTCATCGGCAACAGCCGAACGGGCGAAACGTGGTGGGTGAATCGGGCCGACGTGACCTTCGCCTCCTGGCCGGAGCACCTGCTGGGCGTGTCGTCGGTCGAAGTCCTCGATCCCGAGACGAATGCGATCCGGGTCCGCCCGCTCGACGACTCACCGATCATGGCGACGACGACCGATCCGCTGCCACCGCTCGCGGTGAGCGGCGATTGGCTGAAGGTCGCCACACACGCGCTGGCCGATCGCATGCCGCCTGAGGGCTGGATTCGCTGGCGTCGCGGGGACCGACTGCTCGTCTCCTACAGCCCGTTGAGCTGACGGACGGCCCTCGCATCGACGCGCCGCATCGGCCTCGGGCACGACGCGTCCCGCGCTCATGCACGCGCCGCGGCGGCCAACTGCGTCAGCACTGGAGCCGCAGCCTTCACCTGCTCCGCCGTGGCGGCGGTCGGACTGCCGAACAGCGCATACCTCGCGTTCGACCCCTCGATGTCGAACGTCCCCAACACCAGCGCCGACGACAGCCGACCGGCAGTCGTCGACGGCAAGTTGCCGCCGACGCGCGATCGGAACTCGAGCAAACTGGCGCGGACCGCGGGTGTCAGCACCGCCTTGGCGTCGGCGGGGCTGCTCGTGTACACGACGTAGGCTTCGTCGAAGGCGGACTCGATCGGCACGCGGTCGTCGGCCGGCCCGCGCGAGGCCCACTCGAGCGTCTCGAGCAGACCCGCGGGCTGGATGCGCAGGGCGAACCGGGCCGGGCGGGTCAGCGCCAGCTCCAGGACGGTGAACTGCGAGCCGGTCCGCCTGCGCTTGGCCGCCAGCGGGTGGCGGACCGTACGCGCCCACAACGTCGCCGCATGCCCGAGCATCACACCCTGCAGGATGGCAGTCTGGGAGAAACTGAACCCCTCAGGCGTCGTTCCTCGCATCGTCTGCGAGGGGGCCGGCTCCAACGCGAGGATTTCGCGGCACCGCTGGGTGTCCTGCCGCTTGAGGCGGACCAGGAACCAGAGAGCCGCGCCGAACGCGAGAAGCCCCAGGATGAACGTCATCGATATCCTCCGGCAGGCAATCCTATACGTCTATCGGCACGACTGCTCTCTCCGCCTGGGCCGTTTGACAGAGCGGTGACCGGTCGACAGACTTAGCGGGTTCAGCCACACCGCGACATGGCAGCTCATTCAACGCTGTATTTTCGGGTAGGCGTGCTGGTTGCCTTGGGGACGGCCGGCGGGTTGCTCTCGCTCGAGCCAGCCTTCCGTCCGCTCGCGGCGATCGCCGCCGTGCTTGCAACCGTTCTCCTGGGGCGGCTGGCGATCACCCTCGGGCGCGACGCCGCCACGCAGGCCGCTGACTCGCTCGCGGCGACCGAGCGCCTTCGTTCGGTGATCGACTCCGCAGTTGATGGGATCATCGTCATCGATCCCAGCGGGAGGGTCGAATCGGTCAATCCCGCGGCCGAACGGCTGTTCGGGTACTCCGCGGCGGAGGTAGTCGGCCGAAACGTCAGCATGCTGATGCCGTCGCCCTTTCACGAGGAGCACGACGGCTACCTCCAGCGATACCTCTCGACCGGCGAGGCGCGCATCATCGGCATCGGCCGCGAAGTCACCGGACTGCGCCGCGACGGCACCACGTTTCCGCTCCACCTCTCGGTTGGCGAGCTCACCGTCGACGGGGCCCGCAGGTTCACCGGCATCCTCCACGACCTCAGCAACCGCGTCGCCCTCGAGCATCGGCTTCGCACGAGCGAAGCACGCTGGCGGTCGATCATCCATTCGGCCGTCGACGGGATCGTCGTCATCGACGCGACCGGCCGGATCGAGGCGTTCAACCCTGGCGCGGAGCGGCTGTTCGGGTACGCCGAGGCGGAGCTGGTCGGGCGGAACGTGAACGTGCTGATGCCGTCCCCGTATCACGAGGAGCACGATACGTACGTGGCGCGATATCTGGAGACCGGCGCGGCACGCATCATCGGAACGGGCCGCGAAGTCACGGGCCTGCGGAAAGATGGGAGCACGTTTCCGGTGCACCTCTCCGTGGGGGAGCTCACGGTCGAGGGGGAGCGGAAGTTCACAGGCATTCTGCACGACCTGACCGAGCGCGTTCGTCTCGAGGGGCAGCTCCGCGAGCGCGCGGCGCTCGCGCGGGTCGGCGAGATGGCAGCCGTGATCGCGCACGAGGTGAAGAATCCGCTGGCCGGCATCCGCGGCGTCATCCAGGTCATCGGCGGCCGGCTTCCGAGCGACTCGCGCGACGCCACGGTGCTCGGGGACATCGTCAAGCGGATCGACGCGCTCGACATGCTGATGAAGGACCTGCTGTTCTTCGCGCGCCCGCCGCAGCTGCGCCGGGCGCCGGTGGACGTCGGTCCGCTCGTCTCGATGACCGCACACCTCCTCGGCCAGGACCCGTCGCTCGAGGGCCTGCACGTCCGGATCGCCGGGTCGGCTCCCCCGCTGCTCGCCGACGCCGAGATGCTGAAGATCGTCTTCCAGAATCTGCTGGTCAACGCCGCGCATGCCATGCACGGCGAAGGCACGATCGACGTCAGGATTTCGGCCACAGACGACGGGTGCGAGGTGGCGTTCACCGACGTGGGGCCGGGTATTCCGCTCGACATCCGCGACAAGATCTTCACCGCCTTCTTCACCACCAAGGTGCGGGGCACGGGCCTTGGGCTCGCCACCGCGCGACGCCTCGTCGAAGCCCATCACGGAGAGATCCGGGTCGACTGTCCGCCAGGCGGAGGCACCACGGTGACGGTGAAGCTGCCGATCGAGACGCGGGTCACCGCCGCCGTCTGAATCCCCCGCAGTGGGGAA
Source organism: Vicinamibacterales bacterium (assembly GCA_050183995.1). Classification (GTDB taxonomy): domain Bacteria; phylum Acidobacteriota; class Vicinamibacteria; order Vicinamibacterales; family CAVVIG01; genus CAVVIG01. The sequence goes on from JBFXAT010000002.1 coordinate 107,877, forward strand.
TCCTTCCGCGACCGGGGAAATTTCCGCGCGCGCCCCGAGAATCCACGCCGGATCTGGCGAAAATTCAGCGTCCGGGGACGGCACACTCGGTGCACCAGGGGAGGCGGCGATTGTCCGTCACATATCCCTATGCCGAAAGCCACGATTCTCGTTGTCGACGATGAAGCCCTGATCCGCTGGTCGCTAACCGAACGTCTTCATGCCGAGGGGTACGAAGTCCTCGAGGCGGAGACGGGACAGGCGGCGCTGGAGAGGATCCACGAAGGCGTCGACCTGGTCCTGCTCGACTACCGCCTGCCGGACACGGACGGCGTGAGCGTACTTCGCAAGATCAAGGAGATCGACCAGGACATCCTGGTCATCCTGCTCACGGCCTACGCGAGCGTCGACACGGCCGTCGAGGCGATGAAGCAGGGGGCGTTTCATTTCGCGAACAAGCCGTTCAACCTGGACGAGGTCGCGGCGACCGTGGAGCGCGCGCTCGAGACCACGCGTCTTCGGCGCGAAGTGCGGCAGTACCGCACGAACGCGGCGCGGCCGTACAGTCTTCAGCGGCTGGTCGGCGAGTCGACGCATATCCAGGCGCTCCGCTCGCTCATCGCGCGCGTCGCGGCCAGTCCGGCGTCCACGGTCCTGCTCACCGGGGAGAGCGGGACGGGCAAGGATCTCGTCGCCAAGATCATTCACTACGCCAGCGCGCGCGGGTCGAAGCCGTTCATGAACATCACGTGCTCGGCGCTTCCCGAGCAGCTGCTCGAGAGCGAGCTCTTCGGGCACGAGCGAGGGGCGTTCACCGACGCGCGCCTGCAGAAGAAGGGCCTGCTGGAGATGGCCGACGGCGGCACGGTGTTCCTCGACGAGATCGGCGAGATGACACCGGGGCTGCAGGCCAAGCTGCTGCGGTTCCTCGAGGAGAAGAGCTTCCGGCGCGTCGGCGGATCGCAGGACATCCGTGTCGACGTGCGCGTCATCGCCGCGACGAACCGGAAGCTCGAGGAAGAGGTCGCCAAGCACCGGTTCCGCGCCGACCTCTTCTTCCGCCTCAACGTGCTGCCGATCGAGATGCCGCCGCTTCGCTCCAGGCCGGACGACATCCCGCTCCTCATCGAGTATTTCGTCGACGCGTTCAACCAGGAGTTCAGGAAACACGTGCGTGGCGCCACACCGGCCGCGCACGCCCTGCTCCAGGGGTACGGCTGGCCCGGCAACGTCCGCGAGCTTCGCAACGTGATCGAGCGCGCGATGCTGCTGTCCGATTGCGACCGCCTCGACGCGAGCGACTTCACCTCGTTGACGGGCTCGGCCGGAAGCAGCGATGAGTTCGAGCTGCCCGCCACGGGTGTCGATCTCGAGAAGCTCGAGCGGAGCCTGGTCGTGCAGGCGCTGAAGCGAAGCGGGGGGAACCAGACCAAGGCCGGGACGTTCCTCGGCCTCAACCGCGACCAGATCCGCTACCGCATCGAGAAGTTCGGCCTCGCGGTCCCGACCGCGGTGCGCTGACCCCCTCGCATCGCAACCTTCGGAGGACATCTCGATGCCCATTGCGACGACCGATGTCGTCGTGCGCGACGGATCGACCGTCTGCCTCCGCCAGGCCGGCGAAGGCGACGCGGATGCGCTGCTGGAGTTCCTGCAGTCGCTCTCCCCCACGAGCCTGCACTACCGGCTGCACGGCCGTCCCGATCTGTCATCCGCACGCGTCCGGGCGCTCATCGGCCTCGACGGCCGATCGGGCGTGACGCTGCTCGCGGAATCGGCTGGGCATATCGTCGGCTTCTCGAGCTACGAACAGGAGCCGAGCGCACCGAATCGGGCGGAAGTGGCGTTCGCGGTCTCGGACCTCGTCCAGGGTCATGGGATCGGCACGCGCCTGCTCGAGCAGTTGGCCGCGGCCGCGCGCGAGGCCGGCATCGACACGTTCGACGCATGTGTGCTCGGCGACAACCGCCGAATGCTCGAGGTCTTCCGAAACTCTGGGTTCACCGAGACCATGCGCGTCGATCGGGACGTGTGCTACGTGACGCTCTCGCTCGCGATGACCGACCGCTTCGTGGTGCAAGCGGCCGCGCGGTCGCAGACGGCGGCGGCCGCCTCGATGCGCGCGTTCTTCGAGCCCGGCACCGTGGCCGTTGTGGGTGCGAACCGCACCAGAGGGCGCATCGGATCGGAGATTCTCAACAACCTCATCGTCGCGGGATTCACCGGGCGGATCGTGCCCGTACACCCGACGGCCAGCCAGATTGCCGGACTGCCGGCCTACCCGCGCGTCACCGACGTTCCCGGTCCGGTGGATCTGGCGATGATCGTCGTCCCATCCGACCAGGTGCTCGCCGCCGTGGACGACTGCATCGCGAAGAAGGTGCGCGCGATCTGCGTGATCAGCGCCGGCTTCAGCGAGTGCGGCGCCGACGGCCGTACGCGCGAGACGCTGCTCCTCGAGAAGGTCAGGCGCGCCGGGTGCCGGCTGATCGGCCCCAACTGCATGGGCCTGCTCAACACCGATCCGGCGGTGCGGTTGAACGCCACGTTTTCACCGGTGTATCCGCCGCGCGGCACCATGGCCATGTCGACGCAGAGCGGCGCCCTCGGCCTGGCGATTCTCGACTACGCCAAGCGACTGGGCATCGGAATCTCGAGCTTCGTCTCGGTCGGCAACAAGGCCGACGTGTCCGGAAACGATCTCATCCAGTACTGGGCGGAGGATCCGGAGACCTCGGTGATCCTCCTCTACCTCGAGAGCTTCGGTAACCCCAGGACGTTCGGCGAGATCGCGCGGCGCGTGGGCCGAACCAAACCCATCGTCGCCGTCAAGGCTGGGCGATCGACGGCCGGTTCGCGCGCGGCCGCCTCTCACACCGGCGCGCTCGCCAGCAACGACGTGGTCGTGGACGCGCTGTTCCGCCAGGCCGGGGTCATCAGGACCGAGCGGCTCGAAGACATGTTCGACGTTGCGGTGCTGCTCTCCCATCAGCCGGTGCCGCGCGGATCGCGCGTGGCGATCCTGACCAACGCCGGCGGTCCCGGCATCCTCGCCGCCGACGCGTGCGAGGCTCACGGTCTGCAGCTGCCAGCGTTGAGCGAGGCCACGCGTGCGACGTTGCGATCGTTCCTCCCCGCCGCCGCAAGCGTGAACAACCCGGTCGACATGCTGGCGTCGGCGCCGGCCGAGCACTACCGCGAGGCACTCACGACGATCCTGCGCGACGACGGCGTGGACAGCGTGATCTGCATCTTCATTCCGCCGCTCGTCACGGAGCCGGAGCCGGTGGCGGCCGCGATTGCGGCGGCGGCCGCGCAAGCGCGCGACAAGCCGGTGCTCGGCGTCTTCATGCGGGCGGACGGCGCTCCTACCTCACTGGCGCCGATTCCGTCGTATGCCTTTCCGGAATCGGCGGCGCTGGCCCTGGCCCGCGTGACGGCGTACGCCCAGTGGCGCGCGAAGCCGATCGTGCCGGCGCCCCCGCTCGACCGCTTCGATACCGACGCCGCCGCCCGCATCGTCAAGACCGTGATGGCGCGAGGTGGTGGCTGGGCGCTGCCGGACGAAGCGCAGGGGCTGCTGGCGGCAGCGGGTATCGGGACCGCGCCGTCCCGCGTCGCAGCGACCGCCGACGCGGCCGCGGACGCGGCGGCGCGCGTCGGCTTCCCCGTCGCCATGAAGGCGCTCGGCCCTACTTTGCTGCACAAGACCGAGCGCAAGGCGGTCGTGTTGAACCTCACCGACGAGGCCGCCGTCCGAGGCACCTACGCGGAATTCAGCGCGCGCTTCGCCGCCGAGATGACGGCGGTCCTCGTGCAGCGGATGGTGCCGGGTGGTGTGGAGATGATCGTCGGGGCGTACCACGACCCGGTGTTCGGTCCGCTGGTGGCCTGCGGGACCGGCGGCGTCCTGGTCGACGTGCTCGCCGACACGGCGTTCAGGCTGCATCCGTTGACCGGGTCCGACGCGGTCGAGATGATCGACGAGCTGCGTGGCGCACGGCTGCTGCGCGGGTATCGGGGGGCGCCGCCCGCCGACGAAGCGGCACTACGCGACGTGCTCTTGCGCATCTCCGCGCTGCTTGGCACCGCTGCGGAGATCCAGGAGCTCGATCTCAACCCGGTCATCGTGTTGCCGGACGGAGCGCGGGTCGCCGACGTCCGCGTCCGGATCGACGCGGCGACGCCGCGGGCACGCGGGCGGCACGTCGGGTACTGAGGCGGCGAATACCGAGGCCTCGATCGCCCGACGCTGGAAGGCGCGCGTGGGGACAAATCCGCGTTTCACAGGAAGGTTTCACGAGATCCCACACCAGCGCGTGCGCCAGTGCGGGATCTCGATCTGGTGCGCACCATGCATTGTCCGGAGGACAGATGGACAATCACCTCACCTCGCGGGCGATGGCTGACTCTCTCAAGAGCCTGGACGAGATCCGGTATGCGCTCGACCAGGCAGCCATCGTCGCGGCGACCGACGGTCGCGGCCGTATCACCTACGTGAACGACAAGTTCTGCGAGATCTCGCAATACTCGCGCGACGAGCTGATCGGGAAGGACCATCGCCTCGTCAACTCCGGCCTCCATCCGAAGGAGTTCATGCAGGACTTGTGGCGCACGATCGCCCGAGGCCAGGTGTGGAGGGGCGAGATCAGGAACCGCGCGAAGGACGGCTCGTTCTATTGGGTCGACACGACGATCGTGCCGTTCATGGACGGCTCGGGCAAGCCGCGGCAGTATCTGGCCATCCGCTACGACATCACGGCCCGGAAGAACGTGGAGGCGCAGCTGCGGGAACAGGAGGCGCTGGCTCAACTCGGTCAGCTCGCCGCCGTCGTCGCGCACGAGGTCCGCAATCCGCTTGCGGGGCTGCGTGCGACCTTGCAGGTCATCGACCGCCGTGTGTCCGAGCCGAGGGATCGCAGCGCGATCGCCGCGATGATTCAGCGGATCGACGGGCTGAACGACAAGGTCGAAGACCTGCTCCTGTATGCGCGCCCCAGGCCTCCGCGGCCTCAGACGATCGACGTGAACGTGCTCCTGCGTGAAGTCGCCATGAGCGCCCTGCTCAGCATGGGCCGGACCGAATCGTCGATACAGATGTCAGGGGCCGACGCGAGCGCGAAAGCCGATCCCGAGATGCTCCGTGCGGCGCTGCTGAACCTGATGCTGAACGCGTGTCAGGCGGCTGCGCACGCAGACATCGACCTGGAGGTATCGGCGGAAGACGGTCTCTGCCGGATCGCCGTCTGCGATCGAGGGCCGGGCATTCCCGAGGAGATCCGCGACCGCATCTTCGAGCCGTTCTTCACGACGCGCGTGAACGGCACCGGCCTGGGTCTGGCGATCGTGAAGCGTCTGATCGAGTTGCAGGACGGCACCGTGCGGCTGACCGACCGGGCGGGCGGCGGAACGATCGCCGAAGTAGTCTTGCCGCAGGCGGCGGGCAACGCCGCCGCCGTGCCGTAAGCGCCACCGCGATGCCGTCGGAGATCCCCTTGCCTGACTGGAGAGATCCTCGCCTCGCTGGCCGTCACGCCCGCCAGGCGGTCGCGACCCCGACTACGGATGGGCCGCGACCGGAGTTGCGATCACCCTGTCCAGCGTACGAGCCGGGGCGTCGGTGACCTTCGGCGGGAGCGCGAGCACCAGCGCCGGCGCCATGCAGAGCAGCCGGTAGGTGACCGACCCCATGCGCGGGCGGCCGTGGAGCGACCCGTGCAGCCCCATCACGACGAGACCCGCTCGCCGCTCACGCACCACCTTCGCGGCCTCCTCGGCCGGATCGCCCACCGCAACGAGCGTGTCCGGCGCGACCTGCGGCGGCAGCGTCGCACACAGCTCCTGGAGCTCGTGGTCGACGCTCGCACGGCGGCTGGCGTCGATGACGGCCGCGAGGCGCGAGTGCGAGAAGAGGCGGCTCTTCTGCGGCTCGATCACATGAACGAGAGCCAGCGGCACCTGCAGCGCCGCCGCGAGGCCGCCGGCGACGCGAGTCTGATGCGGCGATGCCGGGGAGAGATCGACCGGAACGACGATACCGCCCAGGACCCGCCGCACGTCTTCGAGATGAATCGCTTCTGGGCACACGGGAGGCGTGACGAGCACCGGCACGTGAGCCTGGCGCAGCACGCGTTCGGTGGTCGAGCCGAACAGCAACTTGCGGGCGCCGGTCTCCCCATGGGAGCTCATCACGATCAGATCGCAGGAGCGCTCCCGCGCGACGCGGAGGATCTCGTTCGGCACGTTGCCGACGGCGAGGTCGTATTCGCACATCGCGAGCCTGTCGGCGTCACCGTGGAAGGCGTCGGATACGAACGCCTCGAGCTCGCGATCCGAGGCTTCGAGGCCGGAAAGACTGGTGCCCCAGTAGCCGACGGCACTGAAGTCCATCTCCGGTCTCAGCAGAGGATTCTCGACCGTCAGCACGATCAGGCGGGTGACGAAGTGCTCCGCGATCGCGGCCGCATAACGAAGCGCCCCGGCCGACGCGTCCGAGAAATCGACAGGACAGAGGATCGACGGCCTGACGTTCATAGCTGCCTCCACATGGATGTCGAGGCGCGGTGCAATGGATGTACCGGGAGGTCGAGGCGGAAATGAGAGCCTCGTCGCGGGCGACGCCCCGCACCGGTGCCCTGATGCCGGGGACGAGTTCGCTCACACCGCGAAAAGGTCCCATGCAGGCGCCGCAGACGCCACGATCGCCCGCTCCCGCGCTCAGCGGGGAATAGTCCACGGTCTGCGCGATTCTCCCCGGGCCACGCGCCCGCCGGGCGCCGGGATCCGAGCAGATGCTTGAAGAATCGGCGGATTTCGCCCCGGCATGTCCGTTGCCCTCGATGAGGCCGTTCGACGTTCACGTCGGCAGCATCACGAGGCACGGACATGACGAACCGCATTCTTTCACTCGCCACTCTCGGCTGCGCGCTCCTGGCCGGTCTGGTCACCGCTCCGGCCGCAGCCGCCGGACAGGACGCGTCGCCGCAGGAGTTGAGGCTCGTCTCGAGCCGGATCTCGCTTTCGGGCACGTCGAACATCCACGCGTACACGGCTTCGAGCACCGCCGCGCGGCTCGTACGGCTCCAGGTCTCGGACGGCGTTGCCGAGGAACACGCCTGGGACGCGCTCCTCGCGCCGGGCGCGCTGCAGGCGCTCGAGATCTCGCTGCCGGCCGCCACGCTGTCGTCACCGAGGGAGGGCCTCGACAAGAACATGCACAAGGCGCTCAAGGTCACGGAGCATCGCGACATCACGTTCCGTCTCTCCCGTCTCGAGACGGTCGGCGCCGGCGGCGCCGTGCGCGGCATCGGCGTCCTCACGGTGGCCGGCGTCGAACGCGACGTGACGCTCGCCATCAAGACGGCCCGAAGCGACGCCGGTCTCACGGTGACCGGGGAGGTGCAGCTCCTGATGACCGACTTCGGCATCGCGCCGCCCAAGGCGATGCTCGGCATGCTCAAGACCGATCCACGGATCACGGTGACCTTCGAGGCGCTCTTCGCCATTCCCCGGACCTGACGGGCTGCTGAACAGCGGCCTGGGGTGATTCCTCTTACCCGAACGATCGATTCATCTCGAGAAGGACATTCATCATGACGCGCATGTTTGGTTCGACGACGGTCCTGATGGCGCTGCTGGCGGCGACCGCGCCGGCACACGCCCAGGGCTCAGGCACCGGTACGCAGACAGCGGATCCTCCCGCCGCGACGGCGGCATCCGCCGCTCAGACCCAGCCGCCGGCGGCGGACGATTCGTGGAAGGAAGGGCGGCCGATCCGCATCCAGTACATGAGGCCCCTCGACAAGCGGGGACTGAACGTCTTCGAGACGACGAAAGATCCCGGGGCGGAGTTCAAGGGCTTCCGGCTCGAGTTCGGCGCAGCGTTCGCGGCGCAGTTCCAGGGTCTCTCGCACAGCAACACCGCGGAGCCGAACATCGTGAACGGCGTGAACGCCAACCAGCTGCAGAGCATTGGACTCGGCTTCAACAACTCGACGGCCAACGCGGTCATGAACGCGCAGCTCGCGCCCGGCATCCGCGTACAGCTGACGAGCTATCTGTCGGCGCGGCACCACAACGAGACGTGGGTGAAGGACGGCTACCTCCAGATCGACGAAGTGCCGTGGGACATCGCCCCGCTGAAGAAGCTGTTCGAGATCGCCACGGTGCGCGTGGGCCACATGGAGATCAACTACGGCGACGCGCACTTCCGCCGCAGCGACAACGGGAACGCGATCTACAACCCGTTCGTGGGGAACTACATCATGGACGCCTTCACGACCGAGATCGGCGGCGAGGTGTACCTGAAGTCGCGAGGCGTCATCGCCATGGGATCGGTCACGGCCGGAGAACTGCGCGGCACGGTCGTCTCGCCCAGTCAGCGAGGGCCTTCGCTGATCGGAAAGCTCGGCTTCGACCGGCAGGTGTCGCCTGACCTTCGCGTCCGCCTGACCGGCTCGATGTACAACGCGAACCGCGCCTTGAGCAACACGCTCTACAGCGGCGATCGCGCCGGCTCCCGCTATTACTGGGTCCTGGAGAACACGACCGCCACGGAGAGCGCCAACTACACCTCCGGCGCGATCAACCCGGGCTTCAGGAACGAGGTCCGCGCATTCCAGGTGAACCCGTTCGTGAAGTACCGCGGCCTCGAGATGTTCGGCGTGCTCGAGCGCTCGAATGGCAAGGCATCGACGGAAGCGGAACGCCGGGTGTGGAAGCAGTACGCGCTCGACACGGTGTACCGCTTCATGCCGGACGAGAGTCTGTTCGTGGGTATCCGCTACAACAAGGCCGTCGGCGAAGCCGCGGGCATCCCGGGCGACGTCGGCGCCAGGCGGTGGCAGATGGGCGGCGGCTGGTTCATCACGCCGCACCTGCTCGCGAAACTCGAGTACGTGAATCAGAAATACTTCGGCTATCCGCCGGACAACATCCGGAACGGCGGCACGTTCCACGGAGCGATGCTCGAAGGCGTCGTCGCCTTCTGAACGGCGCAGGAGCTCGACCATGTTCCGCACTGCCCTTCGACTTCAGTCGCGAGCCGGCCGGCGCATCCACGCCCGCCGGTTCGCCGCCGTCGTCGGCGCGCTGCTGCTGGTGAGCGCCGCGACGATCGCGGCGGCGGGCGCCCGGCACCAGGACTCGGTCGTGACCGTGACCCAGCAGCGCGGTCTCTACCACGTCACAGCGACGTTCACCGTGGCGCAGGCTCCCGAATTCGCGCTGGCCACGCTCACTGACTACCCGCAGATTCCGCGGTTCATGCCCGAAGTGCTGAGCAGCAGAATCCTCGAGCGGAACGACAACCGGATGGTGGTCGAGCAGGAGGCCATCGCCCACTTCGCCATGTTCTCGAAGCGGGTGCACCTCGTCCTCGAAGTCGAGCAGCAACCGGACACCATCCGCTTCCGTGACCGCAGCGGCAAGAGCTTCGAGCGCTACGAGGGGCTCTGGACCGTGACCGAGCAGGACGGCGGCACCCACATCACCTACGAGCTCTCCGCACAGCCCGCGTTCGACGTGCCCGGCTTCATGCTGAAGCGCCTGCTCAAACGCGATGCAGTCCAGATGATCGAGCGCCTCAGCGCCGAGATCGACGCGCGGGCGGCGCAGTAGCACGAGGCCAGCGGGCCGCAGCGCGAAACGCGCAACCGCACGGGATAGTTCGCGCTCGCCGGGGGATAGTCCCCGGGACGAGACGCCGCAGCGTGCACAACACCGCTATTGACAGCGGAATCCGCGGAGGCGCGCTGTTTGCTTATGGGCTTGGTGAGTCAGACTCCACGCAGTTCGAAGGAGGACGACCATGGCTCTCAAGAAAGCCGAATTGGCGCCGCGCGATCCGCTCACGCTGCTGCGGCAGATGACGTCGGAACTGGATCGCCTGTTCGAGATGTCGCCCTGGCCGACGTTCCGCTGGGCGATTCGGCAGGCCAGGCCGGCGGATGGGAGCGCGACCTGGTTCCCGGAGATCGACGTGTTCGAGAAGGACAACCGCCTGGTCACCAAGATCGATCTGCCGGGCATGAAGAAGGAAGACGTGAAGGTGGAGGTGACCGACGGCCACCTGACCATCTCGGGCGAACGGAAGCCCGAGGCCGAGGAGAAGAAAGGGACCTTTCACCGCTCCGAGCGCGAGTACGGCAGCTTCTATCGCGCCGTTCCGCTGCCCGACGGCGTCACGCTGGACGACGTCAAGGCGAGCTTCGCCGACGGCGTCCTCGAGGTGAGTATCCCGCTTCCGCCGAAGCCGTCCGCCGAAGTTCGCAGGATCGACATTCAGGAGGCCGCCGCCACGCCGTCCAAGACGGCCGCTTAGAGGCACGACGCCAAGCACGTCGGCGCGCATCAGCCCTGCGCCAGAGGGGTGATGCGCGCCGGTCTCCTGTTCCCCTCCCCGCTCCTCGCCACGAAAGGAGCCGACCGTGAAACTCTCGATCCTCGCCCTCGACTACGACGGCACCATCGCCCGTGGCGACGTCCTGGATCCCTCGGTGCGCACCGCGATCGCGGATGCCCGCACCCGCGGGATCACGGTGCTCTTGGTCACGGGACGGATTCTCGAGGATCTGCGGCGCGTCGCCGGCAGCCTGCATTTCGTCGACGGCGTCATCGCGGAGAACGGCGCGGTCGTGCACTTTCCGGACAGCGGACACACGACGACGCTCGCGCCGCTCGTTCCGGAGCCGTTCATCGCCGAGCTCCGGCGTCGCGGCATCCCGTTCAGCGTCGGGCGCACGCTCGTCGACGCCGACGCGCGCGAAGCGCCGCGGCTGCTCGAAGTGATCCGGACGCTGGAGCTGCCGCTGGTCCTGATCTTCAACGCCGGCCGCGTCATGACGCTGCCGCAGGGTGTCAGCAAGGCCACGGGGCTCGAGACCGCACTCGACACGCTGCGCCTCTCGGCCCGCAACACCATCGCGATTGGCGACGCGGAGAACGATCACGAACTGCTCCGCCTCGCCGAGGTCGGGGTGGCGGTCGAATGGGGCAGCCCCGCCCTCCGAGCCGCCGCCGATATCGTCCTCAAAGGAGCCGGTCCACCCGCGGTCGCCGCCTACGTGCGGAAGCTGTCCGAGAGCGGCGTGCTGCCCACGCCGCGCCGCGCGCGGCGACGCCTCGTACTCGGGTATCTCGAAGACGGCCGGGAGTTCTCGCTCGCGGTCCGCGGGCGCAACGTCCTGATCGCCGGGGACGCCAAGTCGGGCAAGTCGTGGGTCGCCGGCCTGCTCTGCGAGCAGCTGATTCTGCACGGCTACTGCGTGTGCGTCATCGATCCGGAGGGCGACTACCGATCGCTCGAAGCGCTCCCAGGCGTGACGACGCTTGGGGGCGACGACCCCCCGCCGACGCCGCGAGAGCTCCTGCGGGCGCTGAGGTACCCGGACCGGAGCATCGTGATCGACCTGTCGCACCGTCCGCAGGACGAGAAGATCGAGTACATCCGGTCCGTGCTGCCGGCGCTCAACGAGATCCGCGTGCGCACCGGCCTGCCGCATCGAATCGTCGTCGACGAAGCGCACTACTTCCTGCAGGACGCCGGCGCGAAGGGGCTGCTCGACCTCGAGCGCAACGGTTACACGGTCGTCAGCTACTGGGCGTCGCGGCTGCCGGACGAGCTGCTCTCCGCGACGGAAGTGATGATCGTGACGCGGGAGTCGAACCCCGCCGAGCTGCAGGCGCTGCGCCGTTGGTGCTCGCGGTGCAGCCAGCCCGACGATGCGCACTGGGCCCTTGTCGGACGGCTGCGATCCGGTCAGGCGATGGCCCTGCCGGTTACCGAAGAAGCGGGCGGCGAGCTGCGGCTGTTCACGATGGCGCCGCGGCTGACGCCACACGTGCGTCATCGCGAGAAGTACGTCGACGTCCCCGTCGCCGGACATCGGGGGTTCGTCTTCGGCGGCGATGCGCGCGGGGGCAGCCAGCGCGCGCGCACGCTGCGCCAGTTCGTCCAGCTGCTCGAAAAACTGCCGGTCGCGACGATGGACGAGTATCTCCGGAGAGGCGACTTCTCGCGATGGATCGGCGACGTCTTCGGGGACTACCCGCTCGCGGTCGAGATCCACAGGCTCGAAGAGCGGCACCGCGAGGCTCCGAGCGCCGACACCGTGCCCGCGGTCGTCGAAGCGGTCAGGAGCCGCTACGATCTGACGGCCGAAGGGCTGCCGCCCGGAGACGAGGGGCAGCAGTTCCCGATCGCGGTCTGACGCACGAGCGTCAGCTGGCGCGATCGGGGCCGCGCGTTCGCCAGGAGCGTGCGTTCACTAGAAGCGATAGAGAACGGCGACGCGGAAGATGTCGGCCGTCGAATCGATTTCGACGTCGTAGCCCGGAAAGAACGGACCGGGCGGCGACGCAATCGCGTGTGTCGCCCGCGAGTAGTTGTCGCGCAGGTACTCCGCTCTGACGGCGAGTTGCGACGAGAGGGCCGCGTCGATGCCGCCGCCAGCGGTCCAGCCGAGGTGGGTGGCCGCGCCTTCGCCGAACCCTGTGTCGGTATCGTCCACGGTGATCCGCAGCGCGGCGAGCCCCGCCGCGAAGAACGGCGCGAACCGCCCCGTCGGATACGCCACCCTCCCGCGCAAATGGCTGTTCCAACCGACTTCGAAGGCCGAATATTGGTTGCCGCCCTCGGCTTCCGCCGCGAACGTGCCACGGGCCGCGCCCGTGTCGAACTCCATCCCGACGATGAGACGGTCGAGTGGACGCGAGTAGCCGGCGACGACGCCGCCGGCTAGTCCCTTGACCTTCGGCGACAGCGCCGCATCAGGGTCGTCGGGCTCGACGTAGAAGAGGTCGTTCCATGCCCCACCGGCGTGAGCACCGATGTAGATGCCCGACCAGCCGGCCGCGGCGCCTTGCGCGCGGGCCGATGCCGAGCCGAGAAGTACGATCGCCGCAGCGAGCCAGAGATGTCGTAGGTTCATACCGATGTTCCGTGTCTTGGGGGACCGACGCGTCATGATACATCGGCTGAGCTGAGGTGGGCGGGCGCTCATCGCCGTACGGCGATCAGGTCGCGGCTATCAGGGCTCGGCCATCGGGGTGCCCCCATAGCGGCGCGCTATGGACGGACGCTCGCGCCACCCGGACGCTCCGGCTCGAGCGACGCGTAGTACGCGGCGACCGCGTCCATCTGCTCTTCGGTCAGCCGCCCCGCGATCTTCCGCATGATGTGCGCGTACGGCGTGCCGCCCCGGCGATCCGCCTGGAACAGACGCAGCTGCAGGGCGAGATAGGCGGAGCGTTGACCCGCGAGCCGAGGAAAGCTCGGATTGTCGCGGTCGGCCGCAGGGCCGTGGCACCTCGAGCAAGGGGGCAGATCCTGATCGGGCCGCCCGCGCGCGGCGATGTCGGCCCCCTCGGCAATCAGACCGGTCGCGACCGCGGTTCCCTGTTCCGCCGCCGGTGGCCGGCGCCCATCAGCATAGGACCGCGCGATGGCGCGCCGCTCGTGCGGCGGCAGGGCGGCCGCGATCGGACCCATGATGCCGCTGTGGCGGTCGCCGCTGGCGTACGCCTCGAGCGTCGCGTCGAGATAGGCGAGCCGCTGCCCATCGAGAACCGGAAACGCCCCGCGCCCGCGCTCGACGCCGGCCGCGCCATGACACCGCTGACAGCTCCTCCTTGCGGCCGCGGACCCTGCCGGCGGGACCAGGCTCTCGATCGGCGCGCGGCTCTCATCCAGCCGCGCACCGCCCATGGCCAGATGTTCGTACTGCGCGGCGTCGAAGCCCGGAAGCCTTCGCACGAACGCGACCACCGCCCACACCTCATCGTCGCGCTGCCGGGCCGCCCAGGCAGGCATGCCGGTGAACTTCACGCCGTGTTTGACGATGTAGAACAGCTCGCCAGCGTCGTAGTCCCGCGCGGTCTCGACCAGACTGGGCGGATGGGGCGTCATCTGTTCGGCGATTCGCGGCGCGCGCGCCCCGGGGCTCCCATGACACGGGCGGCAGCCGATGTCGTAGTGAGTCGCGCCCTTCACGACCAGTAGCTGGCTGTCGAGCGGCGGGACCGACAGACCGATGGTGTGCGTGGCGACGGAACGCCGCATCGCGAACTTCAGGAACCAGGCCGTAGTCGACCAGTGGCCGGAGCTCGCCCTGATCGGCACCAGTCCCGCCACCACGGCGACGGCGGCGACCGCCACGCCGGCGGTGACGGCCGCGAGGGCGCCGAACACCCAGTGCCGCATCCAGCCTCTCCGCGATTCTTGCGCAGGCAGGCTGATCCAGCGGCGCCGGTCCTGCCTCTTCGCGCGGAGCACGCCCACCACGCCGATCAGACTCAACGCGACGAGCACGAGCCGCGCGACGATGTCGAGCACGGGGCGCTTCATCGAACGTTCACGTCCGCTGCGCGCGGTCGGCCGAGTACGAGCGCCGATAGCCAGAGGCCTCCCACGAGGTAGACGATCCCTCCAACCAGCAGCATGATGGCGCCGCCGAGATGTTGATCCTCGAGGGCCGCGAGCGCCAGGGGACCGGGATGGGTGAAGAGCGCGCGGGGCGAGAGCGCGATCAGCGCGCCGAGCAGCGTCATGTGCATCGACGTGAGCAGCAGAGCGACGATGCCGAGTCCGGCCCGGCGGCCTGGCGATCCCGGGTCCCTTCCGAACGCCGACGTCCAGACGAGCAGAGCCGACATCAGGAACATGCCTTGCTCCGCAGCCAGGGCGGCTGCGGACGTACGCGCAGCCGCATGCAGAGCGGGCGCGTGCCAGGTCCAGACGACGACGAGCTCGAGGAGCGAAGCGGGTATGGCGGAGAAGATCCGCGGCAGGCGCCGCACCGGGTCGACCGGGCCGCGAGCGAGCGCGACGCCGATGAGCGGAGCCGCGACGGCGACCACCCCCATGTGCATCGACATGTGTGCGCTGAAATGCGTGCGCGCGAGCGCTGGAAGGGGTCCGAGCCAGACGGCGGCAAGCGCCGACAGGCCGAGCCAGAGCGGCGGGCCCGGCGTCGTACGCGCACGCTCGTGCAACGGCTTCATTCGCAGCTCCCGATGAACACCGCGGCGAGCGCCGTGTAGCACACGGCGACGGCGCTCAGCCCAGAGAGGATGAGCGCCGCGAACCCGAGGAAGCCATGGCGCGATTCTGGTGAATCCACGTCGTGTGGTGACGGTGGCGAGGCGAGCGTGTGCGCCCGGAAGCCCGCGCGGGCGACCACCGCAATGCCCGCCAGCGCGACCACGGTATAGGCAGCAATCCCCCAGCGGACCGTGTCGAGCGACTGCAGGGACGTGCCCGCCTTGGCGCACCATACGGCCGCCGTCACGTAGCACAGGAGGAAGTGCGCCGCCCAGATGACGGGCGAGGCGGGCAGGACCAGGAGGCTTGCGTTCATCTCGTCCGTGGGGCGTTCGGTTCGCGCCATCGCTCACGCCACCAAGGGGAATCCAGCGATCACGGCGGCGGTGATCGCGACGGTGACGATGCAGAAGTGCCAGTAGAGGACGACGTTGGCGATGTCGATGTCATAGCGCGCGGTCATCCGGCCGGCGAGGCGGCGCGCCGCGCAGTAGAGCAGCATGAGCACACCGATCAGCACGTGCGCAACGGACCAGGCCGTGAGGATCCACACGGTGGCGGGATATACGTGCGTGGCAGGGTCGAGCCTGGCGAGCGCCGGACCGGCGAGCAGCGCACAGCCGCTGGCCATCGCCAGCACGACGCTTCCCGCCACGGAGCCGTAGAACACTCGTGCGGCGTCGCGGCGGTTGGCGCGATGCGCCGCGAGCACGAGACCCCATGCGCCGCACGCCAGCGCCGCGGCCGCCGTGGGCCAGATCACGATCGCGGGCGCGACCGCATCCGGCGGGAAGTCGTCGTGAATCGTCCAGAAGAAGAAGTAGCCGAACACGAGAGAGACGAACGCGGTGAACAGCGCGAGCATGGTGATGAACATCGCCCACCAGCTCACCGATGCGGGACCGGAGCGGTACAGCGGCAGCGTGAGACCGAGCCCGACGTCCTTCCGGTCCTTCTCTGGAAGGATCGCCGTGCCGGTCCAGAGCCAACAGGTGATGATCGCGCCGGCGACGACCAGCGAGAGCACTGCGGCCCGCCAGAGGTGAAACGTTCCGAGCACGAAGAACCCTCCCGTGGCCAACGCGGCGGCGAGCGGGATGAACGATGGCCCTGGGAGCCTGAGACACTGCTCGGGAGTGGCGTCGATCGGCGAGGTGACGATCGTCTCGCGCTTCTCCTCCTCGGCGTCCGGCAGATAGAACCGGCCTTCGTGCACGTCGCGCTCGAAGTCCGGTTGTTCCCAGAGCGGATAACGGCTGTCGATCTCCGGAATCGATCGAATCCCCCAGGGCTTGCCCGGCATCTCCTGGAGCCACTCGAGCGTGCCGGCCTTCCACGGGTTCGGCGGCGCGGAGGGCTGCTTCCCTTTCGGACGGAGCAGGTCGACGAAGATCACCGCGACGCCGCACGCCAGCACGACCGCGCCGATCGTCGACGCGAGGTTGAGGCCATCCAGGCCGATGCCGGCGGGATAGGTGAAGACGCGCCTCGGCATGCCGCGCAGCCCCGTGAGATGCATCGGCAGGAACGCGAGGTTGAACCCAACGAACGCCAGCCAGAACCCGAGCACGCCGAGCCGCTCCGAAAGCGTCTTGCCGCCGATGAGCGGGAAGAAGTAGTAGCAGCCGGCGAAGATCGGGAAGAGCGCGCCGCCGATCAGGACGTAGTGAAAGTGGCCGACGATGAAGAAGGTGTCGTGAGCCTGAAAATCGAAGGGCGCCACCGCCACCATGACACCGGTCAGTCCGCCCAGCACGAAGATCACCAGACTGCCGAACGTGAAGAGCATCGGCACGGACCGGGTGACCCTGCCCGCGGCGATCGTGGCGATGAAGCAGAAGATCTGGACGCCGGTCGGTATGGCCACCGCCTCGGACGCCGCCGAGAACAGGCCCAGCGAGATGCCCGGCAAGCCTGTCGTGAACATGTGGTGCACCCACAGGCCGAAGCTGATGAACCCGGTGCCGATCGCGGCGAGCACGACCCAGCTGTACCCGACAATCGGCGTGCGCGCGCAGGTCGGGACGATCATCGCGATCAGCGCCACCGACGGCAGGAAGATGATGTAGACCTCGGGATGGCCGAACAGCCAGAAGAGGTGCTGCCAGAGCAGCGGGTCGCCGCCGCCGGCCGGGCTGAAGAAAGGCCAGTGGAACGCGCGCTCGACTTCGAGGAGCAGGCTGCCGGCGATGAGCGGCGGGAACGCGAACAGGATCATCGCCGACGCAACCAGCACGTACCAGGCGTACAGCGGAATGAGGTTGATCCGCATGCCGGGCGGCCGGCACTTCAGCGTGCCCACGATCATCTCGACAGCCGCGGCGATGGCGGCAATCTCGATGAACGAGAACCCGAGCAGCCAGATGTCTGGACCGATTCCCGGCTGGTAGCCCGACGTCAGCGGCGGGTACATGAACCAGCCGCCGCGCGGAGCCGCGCCGACGAAGATCGAGCCGGCGAGAAAGAGCCCGCCAATCAGGAAGGCCCAGAAGCCGAACGCGGAGAGGCGCGGAAACGGCAAGTCCCGCGCACCGAGCATCTGCGGGAGGAACATCACCGCGATCGCTTCGAAGACCGGGATCGCGAAGAGGAACATCATGACCGAACCGTGGACCGTGAAGGCCTGGTTGTAGAGGTCTGCGGACAAGAAGTCGTTGTCCGCGACGGCGAGCTGCACCCGCATGAGGATCGCCAGGGCACCGCCGAAGAGCAGGAAGAAGAAGGTCGCCGCCGTGTACCAGAGGCCGACGGCGGAATTGTTCACCGCAGACCAGTAGCGCCAGCCCGTCGGCGTCTTCCAGGCACGCAGGAGCCGCTCCTCCTGCGCGCGGCGGAGCGCTTCTGGCGGCGCGTCCGCGAGCGGACTCACGTCGATGGGCACGGCCTCGTTCGGCATCAGTCGAGCGCGTGCAGATAAGCGGCGAGGGCCCGCAGGTCGCCGGACGGCAGCATCGAGAACGACGGCATGTGTGCGCCAGGTTTGATGCGCTCGCTGCCGGCGATCCACCGCCGCAGCGCCTCGAGGTCGTTGGGCAGGATGCCGGCCGCCAACGTCCGTCGCCCGCCCACGTGCGTGAGATCAGGACCGATGACGCCGTCGGCCCGCGTCCCGCGCACGGCATGGCAGCCGTCGCATCCGTTCTCGAGGAACAGCCGCTCGCCGCGCGAGGCCAGCGGCTCGACGATCGCCGACGCCGGCTCGGCCTGATGCTCGAGCCACCGATCGAACGCCTCCCCGTCCATCACGTCGACGGCAAACGCCATCAACGCGTGTGACGTCCCGCAGTACTCCGCGCACGCGCCGCGGAACCGCCCCGTCGCAGTCGGCCGGATCGCGAGGTGGGTCACCCGGCCGGGAATCATGTCCATCTTCCCGGCCAACGAGGGTATCCAGAAGGAATGGATGACGTTGTCGCTCTCGAGGTGGAACTGCACCGCCCGGCCGACCGGCAGACGCACCTCGTTCGCGAGATCGATCGGGTCGCCGCCCGGTCCGACGTACCGCACGCGCCACCACCACTGCTCGCCCTGGACGAGAACCTGCTGGCTCCCGTCGGGGGCGCGTGCCACGGCGTCGGGCAACATCGCGAGTCCATACACGAGCAGCAGCGTCAGCGTGATCGTGGGGACGAGTACGCCGCCGCCGATGATCAGCGTGCGGTCGCGTCGACGATCCCGGGCGTGCGGAGATCGGCGGTAGTAGTAGAGCGCGACTGCGATCGTCGCGACCCAGGCGATGAGCGCCCCTCCGGCCATCCACCAGAACAGCATCGCGATGCGCCCGGCCTCGCGCCCGGCAGGCGAAAGAGACGACTGCACCCCGCTGCAAGCGCTCGCCGCGAGCCCGCACGCGCAGATCACCTTCAGAACCGTCGCACGACTCGGTGCCATCATGTGTCGGGCCGTCGTCTCGAACCGAAACGCCCTCATGCAAATCCCCCTCCCCCGCCGGCTACGATCTCGGAAAACCTGCGGGTGGTGGTGTTGTCGGTGCGGATGGCGTCGTCGAAGGCGCGGCGGCGGGTCGTCGTTGAGGTAGGTGATCGGGTGCGTGCCCATGGCGGAAGCAAGCGCATCGGCCAAGCCGGCCGCCACACCTCATCCGTGCGCACTGCGGTACGCTGTTTCGATTACCGCTTCAGATCCCTGGTGGCTGTGCATGCGTGTGCTCGTGGCCGTCTGGTCTCTCTTCGTCTGCCTCTTCCACGCCGTGACGTGCGCCGGCGCCCAGCAGGGCGCCGTCCACGTGATCGTGCGTTCCGATGGCGTTCCGCTCGCAGGCGCAACCGTGTCGGCGGGCGCCGCCGAGGCGACGACGAACGACTCAGGCGAAGCGACGCTCCTGCTGCCCGCCGGATCGACGACGGTGGTTGCCGCGAAGGACGGCTTTCTGCCGGACACGGCCGACCTCACGGTGATCGCCGCGGGCGAACACGACCTGACGATGGAGCTCACCGAGCAACCCGAGTTGGAGGAGGAAGTGATTGTCGTCGGCGCGATGCGCAACGAGCGGCGCGTCGAGGACCAGGCGATGCGGGTCGAAGTCCTGCCGCGCGAGGAGATCGAAGAGAAGATGATGATGACTCCCGGCGACATCGTCATGATGCTCAACGAGATGGGCGGGATGCGCGTGCAGGCGACCTCGCCGTCGCTCGGCGCCGCGAGCGTCCGCATCCAGGGGATGCGCGGCCGCTACACGCGCGTGCTCTCCGATGGCCTGCCGCTCTTCGGCGACGTGGCCGGTCTCGGCCTGCTGCAGATCCCGCCGATGGATCTCGGACAGGTCGAGGTGATCAAGGGCGTGGCCTCGGCGCTCTACGGTGCAGGCGCGATGGGCGGAGTCATCAATCTCGCTTCCCGGCGCCCGTCCGGGCGGGCGCAGCGCGAGCTTCTGATCAACCGGTCCGTGCTCGGAGCCACCGACGCCACCACCTTCCTCTCGGGTCCGCTTTCCGGCGGCTGGAGCGGCACGCTGCTCGCCGGAGGGCATTGGCAGTCGATCAACGACGTGAGCGGAGACGGCTGGGCCGACCTTCCCGGCTACGAGCGTGCGGTGGTGAGACCGCGGCTGTTCTGGGAGAACGGCGCGGGGAACACGTTCTTCGCCACTGCGGGGTTCACCGGCGAATCGCGCACGGGCGGAACCGTCGAGGGACGCAGCCTGCCGGCCACCGGGCGGCCCCACGTCGAATCGCTCGACACGAAGCGGTACGACTCGGGCGCGGTCGCCCAGTTCCTGGTTCGCCGCCGGTACGTCGTGACGGCGCGGGCGGCGTTCAACCGCCAGCACCACCAGCACAGGTTCGGCGATCGCCGCGAACGCGATCGCCACGCTACGACGTTCGCCGAGATCGCCATGCGCGGCGCGTCGGGCCCGCACGGCTGGATCGCCGGCCTTGCCTTCCAGCGCGACGTGTACGCTGCGCGAGATCTGCCGGCAATGGACTATGCCTACACCGTGCCCGGGCTGTTCGGTCAATACGATGTCGACGTGAACTCGTCACTGGCGATTTCAGCGAGCGGGCGCATCGACCTCCACAGCGAATACGGGACCTTCGTCAGCCCGCGTGTGTCGGCGCGCGTGCGGAGAGGCGGCTGGATCGGCCGGTTGTCGGCCGGCGGAGGATTCTTCGCCCCGACGCCCATCACGGAGGACACGGAAGCCGCCGGACTCGCCGGTCTCGTCGTTCGCCGGCCGCTGGAGGCGGAACGGGGGCGCAGCGCGTCGTTCGACCTCACCCGCCGGCAGGGCGTCTTCTCCTACACCGCCACGCTGTTCGCGTCGCGCATCGCCAACGCCGTGCGCGTGGACCGATCGCCCGTCTATGTGCTGCGCAACCTCTCCGATCCGACACTGAACGTCGGCATCGAGCTGCTGGGCACGATGCGCCGTGCGCCGTATGCGCTGACTGGCACGTACACATACGTCCACGCCCGGGAATCCGACGGCGGCGTCCGGCAGGATGTTCCCCTCACGCCCCGCCACAGCGTGGGCATTGTCGCCATGTGGGAGCGCGAGGACATCGGCCGGGCCGGCCTCGAGTTCTACGTGACCGGCCGGCAGCGACTGGAGGAGAACCCCTACCGCGACTTCTCCGTCCCATACGTCATCGTCGGCGCACTCGTCGAACGGCGGGTCGGCCCGATGCGCCTGTTCATCAACGGCGAGAATCTGACGAATGTTCGTCAGACCAGCTGGAACCCGCTTCTCAGGCCCGCGCGCGGCGCCGATGGCCGGTGGGCCGTCGATGCATGGAGCCCGCTCGAAGGCCGGAACGTGAACGGCGGCATCCGCTTCAGCTTCTGATCCGGGTGCGGTGAGGACGTCCGTCCTTTTCGCGTCACGCCCGGAGGCGAAACGAGGCAAGCTGGCATCAGGACGACGCGGAGCTCAGGTATGACCACGACGGAAGATCAGACGCCAGTCATCGAGCTGCTTGCGGCGCCGTCGACCCACGGCGGCAACACCGTCGAGCGCATCGAGACGCACATCTCGATCGTGTTCCTCGCCGGCGCGCGTGCGTGGAAGCTGAAGCGGGCCGTGCTGTTCGACTACGTGAACGCCTCGACGGTCGATCGGCGCAAGACGCTCTGCGAGGAAGAAGTGCGGCTCAATCGCCGCACGGCACCGTCGCTGTACCTGGGCGTCGTCGCCGTCACCCGTCAGGCCGACGGCTCGCTCGCACTCGGCGGATCGGGCTCACCGGTCGACTGGGTCGTCGAGATGCGCAGGTTCGACGAGCACGCGCTGCTCGACAGGCTGGCCGAGGAAGGTCGCCTGGATCTGGCGGTCATGGCGCCGCTGGCGTCCGCGATCGCCAGCTTCCATCGCACGGCCGTCCCCCGCCGCGACCACGGCGGCCTTGCGGGCATGCGCTGGGTCGCGGACGGGAATGCGGCAGGCCTGCGCGAGTTCGGTCCCGGCATCCTCGATCACGGCTCGGTCGAGCTCGTGACCGCCGCCACCTGGGCGGCGATCGACGCCTCGGCGCCGCTCCTCGACGCACGCCGCGAGTGCGGCTTCGTCCGTCATTGCCACGGCGATCTCCACCTCCGCAACATCGTCATGCACGAGGGGCGGCCGACACTGTTCGACGGTGTCGAGTTCAACGACGAGATCGCGTGCATCGACGTGCTGTACGACCTGGCGTTTCTCCTGATGGATCTCTGGCGGCGCGGAATGCCCGCACACGCGAACGCCGTCTGGAACCAGTACCTGTCCGCGGCGGGCGACTTCGACGGAATCGGACTGATGCCGCTGTTCCTCTCCTGCCGCGCGGCGGTTCGGGCCAAGACGAGCGCCACATCGGCGCGGGTGCAGACCACACCGGACCGTGCGCGCGCCCTGGAGGCTGCGGCGCGTGAGTACCTCGCGATGGCCGATCAACTGCTCCACCCGCCCCCGCCATGCCTGGCCGCCATCGGCGGGCTGTCGGGATCGGGCAAGTCGACCCTCGCGCGTGCGATCGCGCCGATGCTCGGCGCCGTACCCGGCGCGATCGTGATCAGGAGCGACGAGGTGCGAAAGGCCATCAGCGGGGTGCCGGACACGACGCGTCTCGGAGCGGATGCGTACAAGATGCCGGTCAACGAGAAGGTCTACGCCAGGCTGGCCGAGCGGGCCGCAACCGCCTTGCGCGGCGGCTCTGCCGTCATCGTCGACGCCACGTTTCTCAGGCCCGATGATCGGGAGGCGGTCGAAGCGATCGCGCGTGGTGCCGGCGTGCCGTTCCACGGGTTCTGGCTCGACGCACCGCCCGCAATCCTGCTGCGCCGGCTGGAATCGCGTGGACCTGATGCGTCCGACGCAGACGCCGCCGTGCTGCGCCTGCAGATCGCCCAGGATCGTGGCGCCCTCACCTGGTGCACGTTGGACGGGTCGATGCCCATGGACGAGATTCGACGCGAGGCGGCCGCACTGCTGCCGATCTTCGACGACAGAGACAGATCGGACGGCACGGCACCCTCGACCGCGTGACGGCTGAGGCGCCGGCCACGGAAATGGCGGCGCGATGGTGCCGTGCGCGCGGCGCGCCCGCAGTCCTGGAGCGGCGCGGCGGCAGAGGGCGGTGGCAGTGGGCGGTGGCGGCGGGCGGTGGTGATGGTGGTGGCGGTGGACGAGGTCGGCACCGATCTTGGACGTCGGAGCCACCATGGCTGGCCCTGCGGGAGCATCCCGTTCGATCTCGATCGGCATCTGGATACTCGTGGCGCTCGGCTCGATCTGGTTTCTCCGCACGGCCAGCACCCTGCTCATTCCAATCGCGCTCGCGGTCCTCATCAGCTACGCGCTCGACCCGCTCGTCGTCTGGCTCGAGAGACGGCGAGTGCCTCGTATCGTCGCCTCCGCCGTGGTGATGCTCGCGGTGCTCGGAGCGATTGCCAGCGGCGCCTACGCGCTTCGAAAGGACGCCTCGCGTCTGGTGGACGCGCTCCCACGGGCGGTCGCGCGCGCCAGAGCGCTCGTCACGTCCGAGCTCGGACCGGCATCGGCTTCGCCGGCAGGCGCGCACAGATCGTCGGCGCAGGCATCGTCGAACGCGGCCCTCGCGGCGAGCGGGACATCGGGAGGCGGCACGACGTCGGCGGGCGGCACCTGGCCAGGCGCTGCACCGGACGCGGCATCAGCGGAAGGCGCGCCGCCAGGAGCCTCCCCACCCAGCATGGCAGGCCAGGTGAGCGGATCCATGCTCGAACGCGCGGTCAGCGCCGTTCTCTCCTTTGCCGGCAACGTGGTCGTGATCGTCTTCCTGGTGTTCTTCCTTCTGCTCTCGGGGCGGCACGTCAGGAACCGGATCATCGAGATCATGGGACCGGATGCGGACGATCGCAGGACGACGGCGACGATCATCGACGAGATCAACACCAGCATTCAGCGCTACCTGCTCGTGCTGCTGTTCACCGCGGTCGTGGTCGGCCTGGCGACCTGGCTCATGCTGAGATGGATGGGTGTCGAGCAGGCGGCCATGTGGGGCATGCTCGCGGGGATCTTCAACTCCATTCCGTATTTCGGACCCGTGGTGGTCTCCGGCGGGCTGTTCGCAGTCGGGCTGGTCCAGGGCGGCGGCGTGACGCAGGCGCTCGAGATGTCCGGCGCGGCGATCGTGATCACGTCACTGGAGGGGTGGCTGCTCACTCCCCCGCTCATGGGCAAGGTGGAGCGGATGAGCGCCCTTGCAGTGTTCCTGGGACTGCTTCTATGGACCTGGGTCTGGGGAGCATGGGGAACCGTGCTCGCTGTCCCCATGCTCGTCATCGTCAAGTCGATTGCCGATCGTCTGCCGATTCTTCGGCCCGTGGGCCGACTCATGGCACCCTGACCACCTGCACGCCGAGGCGCGTCACGGCCACCGGGCCAGCATGAGCCGGAGCTCGTCGCGATGTCTCGTTTCGTCCGCAATGACCCCATCGAACTCGGCGGCCAATCCGAATTCACGCGCCTCCTCTGCCTGCTGCCGGCGCGCCACGTACCGTTCGATCGTTTGGACCTCGGCCTCGAGAGCCGCCTCCAGCATGGCCTTCGCGTCCATCACGACCGTCACAGGAGAGGGCTCGGAGGCGGGCGTACCGCCGAGAGCCGTGATCTTGTCAGCCAGCATCTGCGCGTGCCCCAGCTCTTCGGGGATCTCCGCCGCGAAGAAGCTCCGCAGTTCCTGGCGATAGGGCCCCTGCACCATGCTGGCGTACAGGCGGTACATGATCACGGCCTGGAACTCGCCGCGAAGGTCTTCGTTCAATCCGTCGATCAAGCGCTTTTGAGCATCGTTCGTGGACATCGATTCCCCCTTTGCGCAGGAAGCAGCCAGCACGGCTTGACGCACGCGCGCCTGCGAACTCGGGCACGGTGCGCATCCTGTCACGTCTGATCTCGACGCGAGCAAGACTGCTGCCGGGAAGGTGTCCGACTGTTGCCGGCGGGACGGGCTTGCGCTGTGAACAAGTTCCCACCGCCGAGAACTCCTCCGCAGGCGCGTGCCGGAGCCCTGGCCAACTTTGGGGAGAACTCGCGATCCAGCCCCGGCACCGCCCTTGCCTTGACTCGAGCACACGCGATTCACGCCGGGAGGAGCCAGACGATGTCGCATCTCGAGTCGCAGCGCGTTTCGATCGAGTTGAAAGAGGGATACGCATTCCTCGTTCGCTTCGAGGACGTCCGGCACACGCCCACGATGATCTGCGACGAACCGGCACCTCTCGGGGGCGGCGAGGGGCCCAACGCCGCCGCGGTCCTCGCGGCCGCCGTCGGCAACTGCCTCGCGGCGAGCCTGGCGTTCTGCCTTCGCCGGGCTCACATCGAGCCGATCGGCATCAGCGCGGCCGTGACGACCAACGTCGCTCGCAACGACCGGGGCCGGCTCAGAATCGTCGGTATCGACGTCGCGATCACGCCGGAACTGGCGTCCGACGCTCCCGCGTTCCAGCGTTGCGAGGCGCTGTTCGAGGACTTCTGCACCGTGACGGCCAGCATTCGCCAGGGGATTCCCGTTTCCGTTTCGGTGCAGAAGCGCGTACAGTCGCAGTCCGCGGCGTGAGAACAGCGAGGCAACCATGAGACCCACCACCATCGGAGCGTTCGTCGCGCGCGTGGCCGTTGCCGCGTTGTGCGTCGGCGCCTTCGCCGGCCTGGCGCAGCAGCGGTTCGAAGCCGCCGGACAGGACGCGATGCAGCACAGTGAAGGGCAGCAGCTCTTCTACACATACTGCGCGAGCTGCCACGGCACTTCCGGCGTCGGCAACGGCCCCGCGGCTGCCGCGATGCGCCGGAAACCGCCGGACATCACGGGGCTCGCACTGGCCAACGACGGCCTCTTCCCTCTCGAACGGATGCGCCGGATCGTCGATGGCCGCGACGTCGAAGCACACGGGGACCGGGACATGCCGGTCTGGGGCGATGCGTTCAGATCCATGCACGGCGGACGCAGCGAAGAGGCCGTGCGCGGACGAATCGCCTCGATCCTCGAATATCTCGCGTCAATCCAGCGCCGCAACGCGCAGTGACAGCCGAGAGTCCGGCGTCGCGGCCAATCGAGCCGCGACGTCGCTCCTCAGCCACAGCTCGAACGCCACGCCTGCCGCCTGGCCCCACCGATCGTGGTACAGGAGAAAGTGGGTCAGTCCGCGGATGTCACCGCGTTCGACGTTGCGAATCCACGTAGTCCAGGCGTAGTACCGTAGAGCCTGTCGAGCGTAGCCAGGGCCCGGCGACCCGCGCCCTGGGCGCGCAGCACGAACCAGGATCGGCGCGGACGCGGGAGCGCCGATCGCGTCTGACGTGTAACGCACGTCGAAGTCGCGCAGATACCACCCGAAGGGCCACTGCGCGGCACCCTCCACGATCGCGACAGGCCGCTCCGGCGACCGCGCCGCCTGCGCAGCCACGATCTGCACGACCCGATCGACGTCTTCGGTGTAGTCGACCTGCAGCAGGGGTTCGGCCAGGTTGCTGCGATTGCGCGTGTTCACGATCCACGATGCCCGTAGGCTCACGCCTTCGAGGAGCAGGACCACGCCCACCACGACGAGACGCCGCCGCCGGCTGCCGGCGGCGTTCCACGCGTCGATCAGCAGGCACGCCGTCACGACGATTCCCGGCAACAGCAAGTGGACGACGAGCCAGGGCACCTTCTCGTTGGCGTACGAATACAACACGACCTGCGTCACGACCAGCCAGACCCAGCATGCGAGGAGCTCGCGGCGATCCTCCCACAACGAGATCGTGGTCCAGACCCCCGCCAGGAGCCACGCGGACGCCAGGAGGAGCGCCGGCAACTGCACGTACCGCGCGCCGTGCAGCACGTCTGGATTGCCCAGCGACGCCTGGATCGACGCGACCGCGACGGACTCGAACGCCCATACGCCGGCGAGCGCCGCGAGAAAGGCCGCACGCCGCCGCATGTACCAGGCAAGCGCCGCGAGACTTCCAGCGAGAACCACCGGCTCGTAGATCGCGAGGATCGGAAGATAGAAATAGAACGGGCCGCCGAGCCGGCCGCCCTGGTGAGCGCTCCACCAGTAAGCGAACCCGTCTCCGAGCAGCGACAGCCACGCTCCACCGGCAGCCGAGATGACCGAACGCCCGCCTGCCCGGTAGAGGTGAATAGCCGACGTGACGGACAGCAGCGCCAGCACGATCGCACCGGTCGTGAGGGCGATCGCCACATAGTACGGATCGCGAACCAGCAGTTCGATCGCGCCGCTGGGCCGTTCACGAACACGCCCGTACGCCACGCGGAGCATCGCGTAACTGCCAAGAGCGCCGATGACGAAATAGGCGTTGAGCTTGGTGCAGATCGCCAGGCTCGCGGCCACCGCGAACCAGATCAGACCGGTCGAACGATAGCGCACCAGTGCGGCCGGCATCAGGAGGGTGAACACGAGGATGAGCGCGTCGTGGCTGTCGAACCGCGAGTAGTACGTCAACGCCGGCGACGCGAGCGCGAGCGTCGCCGCCACCACCGCTACCGGCCCTCCGAACATCGGACGCAGCAACACCGCCAGCAACACGACCAGCGCGGCCCCGCACGCTGCGGCGACCGCCCTCGCCTGCACGTCTCCGGCGCCGGCGACGCGAAAGACGATGGCTTCCAGGTGGTACAGGAGCGGGCCGTGATACGTGGGGTCGTAGTGGTAGCCGGCCCCGCGTGCGAGGTCATGGGCGATCCACGCGTGCACGGCTTCGTCGTGGTGAAAGCTGCGCGTCCCCAGTTCGGCGAAACGCGTCCAGCACGCCAGCGTCACGAGCAAGGCCACGACGACCCACCACGTGCCGCGCCTGTTCATGGCCGTGTCCGCGCGCGGTCGATGGCGAAGAGCCGCGTGCCGGCTACGTCGACCACACGCCGGCCGAGCCGCTCGAACTTCGCGAAGTCGGCACCCGGGTAGGCCTGACGTTCGTAGTCGCCGACCACGACGAAAGAGACGCCGTACGTCTCGAGTACTCCGGCCGCCGCGTCGGCATCACCTTCGTAGGCGAGGCGCACATCGCCCGCACGGCGATTGATCTCGGCGCGAGCTTGATCGTCGCGGCGCCACACCCGCTCGTGGTTCGCCCACCCGAGGATCGCCGGAACTCCGCTGTACGAGGAGATTCTCGCGGCCCACGAATAGGGCGGGCCCGTCGCCTCGAGCAGTACGATCCGATCGTCCTTCCGACTGGCGAGATACCGCAGCACGGCCGCGTCTCCCGGACGCGTGCGCGCGAGGCGTGCAGCGCCGTCCAGCGTCCACCCCTCCGCATCGCGGTACGCGGTCGCGGTCGCACGTACCGGGAACACCACGCACGACGCGCACGCCACGACAGCCACCGTCGCGACAACCGTCCGCACGCTGCCAGACGCGATGGCCCAGGCGTCGCGCATGCACACCCACCAGGCCAGCGCGAGCAGAATCGCAGCGTGCAGATGAAGCTTGAAGACCAGGTTCATTCGCTCCAGTTCGCGCCCATACACATCGTCGACGAAACACAGCTCTGCCAACAGGAGAAGCGCGATCGCCACTGCGGAACAGGTCCACGCGGCGTCGACGCGGCGTGGCGCCATGCGCCAGCAGACCACGAGGAGCACCGCGAGGAGGGACGGCGTGACGCTTCGAGTCGCCATCGCAACGATCAGACCGGATGCGGCCGCGAGCGCGAGGCGACGCCCGGAACGATCTCGAGCGATCGCCGCAACCGCATAGGCTGCAGCTGGCAGGATCCACAGGCCCTGAACGAGAACGAACGCGCCGATCGGGCTGTGCATCGAGGCCAATCCGATGTGTACGGTCGCCGCCGGCGCGCGCGCGAGCGCCGGAGCGGCGACAACCAACGCGGCGCCACCGGCCGTAGCGAGGGCAACGGCGGCCGGCTGCGGACCGTCCGTTCGCCAACGGACGATCAGCAGCACGCTACCCGCGATCGCGATGGGCGCAAGGTCCCACGGCGACGTGATCGCGGCAACCCCTGCTGCGGTGCCGAGGAGCATCGCACGGGCGAGATGAATCCGTCGCGACGACGGCTCCAGGAGCGCGGCGATGACGAGCGCCACGAACAGCAGCAGGTTCGGCATCGCCAGCAGGTGCGGATGGAGATCGCCCCAGAAGAACGTGAAGAACGGGAACTCGTTGATCGTTCCCGGTATGACCCGCGTCGGTGCCCAGGAGTCGTACCCCCCCTGCGCGACGAACTGCCTCGCGCCGGCCGGCGTTCCGGCCAGTACGAGCGCGAATGCCGATGCCGTCGCCGCCCACCACTGCCGGGAGAGACGCGCGACGATCGAACAGACCGCGGCGGCGACGCTCCCGGCGATCGCCGCCACCGCAAGGTTGTACGCGACCGCCGGGGCGACAACCAGCGCCTTGCTCATCGCCGCCCATGGCAGGTACCCGAAGTAGTAA
Source organism: Vicinamibacterales bacterium (assembly GCA_050183995.1). Classification (GTDB taxonomy): domain Bacteria; phylum Acidobacteriota; class Vicinamibacteria; order Vicinamibacterales; family CAVVIG01; genus CAVVIG01. The sequence continues at coordinate 137,269 of JBFXAT010000002.1, forward strand.
TAGCGGGCGGCAACGCCGCCCATCCAGGGATCGTGCAGGGGAAGAGACGATGACCGGATCGCGGCATTCAGGAATGCGAAGTCCATCAGCTTCTCACCGCCGACGATCGCCGGCGAAAGGCCGCGCAGCGCGACGAACGCGGCGGATGCCGCGAGCCATGTGGATTCGACGACGAGGAACGCCTTCCGATGCGTGCGCCACGCATCCGGGAAGTCGCGCTTGCGAACGATGGTGGCGACGAGCGCCGAGACGATGATGGCGGCGGCGAGGAGGCGGGTAGCGACCGGCGCCAGCGCGGCGAAGCCCATCGCACACAACAGCCACATCACGATCGCCGGGAACAGCGGACCGGCGCACTTGGACAGTCCGAGCCCGCGATCGGGCCAGGAGGCCCACAGGGGCCATGCGATCACCAGGGCTGACCACGAGAGGACCTCGAGGGCGGCGAACCAGAGCAGCGTGTCCGCTAGCACGCCGCACATCCTGCGCGCCGGCTCCGCCGCGCGACGTTCGTGGGCATCAGTGGGCCACCCGGTAGATCGTGAGGTCTCTGGTGCGATGGGCGACGGGCCACCGTGCGGAATCCGCGTCGAACTTCCCGAGCCCCTCGGGCGGGTACAGTGCGCGCTCCAGCGCGCCGACGTACACGAAGTCGACCTCGTATCTCCGCAGGATCTCCATCGCGCGATCCGGATCGGCGTCTGCGTACAGGACCCTGATGTCGTCCGCCCGCCTGGCGATCACGTTCGCCGGCAACATCGGGCGCTGCTGCCTCTGATGCCAGCTCCAGCCGAGGATCGTCGGCAGGCCGGTGTTGGTGCTGATCCGAGCGCCCCACCGGTATTCTGGCGTATGCGCCTCGGCGATCACCGGCGTGCCTCGCACCGACGAGCGCAGCCACTCGATCCCCTCCAGGTCGGACGCAAGACTGAGGGTCCGTCCGCTCTCGACGTGCGTCGCCGATTTCATGTAGGCCTGACCGTCGAGCCCGAAGCCGCGTTGCTCGAAGCGATCCCGCCAGCGGGCGCCGGTCGCGAGCACAGGATACGCAACGGTCACACCCGCGATGAGCGCCAAGGCGGCCAGCCACGCACGATCAAGCAGAGGCGGCGCGCCACGCGATCGTGATCGGTGAGCGCGCACCAGCCACGCCATCGCAACTCCGGCGGAAACGGCCCACAGGCTCCACACCTGAAAGTAGAGCTTGAACACGGTGTTCATGCGTCCCACGTCGTTCGCGAGCACGAACACTTCGACGACGACGGTCAAGAGCCAGCCGACGACGATCCAGCTGGCAATGAGGGCGGCGGCCGCCGCCCTGTCGCGATCACCATCGACGGCCGATGGTGCGCGATCGAGCGTCCGCAACCGGATCGCGCAGCCGGCTGACCGCCGGACCGCCGCCATCACGCCGGCGGAAGCGAGAACGAACAGAAAGAAGCCGTGGACCAGTGCGTAAGCCGCCGGGGTCGTGTGACTGCCGTGCCAGAGCGCGACGCCTCCGAATGCAGATGCGTAGCGCGCGAAGAAGGGAGCGAAGAGGATCCGGCCCAGCACCACCAACACGATCGCCTGGACGGCCAGCGCGATCGATGCCGCGCGTGCGGATCGAGTGAACCGCCCGTCACGCCAGAGCCGGGTGCCCAGCGCCGACACGACCAGGACGATCGACGTCGGGTAGTCCCAGGTGTTGGTCGCGGCGAGCACGCCGAGGAGCAACGCCGTCAGCAGCATCCACGCGGTGGAGAGCCGCCGCGGTGCGCGTTCGCCGCGCGGCGCGACCGCGGCCGCGAGACAACAGAGCACCGCCAACATGTACGGCAGCGCAAGCATGTGCGCGTGCAGATCGCCGTACAGGAACGTGAAGAAGGGAAACTCGGTGATGGGTGGCGGCTCAGCCGGCGCGTGCGGCACGATCCGGGTCGCATCCCAATACCAGACCCAGTTCGGGACGCGCAGCGGTCCGGTCAGCGCGCGCCACACGACCCGCGCCTCGCCAAGATTCCCGATCATCGTGAGGAACACCGCAGCGCAGACTCCGCTCACGACGGGGATGCTGACCAGTCCATCTCGACCAGGCCGGTGTGCCGGCAGGCACGCGCTCGCGAGGGCGTGTCCAGCGGTGAAGGCGCCGGCGGCGCTGAACGCGGCCACGGTCGGCACGGCAAGGTTGTACGCCACCTGTGGGACGACGGCGGTTAGCTTCACCAGAGCCGCCATCAGCACGAACCCGAAGTAGTAGTAGTTGATCGTGCTGCCAGCCAGCCACGGATCGAACGGCGGAAAGTAGCCAGAGCGGACGACGGCGTTCAAGTACGCGAAGTCCATGGGCTTCTCGCCGCCCATGTTCGGATGCCAGAGATCGGGGTTGCCGGCCCTGATCACGAGGAAGAGGCCGAACGCCAGCGCGAACAGTAGTTCCTCCCCTACGATCAGGCGCCAGCGGGGCGAGCCGTCGGCGCCGCGTGGCAGCAGCGGCACGCGCGACCGGAGAGCGCCCACCCAACCGGCACATGCGAGGCCGGCGAGTACGAGGATCAGCGATCCGCGGCCGAACTCGATCCAGCGCAGGCTCGCGAGCAGCCACGCCCCCCAGGAGACCAACAGCAACCCGAGCGCCTTCGACGACAACCATCCGCGATCCGGAAGCCCACGAAGCGCGAGCGTCACGATCGGGAACGCGGCAAGCCCCAACAGCTGGACCGTGAGGTACCAGACGGCAATCGGCCACCGACCCCCGAGCGCGCCGGCAGGAAAGAGCTCCGACCACGTTCCGCCCGCGCGGAACGCGGCACGCTCTTCCCGGGTCAGATCGAGCCCACGCGAGTAGGCTCGCGCCGCCACAGGAGAGAGCGTCACCACCGAGCGCCAGTCGACGTCGCCCAGCAGCTGCCGCGCGCGACCGGCGCTCCACCGGTGCGTCTTTCGAAACACCCGCACCCGCGGGTGGTCGTACACCGAGAACGACTCTTCGGCGGAGTGATCGGGCAGGTGGAACGGACCCAGCGAGGGGTACGACGAGAACTCGGCGACACGATCGAACCCGAGCTCGCCGGACACCAGCAGGCGGTAGTACTTGGACGACAACGGATACCGCATGGGCATCCGCGGAATGCTGTCCGAGAGGCGATCGCTCGAGAGCACGATGTACTGCACCACGTCGAGCTGGCCGACGAGCGCGTCGAGCTTGGCCGGCGTTTCATCCTGATACTGCACGAGCTCGACATAGGCGAACCGCTCGGCCCCCCGGTTGCCGACGCGGAGAGGCAGGCGGTCGTCCCACGGTTCGACGGCGATCGCCGTACCGGGCGCGATCGTCTCGTACAGCCAGCGCGACGCATCGACGCGGGAATGCGGCCGCCGATAGATCGCGGTGAACGCCACCGCCCACATCATCGTCGCCGCCACCACGAGGACGACGGGCACGGCCGCAGCGCGACGGAACAGCGCGCGTCTGGAACGCGCCGCCATGTCGACGACGTGCACGAGCAACCAGGCCGCGAGCACGGCGAGCATCGGGTAGATCGGCAGCAGATATCGGCCTGCCATGACGAACTGACCGCCCTGCTGCGCGAAGAGGATGATCGTCCACAGCACCGGCACCATCTGCCGTGAATCGCGGCCGCGTACCAGCCGCCATGCGGCCGCCAGCACCGCCACGCACGCGGCGATACCGAGGGGCGGGCCCAGGCCCCACACGACCATCTGGCGCAGCGGAAAGAGGAACGGGGTCCGCCCTGCCCATTGGATCGAGGGAGGAAAGTCGATCGCGCCGGACATCAGCCGGGAGACATCCGCGAGGTTCCCGAGCCAACGGCTGCTGAGTGCGAACACGCCGGAGAACGCCGACGGCTCAGCCACTCTGAAGACGATGGCCGCTGCCACGCATGCTGCAGCGATGCGTTGGACCGCCACGCGCCACCAGGCGCTCGCGCACCCCGCCGGCGCCCCCGCTCGGACGGCGGCAGCGGCGATGACGAGCAGGAACGTCGCGACGGGCACCTTGCACGCCAGGCCGGCGCCAACAGCTGCACCGGACAGCGCGAACGACGTCAGCTGTCCGCGTCGCTCGGCATCGATGAGCCATGCCACGGCGGCCGCGATCGCGAGCGTGGCAAACGGATCCACGACGAAGAAGTGCGCGTATTGAATCGGGAGAACGGCCGCGGCGTAGAGAGCAGCGGCGATCAGCGCGATCCGCTCATCCCCATACAACCTCCGCGCAATGACGAAGACGAGCAGCAACGTCACCAGGTCGGCGGTCGCACTCATCACGCGCCCGATGCGGGTCATCTCGTCATCGCCCGTCAGCCCGGTCAGGAGACCGAGGGCCTTGGCGGCGGTCGTCGGCAAGGTGCCATACGCGAAGAACGGGAATCCGACGTTTCTCGGGTTCAGCGGGGATCGCGCTTCGTCGAAATACTCGCCCGGGCTCGAAGGCCAGCGTGTCGCCCCGACGACCATGGTGAGAAAGCGCTCGTCGGGATGAAGATGCTGGTCTTCGTCCCAGTTCACACCATGCAGACGCAGCGCAGCGGCGGCGATCAGAATCAGCGCCAGCGCCAAGACGGTGCGGCGCGAACACCGCCTTCCGTCACGAGCGGCCGTCGGCGGCGCCGGCATCATCGTGGCTTGCGCGCCGCCACCGCGATCGACACCGACGGTTCCTCATCGTCGCGACGGCGGTCGTTGAGCCGATCCAGGGCAGCAACCAGAAGAAACGGCCAGCGCAGGGGGTGCATGCGGGTGGCGGGCTGCTGCCGATGGCTGAAGCGGCTGGCGCGGACAAGGACGCCATTGAGGACGAGCCACTTGCCCAGTCCGTACAGCAGATTGTGCGCGAAGGGCAGGCCGATGCCAGGAATCATCCGCACGTCATCGACGGCGAGCCCGGCGTCGGCGGCCAGCGTGGTGATGTCGTCGCGCGAATAGAGCCGCACGTGGTCGGTCCAGATGCCTCCGAAGAATCCTTGGCGGACGGGCGACAGCCCGAGCCACTCTCTGATGCGATTCACCGGATCCCACCAGAAGGGATAGCGCACATTCGGAACGGTGATCGCGACCAGCCCTCCCGGCTTGACGATGCGGACGACCTCGCGCAGGGCGCGTCGATCGTCCTCGATGTGCTCGAGCACCTCCGTTATGAGGACCGCGTCGAACGAGCCGTCCGGGAACGGGAGCGCGGCTGCTGACGCCGCGGCCAACGGTGTCGTACGGCCGCACACTTCGGCAGCGTGTGCCAGGCGCCGCGGGTCGACGTCGATGCCGACGAGCCGGCACGGGCATGCGGCGCCCATCACGACGAGCGACCAGCCCAGTCCACAACCGCAGTCGAGGACGCGATCGGTCCGCTTCGGGTTCAGCCACTCCAGCGCGACGCGCAGTCGGCGCCTGTTGGCCGGATCGAGATCAGCGGCGAGCAGACGATCGAGGGCCGCCGAATCCATCGTCGTCACCTGCGCTCCGCCAGACTGGCAATCACGGCTTCGAACGCCTCGACGGAGCGGTCGTGCGAGTACGCGGCTTCGACCGCCGCGCGCGGGCGGATGAAGCGCGAGGGATCGCGAAGCACCTCGAGGAGGCCGCTGGCGAGCGCGGATGGATCGCCGGCGGGCACCAGGCGGCCCATGCCCGTTCGCAGCACCACCTCGCGCGCCCCCGGGACGTCGCTGGCGACGACCGGCGTGCCCGACAGCATGGCCTCGAGTTGCACCAGCGCGAAACAGTCGGAGCGGCTCGGCAGCGCGAGGACGTCGCAGAGCGCATAGAAGTTCGCGAGCGTCTGCGGGTCCTTCAGCAGCCCGACCGACAGGACGCGGCCCGCGCTGCGATCGATCAGCGGCCGGCACCGCTCGTAGAAGCGCTCGTACACAACGCGATGTTCGCCGGC
>JBFXAT010000003.1:0-140529 GCA_050183995.1 Vicinamibacterales bacterium
GCCACTGGCTCAGGATGTAGACGCCGACGCAGGCGAGTCCGGCCCACGCGAGGTACGTGGCGTACTGCTCCTGGGCCGGCATGCCGAAGCGGATGCCGACCGCGCCCATGACGAGCGCGATGCCAATCCAGCTGATGATGTTGAAGATGCGAGTGCCCATTAGCCGCGCCACCGTTCAGAGTCGACCGACTTGGCGGTCAGGAACAGACCGAAGGTGATCATGCTCAGGTAGTAGATGATGTGCGTCGTGTCGATGACACCCTTCGAGAAGTCGTCGAAGTGCTCGACGATCGACAGATACGACGTGAAATCGGCCAGCATCCCGCTCGAGAAGCTGCCGAACCAGTTGATCACCCAGAGGAGCAGGAACACGGAGAAGGTCACGATGTAGGAGACGATCTGGTTGGTGGTCAGCGTCGAGATGAAGAGCCCCACCGACAGGAACGTCCCGCCCAGGAGGAGGAGGCCGAGATACGCCGCGAAGAGCGGCTTCACCTCCGGCGAACCGTAGACGAACAGCACCGCCAGATGGATCAGCGTCACCGACAGCATGACGAGGTAGAGCGTCATCGCCCCGAGGTACTTCCCGAGCACCACCTGCCAGTCGGTCACCGGGGAGGTGAGCAGCAGCTCGATCGTCCCCGACCGCCGCTCCTCCGAATAGGTCCGCATCGTCATGGCCGGCAGCACGAAGAGCAGCAGCACGGTGACGTTCTGGAGAACCGGGCGCAGCATGTCCTGGTTGATGTTGAGCGCCTGCTGCCCCATCATCGGCGTCATGTTCATGCCCGCGCGGACGAAGTACTGCAGCATCACGGCGTAGAAGTAGCCGTAGAGGAGCGCGAACAGGCCGATCACCACGTACGCGATCGGCGACGCGAAATACGAGCGTAGTTCCTTGTGTGCGATTGCGAGGACGTTATTCATTGATTGCCTCCTCGGAGGCCGGCCCGGCACCGTCGGCATTGTCTGCGTCGACGACATCCACGCCGCCGGCGGCCGCGCTTTCTTCGGTCGTGAGCGACAGGAAGATCTCCTCCAGGCTCATCCGCATCGGACGCAGTTCGAGGAGCCCCCAACCGCTGTTCACCACCACACGCGCCAGTTCCCGGCGGATGTCCCGGCCCTGTTCGCTGGCCACCTCGTAGCCCGCATGACCGTCGCGCCGATCGGCTTCGACGATCCGGGTGACGCCTGGGACGAGCGAGATCGCGGCACCCACGTCGGCGCCGCCTGCCTCCACCTGCAAATACATCGTCTCGGAGCCGCGGAGCCGCGCCGTCAGGTTGTCGGGCGTGTCGACGGCCACGACATGGCCCTTGCTGATGATGACCACGCGCTGGCAGGTCTGCGAGACCTCCGGCAGGATGTGCGTGCTCAACACGATGGTGTGATCGCCGGCGAGCTCCTTGATGAGCTCCCGGGTCTCGATGATCTGCTTGGGGTCCAGACCGGCCGTGGGCTCGTCCAGGATGAGGACCTCCGGGTTGTGGATGAGCGCCTGCGCGAGGCCGACGCGCTGTTTGTATCCCTTCGAGAGCCTGGCGCAGAGCCGCCCCGCCATGTCGGCGATCCGCGTCCGCTCCATGATGGTCTGGATGCGCTGCTTGCGTTCACCCGAGGGGACACCTTTGATCTTCGACACGAACGTCAGGTATTCCGAGACGGTCATGTCCGGATAGAGCGGAGGCGTTTCGGGCAGGTAGCCCGTGCGGCGCTTGGCCTCGACCGGCTGTTCGAACACGTCGTAGCCGGCGACGATGGCCTTCCCCTCGGTGGCCGGCATGTAGCCGGTGAGGATGCGCATCGTCGTGGTCTTGCCGGCGCCGTTCGGGCCGAGGAAGCCGAGAATCTCTCCGCGTTCCACGCGGAAGCTCACGTCCTCCACCGCGGTGAAGCGCCCGTAGCGTTTCGTGAGGTGTTGAACCTCGATCACGAGGAACTCCTAAGTGATTGATAATGGACGGCGCCGGCGACCGCCGCGCCAACAAAAAATCCTAACCGAACCATGGAAAAATGGGTAGTCGGCGGCCGCTTCGTGCGCCGCCAGGAGGATCCATGTCTGTAGACGTCGGAACCGTCGCTCCGGACTTCACGCTGGTGAATCAGGACCGCGAGCCGGTCACCCTGAGCAGCTTTCGCGGCACGCCGGTCGTGCTCGCGTTCTTTCCGGGAGCCTTCAGCGGCACGTGCACCGCCGAATTGTGCACCGTTCGCGATCGACTGGCGCGGCTGAACGGTGCCGGCGGTCAGGTGCTCGGGATCAGCGTTGACACCTTCTTTGCGCTGAAGGCCTTTCGTGACGCGCACAGTCTCAGTTTTCCCCTCCTGTGCGACTTCAACAAGGAAGTGATCCGGCTCTACGGTGTGTTCAACGAGGACATGATCGGGCTGAAGGGGTTGGCCAAGAGAGCGGTGTTCGTGCTCGATCCGGCTGGCGTCGTCCGCTACGCCGAGATCCTGGAGGATGCGCGGGACGAGCCCGATTACGACGCCGTCTTCCGGACCCTGGACGCGGTTCAGGACAGCCCGGCGGCATCCTAGACGGGGCATCCCTCGCCGCCTGGCGATCGAAGCCGCGGCGTCGGACGCAGCGGCCGCGCCCGGCAGGATCGTCCGTGTTCCGGCCGCACGGCTTGTCCACGCCGTGTGCGTCGGCTAGAATTCGTATATGAGCATTTGCTCAACTACTCAATATGCGTCCGACGCCGGAGCCATGGACGCCGCAACCGCCGCCGACCTGGCGGAGATGTTCAAGGTGCTCGGCGACGTCACCCGCGTGCGCATCCTCGACGCGATCGCGCCCGGCGAGCGCTCGGTCGGCGATCTGGCTCAACTGCTCGGCCTGAGCGAATCCGCTGTCTCGCATCAGCTTCGGCTGCTCAGGAACATGCGCCTCGTGCGCGCGCGGCGTTCGGCTCAGATGGTCTTCTACGCCCTCGACGACCACCACGTCGTCCGGCTCTTCGCGCAGGGGCTGGAACACGTTCAGGAGCGCGCCGGCCGGCGGGATCCGGATCCGCGGCCGCTCTCCACGTCTTCCGCGCCCGGGGACCGCTGACACATGGCCTCCTGCCCGACCTGCGACCTGCACGCCGAGTCGACCTTCAAGGTCGAAGGGATGGACTGCCGCGAGGAGGTGGCGCTCATCGAGCGGCGCTTCCGCAGTCTCCCGGGCCTCGAGAGTTTCACGGCCGATGTGATGGGGCAGCGCCTGCACGTCCGCTATGACGCCGGACGCCTGACCACCGATCGGATCGCCGCCGCGGTGGCCGATGCCGGCATGCGGGCCTGGCTCGAGCACGAGGAGCCGATTGCGACGGGCGCCAGCGGCGGACGACTTCGCACCGTGCTGCTCGCATGCGCTGGCGGCTCGCTCGGCGCCGGGCTCGCCGCGAGCCTGCTCCACGCGCCGGACGTCATCGTGGTGTCCGCGTACGCGCTGTCGCTGGCCGCGGGTGTGCCTCTCAGCGCTCGACGCGCCTGGCGTGCGCTTCGGCATCGATCGCTCGACATCAACGTGCTGATGCTCGTCGCCGCCGCCGGCGCCGTCGCACTCGGCGAGCTGTCCGAAGCGGCCGCGGTCGTTTTCCTCTTCGCGGTCGCCCAGGCGCTCGAGGTTCGCACGATGGAGCGCGCGCGGCTGGCCGTCCGCGCGCTGGTGGAGCTCACGCCTGCCGAGGTGACACTGCTCGAGGGCCGCAGCGAACGTCGCGTGCCCGTCGAAGCAGTCGGTCCCGGCGCGCTCATCGTCGTCAAGCCGGGCGAGAAGCTCCCCCTCGACGGCGAGATCGCCGAGGGGGTGAGCACCGTCAACCAGGCGCCCGTGACCGGCGAGTCGCTCCCGGTCGACAAGGGGCCGGGAGACGAGGTCTTCGCGGGGAGCATCAACGGGCGGGGCGCCCTCGAGATCCGCGTCACACGGGGATTCCGGGACACGACGCTCTCCCGCGTCATCCACCTCGTCGAGCAGGCGCAAGCGCAACGCGCTCCCGCGCAGGCGTTCGTCGAGCGCTTCGCCCGGGTGTACACCCCCGCAGTGCTGGCGCTTGCGACGCTCATCGCGCTCGTGCCGCCGCTGGCCGGCGCAGACTGGACCACCTGGACCTATCGCGGCCTCGTGCTGCTCGTCGTCTCGTGCCCGTGTGCGCTCGTCATCTCGACGCCCGTGTCCGTGGTTGCGGCGTTGGCCGGCGCCGCGCGAAAGGGGGTGCTGATCAAGGGCGGCGTCCATCTCGAGCGCGCCGGCACGATCCGATGCGTCGCGTTCGACAAGACCGGCACGCTCACCCGCGGCACGCCGGAGGTCGTCGACATTCTTTCGCTGAACGGCGTGATGCCCGACGCCATACTCAGTCTGGCCGCTTCGGTCGAACAGCGCTCGGAGCATCCGATCGCGTCGGCGATTGTCGGCCACGCCGCCAACAGGCGCGTACCCATCGCCGCCGGCGCGAGCGTGGCCGCCCTGACCGGCCGCGGAGCGGAAGGGGTCGTCGATGGCGCGGCCGTGCTGCTCGGCAACCATCAGCTCTTCGAAGAGCGCCGGCTGTGTTTCCCCGTGCTGCACGAACACGTCGAGGCGCTCAGCGCCAGCGGCCGGACCGCGGTCATCGTCGCCCGCGACTCGCAGCCGATCGGCGTCATCGCCGTCTCCGACCGGCCTCGCGAGACGGGGCGGGACGCGGTCGATCTCCTCAGGCGTCAGGGCATCGAAGCGGTGGTGATGCTGACCGGCGACAGCCGCGGCACCGCGGAGGTGATGGCGCGCGAGCTCGGCGTCGACGACTTTCGCGCGGAGCTCCTGCCGGAGGACAAGGTCGCTGCTATCGAGGAGCTGAAGCAGCGGTACGGCCGCGTGGCGATGGTGGGCGACGGCATCAACGACGCGCCGGCGCTGGCCCGCGCGGACGTCGGCATCGCGATGGGCGCGGCCGGCAGCCACATCGCGCTGGAGACCGCCGACATCGCGCTCATGTCGGACGACCTGATGAAGATCCCGTATACGCTCCGCTTGAGCCGCGCCGCAGTCGCGAACATCAAGGCGAACCTGTCGATCTCGCTCGTGCTGAAGGCGGCGTTCGTCGTCGCCGCCGTGGCCGGCGTCGCGAGCCTGTGGCTCGCCGTGCTGGCGGACACCGGCGCGTCGGTCATCGTCATCGCAAACGCCCTGCGTCTGCTCCGCGCCGATTGACCTCGCCGCGTGCAGCCGCGCTGACGCGCCGGCGCAGCTACTCGCCGGGCTCCGGCGCAGGTTCCTTCGGCGTCGACATCCACACGCGCGCGACGCGGAGGCCGTCCAGCGTCAGCACGCGCATCTGGCGGCCCTCGATCTCGATCGTGTCTCCCACCCGCGCGCGGCGGCCGATGCGTCCCATGACGTACCCGCCGAGCGTCGTGTATCTGTCCTCGTCGATGTGAATCCCGAACTGTTCGTTGACGTCGCCGACGAGCGTCAGGCCGTCGATCTCGGCTGAGCCGTCCGCGTGGACCGCCACGTGTCCGGCGCCGCTCGCGCCGACGATGCGCTCCATCAGCCATTCGAACGTCACCATACCGGCGGTGCCGCCGTATTCGTCGATCACCATCGCCTCCCGAAGTCCGCGCTGGTGCAGGAGCGCCAGGAGATCGTCGGCTGACATCGTCTCGGGCACCGTCAGCGTCTCGCGCGCGATGTCCGCCGCGCTCACCTCGTGGCGGCCGCCCGCCAGCGCCTTGAGCAGATCCATCGCGTGCAGCATGCCGACGATGTTGTCGAGGTCGTCGCGGTAGACCGGCACGCTGGAGTAGCCGGCCCGTCCGATGGTCTGGAGCAGTTGATCGCCGGAAGCGTCCGCCGGCACCGACACGAGCTCGGTCCGCGGCACCATCATCTGCCCGGCGGTGAGGTCGGCGAAGTCGAAGACGCGGTGCAGCATCTGCTCCTCGCGCTCCTCGAGCACGCCCGCTTCCTGGCTCGCGGTCACGAGCATCTTGAGCTCCTCTTCGGAGTGGACCATGGCGTGTCCGCCCGCGCCGCGCAGGCCAATCATGTTCACGACCGTGCGCCCCATCCCGTTCAACAGGCGGATGAACGGCCAGAAGACGCGCATGAAGAGCTCGGTCGGCTTGACCACCAGCAACGCCGTCGCCTCGGCGCGTTCGAGCGCGACGGTCTTCGGCGCGAGCTCGCCCAGCACGATGTGCAGCGCGGTGATCAGCGCGAACGCGAGCGCGACCGCGATGCTGTGCAGGGTCGCCTCGGCCAGCGACGTCGGCAGAAAGGACACGGCGGGCTGCAGGATCTCGGCGACGGCCGGTTCTCCGACCCATCCGAGTCCGAGGCTCGCCATCGTGATCCCGAGCTGCGTGGCGGCGATGTAGCTGTCCGGATCGGTCACCGCGCGGCGCACCGCGCGGGCGCCCGTGTGTCCTTCCGCGATGAGCTGATCGATGCGCGTCTTGCGCACGGCGATGATCGCGAACTCGGCGGCGACGAAGAAGCCGTTCGCGAACACCAGCGCCATGACCGCGGCGAGGCGCCACAGGATCTCCCCGAGCGTGTGCTCCATTCCCGTTCCTATGATGTGCGGTTGGAGAAGAAATGCGCGTCCACGAAGTCGCGGATCGTGACGCGCGACTCCGCGTCTGCGACGTCGAACCGAATGCCCATGCCGAGCCGCGCGTCGGCCCACACCACGCGCCCCTCCGCGTCGATGTCGAGCCGCGTCGCCGGCAGTCTGAACCTGAGCTGTACCGGGGTGTCCACGGCGAGCGGGCTCGCCGTGCGGACGGCCAGGCCGCCGTGGCCGAGGTCGAGCGTCAGCGCTGCCGTCGTCGTGGCGCCGACGCGGTATTGCATCGGCATGCCGATGGCCATGCGCGGGCCGCCGCGGCGATTGAACCGTTCGGGGAAGAGGTGCGGCGCGATGGAGGGCGCGATGTGCGCCTCGGCGCTGTACTCGTTGATGTACCCCGCCACGCCGAGCGCCGACAGCGCTCGTACCTCGGCGGCACTGGCGATCGTGCCGCTGAACACGAGGATGGGCACCCGCGCCTCGGCGTCCAGATGCCGGAGGGCGCGTATCAGATCGGTGCCGGACGATTGGGACAGGCGGAGATCGAGCAGGAGGAGATCGTACGCCGCGACCTGACCCCTCATCCGGTCCAGCAGCTCCGCAGCGGTCGTCACCGCGACGACGCGATGCCCGGCACGTTCCAGCGCCGTGGTGAAGCGGTCCCGTACGAACGGCGCGTCATCCGCCACGACGATCGTCTTCATTGCGGCGCCTGTGCCTGGAAGTGTCACCGTATCTCAGCTTCCGCGGATCGGTCCGGAGCCGCGTTGCAGTCGCGCGTCTGAAGTCGCTATAATTTCGATTCTTATCGCGATAGCGTCCGGCGGATTCTGGCACGTCCTCAGTTCTGTTGCCAAGCCGACGCACGCTCCCCGAGGAGTGTATGGCCACCTGCCCTGAGTGCGATGCCGAAGTCGAAGTGGACGAGACCGATGTCGATCTCGGTGACGAACTGACCTGCCCCGAGTGTGGCCAGAACCTCGCGGTCAGCAACGTCGATCCGCTCGAGCTCGACTTCGCCCCCGAAGACGACGAGGACGATGACGACGACGAGGACGACGAGGAAGACGACCTCGACGAGGAGGACGACCTCGACGAAGAAGACGGGGGAGACTGGGAAGAGGAATGACCGCGAAGGAGCGGGCCCTGCGCGATACCGTCTCCTCGCTCGGCTCGGTCGTCGTAGCGTACAGCGGCGGAGTCGACAGTGCGTACCTGGCGTGGGTGGCCAACGACGTGCTCGGGCCGGGCGCCCTCGCCGTCACGGCTGACAGTCCCAGCTACCCGGAGCGCCACCGCCAGATGGCCCTGCAGGTCGCGCGGCAGTTCGGACTGCAGCATCAGGTCATTCAGACGAGCGAGCTGGAACGGCCCGAGTACCGCGCCAACCCTGAGAACCGCTGCTACTACTGCAAGCACGAGCTCTACACCCACCTCTCGCGCATGGCTGAGGGCAGGCGGGCGATCGTGATCGACGGCAACAATGCCGACGATCGCGGCGACTACCGCCCGGGCCGAAAAGCTGCGCGTGAGTTCAGCGTCCGGAGTCCGCTCGACGAGGTCGGCCTCGGCAAGGACGAGATCCGCACGCTCGCCCGGGAGGCCGGCCTCCCGGTCTGGGACGAGCCGGCATCCGCCTGCTTGTCGTCCCGCATCCCGTACCATTCCGAAGTGACGGACGAGAAGCTGCGGCGCATCGAGCAGGCGGAGGTGGCCCTCCGCCTGATGGGCTTTCAGGTCTGCCGCGTGCGCCACCACGACGATCTCGCGCGAATCGAGTTCGGGCCAGCCGATCAGGAGAAGGCGCTCGAACCGGAGACGCGCGCGCGCATCGTTCGCGAGCTCAAGGCCGCCGGCTATCGCTACGTCACCATCGACCTGCAGGGATATCGCACCGGAAGCCTGAACGAAGGCCTGCTGCTGCGTCCGGCGTGACGAGCCAGGTCCGTCTCGTCGCTCTCCTGTTCGGTGCGGCGTTCCTCGCGCTGCACCTGCCGTTTCTTCCGCTCTCGCTCGAAGATCTCGACTCGATCAACTTCGCGCTCGGCATCCGCGACTACGACGTCGCGCTGCACCAGCCGCATCCGCCCGGCTATCCCGTGTTCATCGGGCTCGCCAAGGCGCTGCATGCCGCCGGTTTGCACGAGGTGACGTCGCTCGCGCTGCTGGGCGCGCTCGCCGGTGCGTGCGGCGTCGCCGCGTGTGTCGCCCTGTTCAGCGCGCTCGAGAGCGATCGCTACGATGGTCCCTTCTACTGGCTGGGCGCCACGGTCGTGGCTGCGTGTCCGCTCTACTGGTTCACCGCCGTACGGCCCTTGAGCGACATGACGGGGCTCGCCGCAGCGCTCGGCGTGCAGGCGCTCATCCTGTCGAACCCATCGGCGACGGCGTTGACAGCCGCTGCGGTTGCCGGCGGGCTTGCCGCCGGCATTCGTTCGCAGGTTATCTGGCTGACCGTCCCGCTGTTGATCTGGTCGGTCCTGCGTGCGCCGGCGGGGCAGCGCTTCGTGCGCGCGACCCGCGTGTCGCTCGGTCTCCTGGCGGGCGGGTTGCTGTGGTTCGTGCCGCTCGTCGTCGCGACGGGCGGCGTGGCCGAATACGCACGCGTGTTCTACAGTCAGGGCGCCGAGGACCTGACCGGTGTGGCCATGCTGGCCACGACGCCGACGCTGCGTCAGCTCGTTTTGGCCCTGCAGTATGCGTTCGTGTGGCCGTGGGGAGTGTGGCCCCTTGCTGCTGCCGCGCTGGTGCTCGCGTTCTTCGGCGCCGTGCGCGTGCTCACGCACCGGCGGGAGGTCGGCGTGGTGCTCGCCGCCGGGTTCGGTCCCTACCTCGCCTTCGATCTGCTGTTCCAGGAAACGATCACGACCCGTTACGCGCTGCCGCTGGTCGTGCCGGTCGCGTATCTGGCCGTGTGCGGCGCCGCGCTGATGCCGAGGCGTGTCGCCGTCGGTACCGCGATCGCGCTGCTGGTGGCCGGTCTCTATGTCGGTGATCGCGCGGTCTACGGCTACGCGTCGATGGAAGCGCCTGCGTTCCGCCTGCTCGGCGACATGAGCGCCGCCGCGCATCCCGAGGGCGCCGCGTTCCGGACGACGCCGGTGCTGGCCATGCATCGGCGTGAGTACTTCGACTTTCGGCGGCCGTTTCAGTGGGCCGGTGCGCGTCTGCCGGAGTTCGCTCTCAGGCTGCCGACTCCGCCGAAACACGAGTGGCTGGAGGTCGTGAACTACTGGAACGGCGGCGGGCGCGAGCCGGTCTGGTTCATCGCCGATCCGCTTCGGAGCGACCTCGCGCTCATCCATCACGATCGGCGCCCGGTGATCTACCGGTGGAGTTTTTCGCCAACGGTGTTGATCGGGGGCGCCAGACCGAGCGAGATGGATTGGCACCTCATCGAGACGCCAGACTGGTATCTCGGTGAAGGATGGGCGCTCACGCCCGAGACGGCTGGAACGGCGCGTGAGGATGGCAAGGGGCCAGGCCAGGCGCCGATCAACGGCTGGATCCGCCGATGGGCGGATCCGCTCACGTTCATGATCGGCGGGCGGAACCTCGCATCAGACGGCTCAAATGCCCGTCTGCAGGTCGAGCTGGATGGCACGCGCGTGATCGACCGGGCGGTCGCTCCGGGCTTCTTTCTCGAGATGCTGTCGCTCGCGGCCCCCGAGGGGGCGAGCGACTTCATCACGATGACCGTGCGATCCGACGACCCGGACCTCGCGATCGAGCAGTTCGACGCGCAGCCCTCTGGAGAGGTGGTCTACGGCTTCGGCGACGGCTGGCACGAGCAGGAGTACGACCCGAAGACGGGCCGGGCTTGGCGGTGGTCGTCGGACCGGGCGAACATCCGCGTTCGGGCCGAGGGACACGCGCTGGCGTTGACGCTCGACGGTGAGCTCGAAGCGGCCTCGGAGTCGACCGTCACGATTCGCGCCGGGGAGAAGGTGGTGTCGACCTTCGAGGTCGGGAGAACTTTTTCCCGGACGGTGCTGATTTCGAGCGCGCTCGTCGCGGGCACCGAGACCGTGCTGACGATCGAGAGCAGCGCCTCCTACGTACCGGCGGAAAGCCGCTGGCGCTCGCAGGACCGTCGTCGTCTGGGCCTGAAGCTGTTCGAATGCCGCCTCAGCGCGGCTTCCTAGCGAGACAGAGCAGGGAGCTTCCGAAGGGGCTGCTGCCGACACGCAGCCACCAACTTTCGAGCTTCAGCGCCGCGGTCAATGCGGCGTTCACCGGCGCCGCCGGCACGCTGATGTCCTGATCGGCCGACTGCTCCTCCGACAGGCCGCGCAGGCGCTGGACGGCGCGCGCCAGCGCCATCGGCGGGAAAAGAACGGCGTTCGTGTACGTGATCCGCACGATCTCGAAGCCCACCCCTTCAAGCAGCCGGCGCAGGCTCGCGCGGCTGTACCGGCGCACTTCGTGACTGAGCACCGAGTGGTCCCCGCGCAGGATCTCCATGGCGGCGACGTTGACGACCGCGTGTCCACCGGGCCGTGTGACCCGGAACATCTCTCGGACGGCGGCCTGTTCCACCGGATCCGGCAGCGAATAGAGCACGTCGAACGAGGTGACGATGTCGAACGCCTCGTCCTGGAACGGGACGGCGCCGGCCGTTGCCCTCACCAACCGGTCCCGCCCGGCCCTCCGCCCGTATTCGAGGCCGCTGGCGGTCACGTCGAAGCCGCACGCGTAGCCGAACCGGCCGAGCAGCGCCAGGTTGTTCCCCGTCCCGCAGCCGCAGTCCAGCAATCTCAGGTCGGTGCGGCCTTCCGCCGCCGCCTGGAGGAGCGGAGTGACGAAGAAACGGAAGCCGCGGAACCAGAAGTGGCGTGCTTCCGCGCGTGCCGTGGCTCGCAGCAGATGGTCCATTCGGGCGAATTGTATCGTTGTAGCGATTGACACTGGACCATGCCCTTTGTAAGCTGCGACTCTCCATCAGGAGTGTGACGATGATTCGCGTGCGAATATTTGTGTCTGTTGTTGCGCTCAGCACCGCGATCGCGGTCGCCGGCTGCGCGAAGAAGGTTCCACCACCCGCTCCGGAAGCGCCGCCACCACCGGCTGCTCCGGCGCCACCACCACCGCCGCCGCCTCCACCGCCGCCGCCACCTCCGCCACCGCCGCCGCAGTTGACGGAAGACGAGATTTTTGCGCGCAAGTCGCTGGCCGAGCTCAATGCGGAACGCCCGTTGACCGACGTGTTCTTCGACCTCGACGAGTCGACGATCCGCGACGATGCGCGCTCGGCGCTTCAGCGTGACGCCGATTGGCTGAAGCGGTGGACCAGCACGCAGATCACCGTGGAAGGGCACTGCGACTCGCGCGGCAGCGCGGAGTACAACCTGGCGCTCGGCACGCGACGCGCCAATGCCGTGAAGGAATACCTGGTGAACCTTGGGGTTTCAGGGGACCGGGTGACGGTCATCAGCAAGGGCAAGGAGCAGCCGTTCTGCTCCGAAGAGGACGAGTCCTGCTGGTCCCAGAACCGACGCGGTCACTTCATCATCACGGCTAAGTAGCCGCAGACACAGAGGGAACGATTCGGGTGGGCGGTCGTCGGGCCGTCCACCCGGACGTCCTGACCTGTCGCGGCGGCGCCAGCCCGGCTCACCGCCCGTCCGAAGTTCCTTCCGAATCGCCGGAGGCCGTTCCGCTTGTGATCTGGGGCTATCCGGCACTGCCGGTGGTCCGGCACTCTTCACGGATGCGCAACGCCGCCGCTCTGGGATCGGCAGCGGCGATGATCGGCCGACCGACAACGATGTAGCTCGCGCCCGCATCGAGCGCACCGGCGGCCGAGGCCGTCCGATTCTGATCGCCCAGCGCGTCTCCGGCTCCTCTGATACCCGGCGTCACGACCGCGAAGCGTGCGTCGCAGGCTTCGCGAACCAGCGCGATCTCCTGGGGTGACGCGACCACGCCATCGAGGCCCGCCTCTTGCGTCAGACGGGCCAATCGTCGGACCTGGTCCGGAATGGCGCCGTCGACGCCGGTCGCTTCGAGGCCGGCCTGGCTGAAGCTCGTGAGCACCGTGACGGCAATCACCAGCGGCGGAGGCGTCAGCCGGGCGGCAGCTTCGCGATCGGCCGCTTCCCGTGCGGCGCGCATCATGTCCAGGCCGCCGCCGGCGTGCACGTTCACCATCCAGACGCCGAGGCGTGTGGCCGCCGCGACCGCGCCCGCGACGGTGTTCGGGATGTCGTGGAACTTCAGGTCCAGGAAGACGCGGTCACCGCGCGCCACGAGCTCTTCGACGAACGCAGGTCCGTGAGCCGTGAACAGCTGGCTCCCCACCTTGAACGCACCGGCCACGCCGCGAAGGGCGTCGGCCAGTCGGCGCGCAGCATCGACGGTAGGGACGTCGAGTGCGACGATGAGCGGCTCCATGAGTCAGGCCTTCTTCGAGGATGCGGGCGTCATGTCGACCGATCCCACGAGGTCGCAGACGCGGGCAACTCCGTGGCGTGTCATGTAGTCGGCGATTCCGTCGATGACCTTCGGCCAGATCAACGGGTCGACGAAGTTGGCCGTGCCGACCTGTACGGCGGTGGCGCCGGCGATGATGAACTCGAGCGCGTCGCGTGCGTCGCAGATGCCGCCCATCCCGATGACCGGGATCTTCACCGCCTGGCGGCACTCGTAGACCATACGAACGGCAATCGGGCGGATCGCCGGACCGCTCAGGCCGCCCATGCCGTTCGAGATGCTGGGTCTTCGCCGCTCGACGTCGATTGCGAGCGCCAGGAACGTGTTCACGAGCGAAACGGCGTCGGCGCCGGCCTCTTCCGAGGCTCGCGCGAACGAGGCCGGATCGGTGACGTTGGGCGTCAGCTTCGGGATGAGCGGGAGCGTCGTCACTTTCCGGCATGCCTGGACGACGTCGTGCGTGCCGTGGAGGCTGCAGCCGAACTGAATGCCGCCTTCCTTGATGTTCGGGCAGGAGATGTTCAGCTCGAGCGCGGCGACGCCTTCCGCGTCGGACAGGATCCGGCAGACTTCGGCGTACTCGTCGATGGTCGTGCCGCAGACGTTGACGACCGTCACCGCTCCGCGGGCGCGCAGCTCCGGCAGCTTTTCCCGCACGAACCGATGGACGCCGATGCCTTGAAGCCCGATCGCGTTGATCATCCCGGCCGGTGTCTCCACGATTCGCGGCGCGGGATGTCCCTGGCGTTCGGACAGGAACAGCCCTTTGACCACGACGGCGCCGAGCGAAGAGAGATCGACCAGATCGGCGTATTCCAGCCCGTACCCGAAACATCCGCTGGCCGACATGACCGGATTGCGGAGCGTCCACGATCCGATGCGTACCGAGAGATCCATGCTGACTAGTCCCAGACGATCTGCGCGGCGTCGAGCACGGGGCCGGCGAGGCACGAGCGGACGTGGTGGGCGCCTCCGTCCTCCGCGCGCATCGGCACGACGCAGCTGTAGCAGCCGCCGACGCCGCAGCCCATGATCCGCTCGACCGAGACTTCACACGCCCGTTCGAACCGCTTGGCCACGTGAGCGACCGCTTCCAGCATGCCCTCGGGGCCGCAGGTGTAGATTGTGACCTTCTCCTGCGCCGAGCGCTGCTGCAGCGCGCGTTCGAGCGGAGCGACGACGCGCCCGCGTTCGCCCGCGCTGCCGTCTTCGGTGGTGAGTGCCAGCGAAACACCGAGGTCGCGGAAGTAGCTCAGATAGAACAGCTCGTCCGCCGTTCGCGCTCCGTAGAACAGCGTCGTCCGCACGCCGCGTTGCACGAGCGACTCGGCGAGCGTCCAGAACGGGGCCAAGCCGACGCCGCCGGCGACCATCCATCCCTCGGCGGGAGGAGAGACGAGCGAAAACGGTTGGCCGAGCGGGCCCAGACAGGCCACCGTGTCGCCTGGGCGGGCCGAGTAGAGCAGCCGTGTCGAGGGCCCGATGCGTTTGACGAGGATCGACACGCCCGTCGGCCGTCCATGTTCGCGGAGCACTTCGAAGACGGAGAAGGGCCGGCGCAGCAGCGGGTCGTGCCCGGCGCCGACCTTCACCATGACGAACTGCCCGGGGGCGGTGGTCGCGGCGATCTCCGGCGCGTCGAGGGCCAGGACGTTGTAGTCGTGCGACAGCACGGTGTTGGCGAGTACTGTCGCGGACACGTCGACGGGCATCAGGGCAGTATACCCAACGCTGCAGGCGAAGACGCCCTGGGGTATACTCGGCGCGTCTCTTTAATCGCGGCCCTGCGAGGCTGCAAAGAGGTGCACATGACCACTCCAGCGCTCTCCCGATCCAACCGATTCATTCGCCGGCCATCCGGGCTTCTTCTTCAGCGCCTCGACCGATTGCGCACGCCGGTCGACGTTCGTACGCCGGGCAGCCCTCGTACGCCGGTCGACCTGTGGCGTCTGTCACTCGACGCCGGCTCTCCGGACGTCGTCGCGCAGGGAGGTACAGCATGCCGGTAGTGCTCGACGCGGACCGCATGGACCGCACGATCACGCGCATCGCCCATGAGATCGTCGAACGCAACCGTGGCGTCGACGAGCTCGCGTTCATCGGAATCCGGCGGCGCGGCGTGCCGCTCGCCAAGCGCCTCGCGGCGCAAGTGGGGGCCATCGCCGGGCACGAAGTGCCGATCGGCGCCCTGGATATCACGCTGTATCGCGACGATTTGATGCGGCATTCGATTGGCGCGCAGCCTGTCGTCGGCAGCACCGACATCAAGTTCTCGATCGACGACAAGCGGATCCTGCTCGTGGACGACGTGCTCTACACGGGCCGGACCATCCGCGCGGCGCTGGATGCGCTGCTCGAGTTCGGACGGCCGAAGTCGATCCAGCTGGTGGTGCTCGTCGATCGCGGGCATCGGGAGCTGCCGATCAAGGCCGATTACGTCGGCAAGAACGTTCCGACTTCGCTGTCCCAGAGCGTCCAGGTGCACCTGATGGAAGTGGACGGGAAGGACGAAGTGGAGATCCAGGAATGAAGAAGGACCTGCTCGGAATCGACGATCTGTCGCCGGCCGAGATCTATCGCGTCCTCGACACCGCCGACGCCATGCGCGAGATCGGCGAGCGTCCGATCAAGAAGGTCCCGACGCTGCGCGGCAAGACGATCGTCAATCTCTTCTATGAGCCCAGCACGCGCACCCGTACCTCGTTCGAGATCGCGGAGAAGCGGCTGAGCGCGGACACGTTGAACATCGCCGTCTCGGCGTCGAGCGTGCTCAAGGGCGAGACGCTGGTCGACACGGCGCTGAACATCGAGGCCATGGCGCCCGACATGATCGTGCTGCGCCACGCATCGTCCGGCGCCTGCCACCTGCTCGCCCGGATCTGCCGATCGCGGATCATCAACGCCGGCGACGGGACGCACGAACATCCCACGCAGGCGCTGCTCGACGCCTTCACCATCCGGAAGCACAAACGGCGGATCGAGGGCCTGAAGGTCGCGATCGTCGGCGATCTGCTCCACAGCCGCGTGCTGCGTTCGAACGTCCTCCTGCTGACCAAGCTGGGTGCACACGTGTGGGTCAGCGGCCCTCCGACGCTGGTGCCCCGGGGGATCGAGCAGCTCGGCGTGACCGTCGCGACGTCGGTGGAGTCCGCCGTGCGCGACGCCGACGTGGTGATGATGCTGCGGATACAGCAGGAACGGATGCAGGGAGCGTTCTTTCCCTCCCTGCGCGAGTACTTCCACCTGTTCGGCATGACGGAGGAGCGCGTCCGTCTCGCGAAGCCGGACGTGATCATCATGCACCCGGGTCCGATGAACCGCGGCGTCGAGATTGCCTCGGAGGTCGCCGACGGTCCGTACTCGGTCATCCTGGAACAGGTCGCCAACGGCGTCGCGGTCCGCATGGCGGTGCTGTACCTGTTCGCGGGCGGAGTTGAACATGAAGCGGCTGCTTAAGGGAGGCCGGGTCGTCGACCCGGCGAATGGCATCGACGGCGTCATGGACGTCCTCATCGACGGCGATCGAATCGCGCGCGTCGGCCGCGATCTGCCCGTCGAGGGCGGCGCTACGGTCGTCGCGATTCCGGCCGGCGTGGTCGTGGTGCCAGGCTTGATCGACATGCACGTCCACCTGCGCGAGCCCGGGCAGGAGCACAAGGAGACCGTCGCCACGGGGACCTACGCCGCTGTGACGGGCGGCTTCACGGCGGTGGCGTGTATGCCGAACACTTCGCCGGTGAACGATAACGCCGGCGTGACCGAGTACATCCTCAAGAAGGCGAGCGAGGCCGGGCTGGCGCGCGTCTATCCGATCGGCGCCGTTTCGCGCGGCCAGAAGGGCGAACAGCTCGCGGATCTCGGCGAGCTGCGCGCGGTCGGCTGCGTCGCCGTGACCGACGACGGCCACCCGGTGTCGACGGCGCTGCTGATGCGGCGCGCCCTCGAGTACACGCGGATGCTCGACATGCCGGTGATCGAGCACTGCGAGGATCAGACGCTCAAGGGCGAAGGCGTGGCGCACGAGGGTGTCCAGGCGTCCCGCCTGGGCCTGCGCGGCATTCCCGGCGAGGCGGAGTCGATCATGGCGCAGCGCGACATCGCGCTCGCCGAGCTCACCGGAGGCGTGCTGCACATCGCGCACATGAGCGCGCGCCAGACGCTCGACGCCGTGCGCTACGGAAAGTCGCGTGGCGCCCGGGTCACGTGTGAGGTCGCTCCGCACCATTTCGTGCTGACCGACGACTATCTCGCCGCGCCGATTCCATATGACACCAACGTCAAGATGAACCCGCCGCTGCGCGAGGCCGCCGATCGCGACGCGATGTTGCAGGGCATTGTCGACGGCAGCGTCGACGTCATCGCGACGGACCACGCGCCGCACCACTACGACGAGAAGCAGGTGGAGTTCGACCGCGCGCCGTTCGGGATCACCGGGCTCGAGACGGCCGTGTCGCTGTGTCTCGACCGCCTGGTTCACTCCGGACTGATCACCCTGAGCCGGCTGATCGAGCTGCTGTCGCTCAATCCCGCGCGAATCCTGAGGGTCCACGGCGGTTCGCTGAGCGAAGGTGCGCTCGCCGACATCACGCTGCTGGCGCCGGACCTCGCGGTCACGGTCGACGTCGCGCGCATGCGCTCGAGGTCGAAGAACACGCCCTTCGGCGGCTGGGAGCTGCGCGGAGGCGTCGCGGCCACGATCGTCGGCGGAGCCGTCAAGTTCGTGAACCCGGATGTCGACGGGCTGGCGGGGCTGACAACGGTCTGAGCCTCCAGGATGGGACGAGGGGATTCGCGCTCAGCCGACGTCGAGGTACTGGAAGCTGTGAAGAGCTGATGGACAGGCGACAAGAAGTCCGCGACAAGGCGCTCCGCGATCTGCAGACCTCCGAAGTCCTGATGGTCGACGGCCATTTCGACTACGGGAACGGCTATCACGGGTCCGTCTATCTGAACCCGCATCAGCTGTTCCGGCACCCCTCCACGATCTGGCGCTTCGCGCAGGATCTGCTCGACGTCGTGCCGAGCGAGCTCATTCAGCGGGTCGAAGTGGTGGTCGGCCCGGTGACCGGAGGCGCGCTGCTCGCGCACACGCTCGCCGGGCTGCTCGACAGCCGCCGAAGCCTCACCCATCCACCCTGCAGCTTCGCCCCGTTCAACAGGGACGGGTCCGGCGGGTTCATGCTGCGAGACTTCTACCGGCGCGAGCTGCGAGGCCGCCGGGTCCTGCTCGTCGACGATGTGAGGAATACGGGGGAGACCTTCGCGCGCTGCGCCAAGCTGACCCTCGATGCGGGAGGGGAGCTGATCGCGACCGCCGAGATCTACGATCGGCTCGAA
Source organism: Vicinamibacterales bacterium (assembly GCA_050183995.1). Lineage (GTDB taxonomy): Bacteria > Acidobacteriota > Vicinamibacteria > Vicinamibacterales > CAVVIG01 > CAVVIG01. Next base: position 18,324 of record JBFXAT010000003.1, read on the forward strand.
GCGGTGACTGACGTCGGCGCGCCCAACATCGCGCTGGTGGAGTTCAAGGCGCCGGACAACCACCCGGCCACTCATTGTCCGCTCTGCGCAGCGGGCGTGCCGATCACGAGGTTCTGAGGAAGCGCACGGCTATTCCGGCGTCAGCCGCAGATGCCCGAGCGATTGCGCGTCGACGTCGCGCCGCTCCATGCGCATCTTCCTGTAGCGGACCTGCATCCAGTCGTCCAGGAAGTCGTCGTAGTGGCGGGACAGGAAGTGGCCCGACTGTCCCACCGCGTCGAGGAAGCGGCTGTCGTTGGCGGGCGACAGGTCGACGATGGTGCGATACCCGGGCACCGAGCGCTGCTCGAACAGCGCGTCCGCGGCGACGGGGCCGACGTTCACCGTGCTCCAGTCGCCGCCGTTCGGCCTCGATCGGCTGAGCAGCGGCCGCAGCGGGCCGACCGCATCGAGCCCCTGGTGTGGGAAGACCGCGGTGTGCACGGCGTCCCACCTCCACCGGTGCGGGTCCGACCCGAGCCGCCCGGTGAGATCCGCGACGCCGGCGTGAAGCGCCGCCGTCACGACCTCTTCGCACGTCTCGCGCGGGGGCGTCGAGACGACGTCGCACCACTCGGGATGCGCGTCGAGCGCGATCTCGAGGAACCGCGTCACGTGCGAGAAGCGGCCTCGGTAGCCGTCGAGGGCGGATCCGAGCTCGTCTCCCGCGACCGCCTCGGCCAGGCGCAGGAACCACGCTTCGAAGATCGCCGGCGCTGCCGCGTCGCCGCGAGCGTCATCGTCCCACGCGTTGAGGATCTCCACGGCCGCGCGGTCCAGCGGATCGGCGGCGGCGGCGTGCCTGAGCAGGCGCGGCAGCAGATCCCGCGCGTGCAGCGACAGGGTGTCCGCCTGAATGCGGTGCAGGTCGTCCGGCGTCAACTTCTTGGTGGCCGAGATCTCGCGCAGCAGATCGACGATGCGCTGGGCCCGATACGGCGTCGGATATTCGAGCCCGACCAGCGGTGCGTCGAGCGCGGCGGACGGACGGTTGTTCGCGGTGACGATGAAGTGATCGGGCGGATCGTAGACGTGAGGCAGCCGCTCGAACGGCACGAAACCGACCCACTCCGCCTCTCCCGTCCACCCCTCCGCTGGGCGGGAGCCGTCGCCGGACGCGCGGATCGGAATGTGCCCGGGCGCGTAATAGCCGATGTGGCCGGCGACATCGGCGAACACGAAGTTCTGTGAGGGCGAGTTGTAGTCCTTCAGCGCCGCGGTGATCTCGTCCCAGTTGCGCGCCTGGTTCAGGCGGAGGAACGCCAAGACCGTGAGGTCCTCGTCGTCCAGCGCCGTCCAGCGGAAGGCGAGCGGTTCGAGCGGCTCGGCGTTCGCCCGGGTTTCAGAGGCGGCGTTGTTGGCGTTGATCGCATCCGAGATGAGGGGGCCGTGCCGGCTGATCCGCACCTCGACCTCGACGGGATCGGAGCCCTTGACCTTCACGGTCTCCTTCAGAATCCGCAGCGGCTCTTGCGCGCCGCGGAACTCGGCGAAGCGGCCTGTCGGATCGAGCCGTTCCCGGTAGAGATCCTGCACGTCGGCCGCGACGTTGGTCGCGCCCCAGGCGATGGACCGGTTTCGCCCGAGCGCGACGGCCGGAGTGCCGGGAAGCGTGGCCCCGATCATGTCGACATCCCCGGCCGACACGTGCGCCAGGTACCAGATCGACGGCACGTGTGTACCGAGGTGCGGGTCGTTGGCGAGGAGCGGCTTCCCGGTCGCCGTCAGCGTGCCGTCGACGACCCAATTGTTGGATCCGATGGCTTCGTGTGTGGCGCCTGTCAGCAGCATGCGCGCGACGGCCGGGTGGCCGGTGGACAGGCCGTCGACAAACGCCGACCAGGCCGCGCGTTCGCCAGGGGCGCCCGCCGTTGCCGTGTGCGGCTCGGGCATCGTGGCCGCGGGGCCGGATGCGGCGGCGGGATCGGACGAAGGTCCGATTCGATCGTTGAGGATGCTCAGCCCGTCGGCGGGGTAGGGAGGCATCAATTGCGAGACCTGCTCGGGACTGAGCCTGCGGAGCATGTCGCCGCGCATCAGCTCGTACGAGTAGTTCGCGCTCAGGTCCCACGCCATCATCTTCACCCAGACCAGCACGTCTGGACCTGTGAAGGGCTCGGGCTCGAACCGCAGGAGCTGGAACTCGGGCGGCAGGCGCGTGCCGCCGTGCGCGTCGATGAAGGCGTTCACGCCAGCGACGTAGGCGTCGATCTGCTCGCGGGCCTCGCCGGGCAGGTGATCCCAGGCGCTGCGCGCCGCCCGCCCGAAACCGACGGTTCGCAGAAATCGATCCTGTGGAATCGTCGCCGCGCCGAAGATCTCCGAGAGCCGGCCGTGGCCGATCCGGCGCTGAAACTCCATCTGCCACAACCGATCTTGCGCGTGCACGTAGCCGAGTCCGAAGAGGCCGTCGAGCGCGTTCGACGCGAAGATGTGCGGCACGGCGTCGGCGTCGCGCACGATGTCGACCGCCCCGGTGATGCCCCGCACGTGCGCGTCCTCGTCGAAATCCGGGAGCGACCGCCGCAGGAGGAGGTACCCCACGGAGACGGCCGCGATCGCGAGCACGAGCAGAACGGCGAGAGTCCGGACGAGGAGGCGACGCATGCGAAAATCATCATAGCGAAATGCCGAAGGATGTGGCCGTGAGGGTACGCGCGCTCCGGCGCGCGGCATTGAAGCCGCCCCTGGATCGGCTCTACGAGAGCTTCAACGCGCCGGAATCGGCGACCGATCCCATTCAGATCGTCAGGCGATTCTCCCGGCCGGACGATCTCGAGATCGTCGCGTTCTGCGCCGCGGCGCTCGCGTTCGGGCGCGTTGCGAGCGTGCTGCAGTCGATCGAACGGGTGCTGGCGGTGCTCGGCGATCGGCCGGCGCAGTTCGTTGGTCAGTTCGACCCGGCGCGCGATGGGCGTCCGTTGCGGGACTTCGCCCACCGCTGGACGCGCGGGAGCGACGTGATCGCGCTGCTCTGGATCCTGAGGCAGATGCTGGAGCGCAGCGGTTCGGTCGAGTCCTTCTTCGTCGAGGGTGATCCCGGCGGGGACGACGTCGCGAACGCGCTCGACGCGTTTTCGGCGCGCGCCCTCGCCCTGGACGTGGCGCGTGCCTACGGCCGGACGCCGACGCGAGCCGGGGTCGGCTACTTCTTCCCGCGTCCGTCTGCGGGCAGCGGGTGCAAGCGGCTGAACCTCTTCCTCCGCTGGATGGTCCGTCGCGACGCGCTCGACATGGGTGTCTGGACGCGCGTGGCGCCCAGCCGTCTGATCGTCCCGCTCGACACGCACGTCATCAGGGTCGCGCGATGTCTCCATCTGACGCGCTACTCGACGCCAGGCTGGCGCATGGCCGCGGAGATCACGCAGTCGCTGCGCATGTTGGATCCGGCCGACCCCGTGAAATACGACTTCTCGATCTGTCACCTGGGCATGATGAACGCCTGCGGGTTCGGCACGCCCCGCGGCGACGCCGACTGCCCGCTCCGCGGCATCTGCCGCCCGCGTCAGCGGCGCGCGCGCGCGGCGTCCGCGAGGTGATCGCGGCCTGCAATCCGTGCGTAGATCGACGCGGTTTCCGCGACCATGCGTTCGACGGTGAAGCGCTCGCGCACCCGCAGGTATCCTGCCTCCGCCATCCGTTCGCGAAGCGCTCGATCCGAGAGCAGGCGCAGGATCGCGGCCGCCAGTTGCCGCGCGTCGCGCGGCTCGACGAGGAGCCCGGAGCGCCCCTCGTCAACCACTTCGGGAATGCCTCCGGCCCGCGTCGCGACGATCGCCCTGCGGCACGCCATGGCGTCGAGGAGCGACGTGCCGAGCCCTTCGGTGACCGAGCTCATCACGAAGAGATCGAACCCCTTGATGCAGCCGATGGCGTCGGTGCGGAAGCCCGGCAGCAGCACATGCCGCTCGAGACCGTGTTCGTGCACGAGGTGCTGCAGATGCTCGCGAAGCTCGCCTTCGCCGAGGATCACGAACCGGGCATCCGGAATGGTCTTCACGACGATGTGCGCCGCCTCGATCAGGTAGCGCTGTCCCTTGTGCGGCGCGAGGGCGGCGACGTTGCCGACGACAGGCACCCCGTGCGGGAGCCACAGCTCCTCGTGGACGTTCACCGCCGGCATGTGGTCGATGCGGTCGACGTCGATCCCTTCGTGCACGGTGACGACGCGATCGGCGGGCATGCCGTCGGCGACGAGCATCGTCCGGATGGCGTCGGAGGCGGCGACGAAGCAGTCGACCTGGCGGTACTTCCAGCGCGAGAACGAGTTCGCCTTCAGGTGGAAATCCACGCGCCTCGACGCCACCAGCGCGGGCGACCGGCCTGGGCCGCGGCGCGCCCCCGCGCCGATCGAGAGCGCGACGGCTGCCATGGCCAGGCCGTGGGGATCGTGTGCGTGAACCACGTCGGGTGCGAGGCGGCGGATGACCCGCCACAGCCGCCATGCCGCCGTCACGTCGGCCTCCGAACGCGACGCCAGGGGAATGAGGTCCACGCCCTCGGACGCACGCCTGCACAGCTCGCCCTCCGGGTGGGCGACGAGCGTCGTGCGGTGACCGATCGCCCTGAGGCCGTTCACGGTGAGCAGGACCTGGTTCTGCCCGCCGCGCCACGACCGAGCGGTGTCGATGTGCAGTGAGTACACGTTCAGTGCGGATCAGACCGGCCGTGCCGCCGGCGGCTGTTTCCCGTTCTGCGCCGGCGCGGCAATCTGAAGCTGCCAGAGCTTGGCGAACTTGAGGAACACGTAGACCGCGTTCATCACGGAGACCACCAGTCCGGCGACGCCGAGCCTGAATCCACCGCGCGCGAGATAGTTGCGCAGGAATGCGAGCGGCGGGTGGAGCAGCAGCTGGGCGGTCGTCGCGCGCCGGCCGCCTTCGTACATCTGGCGCGCCGCGAGGGTCGTGTAGTGGTCGATGGTCTCGAGGTGCTCCGAAATATCACGATAGGCGTAGTGTTGGAGCTCGCCGTCGAGCGTGCCGACCGAGCCGTCGACGTCGAGCGTCTCGTGCACGTATCGTCCGCTCCAGCGGGCCGCCTGCCGATGGTAGAGCCGCGTCTGGTAGTCCGGGTACCAGTCGGTGCCGCGGATCCATCGGCCCAGGTGCCAGGTCGCCCGTCGCATGCGGTACGCGGCGTGCGTCGGCGCCTGCAACATCGCCTGGATCTCGCGCGCGAGCTCGGGCGACACCCGTTCGTCGGCGTCCAGCGACAGAATCCAGTCGCCGGTGGCCTGCTTGGCGGCGAAGTTCTTCTGGTCGACGTAGCCGGGCCAGTCGCGCACGAACACGCGGCCGGTGACCGTGCGTGCGATTTCGACCGTGCCGTCGGCACTGCCGGAATCGACGACCACGATTTCGTCCGCCCAGGCGACCGACGCCAGGGCGCCGGCGATCTGCTCCGCCTCGTCGCGCGTGATGATGGTGACCGAGAGCTTCGGCACGTCGGGGAGTTTACCCCGTTATTTCACCACCGTCCGTCATCTCGCCGCCGTTCCGGTCGTCGTCCCCGTGCCGCCGGTCGTGGAGGTCGTGCCGGTCAGACCCGGTACGAGGGTCGTCCCGAGGGCGGAGGTCGCCGCACCGGCGGTGGTCAGCGTCGTGGCGCCGGTCAGCGACGTCTCCTGGATCGCCTCGAAGTCCACGATCGACTTGTTGTAGTCGGCGATCGCCTTGATCTCGTTCGTGCGCGCCTGTGCCAGATCGCGCTGCGCCTGGAAGACGAAAAAGCTGATCTGGATGCCGGCGGCGAACTTCTTCTGCTCCGCCGCCAGGCGCTGCTCGGCCAGATCGCGCGCGGCGCGCGCGCTGTCCACCCGCTTCTGGTTCGTCTGGACCTGGCGGGCCGCGTCGCGCACCTGCGCGGCGATCTGCAGCTCGAGATTCTGCAGCTGCCGTTGCGCCTGCTGATACTGCAGGCGCGCGCGCGCGAGGCTCGCCTCCTGCGTGCTCGCGCCGATCGGATAGGACATGGTCACGCCGACCGTCCACGTCGGGAACTGGTTGCTGAACACGTCGCCGATGACCGAGCCGTAGCCGCTTCTCGAGAGGACCGAGCGCTGCACCGGCGACCCGTCGATGGGAAAGCTCGTCAGCGGGCTCAGGAAGATGCCCCCCACCGCGTTCGACTGGTAGGACAGGTTGGCGTTGATCTCCGGCAGCGTCTGTCCGCGGAAGTAGCGCAGGTACACCTCACTCCGCTCGAGGCTCGTGCGGGCGAGGTGCACGTCGGTCCGGTTCTCCACGGCTCTCCGCACGGCGCCTTGCACGTCGACCTCGATCGGCTCGAACGGCATGGCCTCCGTCGGCTCGATGGACTGCGTCCAGAACTCCGGGTTCGACGGGTCGAAGACGAGCGTACGCAAGCGATCCTCAGCCTGGGTGATCGCCGCCTCGGCCACGATGGCCGCCTCCTCGTTCCGCGCAACCTCGGCTTGGGCCTCGACGATGTCGATGGGAGCCATGGTGCCGATCTGCACGCGCTTCTCGTTGTCGGCGAGCGCCCGCTTCGAGAGATCGAGCGACCGTTGTTGCGCATCCAGGTTGTCGCGCGCGGACACGAGATCCCAGTAGGCGTTCTTGACGTTCCGGCTCGTCGACGCCATCGTCGCACGCAGCGATACGTCTGCCGCGGCGCGATCCTTCCTGCTGACTTCGAGCTGCTGCCGGTACGCGTCGATGGTGCGGTTGCGCAGCAGCGGCTGCGTAAAGCTGAACGCGACGTTCGAGTTGAGCAGCGGATTGAAATTGGTGAAGAGATTGGTCGTCGTCGACCGGGCGGTGTTCCAGGCAAACGAGTAACTCGCGCCGGTGGGGAGGACCTGTGTGACGCCCAACTGCGTGGAGAACCGCGTGTCCACGATCTTCGTCTGGCCGCCCGCGAGCGCGCTGGTCGGAGGGCTGTGCTGGGAGTTGTTCTGCAAGGTCGAGCTCACCACCGGCCGCCAGTAGCTGCGGGCCTGCGCGATCGAGACGTCCTGGATCTGCGGGTTGAGCCTCTCGATGGCGATGCCGAGGTTCTGCTCCAACGCCAGCCGCACCGCCTCGTCGACCGAGATACGGCGGGTGGTGTCCGACTGGGCCTGTGCGCCGGCCTGGGTGCACGGACCGACGAGCAGCGCCAGGACGAACAGCGGAACGAGCGAATGAGACATGGACGACTGCTCCATGAGCCGAGTGACGGGTGGATTCTGTTCTGTAGACGACAGGCGGGGTCGTTCGGTTCAGCGCCCGGATTGTATACTACCGAGTCGCATGCCCACACGTGACGACCTCCTCGATTTGTTCCGCAAATCCGGCGCATTGCTCGACGGCCACTTCCGTCTGAGCTCGGGGCTCCACAGCACCGGATACCTGCAGTGCGCGCTCGTGTTGCAGCACCCCGACACGGCCGAACTGCTCGGCCGCGCGATCGCGGATCGCGTGCGCGATCTCCGTGCGACCGTCGTGCTGTCGCCGGCCCTTGGCGGCGTCGTCATCGGCCACGAGGTCGGACGGGCGCTCGGCGTGCGCGCCATCTTCGCGGAGCGCCAGGACGGCGTGCTGACGCTGCGGCGGGGCTTCGTGCTCGGCGAGTCCGACCGCGTGCTCGTCGTCGAGGACGTGCTCACGACCGGCGGCTCCACGCGCGAGACCATGCAGGTGGCTGCGGCGGCGGGAGGGCACGTGGTGGGAGCCGCCTCGATCGTCGATCGCAGCGGCGGCGCGGCGGCGTTCGACGTGCCGTTCCAGGCCCTCCTCGCCATCGACCTGCCGGTCTATCAGCCCGAGAGCTGCCCGCTGTGCGCGCAGGGCCAGCCTGTCGTCAAACCTGGCTCGCGCCCGGTGGTCGCATGACGTGATCCACCTGAAGCTGACGATTGCCTACGACGGAACCGGACTCGTCGGCTGGCAGCGTCAGCCGACCGGTACGTCCGTGCAAGGGCTCCTGGAGGATGCGCTCGCCGCCCTCGAGCCCTCCGGCGTCGCGGTCACCGGAGCCGGACGAACCGACGCCGGTGTGCACGCGCTGGCCCAGGTCGCATCCGCGACGCTCCGTCGATCGATATCGCCCGACTCCGTCGTGCGGGCAGTGAACATGCGGTTGCCGCCGTCGGTTCGCGTGCTGAGGGCGGAGGAGACGCCGCAGGGCTTTCACGCGCGATTCGACGCCGTCTCCAAGACCTATCGCTATCGGATCGCGAATCAGCCGGTCGCCAGCCCGTTCGAACGCCTCTACGCGTGGCACATTCCGGCGCCGCAGCTCGACGAAGAAGCGATGGCGGCGGCAGCGGCGCGGGTCGTCGGCCGCCACGACTTCGCGGCATTTCAGGGGTCGCGCAGTCACACGACGACGACGGTTCGCACCGTCAGCTCGTCGCGCGTCGAGGTCTGCCGTGACGCGGCCGGCGATCGGGTGATCTGCTACGAGGTGTGCGGTGACGGTTTCCTGCGCCACATGGTGCGTTCGATTGCCGGATCGCTCGTTGCGATCGGCCGCGGCCGTCGGCCGCCCGAGTGGATCGACGAGCTCCTGACGTCCGGTCGACGGTCCGATGTCGGGCGTACCGCGCCGGCCTGCGGGCTGTTTCTGGTCGGGGTCGCCTACGAGTAGCGACTTATAATGGACACGCATGTCGCTTGAGCAGCTCCTGGCCTGGATTCCGCCGGGATCCCACGACGAAGCGCTCGCCCGCCGGGTCAACTTCGACCAGCTTCCCGCGCACATCGCGATCATCATGGACGGCAACGGTCGCTGGGCCGCGCAGCGTCATCTGCCGCGCGTCGAGGGGCACCGCGCCGGGATCGACTCGGTCCGCGACGTCGTCGAGACCTCCGCCCGCCTGGGCATCGACGTGCTGACGCTGTATGCGTTCTCGGTGGAGAACTGGAAGCGGCCGCGCACCGAGGTGAACATGCTGATGATCCTGCTCAAGCGGTACATCAGGCTGGAGCTCGGCACGCTGCTGCGCCACAACATCCGCTTTCGTGTGATCGGACGTCAGGACGAGCTCGCGCCAGACGTGCGGAACGAGCTCGCGCTCGGGGTCCGGAAGACCGAGGCGAACTCGGGGATGATCTTCAACATCGCCCTGAACTACGGCGGCCGCGCCGAAATCGTCGACGCCGCGAAGCGGGCGATGGCGTCCGGACTCGATCCCGCGGATCTCGACGAGGCGCGCTTCAGCCAGTTCCTGTACACCGCGGGGCAGCCCGATCCGGACCTGCTCGTACGCACGAGCGGGGAGATCCGCGTCAGCAATTTCCTGCTCTGGCAGATCGCGTACGCCGAAATCTGGGTCACCGATACACTCTGGCCCGACTTCCGCCGGCGTCACCTCCTCGAGGCGATCGTCGCCTACCAGAAGCGCGATCGCCGGTACGGCGGCATCAAGCCGTCACCCGTGGCCCTCGGCGCCCAGTGACTCGCGTCGTCAGCGGCGGCGTCCTGCTGCTCATCGCCGTCGGCGCCGTGTGGTTCTCGCCGTCCTGGCTGTTCCTGATCATCGCGGAATTGCTGCTGGTGATCGGCTGCTGGGAGCTGTCCACACTCGCTCGGCACAGCCGGCTCCAGATGCCCGCGGCGGCATCCACCGTCGCGGCCGCGTTGGTCTGCGCGTCGTTCTCAGAGGCGCTGCCCGGCGGTCAGCGCCTGCCGCTCGACGTGGTGCTGCTGACCGCGCTGGTCGCGCTGGCGGCCCTCTCGCTGGTGTCCTGGCGCGGCGGCGACGACGCCCTGGGGTCTGCGGCGGCTGCGCTGCTGCCGAGCCTGTATCTCGGCCTGCCGCTCGGGGCGATGGTGGCGACGCGGGAGGCGGGAGGTCCACGCGCACTCTTCTTGCTGATGCTGACGGTGGTCGTCAGCGACAGCGCGCAGTACTACACGGGACGCGCGCTGGGACGGCGGCCGCTGGCCGAGCGGGTCAGCCCGAAGAAGACCATGGAAGGCGCCGCCGGCGGGCTCGTGATCGGCAGCGCGTTCCTCGCTGCGCTCGGCGCCTGGTGGTTGCCCTCCGTGCCGCTGCCGCTGCGGGCGCTGCTCGGCATCACCATCGTCGCGCTCGGCATCGTCGGCGACCTGTTCGAGTCGATGCTCAAGCGCAGTGCGGGCGTGAAGGACAGCTCGTCGCTGATTCCGGGGCACGGCGGCGTGCTCGATCGCATCGACGCGCTGCTCTTCGCGGCGCCGATCTACTACGTGGTCCTGCGATATGTGTGAGATCGACGCGGGCGGCCGGCGGTATCTCCGGTGACGGACGTGAAGCGCATCGCGATTCTCGGGTCGACCGGATCGATCGGCGGCAGCGCGCTCGCCGTCGTCGACGCGCATCCGGAGCGGCTGGCGGTTGTCGGGCTCGCCGCCGGGGAGAACGTCCATCGGCTGGCGCGGCAGATCGAGCGTTATCGGCCGCGCGTCGTGGCGGTCGCCAGCGCCGAGGCGGCGGACGCGCTCAGGGCGGCCGCGGACTGGTCCAGCGGCGCGACGCTCGCCGGCATCGGCCGAGAAGGGCTCGTCGCCGTGGCGACGCATCCCGACGCGGATCTGGTGCTCTGCGCATCGTCGGGGACGGAAGCGCTCGAAGCCGTGCTCGCGGCGATCGAACTGGGCAAGACCATCGCGCTCGCGAACAAGGAAGTGCTCGTGATGGCCGGCGCCATCGTCATGGAGGCGGCGCGGCGGCGGAACGTCGCCGTGCTTCCCGTCGACAGCGAGCACAACGCGATTCACCAGTGCCTGCACGGCCGGCAGCCCGAGGAACTGCGCCGGCTCATCCTGACCGCGTCGGGTGGTCCCTTCCGGGGACGCCGCGCGGCCGACCTGGAGAGCGTGACGGCAGCGGATGCGTTGCGCCATCCGACGTGGCAGATGGGCCGGAAGATCACCGTCGACTCCGCGACGCTCATGAACAAGGGCCTCGAGGTGATCGAGGCGCGCTGGCTCTTCGACGTGGCGCCCGCCCGGATCGACGTGGTGATCCACCCGCAATCCGTCGTGCACTCGCTCGTCGAGCTGACCGACGGCTCGATGATCGCGCAGCTCGGCATGACCGACATGCGGCTGCCCATCCAGTACGCGTTTTCGTACCCCGAGCGGTGGAGCTCACCCCTTCCGTCGTTGAACCTGGTCGGCGCCGGTCCGCTGGAGTTCCAGGAGCCGGACACCGAGGTGTTCCGGTGCCTGGCCCTCGCGTACCGAGCGCTCGACGGGCACCCCAGCCTGGCCGTCGTCCTGAATGCGGCCAACGAGGTGGCGGTGGCGCGTTTCCTCGAGGGGGGACTCCCGTTTCCGGGAATCGCCGCGGTGATCGAACGCACGATGGACGCGCACGCTCCGGCAGAGGTGGGCACCATTGCGCAGGTGCGGGCCGTGGATGCCTGGTCCCGGGCCCACGCCGACGAAATTGCCCGCGGGATACAATTGAAGGTCTGAGGTACCAGTGGGTGGCTCACTGACTACGATTCTCTCGTTCATCTTCGTCCTGGGTGTCCTGGTGTTCGTTCACGAACTGGGGCACTTCCTTGCCGCGAAACGCGTCGGCATCAAGGTCCTGAAGTTCCAGTTGGGGTTCAACCCGACGATCCTGAGCGTTCGCCGCGGCGAGACGGAGTACAGCATCGGCGCGCTTCCGCTCGGCGGCTACGTGAAGATGGCCGGCGAGAATCCCGAGGAACCGCAAAGCGGAGGGCCGGAGGAGTTCCTGTCCCGCACGAAGTGGGAGCGGTTCCAGGTGCTCATCATGGGCCCGCTGATGAACCTCGGGCTCGCCGTCGTCCTCACCGCTGTCGTCCTGTATCACGGCGCGGAGCGGCTCGCGTACGAGAATCAGCCGGTTGTCGTCGGCGCGGTTGCGGCGGGGTCGCCGGCCGAGGGCGCCGGACTGCGCCCGGGCGATCGGATTGTCGCCGTTGCAGGACGCGACGTGGCCACGTGGGAGGACTTCTACATCGCCGTGGGCACCAAGCCCGGCCGCGAGACGGAAGTCACTTATCTTCGGGGCGACTCGCGCGCGAGCGTCCGCCTGACACCGGTCACGGCGCCGGACAGCCGGTTCGATATCGGCGAGATCGGAGTGCTGCCCAACGTACATCCGCACATCAGATCCGTCGCTCCCGGCGAGCCTGCCGAGCGGGCCGGCCTCCAGCCGGACGACATCGTCGTCGCGGTGGACGGAAAGACGATCACCTTCTCCACGCACCTCAAGCAGGCCATCTCGACCAAGCCGGAGCAGCCGATCCGCATGTCCATTCTCCGCAAGGGCGCCCCGGTCGACATCGTGGCGACGCCGAAGCGAAGCGGAGACGAAGGGCTGCTCGGTATCGGTATTGCTGATGAGACGGTCAGTATCAAGCCCGGTCTTCTCGGCGCCGCGAAGATGAGCGTCGAGAAGAACGTCCAGTACGCGGGGCTCATCTTCCAGACGATCTGGGGGCTGGTCACGCGCGAGACATCACCGAAGCAGCTCATGGGACCTGTCGCCATCGCGCAGCTTTCCGGCGAGTCGGCTCAGCTGGGGTGGATCGCGCTCTTCAGCCTCATGGCTCAGATCAGCCTGAACCTCGGGCTCCTGAATCTGCTGCCGATTCCTGTGCTCGACGGCGGCCACATTCTGATCATGGGCCTCGAAGGCGTCGCGCGGCGGGACTTCAGCACGCGCATGAAAGAGAAAATGCTGCTGGCCGGGTTCGTGGTGCTGCTGACGTTGATGGTCACCGTCATCTACAACGACCTCACGCGAATCAGCTGGATCGAACGGCTGATGCCGTGGCGCTGAGGAGCGTCCTGCCGGCGTGGGAACAGGAGGAATCGTGAAGCTGCTCAGATTCGGCGGTCTTCTTGCGGCGATGCTGGTGCTCGGCGCCATCGTCACGCCAGCCGCCTCGGCGCAATCGCAGTCCTCGTCGATCACCGCGACCGATATCCAGCGGCTCGAGGATGCGCTCCTCGACGCCGGACGGGACGTGTCCGACGCGCGTGCGAAAGATAGCGCGCGCGGCAGCCAGCTCGAGAAGGAGCTGGAGATGCTCAACGACGACACGGCGTATCTGCGGGTCAAGCTGCGGCGCAACGAGTCGGTGCCGCGCACGGAGTACTTCGATCTTCGCGACCGCATCGACGACCTTCGGGCCCGGGCGCGCGCGCCCTCGGCACCCTCCTCCGGCGGGACCACGGCGCCTGCGCGCCCGACGGCTGCACGCCCGGGCGCAACGGGGCGCGTGCTGCCGGTCGGCACGGAGTTCGACGTCAGGCTCCAGCAATCGCTCAGCTCCGCCACCAATCTCGTCGAAGATCGCTTCGAGGCGACGACGCTCGTGGAGCTCAGCGACGAGAGCGGACGCGTGCTCGTTCCCGCGGGATCCACGATGCGCGGGGTCGTGAGCTCGGTGACCAAGGCGGGCAGGCTCGAGCGAACAGGCCGCCTCACCGTCGCCTTCGATCAGATCACGATTGGCGGACGCACCCATCCGATGCGTGCCACCGTGACGCAGGCGCTCGAGAGCGAAGGGATCAAGGGTGAGGCCGGCCGCATCGGCGCCGGGGCTGGAGTCGGCGCGATTATCGGAGGCATCCTCGGCGGCGTGAAAGGCGCGCTGGCCGGCATCCTGATCGGCGGCGGCGGCACCATTGCGGCAACGGAAGGCCAGGACGTGGAGCTCCCGGCCGGAACCGTTCTCCGCGTTCGACTGGACTCAGCGCTCGATCTGCGCTGACACCGCTTTCATGACGTCGCGGGCCGCGTCGATCGTCCGGTCGACGTCCCGCGGCGTGTGTGCGGCCGACAGGAACCACGCCTCGAACTGTGACGGCGGAGGATAGATGCCCCGCTCCAGCATTCCCCGAAAGAACTGGGCGTATCGGCTGGTGTCGGCGCTGATCGCGGACTCGTAGTCCCGTACGCGGCGGTCCGTGAAGAACGGCGTCACGATCGATCCGACCGCGTTCACCTGCAGCGGGATCCCGGCGTCTCGCGCCGCGTCGGCGAAGCCGGCTGCCAGCTTCGAACCCATTGCGGCGAGCCGCCGGTACAGCGCCGGCTTCAGCTCGCCGAGGCACCAGAGGCCGGCCGTCATCGCAAGCGGATTTCCCGACAGCGTGCCCGCCTGGTAGACCGGTCCCGCAGGAGACACCCGATCCATCAGGTCCGCGCGTCCGCCGTACGCGCCTACCGGCAGGCCTCCCCCGATGATCTTTCCCAGGCACGTGAGGTCAGGCTTGATGCCGTAGAGCTCCTGCGCACCGCCACGCGCCGCGCGGAAACCGGAGATGACCTCGTCGAAGACCAGCAGGGCACCGTGCTCGTCGCACACGTCACGCAGCCCCTGCAGGAACCCATCGGCCGGAGCGACGACTCCCATGTTGCCGGCGATCGGTTCGACGATGAGCGCGGCGACGCGCGCTGGATTGGCGGCGAAGACACGCCGGACCGACGCGAGGTCGTTGTAGGAGGCGAGCAGCGTATCCGCCGCGGCGGCCTTCGTGACGCCCGGGCTCGTCGGCGTGCCGAGCGTCAGCGCGCCCGATCCGGCCTGCACGAGAAACGGATCGGCGTGGCCGTGATAGCACCCTTCGAACTTCACGATGGCGTCGCGGCCCGTGGCCGCGCGCGCCAGCCGGATCGCGCTCATGGCGGCCTCCGTCCCGGAGCTGACGAAGCGGATCCGTTCGATCGCGGGCATCAGCTTGCGGACGCGCTCGCCGAGGGCGACCTCGAGCGGACTGGGTGCGCCATAGCTCGTGCCGAGCCGCGCGGCCGACGTCAGCGCCTTCACGAGTCCGCGCGGGGCGTGACCGTGCAGCAGCGGTCCCCACGACATCACGTAATCGATGAACGTGTTGCCGTCGACGTCCTGGATGCGGGCGCCGTGGGCGCGGTGGATGAACAGCGGATCGCCGCCGACCGACTTGAACGCGCGCACCGGACTGTCGACGCCGCCGGGCAGGACACGGACGGCGCGCGAGAACAGGCGCTTGGATGTTCGGGTGTTCATGCGAGCGCGCGAGCGGCCTCTCTGGCGAAGTAGGTGATGATGATGTCGGCGCCGGCGCGCCTGATGGCGATCAGCGTTTCGAGCATCGCGCGCCGCTCGTCGATCCAGCCCGCACGCGCGGCCGCCTTCAGCATCGCGTATTCGCCGCTGACGTGATACGCAGCCGTGGGGTACCCGAACGTGTCCTTCACCCGTGCGATCACGTCCAGGTAGGTGACCGCCGGTTTGACCATGACGATGTCGGCCCCCTCGTCGAGATCCTGCTCGACCTCGCGCAGCGCCTCGGCGGCGTTGGCCGGATCCATCTGGTGCGACCGCCGGTCGCCGAATGTGGGGGCCGATCCCGCGGCATCCCTGAACGGACCGTAGAAGGCCGAGCAGTACTTGGCGGCATAGGACATGATGGCCACGCCGTCGAACCCGCGCTCGTCGAGCGCGTGCCTGATGGCGCCGACCCTGCCGTCCATCATGTCGGACGGCGCGACGATGTCGGCGCCGGCGGCTGCGTGGGAGATCGCCGCGCGCACCAACTGCTCGACCGTGGGGTCGTTCGCGATCTCGTCCTCGATGACGAGGCCGCAGTGCCCGTGATCGGTGTACTCGCAGAGGCAGACGTCGGTCATGACCAGCACGTCAGGCGCTTCGCGCTTCAGCGCGCGGATGGCGGACTGGACCGGCGCCTCGGGATCGTAGGCCGCCGACCCCACGTCGTCCTTGTGATCCGGCAGGCCGAAGAGCAGCACGCTGCGGACACCGTCGCTGCGCGCCGCCAGCGTCTCCGCCACGGCCTCGTCGACCGACAGATTGAAGACTCCTGGCATCGACGCCACCTCGCGCCGCACGCCCTCGCCCGGGCAGACGAAGAGGGGCAGCACGAACATGTCGGGCGCCAGTCGCGTCTCACGAACCAGTGCGCGCATGGACTCGGTGGCGCGGAGACGCCGGAGGCGGCGCGTCAGCTTCAGCGTCGAGTAGCTGTGTGAGGCAGACATGACACTCCTCGATGGCCGGCGCTCACGCCGGTTCCGCGCCTGAAGCGCCGGCGCGCTCGAAGTGCTCCACGATCGCCGAGACGAGCGCCGGAACGGTGTACTGGGCCGGCATGATCGTCGTGGCGATCCCGCACTGCGCGGCGGCCTCGGCGGTCACGGGACCGATCGCGGCCACAGGCATCGTGCGGAGCAGGTCCGCGACCGCTTCGGCGCCGTAGAGCTCCGAGAAGCTCCGCACGGCGGACGGGCTGCTGAACGTCACCACGTCGATGGCGCGGTCCAGAAGCATGCGATAGACATCCGGTTCGCCTTCGCGCTCGGGATCGATCGCGACGGTGCGATAGGCCACGATCTCGGTCACGGCCGCGCCGCGCCTGCGCAGCTCTTCGCCGACGACATCGCGCCCGATGTCGGCCCTCGGCACGAGGAAACGGACGCCGGCCACGTCGTCATCCTCGAGAAGCGCCTGCACGACACCCTCGGCTCGAGATTCGGCCGGAATGAGGTCGACCCTGATGCCGAATCGGCTCAGGCGATCGGCCGTCCCCGCGCCGACGGCGCAGAGCCGCACGTGGTGCAGCGCACGGACGTCGCTCGACAGCAAGAGGCGGCTCATGAATGCGTCCACGGCGTTGCCGCTCGTGAACACCACCCAATCGAAGTGATCGAGCCTCGCGCACGCATCGTCGAGCGCGGCGTAGTCGGACGGCGGCGCGATGCGGATCATGGGCGCTTCGACTGGATCCGCTCCGAGCGCCTGCAGCGCGCTCACGAATTCGGCCGATTGCTCGCGCGGGCGCGTGACGAGGATCCGTTTCCCGAACAAGGGACGCGAATCGAACCACCGGAGATGTTCGCGGAGCGCGGCGACCCGGCCGATGACGAGGATCGCGGGCCGCCGATCGCTGGCCGCCTGCGCCGCTCGGGCCACTTCCGACAGCTGCCCCTGAATGGTCTGCTGCGTCGGCAGCGTGCCGTCGTAGATGACGGCGGCAGAGTCCTCAGCCGGGCGTCCGTGCGACAGGAGCGCGTTCAACATCGCCGACAGTTGATCCGGACCGGCGTAGCAGACGATCGTGCCGTCCAGAGACGCCAGGCTGCTCCAGTCGACGTCGGGAAGCTTGTCGGCCGCGCCCTCGTTGCCGCGCACGAACGTCAGGGTGTCGCCGCCGCCCGGATAGGTGAGCGGGACCCCGGCGTAGCTCGCCGCGCCGATCGCGGTCGGGATTCCGGGTACCACCTCGAAACGGATCCCCCGCTCGTGGAGGAACAGGGCTTCCGAGCCGCCGCTGTCGAAGATGAACGGGTCGCCCCACTTCAGCCGCGCGACCACCTTGCCTTCCCGCGCCTTCTCGGCGAGCAGGTAGCAGATGGCTTCCTGTTCCAGCGGCAGCGGCGCCGGCATGCCGACGTCGATCTTCTCCGCCGAGGCCGGAGCGGTCCGCAGAATGCGAGGGGGTACGAGCCGGTCGTAGAGCACGACATCCGCGTCCGCCAGGCAGCGGAGACCGCGCACGGTCATGAGGTCGGGATTGCCGGGTCCGGCTCCTATCAGGTAGACGATGGCTTCAGGCACGTAACAGCATTCTACGGGGTTCTCGCATCTCCCTGCGGACGGGCCAGCCGTGCCTCCTCCAGGATCTCGCCGGCGCCGTCTGCCAGCAGGTGTTCCGCCGCGCGCGCGCCGAGGGTCCTCGCTTCTGATCGCCGCCCGTGTACCACGGTGTGCACGGCGCGACTGCCGTCGAGCGCGACGACCGACGCGACGAGCTCCAGGCGATCGTCGCGCAGCGGCGTGGCCAGGGCGCCGATGGGTGTCTGGCAGCCTCCGCCCAACGCCTCGACCAGGGCGCGTTCCGCGTCGAGCGCCGTTGCCGCGGCGGTGTCCGTCACGGACGAGACGGCGCGCGCGACCGACTCGTCTCCCGTCCGCATCTCGATGGCGATGATGCCCTGTCCCGGCGCGGGCACGCACGCGCTCACCGGCAGCGCGAAGGCAATCCGGTCTTCGAGACCCAGGCGGCGGAGCCCGGCGGCGGCCAGCACGAGCGCGTCGTGTTCGCCCGAATCGAGCTTTCGCAGGCGTGTGTCGAGATTCCCGCGCACCGGCGCGAACCGTGCGCCGGGGAACAGGCGCGTGAGCTGCGCGATGCGGCGCACGCTCGACGTGCCGATCGCCGGCGCGTGACCCAGCGCGACCAGGAGGTCCTCGAGGTTCCCGGCACGCCGGGCGCCGGCTGGCAGAACGACCGCGTCGTGCGGATCTTCGCGGGGCAGCACGCCTGCGATGCGCAGACCGTCCGGGAGCACCGCGGGCATGTCCTTGCTGCTGTGGACGGCCAGGTCGATCTCGCCCCTGAGCAGCGCGTCCTCGATCTCCTTCACGAAGAGCCGCTTCCCGCCGATCTCCGAGAGCGGCGCCTCCTGGAGCTGATCTCCAGAGGTCCTGATGACGACGATGTCGCAGCGGGGGCCGCCGGCGTCGGCGATCAGCCCCGCGACCGTGCGTGCTTGGTACAGCGCCAGCTGACTGCCGCGCGTGCCGAGGCGAAGCGATGTGGTCACGTTCATCCGTGTGGTCTCAGCGTTGGCGCGGCCGCACGAACGGCTCGACGCGGCGGCGCTCGCGCGGAGTCTGCTCGGCCGATCCCTGCGCGTCGCCCGGTTGACCGGCCGCCTCGCGTTCGAGGCCGAAGAGACGAGTCAGCGCTTCGGTATAGGCGGCGACGGTCTCCGCGTCGCCGAGCGTCTTCAGCTGTTCGGTCGGCGTGAGGAGCAGCTTCTCGACGACGAGGCGGGTGATGTCGTCCACGCGGCTCCGCGTCTCCGGCGGCAGCGTCGATGCCAGACGCTCCAGCTCGGCGCGCCGGATGCGCTCGAACCGTTGGCGCAACGCGACGACGGTGGGAATGGCCCCTCGCGATCGCACCCATTGCCCGAACTTGTCGACCTCTTGACCGACGATGCGCTCGGCCTGCGCGACTTCGTTCGTGCGCCGTGCGAGGTTCTCCTGCACGGTCGACTGGAGATCGTCGATGTTGTAGAGGAAGACCTGTTCGAGCTCGCCGGCCGCCGCCTCGACGTCGCGGGGCATCGCGATGTCGATGACGAAGAGCGGCCGGTTGCGCCGCGGTCGCATGACCGCTTCGAGATGCGCCTTGGTCAGCACGGCCGACGGCGCGCCGGTCGCCGTGATGACGATGTCGGCCGCGCCCAGCAGGGCGTCGAGGTCTTCCCACGGCGCCGCCGACGCCCCGCCGATCGCTTCGGCCGTGCGCGCCGCGTTCGCCATGGTGCGGCTGACGATCGTCACGCGGTGCACGCCCTGCGACTTCAGGTGAATCGCCGTCAGCTTGCCCATTTCGCCGGCGCCGATCACCAGGACGTTGCGTCCCTTGAGCTCGCCGAAGATCTTCTTCGCGAGCGCGACGGCGGCGAAGCTGATGGAGACCGCGCCGGACCCGAGCCCGGTCTCCGTGCGCACGCGTTTGCCGACGGCGAACGAGCTGTGGAACAGCCGATTGAGCAGCGGCCCGACCGTGCGTGCGGCCGATGCAGCCGCATGCGCCTCTTTCACCTGTCCGAGGATCTGCGGTTCGCCGACGACGAGCGAATCGAGGCCGGCGGCGACGCGAAACAGGTGCCGCGCGGCGTCGAGGTCGGTCATGTCATAGACGTGCGGCGGTAAGGTGCGCGCGTCCAGGTCGTGGTACGCGGCGACGAAGTCGAGCAGCGCCGTTCGCGCCGCTTCCACGTCATCGCACGCGGCATACAGCTCGGCCCGGTTGCAGGTCGACAGAATCGCCGCCTCGCGCGTGGCCTCTCGTGCCGTCAGGGCGCGCAGCGCCCGGTCGAGGCCGCTCGCGTGGAAATCGAGCCGCTCCCTGAGATCAACCGGTGCGGTGCGATGACTGATGCCGACGACGAGGAGATGCACGGTTCAGAAGTTGTGGCTGTTCGGCAGGAAGTAGCTGATCGGCAGGAAGTTCAGCAGCACGATCGCGAAGCCGAGCGCCGAGAGATACGCAGTCCGCCGGCCGCCCCATCCGATGCGGCGCGCCGCGAACACCTCGAAGGAGTAGACGGCCCAGCAGATGACCGCGACGAAGATCTTCGGGTCCTGCAAGGACATCGTCTGGCCGGCCGGCTCGGGCATGTGGACCTGGCCCGCCCAGATCGCTCCAGAGACCAGCCCGATGGTGAGACAGGCCCATCCCACGGCAATGGCGCGCTGATTCATGGAGTCGAGCACCTGGAGCGAGGGCAGCCGCGCGTAGAAGACCCCGAGGTGCTTCGCCTTGATCTCCTTGAAGAGCAGGACGTACGTGATGCCGATCACGCAGGCGAGCGCGAAGCTGGCGTAGGCGAACATCAGCGACGACACGTGGATGCCGAAGAGCGGACCTTGAAGCACCTCGGCCCGCGCCTCCACGCCTGGATCGAGCGCCGGAATGAGCTGCAGGGCGACGGCGAGCGGCATGATGAACGCGCCCATGGCGCGCTCTTCCGTCGTCATCTCGGTGTACAGGTACGCGAGCGCGAGCAGCAGCACGAAGGTCGAGATCGCCGACGACTTGTCGGCCACCGGCACATGCCCCGCTTCCATCGTCATCATGCCGATGAGGAAGGTGTGCGACAGGATGCCGCCGACGAGCAGTGTCGTCGCGAGCCGGCCGACCGACGGCTGGCGCCGCGCGAAGTGCAGGACGTAGGCGACCAGCGCCGCCGTGTAGAGGGTCAGCGGGATGAAGTCCATCTCAGCGGGTCGGCGCGAAGTAGCCCTGTTTGGTGCGTGCCGTGACGTTGGGCCGGTTCACCCGCACGACGATCCGGCGCCAGGAGCCGTCGCGCTTGCCGTTCTTGGAGGTGTAACCCACGGTGTACTGGTTGGAGAGCTCTTCGGCGATCTGCCCGTAGATGCCATTCAGGTCCGACACCTGCGAGGGAAAGAACGCGCGCCCGCCAGTTTCGAGCGACAGCTGCCGCAAGACGAACTCGGCCTCCTTGAAGCCGCGCGCCCCGCTGATCCCCCGCTCGCCTGAGCGCAGGCCGATCGCGTAAATGGCGGTCTCCGAGCGCTTCGCCAGATCGAGGACCTCTTCGAACGGCAGCAGGCTGGAGGTGTCCTCGCCATCGGAGAGGACGACGATGGCCTGCCGGCGGATCTCGTCCGTGGTGGTGGCGACGACGGCCTTCTTGAGGTCCTTCAACGCGATGTAGATGGCGTTGTACATGGACGTCGAGCCGCCCGCGGACGTGCGCCTGATGGCCGATTCGAGCTCGGGCAGTTCGTTGGTGAACGGCTGCAGGACGACCACGCGGCTGTCGAAGTCGATGATTTCGGCGAGGTCCTGCGAGCGGAGCTTTTTCGAGAAGCCGATGGCGGCCTCCTGCGCGATCGGGAGGCGCGTTTCCATGCTCGCGCTGGTGTCGATGAGCAGGGCCAGCGCAATCGGAAGGTCGTTGCGATTGAACTGGGTGATGTCCTGCTGCACGCCGTCTTCGTAGACCTGGAAGTCGCCCTCCTCGAGGTCGGTGACGTACTTGCCCGCGGCATCGACGACCGTGACGCTCATCGACACCACTTCGACGCCTGCACGGAACGACGGCGCCTGGGGCGCCTGAGGGGCCGCCGCGGCATCGGGCTGCTGACCCGAGAGTGCCAGCGGCAGGGCCGCTGCGATGGCGATGGCCGCGAGGCTCGCGCGAGCTGAACGACGCATGGCTCTTCTTCTCGCTATCTCCGGTTCGTACCGGTCTCGCGAGCGGCGATGCCGCGCACGGTGAGCCCGGGGCGCGCCGCGCCGACGGTGACGCGCTCTGGAGGAATGAGCGTCTGTGGGCGAGCGTAGGTGATCTTGTACTGATTGATGAGCTCGGTCGCCAGCTCCTTCATGCGGCCGGACAGCGCACTCCCGGCGAGCACTGTGTCGTAGCGGCCGCCGCTGAAGCGCGTGCCGCCGTCGAGTACGAGCTGGCGGTCTTGGTTGGCGGTCGACGGCGAGCCGATCCAGACGACGTGAAAGGCCGCGCCGAAGTCCTGCAGCGGTTCGAGCACCTGTTGATACACGCGTCCGCTGAGCTCGGGTCCACCCGTGGTGACCGCCACGATCACCGGACGCGCGGACTCGCGTCGCCGCATGCCCTGTACCGTTTCGATGATCCCGTCGAGCAGGTACGAGCCGCTGCCTGGCGTCGGGAAGATCCGCTGGACGCCCTTGATCGCCTGGTCGAGGTTCGTCGTGTAATCCGTGTTGATCGTCGGGCGCTCGCCGACCGTGATGACGGCGATCTCGTGATGCGCACCGCTCGGGTCGTCGCCAATGGTGCGAATGAAGGTCGTCAGCGCGTCGCGGTAGTTCAGGATGTACTGCTCCGCGGCCTGGCTGTTGTCGACGAGCAGCGCGATCTGCATCGGATCGGTCGCGGGCACGACGGTGAGCAGCTCGCGCGCGACGCGGTCTTCGCGCACGACGAAGTCCGACTCGCCCAGCCCTATAGCCGGCTCGCCCGACTGATCGAGAGCGCTGGCATAGACGGCACGCTGTTGCGGCTGTGCGTGCGCTGGCTGCGCGAGCGCGACCAGGGCGGCAGCCATCGACGCGACGATCACACGAGGCCAGATAGCCATGAGGTCAGTATAGGGGCGCGGCACCGGAGCGTCAACACGGCATGTACATGGAAGTGCTTTTATATCTATTGTTTGCGGGCAGGCGTTCGATGCGACGCCAGGTGGGGCGCTTCCGGCGGCGCCGCACGCGGGGGAGGGTCGACGAGTGACCCGAACGGCGCCTTGGGCCGCGCGACCACGAGGCATCGTCGACGTGCGCGCCTGGGGGGAGAGTCGGCACGTGAAGTTTTTCACAAGATAAGCTATACTCCTCCGTCTGCGTACGACACAGGGGCGTGACCGGGAATGGCTGATGACGAACGCAGGACGCCGCTGACCGAGTCGCTGGACGCGTTCCAGGAGACCGTCAGGAAATCGGGTCCCGCAGCCATCGGCAGCTATACCTTGATCGGCGCGATCCTCCTGTGTGGCGGCATCGGGTACGCGGTCGACCGCTGGCGCGGCACGTCGCCCTGGTTCCTCTTCGCGGGCTTGCTACTCGGGTTGATAGTCGGGTTTTACGAACTGGCGAAGGCTGTCTGGAAGCGATGAAGGAAGTCGCGTGGATGGCCGGGATCAGCGTGGTCACGTGGCTGGCCGCGTCGGCGTCCACGGGCGCCGAGGTCAGCGCCGCGCTGTTCTACGGCATGATCGGCCCCCTCGTGGTGGCCTGCGGTACGTGGATCATGGTGGAACGGGTGTTCCGGCAGGATCCGCAGTCACTGATGCCGTGGATGGTGGGCGGCTTCGCGTTCAAGCTGGTGTTCTTCGGTGCCTACGTCGCAATCATGATTCGCGTCGTCGGCCTGAGCCCGGTGCCGTTCGTGGTCGGTTTCAGCAGTTATTTCATCGCGCTCCATTTCACCGAGGCGCTGCTCTTGCGGCGGCTCTTCGGCGCTCGGCGCGCCTAGCCCCATGATGATCGGACAGGAGCACGCCCAGAGCGTGCAGGAACACGCAGCCGGTGCGGCCGAGCCGTTCAACGCCGGCGAAGTCATCATCGGCCACGTTTCGAACAGCAGCATCGAGCACCCGCTCATTCATCTGCCCACCGTCTTCGGCATCGACTTCTCGGTGACCAAACACGTGCTGATGTTGTGGCTGGTTGCCCTGTTCGTCTTCACGGTCGTCACCGTCACGGTCCGGCGCTACCTCGCGCAGGATCGTCGCCTTCCGAGCGGGTTCATGAACGCGCTCGAGGCGATGGTCGAGTTCATACGCGACTCGATCGCGCTGCCGAACGTCGGACGCAAGTGGGTGAACACCTGGACGCCTCTGCTCCTCACGTTCTTCGTCTTCATCCTGTGCGCCAACGCCATCGGGCTGATCCCGGTGTTCGAGGTCCTGGGGTTGCTCGATCACTTCGTGCTGCACACCGCCGACCAGTCGGTCGTCAAGCAGCTCCTGCACGGCGGCACCACCGCGACGTCGAACTTCAACGTCACCGCCGCGCTGGCCGTGGTGACCTTCGCCGCGATCATCATCGCCGGCTCGCGGGCGCACGGCTTCGTCCAGCACTGGGTGAACCTCGTTCCGCACGGCCTGGCCAAGCCGCTCTACGTCCTGCTGATTCCGATCGAAATCATGGGCATGCTGGTGCGCCCCTTCGCGCTCACGATGCGACTGGCGGCCAACATGACCGGCGGACACATCGCGATCCTGGCGATCCTCTCGTTCGTCTTCCTGTTCACGGAGATGTTCGGGCGGGCCATCGCGGGCGTCGGCATCGGCCTCGCCGTGTCCGTTCCCCTGGCGACGGCCATTTCCGGACTCGAAATCATCGTCGTCCTGGTCCAGGCCTACGTGTTCACCCTGCTGTCGGCCGTGTTCATCGGCATGGCCATTCACGTGCACCACTGAGCGAGCTCGACAACGAGCACTACTACTGAGGAGAGATACGTCATGGAAGGATTGGCACTTGCGTACGCCGGAGTTGGCATCGGCCTCGGCCTCGTCGTGATCGGCGCGGGCCTCGGCATCGGCCGCCTCGCGGCTGGAGCCGCGGAGGGGATCGCCCGCCAGCCCAGCGCGGCGGACAAGATCACCGGTGCGGTGAACCTGCCGCTGTTCCTGCTCGAAGGCGTGGCCATCCTGGCCGAGGTCTTCGCGCTGCTGGTGGTCCTCCTCAAGTAGCACGCGTGCGCTGCGTGCCCGCGCGCGTCGCGCGGCGGGCTGCGCGCCCCGGCTTTTCAGCGAAGGAAAGACGCCATGGACAACCCGTTGGTCCAGCCCGATCCGGGCCTCTTCATCTGGACCATCCTCACGTTCCTCGCCTTGGTGGGCCTGCTCGCGAAGTTCGCGTGGCGCCCGCTGCTCGAGGCGCTGGACGCGCGTCAGCAGGGCATTCGCAAGGCCCTCGACGATGCCCAGCAGGCCAGGCAGGAGCTGGAGCGGCTCGAGCAGGAGTCGGCCCAGATCCTGCGGAGAGCGCGCGCCGACGCCGAGGCGGTGCTCACACAGAGCCGCGCCGACGCCGATCGCCTCCGCGAGGAGATTCGGCAGAAGGCGAAGGCGGAGGCGGAGGGCATCATCCGGAACGCCGAACGCCAGATTCAGCTCGAGACGGGCCGCGCCCTGCAGCAGATTCGGGCCGAAGCGGTCGATCTCTCCGTGATGATCGCGTCGAAGATCATCCAGCGGAACATCTCCAAAGAGGACAACGACCACCTCATTCAGGAAGCTCTGAAGCAGGTGGAGAGCCGCAGCCACTGAGGCTGCACACCACTGCGCGCTCGCGTCCGGCCGGGCGGGGCAGGGAGCGTCGGGCTCCTGCCTCCTCAGGACGGCCGTTCGCCGGCGCTCTCTGCCGCCTGCCGTCTGTCGTGACACCCCGTCCGCTCGGACCCTTCGGCACGGGGCGTCATCCGCAGCACTCCTAGGCTCGAAGAGGGTTGCATTCCCTTACGGGGAGGCCCCCTACTAAATCCCACGGCCAATCGGTCGATAATTCAATCGAAGCTCTGCATTGCACGTGAGCAGCCGTCCGGGCGTCGGGCCAGCCTTCGGGGCAGGGCCGGGCGACCGGATTGGCGCGTCTTCGACCGGCGCGCAGCAGTTCGTGCCGTCAACTTTCAAGGAGCAGAAGTCATGCGACTTCGCAGTACCGGTATCGTGCTGCTCGCCCTGATGCTGTGCGGTGTCCGCACGGGATCGGCGCAGGTCACGACGACCGGATCGATTCAGGTGATTCTGGAGGACCCGCAGGGCGGGCGTCTGCCAGGTGTCGCGATCCAGGTGAGCGCACCGGACGTCGTCACGTCGAGAATCGGCGTGACCGACGGTGAGGGTATCGCCATCCTGGAGGCGCTCACGCCTTCCACGCAGTACGTGGTCACGGCGCAGCTCACCGGCTTCCGCGACCTCGAGCGGACCGCGATCCTCGTGCGCAGTGGTCAGGTCACCACGCTGCGGCTCGAGATGACGCTCTCCACGGTCAACGAGCAGGTCACCGTCCGCGCGCCGCTGACGCCCCTGGTCGATACGACCCGGGCCCTCTCCGGAACCGACCTGACTCTCCGCTTCACCGAGTCGTTGCCGACTGGCAGGTCGTACCAGAGCTACCTGCAGCTCGTGCCCGGGGTGATGCCCGACAGCCAGAACGTGTCCGGCAATCCATCCTCGCGATCCGGCGTGAACTGGAAGGACCAGCAGAGCGGCGACAACATCGGCCTTTCGGGGGACAACTTCTACTACTTCGAAGGCATCAACGTCACCGACCCGGTGACCGGCGGATTCGGCGGAAACCTCAATACCGAGATCATCCAGGAGCAGAAGGTCATCACCGGCGGCATCCCGGCGGAGTACGTCGGCGCGCCGGGACTGATCTCGACCGTCGTCACCAAGTCGGGGACCAACCGGTATTCCGGCTCCTACAACTACTTCTTCCAGAACGACGGGCTGGTCACGGCGAACGAGAACAATCCCGACAACACGTTCAGCTCGGTCGATACGGCGTTCACGCTCGGCGGCCCGCTCGTGCGCGACAAGCTCTGGGCCTTCGGCAGCTTCCGCTATCTGAAGAACACCCGCGACGTGAACGCGCAGGACACGCGGGCCCTGCTGCGGACCGTGGACACGACCGAGAAGCAGAGCTTCTTCAAGGCCACGTACGCGCCGAACCAGCGGAATCTCCTGAGCTTCATGTTCCTGAACGATCCCTACGAACGGACCGGATCGGTGGACACGTCGGTCGTCAACAATCGCGACCGCGTCCGGAAGCAGGGCGGAGAGAACTACTCGGCGACGTTCAGCCGGATCTGGGATCGGCTCCTCGTCGAGGCGAGCTACAACCACCACGAGAACGAGATCACCGATCTGGCGCTCGATCGGTCCACCCGGAACACGATCGCGTATCAGCGCGACACGCCGCGGACGCTCGCCGACGAGCAGCTCGGCGGGTTCGGTCAAGACGCGCCGGAGTTCCGGAACGGCCGGCAGGCGCGCGTGACCGCGCAGTACCAGTTCGGCATGCATCGGGTAAAGGGGGGCTACGAATGGGGCCGGCGCGATGACATCCGCGATCTGCTGTTCGTGCCCGCTGCGGACCGATCGCAGTACACCTCGATCGCGTCACTGTACGGCTCGGTCAGCGCGGCGAGCATCGCCAACTCGGGCCTCTGGTCCACCCGCGCGTTCGACGTCACCAATCCGAGCGACTTCGCCGGGCTGCTCGCGAGCATGAACGCGGCTCCGAACCGCGCGAGCTTCTACGGAATGTACGACACCGACGGCAACGGCGCGATCACGGCGCCGGAGCTGTCCCAGGCGCTCATGTTCTCCAGCACGGCCGGCAATCCCAACGGCCAGCTGAACTACTACCGGATGACGATGACGCAGACGGGGAAGCAGTCGCAGAAGCTGCGGAGCGACTCCCTCTACGTTCAGGACGACATCAGGTTCGGCCGGCTCAACGTGAACGTTGGCGTGCGGACCGAACGCTGGCAGCACTTTTCGACCACCAATGCCAGCCTGTTCACGTTCGATTGGACGATGGCGCCCCGCCTGAGCGCCGTCTACGATCTCACCGGCGACGGACGGCAGAAGGTGGCGGCGTTCTGGGGCCGCTACTACGACCCGATCCGCATGGACACGACGAACTACGCCGGCACGGTGAGCGGATCCACGCGCGAGGAGCAGGTGTTCATCAACAACCAGTGGCTCACCTACCGCGTGCTCGGGGTGTCGTCGACGGCGGGACTGTTCGCGCCCAATACCAAGACCCCTTATACCGACGAACTGCAGCTGCAGTACGAGCGCGATCTCGGCCGGAACATGAGCGCCTCGGTCACCTACTACAACCGCCACACGCGGGACATCTTCGAGGACATCAACCTCCCGAGCTACGCCGATCCTGCACGATACGTGGGCTTCGACGGGGCTGGCGACGTGAACGCGCCGAACTCGCTGTTCCTCGGCTACGACTACTTCGGGTTCGATCCGAACAACCCGCCATCGGCCGGGTTCGTCCTGGGGACGCTGAAGGGCGGGAAGCGCGACTTCAACGGCCTGGAGCTCGTCTTCCGGAAGCGCTACTCGAACAACTGGCAGGGGCTGTTCTCGTACAACTATCTCGACGCGAAGGGCAACGCGGTTTCTGACGGCAACGCGGACTTCGCGGGAGACCAGTACTTCTTCGATCCACGCGCTCCCAATATGTTCGGCACCCTTCCGGGCACGGTACATCACCTGGTCAAGGCGGCCGGTTCCTACACGCTGAAGTGGGGGATCGAGCTCGGCGGCGCCTACCGGTGGAACTCGGGGACTATCGTCAATCGCACGTTCCTGG
Source organism: Vicinamibacterales bacterium (assembly GCA_050183995.1). Classification (GTDB taxonomy): domain Bacteria; phylum Acidobacteriota; class Vicinamibacteria; order Vicinamibacterales; family CAVVIG01; genus CAVVIG01. The sequence goes on from JBFXAT010000003.1 coordinate 46,719, forward strand.
TGCAGGGGCGACGGCTTCCTGTGCTCGGCCCGCAGTACACCTTCGGTGGCGTTCGCGTGCCGTGGGTCGATCCGAGCTCGGTTGGCGCGGTCCAGAACCCCTCGTGGGGACAGTTCGACCTTCGACTGCAGCACGTGCACCGGTTCCAACGGATCACGACGGAGCTGTTCCTCGACGTGTTCAACGTGTTCGACAACCAGGGAGCGACGCGGTTCGAGGATCTCGCGGCGGGGTCTGGCGCCACGCCGTTCGGCGGCGCGATTGCCTGGCTCAATCCGAGGCGCGCGTTCGTCGGAGTTCGGGCGAGATTCTAGAGCGGCCCCGGCCGCGGTCAGTCCCGGGTGGCCGGGAGATCAGTGCTGCGCGACGGCCGGCCTGTTCGCGGGTCGGCCGGCTGCACGATCGAGGGCCTGCAGCCCGGCGCGCGCTCTGGTGCTGTCCGGAAACGCGCGCAGTTCAGCCTCCAGGAGCGCTTCGGCCTCGTCGCGCCGATCCAGGCGCGTCAGCGCATCGGCCGCGAGGACGCGCAGATCGGCAAGGGGCAGTCTGCGCGTGCGCGCCGCCGCCTCGAGAGCCGCCTCGAATGCGACCGCCGCTTCGGCGGGATGCGCGTGCAGCAGTGCAATGCGCCCTTCGACGAACGCGCGCACGGGCCGCTCGGCGTCGGCCTGCTCGGCCCGTTCGGCCTCCAGGCGCGCGGTCTCGTAGTCGCGCCCCGCGATCGCGATCCGGGCCTGCAGTTCGTGGGCCTCGGCGGAGTGAGCCGGCTCCAGCCCCGGCTGTTCCAGCACCGCCGCCGCGTGATCGCGCGCCGAATCGAAGCGCCGCACACGCGTCAACACCGACGCCAGGTCGAGATGCGTGCGTACGTTGTCGGGGTCGAGCGCGAGCGCGCGGGTGTAGGCGTCGATGGCCTGCTCGTACCGCTCCGCGCGCGCCGACGCGAGGCCTGCCCGCAGCCAGAGCTCCCCGGCCTCCGATCGATCGCGCGCAAGCTCCCGATACACCTGGGCGGCGCCGCGCCAATCGCGCCGGGCCGAAAGCAGGGCCGCCTCGCGCAGGCGCTCGACCAGCGCGACGCGCTCGTCCGGCGTGCCGCCATCGGCTGCCAGCGCCGCGAACCCAGGCAGGGCGACGTACCCGAGCGCTTCGAAGCGGTCGCGATCCGCGTCACCGATCGCTGCCGGCGTAAATGCCGCCGACCAGGGCGCTGACGACCCGGCCGACAGCTGGTTCAACCGCCGGCGCATGTCACTGGTGGCGTCCGGGCGGTCGGACGCGAGATTCCGTGTCTCGCCGGGGTCGACGGCGACATCGAAGAGGCTCTCGCGCGCATCCTGTACGACGAGCTTCAGCGGCCCGTCCACGAGGACGCCGATGCCAGACCACCCGAAGCGCGCGTTGCCGAAGGTCGATTCCGCGTAGATCGGCGTCGCCTGCACGTGGCCGCCGTCGGTGAAGGGCGTGAGCGAGCGGCCGCGCAGGCCACCGGGACCAGGGGCCTTCGCAAGGTCGAGCACGGTCGGGACGATGTCGATCTGCTGCACGGCGTCGGGAACGCGCGTGCCTGCGCCTTGTCCCCCCGGGAGCTTGATGATGAAGGGCACCCGCAGCACGTCCTCGTGCGCGAGCAGCCCGTGGGTGCTCTCGCCGTGGGCACCGAGACTCTCCCCGTGATCGCCCACCAGCAGGATCGTCGTGCGATCGTAGAGCTGGTGCGCTTTCAGATATCGAAGCAGCCGGCCGACGATCTCGTCCGCGTAGGCGACCTCGCCGTCGTACGCGTCCAGGTCGTCGAAGCGCTCGGGCGCTTCGTGCGGCGCATGCGGCTCCGCCACGTGCATGAACAGGAATGCCCGGGTGCCGCTCAGGGAGTCGAGCCACCGTTCGGCCACCTGTTCCGTGTCCGCGCCGTCTCTGAGCAGTCCGGCAATCGGATCGGCGTCGATCGTTTCCGCCTGCGGCGCGTCGAAGAAGCTGAACCCGCGCTCGATGCCGGTCCCGGGCCGCAGAAGCCACGACGAGACGGCCGCGCCGGTCGAGTACCCGCGGTCGCGCAGGAGCTCCGCGATCGTCCGCGCCGATCCCGACAAGGTCTGGCCGGCCGAGTCGCGAACGCCGTTCTCGAAGGGAAGCCGTCCCGTGAGCATCGCCGCGTGGGCGGGGAGCGTCTGGGGGACATGTGAATAGGCGCGCTCGAACAGTACGCCGTCGGCGGCGAGCCCGTCGATTGCCGGTGTCCGCGCGGGCTCGTACCCATACGCACGCAGCCGATCCGCGCGCAGCGCATCGACGGAGACAAGGACGATGGGGCCGTTCACCGGCGCCGAGGCGCGCGCGAACCGCCAACCGCTCACGGCGGCGAGGACGGCGCACATGGCGGCGGTGGCGAGAATGAAGGTGGACCGAAGAGGGCGCGGCAACTATCTGTTCACGGTTTCCAGGATCGTGTGAGCCGTTCGGGCCTCGGGCGCGTCGGGGTCCACCTCCTTGGCATGGAGGAGCAGGCGAGTGGCGGTTTCCTTCTCGCCTCGCGCGAGCGCCTGTTCGCCCATTCGCAGGAGCGGCTTGGCCCAGTTCGGATCCGCCGCCGCCGCCTTTTCGAACCAGCCCGTCGCCGCGCCTGTGTCGCCCGATTCCAACCGGATCTCGCCGAGCTGATAGAAGAGCTCGCGCGTGCCCTCGTTGCGCTCGAGAAAGCTCGTGAGCAGGGATTCGGCGCCGGCCGTATCGCCGCGATCGCGCAGCGTCGACGCCATTTCGACCGTCGCGCGCGCGTGCCCGGGGTCGATGTCGAGGAGGGCGCGATAGGCGGCCAGCGCGGCATCCGGATTCTGAAGCCGGCGGTAGGCCGCGGCAATCTGCAGCCGGATGGAGGTCAGCACGGGCGTGCGGTCGAGAATCGCTTGGTACGCGGCCACCGCCTCCTGCCAGCGTTCATTCGCGAACAGCCGCTCGGCTTCATCGAAGTCGCGCTGCAGATCCTTCGCGCTCACGCCGCCCAGCGCGCCGGCGTGGGCGGACCCGCTGCGGCGCAGGACGAAGGTCATCGTGCGGTTCGGCGAGCCCAGACGGACCATCATGTCGCCGCCCTCGTCGGTGTATCCGGGCGCGGCCGCGACGAACGTCCACACGCCGCCGCGCAGCGCAATCATCGCGTAGCGCCCCTTGGCGTCGGTCGTCGCCGTAAGAGTCTGGCCGACGGCGGGATTTTGTGCGGTGACCGTCGCGCCCTTCAGCGGCTGCCCGTCTTCGTCGACGACGGTACCGAAGATCCGGCCGTTCTGGGCGGCTGCCGGCCCGGACAGCAGAATGCCGGCGAGCGCCGTGGCGGAAATCCGTCCGAGGAGGCGATGGTGCGGCATGGCAGGACTCCTGACGAACCCCGCCAGTATATACCCTAGAAAAGCCAGGTCGGCTGGTAGAGCAGCACGTACACGAGGACCCCGGTCACCGACACGTAGAGCCAGACCGGAAAGGTCCACCGCGCCACGCGCCTGTGCTGAGCGAAGCGGCCCTTGAGGCCGCGCGTGAGCGTCACGAGCGCCATCGGCAGCACGACCGCGGCGAGGCAGACGTGCGTGATCAGAATCGTGAAATACAGCGGCCTGACGAAGCCCTGTCGTGTGAAGGGCACCGAGCCCACCTGCGCGTGATAGATCACGTAGCAGATCAGGAAGAGCGTCGAGGCGCCGAACGCGGCCAGCATGAGCTGTCGATGCTGCTCGATCCGCCCGGCCTTGATGTGCCGGAAGCCGATCAGGAGCAGGATCCCTGACGTTGCATTGAGCACCGCGTTGACGGCGGGAAGGTCGTGTACGGTCACAGGAATCAGTGGTCGAGGACCATCGCCGCCCAGATGAGCGGAAGGTACGTGATCGAACCGAAGAACAGCGCGCGCGCCGAGCTCTCGGTGCGCGACCACGCGAATCGCGCGGAGAGACCGATCATGGCGATCCCCAGCGCCAACGCTATCCAGAAATACACCCAGCCTGCGAGCCCGACGACGCTTGGACCGATGCTGACCGGCAGCAGCGCGATGGAATAGAGCAGCGCCTGTTGCCCCGTGCGGAGCCCGTCCGGATCGACGACCGCCAGCATGGGGAAGCCGGCCGCACGGTAATCGTCCCGATACATCCACGCGATCGCCATGAAGTGCGGAATCTGCCAGAGAAAGACGATCGCGAAGAGGGTCCAGCCGCCGAGCGAGACGTCGCCGCGCGCGGCGGCCCAGCCGATCACCGCCGGCAGCGCGCCGGGGACGGCGCCGACCAGCGTCGACAACGGCGAGGTGCGCTTCATCGGCGTGTACACCAGCAGGTATATCGCCAGCGTCCCGAACGCGAGCAGGCCGGCCGTCCAGTTGGCGGCGACGGTCAGCAGCAGCAGTCCCGCGAGTGACAGCAGCAGCCCGAAGATGGTGGCGTCTCCGGGGGCGACGCGATGATCCGGCAGCGGCCGCAGGCGTGTCCGGCGCATGCGTGCGTCGGTGTCGCGCTCGTAGACCTGGTTCAGGACGGCGGACCCGCCGGCGACGAGCGCGGTGCCCACCACGGCCTGCGCCATGTGCACCAGGTTCGGCGACTCCCAACCGCCCAGATAGTAGCCGGCGGCGCTCGTCAGGACGACCAGCAGGTTCAGCCGCGGCTTCGTGAGCGCGGCGTAGTCGCCGATCGCCGCGGATCGGCGCGACTGTGCGAGTGGGCCGTCGGCGAGATCGGCCCCGGCGTGTTTCACGCTCGAGCCCTCGAGTCCGCGTGAGAGTGTCCAAGCGGCGGCGCGGAGCCGCCGATCGATTCCGTCGAGACGTGCGCCGGACCGGTCGCGAACCGCGTCCGCCAGCTCCGCAGCGTGATCACCACCGACGTCGCGAGCACGAGCGCACCGCACACCAGGTGCACGCTGTTGATCCACACGTCGCGGCGGCTGAGCACCGTCAGTGCCCCGAGCGTCACCTGCACGGCGACGAGCACGAGGATCGCGGCTGCCGGTCTGGTGAGCGTGCGGCATCGGGGATGGTGATAGAACACGTGGCCCGCCGTCGCGAGCACGCCCAGGGTCACGACCAGCGCGCCCATCCGATGCGCGAAGTGGATCGCGATCTTCGCGTCCCAGTGGTCAGGGAGGAGTCCGCCGAACATCAGCGGAAAATCGGGAATCGCGAGGCCGGCGTCGCTGTGCCGCATTACGGCCCCGACGAGCACCTGCAGATAAATCAGGCCCGTGGTCGTCGTCGCAACCAGCCGCAACATCTCATCGTCGGGCTCGCCGCTTCCGCGGAGCCATCCCGGCGACGTGAAGAGGGCGATCGCGACGGTCAGGCAGAAGAAGATCTCGGCGAGCCCCGCGTGTGCCGTCGAAATCGCGGTGGGAAGGAAGAACAGCACCGTCACGCCGCCGAGAACACCCTGCAGGATCACGGCGCCGAGGGCGACGAGACCCAGGCGGCGGATCCAGGCGCGCGGCTCGGCGAGCCAGAGCCACGCGGCCAGCACGATGGTGAGGACGCCGACGCCGCTGGCGATCAGCCTGTGGCCGTGCTCGTAGAAGATGCCGCCGACCCACTTCGACGGCGGGAACGTGAACATGTTCCAGCCGTAGGACGTCGGCCAGTCGGGTACGGAGAGACCGGAGCCCGTGCTGGTGACGAGACTGCCCGCGAGCAGGAGAAGGACCGTGTAGCCCGCGACGAACTTCGCGTATCTGTGCAGCATCGTGATCGGACGGGTCCTGGCCCGCCGCACCTTCCTCGTCCGCTGACCCTAGTCTGCTGACGCCGCAGGAGCCTTGAACGTGAAGGAAATCTCCTTCGTCTCATTCGGGCCGAGCGTGACCGATTGCGACGTCGTGCCCAGCTTCTCGTGCCACGCCTCGACGGTATAGGTGCCCGGCGGCAGCGACGGCAGCGAGAAGGTGCCGCTCGTGTCGGTGACGGCGAAGTACGGGTGATCGAGCACGCCGACGTAGGCGTTCATCCAGCCGTGGACGTCGCACTTGAACGGCACCATCACCTCGGGCGCGGTGAAGGTGTGCACCGTCTTCATACCCTGGATCGGCTGCCCGTTGTTGAACTCTCGGTTGTTCTTCGCCATCGCGTGGATGTTGTGCAGCGTCGGATCGCTGTTGACGATCTCGAGCGGCTGGCCGACGCGCATGCCGAACACGTGCGGGTGGTAGCGGCACTCCTTCTGATCGATCTGCGCCGGCTCGGTCGGTGGCGGGAACGTGTAGTTGCCGAGCCCATCCTTGACGTAGACGAAGACGTTGCCCAGGGCGCCGTCGGGACCGACGACGTAGGTTTCCATGCTCTGCGGGCCGCTCGCCTGTCGAAGACAGATGGGATCGGCGTTCATCTTGATCTGCTCGTTTGCCGGCACCGTGCCGTCGACGGTGACGCGACCCTTGACCTCGCCGGCGGTCGCGCTGTCGAACGTCTGCCCACCCGCCCCTGGCGCCGCGGCTGCGGGCGACGACGACGCCGGGGCCGCAGGCTCCTGTCCGCCGCCGCACGCTGCTGCCGCCGCCATGACCAGCCCGCACACCCACACTCTCGCTAAACGCATGAATCTCCCCCGTTTAATCTCGATTGCGGTTGGCTTTCATTTTACCCCACCGTTCGGTGCTCACCCCACCGCCTCAGTGCGACGCTGCCGCGCCGCGGCGATCCTCGCCGCTGGTTTCAGCGCGACGAGGCCGGCGCCTCTGCCGCAGCGGACGGTTTTCCCGCCGCCGCGACGAGCTTGCGCTCCACGCGGTCGGCGATCCAGTGCGGATCCCACCACTCGACAGGATTGACCGGCTGCCCGCGCACCAACATCGTGAAGTGAAGGTGATCGCCTCCGGCGAGCCCGGTCATGCCGCTGCGCCCGAGGGTTTGACCCTTCCGGACGCGATCGCCCACGCCGACGTCGATCGACGACAGGTGACCGTACAGCGACGCGACGCCCATCCCGTGATCGATGATGACGCAGTTGCCGTAGATGCCGAAATAGCCCGCCAGCACGACGCGTCCGTCGTTCGCGGCCATCACCGGAACGGCGGCCGTCACCGCGAGATCGAACCCGAGGTGCACCTGCTTGTCGATCTCCTTGCCCTTGTAGAGATAGGTCCGGCTGTCGGCGAAGCTCGCCTCCACTTGTGAGTTCCCGAGCTGCTTGAACGGGCCCTGCCAGAGGCGTGTGGGGTCGGAGTTCTCGGTGACCGCGGTGATCTGGGCGGCATTGTTGCGGCGGAGCTCGCCGTTCACCGCCAGGAACCCTGCCACCAGGTCGTTCGGATCCTGGATCGCCACTTCCGGAGCATGCGAGAGGATCTCGGGGACGACGCGCTGGAAGAAGCGATCGTCGACCGGGATCCGGCTCTGGCGGAACGCCTTTGGAAAGACCTGGTCGACGAAGGGGGCCTGCGCCTCGTTACCGGCGGCGTCGCGCGCGAAGGCGACGATCGGCGTATCGACGGGCTGATCGGGCAGCAGCGCGAAGAAGGCGACCTTCAGCGAAGGGTCGGCCCCCGACAGCCCGGCTCCGGAGGCCGGGAATCCTTTGTATTCAATCTTTCCGACGCGGACTCCGGATTCGACGTCCGCGGGCGTCGCGCGGTAGACGACCAGTTCCGACCCGCCCTGGTTCAGATAGTGTCGGGTCGAGATCACGGCGAGCTTCGGCGGCTCGAACATGACCTGGAATTGACGCCGCTCCGTGGTCTGCACGTCGCGGATGCGCAGGAACGACGTGCGTGTCGCCGTCACGACGGCCGTGGCCGTGCCGGCGTGGAGCTCCGGCAGCGCCGACTTGCCAATCGGCACCGTCACGCGCAGGTGATCGGCGTCGAGACGCGAGGTCGAGCTCTGGCCCGGCTCGTGGAGGGCGAATACGCGGAACGATCGACCGTCCTGCTCGATCGTCGCGGTCAGATCCGCGAAGAGCGTTCGCGCCGCGCCTGCGGTGAACTGCAGCGTGCCTCGTTGGCCGACGGGGCCGTCAGGCTTCTCGATCGAAATCGTCGGAGGAGTCGTCATGCCCGCCGCGACGTACCCGCCGCCCACCATCGCGAGGAGAAGAAAGAAGAGGAAGGCCACCCACCGGAACATAGACACCATGATAAGCAGTTTGCTAGTATTGGAGGTTCCTAAACGGCGGGCGCCGGTATCGTCTAGGGGTCAGGACACGTGGTTCTCAGCCACGGGACCGGGGTTCGAATCCCCGTACCGGTACCATTCTTCATAGATTCCCTCTCCACAACAGCCTCGCGCGATGCGCGAGGCTTTGCTTTTTCCAGGGGCGACTCGATCTTCCAGAGGCCACGCGGCGAGACCGGCGTGCCGGTCGGCGGGCTGGTCGGCAGCCGGCGCTAGCGGCGGCCGCGCACGCGCGCGAGGAGATCGCGCGCGCGCTCCGCCGACGCGCCGTCGCGATCGCTGTCGCCGAGCTGAGCCGCCGTGCGGAGGTGCGCCTCGGCGGCGGACGCGTCCGACTCCTGGAGCGCGAGCCGTCCGAGCTCGAGGTGCGTGCGCCCGTGCACCCATGCGCGTCCTTCACTGCCCAGCGCGCGCTGCAGGTCCGATCGGGCGTCGGCCGAGCGGCCCATCGCGAGCCGCGCGGATCCCCTTCTGTAGAACCACAACGCGTCTTCTCCGAACATGCGTGGGCGCCGGTCGCGCTCGAGCATGCGGATGCCCTCGCTCAGCACCGATTCGGCGTCCGATGCGCGATCCCATCGAAGGAGCGTCGATCCCTGCTCGAGCACGAGCAGGCGATTGCGGGGATACCGCGCCCGCAGGGCATCCAACTGGCGCATCGCGGCGTCGAATCGCTTCTCGCGCGTATAGATCAACAGAAGCGCGAGCCGCGCGTCCGACTGGTTGTCCCCTGGGTAAGCCGCCGCCCCCTCGAGCAGCCGCAGACCGCGCTCTCGGCCGCCTCCGAAGCCGGCCATGTACGCGAAGAGGCGCGCGGGCAGCGACATCGAGGCGACCAGATAGCGATACGTGCCGACGATCAGGCCGGCGTCCGCGCGCGCCGGATCGATCGCGAGGACGGTCTCGTGCTCGTCGAACGCGTCGCGAGCCGCGCCGAGCGCGGCGAGCACGCCTCCGTCCACCGTCGCGAGATACGACGCGCGGATGCCCAGTGCCGCGCCGAGCTCGTAGTGCGCCTGCGCGTCTCGAGGCCGTGCGACGGTGTTCTGCCGGGCGATCGCGATCGCCTTGCCGATCGACGCGTGGAACTCGCTGGCGATCGCGGCCGGGGGTGGCGGCAGCGTGACGTCGCGGCTCGCGACGCGTCCCAGATAGCTGTCCACGGTCATCGTCCCGCGCAGCATCCCGATGCGCGCGAGCAGGGCGCCGGCGAGCCCGCGATGTGCGGCAGCGTCTTGCGGGTCCGCCGCGATCGCCTCCCGGTAGGTCTGGATCGCACGGTCGCCGTCGAGGTCGAAGAGCTCGTGCGTCGCCCGCGCCCGCAGCACGCGCGACGTCTCGTTGGCCGAGGCGGTCGTCGTGGCGATCGCGACCGCCGCGATCAGCGCCGCCGCGGTGCGCAAGGCTCCCATACGACTATCTTAGATGCGGAGGAGCGCCGTGCGTCCCGCGCGGTTGCGGCTCTCGCGTGTTGTGCCTACAATCGCGAGGACTGCCGCGTGTTCCACGCGGAAGGAGCCCTGCGTTGGATCACGTGGCGACGTCCGGCGGTGCGACGAGCGCGCGGCACCCTGTCGCGCCGCGCAGCGGCGGATTCTTCAGAACCTGGGTGTTCTCCCTCGATCACAAGATCATCGGGATTCAGTACGCGCTCACGTCGCTGCTGTTCCTGTTCTTCGGGCTCGTGCTGATGATGGTGCTCCGCTATCAGCTCGCGTACCCGATGACGCCGATCCCGCTGCTCGGGCGCTTCCTCAGCGATGCGAACGTGGCCGGCGGGGTGATGCTGCCGGAGTTCTACAACCAGCTGGGCGCCATGCACGGCACCGTGATGATCTTCCTCGGGATCGTGCCGCTCGCCGTCGGCGGCTTCGGCAACTATCTGGTCCCGTTGCAGGTCGGCGCCAGCGACATGGCGTTCCCGAAGCTGAACATGATGAGCTACTGGTCCTTCCTGACCGGCGGGCTCATCATGCTCGCCAGCTTCTTCGCCCCTGGCGGCACCGCGCAGTCCGGCTGGACCTCGTATCCGCCGCTCGCCGACATCGCACCGCAAGGACAGACGTGGTGGCTGATCGGGATGGTCTTCCTGATCACGTCGTCGCTGCTCGGATCGATCAATACGATCGTGACGATCGTCCAGCTGCGCGCCAAGGGCTTGACGTGGATGCGCCTGCCGTTCCTCGTCTGGGCACAGCTCGTCACCGCGTTCCTGCTGCTCCTCGCGTTTCCGCCCCTCGAATCGGCGGCCATCCTGCAGCTCATGGACCGAGTGGCCGGGACGAGCTTCTTCCTGCCGAGCGGCCTGGTCGTCAGCGGCCAGATCGTCACGTCGAGCACCGGCGTGGCGACCGGCGCGCTCGCAGCCGGCGGAGGCAACCCGCTGCTCTGGCAGCATCTGTTCTGGTTCCTCGCCCACCCGGAGGTGTACGTCCTGATCCTCCCCGCGATGGGCATCGTCGCCGAGGTCATCGCCAACAACACACGGCGCCCGCTCTGGGGCTATCGCTCGATGGTGTACGCGATCATCGTGCTCGGATTCCTCTCGATGACGGTGTGGGCCCACCACATGTACCTGACCGGGATGGGAACCACGCTCGCGGCATTCTTCCAGGCCACGACGATGATCATCTCGATCCCGTCGATCGTCGTGCTGACCTCGCTCCTGATGTCGTTGTGGGGCGCCTCGATCCGCTTCACCACGCCGATGCTGTTCGCGCTGGCGTTCCTGCCGATGTTCGGGATCGGCGGGTTGACGGGCCTGCCGCTCGGGCTCGCCCCGTCCGACATCCATCTGCACGACACCTACTACGTGATCGGCCACTTCCACTACATCGTGGCGCCGGGAACCATCTTCGCGCTCTTCGCCGGCATCTACTTCTGGTTCCCCAAGGTGACCGGGCGGTTCATGAACGACCTCCTCGGGCGGATTCACTTCTGGGGATCGTTCGTCTGCATGAACCTGATCTTCATGCCGATGTTCGTCCAGGGGCTGGGCGGCATGAACAGGCGGCTCTACGACGGCGGCGCGCAGTACCTGCACAACGCGGATCTCCTCAAGTGGCACGTCGTGATCGGCCACTCGGTCTGGACGCTCGCGGCGTTTCAGGTCTTCTTCGTCGTAAACCTCCTCGTGAGCATCTGGCGAGGAGCGCCGGCTGGCGACAATCCCTGGCAGGCGACGACGCTCGAGTGGGCGGCACCCTCGCCGCCGCCCCACGGCAACTTCGTCTCGCAGCCGGTCGCCTACCGGGGCGCATACGAATACAGCTGCCCGGGGATCGACTGCGACTTCTCGCCCCAGTTCGAGGAGCACGCCGGCTGATGATGCAGATACCGTACGCGGCCGAAGAGCGGCCCGACACCGGCCTGTACAACGCCAAGCTCGGCATGTGGCTCTTCATCGCTTCCGAAGCGATGCTGTTCGCGGGGCTGATCTCGGGGTATATCCTGCTGCGCAGCGGGGCCGACCAATGGCCCGCCCATCAACTCGCGCTCCTGCTGCCCGCTCTCAACACCGCCATCCTCATCACCTCGTCGATGACGATGGTGACCGCGTGGGCCTCGCTGCGCGAGGGCGACTGGGACCGGCACCGACGGTCCCTCGCGACCACGGCCGCGCTCGGCACGACCTTCCTGGTCATCAAGCTGATCGAATACGCACGGCACATCCGCAGCGGAGAGGGGCCGGCGCACGACACGTTTTTTGGCCTGTACTACGCATTGACCGGTCTGCACGCGCTCCACATTGCCGGCGGGCTGGTCGCCATGGTGTATTTCCTCGGGCCGGGCCGGCAGCTGTGGCAGCAGAGCCCGGCTCAGTTCACGAACCGGATCGAGGCGACCGGGCTCTACTGGCATTTCGTCGACTTCGTCTGGCTGTTCCTGTTTGCGCTGCTCTATCTGATCTAGCCGGCTGCTGAAGAAGCCGGCAACCTGTAGCACATGGCAGTCGACACTCAACGCGTTCTTCGGCTGAGCAAGTTCGTCCTCGCTGCGCAGCTGGCACTCGTGGGCCTTGCGGCCATCGTGTCGCGCCTGGCGGCTGACTCGCGCGCCCGGCTCTGGCTGATTGTCGCCCTGACCGCCTGCAACGGTCTGATCGTCGCGACCGTATCGATGGGTGCGGCGCGGGAGCGGACGTTCGTGCAGCGCACGCTGGTGCTGGTGCTGGTCGTCGTCGCGGGCCTGCTGTTCTGGCCCGCGTGGGGAGAGTACGAATCGGTTCGAATGCCCTGACATGTCGCTGAAGCACGTACACGTCCTGTTCGTCGCGTCCGCCATTGCGCTCGCCGTGTTGTGCGGCGCGTTCGCGTCCGCGCGCCTGGCCGCCGCCCCGTCGCTGGCCGCTGCCGCCTCGCTCATCGTGTCCGCCTGCGGCGCGATCGTCCTGATCCGCTACGAGGCGCGATTCCTCCGCCGGTTTCGAGAGGGAGACGTCCATTGATTCACCGGATCCTGACACCCCGGAGGATGCCGAGAACTGGCGCGACTGCGATTGCCGTCGCGGCGACCCTCCTGTTCGACACGCGCGACGCCGCGGCATGCGCCGTCTGCTTCGGACCTGGAGAGTCCGGCATGCTGCAGGGGACGGCTCTCGGGATGCTGGCGCTGCTGGCGGTCACCCTGACGGTGCTCGCCGCCTTCGCGGCGTTCTTCGTGCAGCTGGCCAGGCGCGCCGCTCAGGTCGAGGACGACGCGTGATGGCGTTCGGACTTCCGGCGCAGGGCTCGGCGCATGCCCCTGGAATCGACTTCGTGCTCCAGACGGAGCACTGGGGCATCCTCTTTCTGTTCCTGTTGTTCTTCGGGTACTTCGTCGTCGCGCTCGTGCGCTTCCGCCAGGGGGCGAATGCCCGCGCCAGCTATGCGGGCATGGCCAGTCTCTGGTCGGTGTACATCGTCATCGCCATTGCTCTCGTCGAGTGTGTCCTGCTCGCCGCGTTCGAGATGCCGGTCTGGCGAGACCGCGTGGTCAACCTGCCCTCGCCCGACGAAGCGACGGTCGTGCGCGTCGTCGCCGAGCAGTTTGCGTGGAACGTCCACTATCCAGGGCCGGACGGGCGATTCGGACGCACCGCGCTCGATCTCATCTCACCCGACAACCCGCTCGGGCTCGACCGCGGAGACGATGCCGCGCGCGACGACGTCACGGCGATCAACGAGCTCGTCGTGCCGGTCGACCGTCCCGTGTTGATCCGGCTCACCAGCAAGGACGTGGTGCACAGCTTCGGCCTCTACGAGATGCGCGTGAAGCAGGACGCGATTCCCGGAGCGGATGTTCCGGTCTGGTTCGTGCCGACGGTCACGACGGCCGAGATGCGCACGAAGCTGGGCCGTGACGACTTCGACTACGAGATCTCGTGCTCGCAGTTGTGCGGTCTGGCGCACTACCGCATGCGCGGCCTGTTGCGGGTTACCACGGACGCGGAGTTCCGCGCCTATCTCGCGGAAGAAGCGCGCGTCGCGTCGCGCTGAGGGACGCGGCGCGCCGTGGCGCGCCGGTCCTGTTTCGGTTCGGCTTCACGGGCATCAGAGCGCTCTCGCGGCAGCCAGCACCTCCTCAGCGTGCCCGTCGACCTTGACCTTGTCCCAACGCCGCGCCACCTTGCCGTCCGGGCCGATCAGATAGGTCGTACGCGCGACGCCCATGTACGTGCGGCCGTACATCGAGCGTTCCTGCCAGACTCCGTACTTCTCGGCCACGGCATGGTCGGCGTCGGCCAGCAGCGGAAACGTCAGCGAGTGTTTGGCCGCGAACTTCGCCTTGCTCTTCTCGTCGAGGATGCTGACGCCGAACACGGCCGTGTCGCCAGCGGACGAAAACTTCGGCAGGTTGTCCCTGAACGCGCAGGCTTCGGCCGTGCATCCCGGCGTATCGTCCTTGGGGTAGAAGTACAGGACCACCGGCCTCCCGATGTAGTCGCTGAGACGATGCGTCTGTCCGCGCTGATCCGTCAGCGCGAAGGCAGGGGCTTTCTTTCCGGGCTCGATGAGAGGCATGCGCTGCTCCTGAGGGCTTCCTTGATCGTGTTGACGTGAATGGTGACGATGGCGTCGATGTCGGGTGCGTAGCCGCCGCTCATTGCCACCGCGACGGGGATGTGCCGGCGTCGACACTGGTCGAAGACGTAGCGGTCGCGCTCGCGCAGACCCTCCACGGTAAGGGCAAGCTTGCCGAGCCGGTCGCCCTCGTACGGATCGGCGCCAGCGAGGTAGAAGGCGATGTCAGGCCTGGTCCGGTCCAGCACCGACGGCAGGTGCGCTTCGAGCGCCGTCAGGTAGGCCTCGTCGCCCGTGCCGTCGGGAAAGGTGATGTCGAGGTCGCCGATCTCCTTCCGAAAGGGAAAGTTGTTGGCGCCGTGGAGCGACATCGTGAAGACCGAGGGGTCGTCGCGAAAGATCGAGGCCGTGCCGTTGCCCTGGTGCACGTCGCAGTCGATGACCGCAGCGCTGGCCGCGTGCCGCTCGCGCATGAGCACGCGCGCCGCGACCGCGACGTCGTTGAAGACGCAGTAGCCTTCGCCGCGATCGCGAAACGCGTGGTGCGTGCCTCCGGCGAGGTTCACCGCGACTGCGCGATCGGCGAGGGCCGCGCGGGCGGCCGCGATCGTGGCACCCACGCTCCGGCGCGATCGCTCGACCATCTCCGGCGACCAGGGAAAGCCGATCCGCCGCTGGGCGTCCGCCGGAAGCGCGCCCGAGGCGACGGCGTCGAGATACGACGCATCGTGCGCGAGGGCGAGCTCGTCCCAGGAGGCGGCCGGTGGCACCAGGAGATCAGGCGGCGCGAGGATCCGTTCGGCGACGAGCCGTTCGCGCAGGCGGCTGTACTTCGCCATCGGAAAGCGGTGCCCCTCGGGAAGGGGAAGCACGAAGGTGTCGGAGTAGAACGCTTTCACGCGAATCCGGGCGTCGACGAACCAGCGACGATACAGTGTCTATTGTAGTGACCAGATTCGAGACGATCGACGCGCACGTCGCCGGCGCTCCGGTGCGTCTGGTGACGAGCGGCTTCCCGGCGCCTCGCGGCAGAACGATGCTCGACAAGCAGGCGTGGGCCGAGCGTCACGCCGACGCGATCCGGCGCACCCTGATGCTCGAGCCGCGCGGACACGCCGACATGTGCGGTGCCGTGCTCACCGAGCCGACAGAGCCTGGATCGCACGCCGGGATCCTCTTCATGCACGCAGGCGGCTTCGCCACGATGTGCGGCCACGCGATCGCCGCCGTCGCCGTCATCGCCCGCGCGCGCGGTCTTCTGACCACGCGCGAAGAGCAGGGGAGGTTCGTGTTCGACACGCCCGCGGGGACCGTGCGGGCACTGGCGGCGTCGGCAGGCTCCGGCGCCTGTGAACACCCGGCCGAGCGGATCAAGGTCAGCCACGTTCCATCCTTCGTGCTGCGTGCCGGCGTCGATCTCGATGCCGGCGGCCGCCGCCTGCGCGCCGATGTGGCGTATGCGGGAGGGTTCTACGCCATCGTCGACGCGGAGAGCGCCGGCGTGCCCATCGATGGTGCGCACGTGGACGGACTGCGCCGCGTCGCTCGCGACATTCGCGTGGCGCTCGCGCGGGGACCGGGCATGGCCCACCCGATCGAGCCCCGGATCGCCGGGCTGCACGGCACGATCTTCACGGCGCCGCCGCAGTCGAGCGGCGCCGATCTCCGGACCGCTGCCGTGTTCGGCGACGATGCCGTGGACCGGTCGCCCGGAGGCGACGCCGTCGCGGCGGTGCTCGCCGTGCTCGATGCCATGGGCTTCGTGGAGACCGGGCAGCCGCTGACCTTCGAGGGTCTCGCCGGACAGCGGCTGACGGTGCGGCTCGGCGCGCGCGTGTCGGTGGGCGGCTACGAGGCCGTGGTGCCGGAGATCGAGGCGGAGGCGTGGATCACGGGGGAGCACACGTTCGTGGTGCACGACGGCGACCCGTTGGCGCTGGGGTTCACGCTGGGGCGACGAGAAACTCGCGCGTGAGGCGGGCCAGCAGATCGGTGAGCGCTTCGCCGTTCAGCGCGAACGTCTGACCGTCGGCGTCCCAGGCCAGCTTGTAGCTGCGAGCCATCGCCGACACCCAGACCTGCCTGACCGGCGCGTTGGGTGACACGACGAACTTCGCGTCGCGAGGCTCTTCGAACACGAGGTTCAGCACCCCGTTCTGCAGCTCGACCTCGAATCCCTCTTCGTCCGCCAGCGGGAGCAGCTCCCGTCTGGCGCCTTCGAGGGCTTCGTCGCTCTTCACACGGAATTCCTGTTCGGACAACGTCGTCATCTGCGCGGACACCTTTCGATGGGACCGACGGGGGATTTGGCTCGAGTCCGTGCGGTGCGGGCTCGAGCGTCAGTGGCCTGACGATGTCGCCGACGCGCTGGCGACGTAGGTGCGTCGAGCGCGGGCGGTCATGCCGGGCTGTTTCAGTTTCACGGTGAGCCGATGGACCTTGCCGTCCAGCTGCTGCGGCTCGAAGCCCAGCACGTATTGGCTGTGCAGCTCCTGTGCGACGCGCGAGAACGTCGGGCCGAGATCCGCTGTCTTCTTGAGCTCGAAATAGCCGCCGCCGGTCTCGTCCGCGAGCCGCTTCAGGCTCGAGTCGGGACGGGTTCGGACCACCCGCGCACCATCGAAGAACTCGCTCTCGAGTCCGATCGCGTAGACCATCACCTCCTCGAGGCGCGCGCGATCGAGGATCTTGCCTCGGCTGACGCGGCTTGCGGTATCGTCGCCGTCGGTGAACACGAGGACCACGCGGCGGCCCGGGATGCCGTGGAGCTGGTCCAGCGCTTCGGCGACTCCGTCGTAGAGGCGCGTGCCGTTGCCGTAATCGAGATCGCGGAGATCGGTGATGAGCGCGTCGCGATCGTTGGTGAACTGCGCCGACAGCTCGATCTTGTCGTTGAATGCTCCGACCGATGCCTTGTCGTCGGGCAGCAGCCGGATGATGAACTGCTCTGCGGCCGCCTTCAGCAGCGCGATCGATGCCGTCATGCTGGCGCTCGTGTCGAGCATGATGACGACCGTGATCGGCTGATGTTCGCTCTCGAACACGACGAGCTCCTGCGGCTTGTCGTTGTCGAACACCTGGAAGTCCTCGCGCGCGAGGTCCGGGACCAGGCGATTCTGCGCGTCGGTCACCGTCGCGAAGAGCGACACGATCTGGGTGGCCGATCGGAATGTCGGCTGCTGCGCGGCGAGCGCCACGCTGCCAATGGCGGCGCCGGCGAGCGCCGAGGCGAACGCGACGCGAGCGGCGAATGAGCAGAAACAGCGAGGCATACGAAAAGCTTACCGGAACTCATTCCCGACTTGACCGGTCGTATTTGGCGCAGTAGACTGGCCAAACATTTTGAGACTGAATCTCGTTTTCGCTCCCAGGGGATTCTGACGGATATGGTCCAGGCATTTGTCATCACGCTGCGCGAAGGTCTCGAAGCGTTCCTGATCGTCGCCATCAGCCTTGCGTATCTCCGCAAGACTGGACGCACCAGCCTCGTCCCGGCCGTGCATTGGGGCATCGCGCTCGCGCTCGCCGTCAGTGTCGGCGCGGGATACGTGCTCTTCAATGCCGCCAATCAGGAGTGGCTCGAAGGGCCCCTGGCGCTCGCGGCGGCCGCGTCGGTCACCTGGATGATCGTCCACATGTGGCGGGCCGGGAAACACATGAAGGGCGACATCGAAGTCCGCCTGCAGTCATCGAGCGTTCGCGGCGGGACGGCGGCGTTTCTCGGCGTGATGCTCTTCACGATCCTGATGATCAGCCGCGAGGGCATGGAAACCGCGCTGCTCCTGATGCAGCTGCGCGAGACCCTGCACCTCTTCTCAGGCGCGGCCGCCGGCTTTGCCGGAGCCGCGGTCTTCGCGTGGCTGTGGTCGAAATTCGGCTACCGCATCAACCTGAGCCTCTTCTTCCAGGTGACGGCGATCTTCCTGTTCGTCTTCGTCGTGCAGCTGGTCATCTACGGCGTTCACGAGATGTCCGAGCAGAACATGCTGCCTTACAGCGAGGGCATTCACACAGCCACCGAGTCGTGGGGACCGGACAGCGCCTTCGGCCACCTGCTGACCTATCTGCTCGTGCTGCTGCCGCTCGGCTGGCTGACGCTGAAATCCGCCTTCTTCACACGCTCGATCACCGCGGCCCGCGTCGCCGAGCCGGTTGCGAAGCCGGGTCTCCCGCACGGTTCGCCCGCGCGCTGACGTCCTCGGCACGTCGGACGGCCGGATTATCCTGCCGCCCTGTCGGCGAGATCGTCTGCCCTGTAGAATCGATTCGTGCCAGGCAAACCGCCGGCTGTCGTCGATCTCGTCTGGACCGGCCGGCTCGAATTCGCCGCCAATCTCTCGAAGACCGCCATCGTGGTCGACAGCGCGGGCGCGGCAGGACCCTCGCCTGTCGAGCTGCTGGCGACGGGATTGGCCGGTTGCATGGCGGTCGACCTCGCCCACATCCTCACCAGGGGGAGGCACCCGTTCCGCTCGCTGGCGGCACGCCTGGTCGCCCAGCGGGCGCCCGAGACCCCTCACCGCGTGACCAGTGTGACGCTGCACTTCACGCTGACCGGTCCGGTCCCGCACGAAGCCGTGGCGCGCGCGATTGCGTTGTCGCGCGAGAAATACTGCTCGGTCTGGCACTCGATGCGGCAGGATATCGATCTGCAGGCCACCTTCGACGTGTCGGCGTGAGCGCTCATCTCCGTCCGAAAACCGTTGAGATGGCCCTGCCGCGCTCGATAGAATCCAACACTTCCTGGCCAGCGCTCGGGCATGACGCGACGACGGGACGCCTATGATCAACGTAGCCGCGATTCGGATGCAGCAGTTCGGGGTGCAGTTCTACCAGGCCTCGTTGACCGCTCGGGACATCGACAAGCTGGTGCGTTTCGAGGTGTTGAACTACGGCGAGTCGGCCGCCGGCGTCCGTGGCAAGGCGAAGGGCGCGTCCACGGCCTCGAAGGTGAACTGGGATCTGCTCGAGCGCCGCATCGCGTCGAGCGAGAAGGCCTATCAACGGCAGATCATCCGCCGCAAGATCGACGAGTTGGTCCAGTACTACGAACAGTGCCGCCAGGCTCGCGACCTGCCATCCATTCCTGGCGCCGTGATCATCAGCTGCGACGAGAAGCTCACCTTCGTCGCCTCCGGCGAGGACGGCCGCGTCGGCGTGCTCAAGGTGCCCGAACGTGAGGGTATTCTCCGCGCCATCGATGGCCAACACCGGCTGCTCGCGCTCCACGCCGACATC
The DNA here is from genome assembly GCA_050183995.1 of Vicinamibacterales bacterium. Lineage (GTDB taxonomy): Bacteria > Acidobacteriota > Vicinamibacteria > Vicinamibacterales > CAVVIG01 > CAVVIG01. The sequence continues at coordinate 66,096 of JBFXAT010000003.1, forward strand.
GATCGCTTCGCCGGCGAGGAGTTCAGCGTGCCGGCGGTGATTTTCGATCGCCTGCCTGAAGACCACGTCGTGCAGATGTTCGTTACGATCAACGCGAAACACACACGCCTGAACGCGTCGCACCTCGTGAGCCTCTCGGGCCGCCAGCTCTATCGCGACGAGGCGCTCGCGACCGGCCACGACGTCGTGCGCGCGCTGAACGACCGCGAGGACTCGCCGCTCCACGGCGACATTCGCCTGCTCGGCGTCGGCCGCGGGCGCGTGGCGCAGGCACCACTGGCGCAGGAGCTGAAGAAGCTGTTCGCCGACGACCTGTTCACGTCGCGCCGCTCGAGCGATCCGCACGACGATGCGAGAAAGTTCTTCGTGAACTATTTCAAACAGATTGCCGTCGTCTTCGGTGCCGCGTGGAACGGACGGAAGTACAGCATCCGGTCGGCATCGTCGCTTCGCGCGTTCATCAGAGTCGCGCCGGACGTGATCAGGCGCCTGGACGAGGAGCACGCCGACCGCACCGACTTCCGCGCGATCGGACGCGTCATCTCGCCTTGGGGGCGGCGGATCGGCGATCTGCGCTTCGAGACCGACGGGGCGTGGAAGCGGAGCGGCACGACCGTCGAGTCGCTGGCCAAGGAGCTTCGCCTCGCCCTGCAATACCCGGAGGGAGCCGCTGTCTAGTCCAGGGACGATCCTGATCACCGGCGGAGCCGGATTCATCGGATCGAATTTCGTTCGACACGTGCTCGCCGGGACCGGAGCCAGGGTCGTCGTCGTCGACAAGCTGACATACGCGGGAAGCCTGCTGAACCTGCAGGACGTGCTCGGAGACCGCCGGCTGACGTTCGTGCAGGCCGACATCGCGGACCGGGCGGCGATGGCAGACCTCGTCGACGGCCATCGGCCCGATGCCGTGGTCAACTTCGCGGCCGAGACGCACGTCGATCGGTCGATCGACGGCCCCGCCGCGTTCATCCAGACGAACATCGTCGGCACGTTCGTGCTGTTGGATGTGGCGCTGGCGCAGGTGCGGCAGCGTGCGGACGAGGAGCGCGCGAGGTTCCGGTTCCTGCACGTCAGCACCGACGAGGTCTACGGTTCGCTCGGACCCATGGGGGCGTTCAGCGAAGAGACGCCCTACGCGCCGAATTCGCCCTACGCGGCGAGCAAGGCCTCGGCGGACCACCTGGTGCGCGCCTATTTCCACACCTACGGTCTGCCGACGCTGATCACGAACTGCTCGAACAACTACGGTCCCTACCAGTTTCCCGAGAAGCTGATCCCGTTGATGATCCTCAACGGAATGGACGGCCGGCCGCTGCCGATCTACGGCGACGGCGGGAATGTTCGAGACTGGCTGCACGTCGAGGATCACTGCAGCGGCGTGCTCACGGCCCTCGAACGGGGCCGCCCCGGCGAGAAGTACAACATTGGCGGGGGCAGCGAGCGGACGAACCTGCAGGTGGTGGACGCCATCTGCGGCGCGCTGGACGAGGTTGCGCCTGCTGCGGACAATCCCGCGCTTCGCGGCGCCCGGAGCTACACGACGTTGAAGACATTCGTACCCGATCGGCCTGGCCACGATCGCCGATATGCGATCGACGCGTCGAAGATTCATGACGAGCTCGGCTGGCGGCCGAGTCACGTCTTCGAGGACGGCCTGCGGGAGACCGTGCGGTGGTACGCGGAGCATCGCGAGTGGTGCCATGGCGTGCAGCAGGGACAGTACGACCGCGAACGGCTCGGACTCGGCTCATGAAGGGCATCATCCTGGCGGGAGGAGCGGGAACGCGGCTGCATCCGCTGACGCGCGCGGTGAGCAAGCAGCTGCTCCCGGTCTACAACAAGCCGATGGTGTATTACCCGCTGTCGACGCTGATGCTGGCGGGCATTCGCGAAATCCTGGTGATCACGACCCCGCGCGATCGGGAGGATTTCGAGCGGCTGCTGGGCGACGGCTCCTCGATCGGCCTGCGCATCGACTACGCCGCACAGCCGCGCCCCGAAGGGCTCGCGCAGGCGTTCATCATCGGCCGCGAGTTCGTGGGCAACGATCGGGTGGCGCTCGCGCTGGGTGACAACATCTTCTACGGCGCGCACTTCAGCGACTACATTCGAGCCGCTGTGTCCAGGCGGGCGGGCGCGGTGGTCTTCGGGTACTGGGTCCGGGATCCGGAGCGCTACGGCGTCGTCGAGTTCGATGCAGAGGGCCGCGCCGTCAGCCTCGAGGAGAAGCCGTCGTCTCCGCGCTCGAACTTCGCGGTCACCGGCCTCTATTTCTACGACAACCAGGTCCTCGACATCTCGGCGGGCCTGCGTCCGTCGGCGCGCGGCGAGCTCGAGATCACCGACGTGAACCGATGTTATCTCGAGCGAGGCGAGCTCCACGTCGAACGACTGCCGCGTGGAATCGCGTGGCTCGACACGGGCACCCACGAGGCGCTGGTACAGGCGTCGAACTACATTCAGGCGATCGAGGAGCGGCAGGGACTGATGGTCGCCTGTCTGGAGGAGATTGCGTTCCGGATGGGATACATCGAGTCGGCGCAGCTCGAAGCGCTCGCCGGCGCCATGGGGTCGAGCGCCTACGGTGGGTACTTGAAGACGCTCCTCGAACGAGGCGTCTGACGGTGCGAATCGTCCCGGCGGCCATACCGGAAGTCCTGCTCATCGAGCCCGATGTGTTCTCGGACGCGCGTGGGTTCTTTCTCGAGACCTACCATGCCGAGCGATACGCTGCCGCTGGCATCCCGGGCCCCTTCATCCAGGACAACCACTCTCGCTCGGTGAAGGGCACGGTGCGCGGCCTTCATCTGCAGGTCGCCCGGCCGCAGGGGAAGCTCGTGCGCGTGGTCGTCGGCGAAATCTTCGACGTGGCGGTCGATGTTCGGGTCGGATCGCCGACCTTCGGCCGCTGGGTCGGAGAGCGGCTGTCGGCCGACTCGTTCCGTCAGTACTACATCCCGCACGGCTTCGCTCATGGATTCAGCGTCCTCAGCCCGTTCGCGGAGATCGAGTACAAGTGCACGGACCTCTACGATCCCGACGGTCAGCTGGGGATCGCCTGGGACGATCCCGAGTTGGCGATCACCTGGGAGGTCGCCTCGCCGGTCCTCTCCGAACGCGATCGGCAGCATCCGACCTTGCGCGAGGCGTTCGATCGCCTGCCGCGCTACCCCTCGACAGATCCGTAACTTCCGCGACGAGCTTGTGCGTGCCGCGGGCGATCTTCGGAAGGGACGCCCCTGATTCCGCGCGTTTTTCGCCCTTTCACACCGGTACATCCCTTGCGATATCTGCGGGCACGTCGATCTGTTTACGGCAGGGCGCCGTGAGTGCTGGGGGAGCCGGATCGGCGTAAGCAGGGGGGCATCGCAATGACGCGGTGCCCTTTTGTTTGTACACTTGCGACCGAGCATGCGTCGCGTCGATCTGAATGCCGATGTCGGAGAGTCGTTCGGGCCGTACGTGATCGGCGACGATGCGGCGGTGCTGCGAAGCGTGACGTCCGCAAGCATCGCCGCAGGCTTCCATGCGGGCGACGCGAGCGTGCTTCGCCGTACGGTGCGGCTGGCCAAGGAGCACGGCGTCGCGGTCGGCGCGCATCCCGGGTTCTTCGACCTGGCCGGCTTCGGCCGACGAGAGATTCGGATGCGCCCGGAGGAAGCCGAAGACCTCGTGCTGTATCAGATTGCCGCTGTCGCCGGCGTCGCGTCGAGCGAGGGCATACGGCTCCAGCACGTGAAGCCGCACGGCGCGCTCTACAACATGGCCGTGCGGGATCGCGGCCTGGCTGACGCCATCGCGCGCGCGACGGCGTCCCTGGACGACCGGCTGATCTTGTGCGCCCCTCCGCGATCCGCTCTGGCGGAAGCGGGCGACGCGGCGGGCCTTCGGGTGGCGCGTGAAGGGTTCGCCGACCGCGCATACCACGCCGACGGGACGCTCGTGCCGCGGCACCTTCCCGGCGCCGTCATCGTCAGCGTCGAGGAGGTCGTCACCCGGGCGATACAGATGGCGATCGAGCGAACCGTGGTCGCCGTCGACGGAAGCGCGATTGCCCTCGAGGTCGACACCATCTGCGTCCACGGCGACTCGGTGGGCGCCGGCGCGCTGGCCGCTTGGCTGAGGGCGGGGCTCACGTCTTCCGGGATCGAGGTTCGCGCGCTCGGCGCCTGAACGCGAGCGCCCGGCCACATGCCGGATAGCGGACGCCGTTCCGCTGCGGCTCGCGAGGCTGTTCCGCCGCTTCTCGCAAAGCGTGCCACGGCCTCGAGCGCTCTCCACACGGACTCGCGCGACACGCGATCGATCAGCGGTCCCGCCACCGGTCGCGCCAGCAGCGGAATGTCCCGGCTGAGCGAGAGCGTCAGCAGCGACACCTCCACCGCGTCGCCGACCTGCCGGTATGTCCAATACGAGTTCAAGCGCCACAGGAATCCGCGGTCGCTGCCATCGATCTCCGATATGCGCGTAGCCACGCTTCGGCTCGTGGCGAGACGATCGGAGTGGCGCGTGAACGACACCTCGTGCTCGGTTTCGTATACGACGGTGAGCAGCGCGGTGCGTTTCACCTTCATGTACACACGCAGGTCGTCGCCACTCCGCGACATCACTCGCGCTTCGAGGATGTCGTCCGCCGGCGGAGGAAGACCGGGGGTCGACAGCGCATCGACGAGCCGTCGCACCGTGATCGCGGGGATCGTGATGGCTCCGCGCCATTCGTGGACCATGCCGCCAGGGACGGCGATCCGCCGTCCCTGCAGCACCGACCCGTTCGTGAAGGCGGCGCCCGCGTCCGCCCGAAGCGCGGCCTCGACGCTCGACACGTGTCGAGCCCACGCGCGCCGCGTCTCCGCGCGGGGCTGACGTTCGCCTGCCGCGATCGATTCTGCTGGAAAGACGACCACGGGCGCGGAGAGGACGAGGACGGCCGCGGCGCCGAGAATACCTCGAGTCGTCATGCCGCCCTCGCATCGACGGCGGAAGGGAGCGGCTCGGCCCGATACAGATCCCGGACGTTTCGCGCGGCCGAGACGACGAAGGCCACCGCCAGGCCGGCCACCCCGAGCGAGCCGCCGAGATCGAAGAGGCGAAGGGGCCCCAGGCCTCCCGGAGAGATCCACGCCGATCGGGCTGCCTGCACGGTGCCTGCGACGAGCAGCAGCCGCAGCTCCGTCGGTCCGACGCGGAGAAACGACATGCGGAAGAGCCCGGACGCATGTGTCGCGAGGTACGACTCGGCCGATACCAGCAGATAGCCCGCCAGCAGTGCCATCGCGATGAGCGGATGGATCAGGTTCGAGCAGGCGAGTCCCGCAAGCAGCATCGTCGATCCGGCGATGTCGAGCACGTGATCGAGGTAGTAGCCATATCTCGGCCGCTGCTGACGTCTGACGCGCGCCACCGTGCCGTCGAGGCTGTCTCCGAACCAGTTGGCCGCCAGCGAGACCACGACGCCCGCGGCCGCCCAGCTGGGGGCGAGCGGAAAGGCTGCGAATGAGAGGCCGGCCGCCGCCATGCCCGCCATCGCCAGGGCCGACAAGTGGTCGGAGCCGATTCGGCGGGGAAGCCGCGCCGCGATCCAGACGAGAAGCCGCCGCTCGAGCTGCGCGGTGAGGCCCGAGTTGTTCCGCGTGTGTGTGCCGGTTCCGGTTTCCATGTGAGAGATCTCCTCCACATGGGAATGCGGAATCGGACTCGAAGAGGGCTCAGGAGCTCGCAGCCTGCTCCCGAAGCGCGCGGCGCAGCACCTTGCCGACCATCGTCTTCGGCAACTCCGCTCGGAACTCGACCTTGGCGGGCACCTTGTAGGGGGCGAGCTGCGACCGGCAGTGTGCGCGCAGCTCGGCTTCCGTGGCCGCGTGGCCGCTCCTGAGGACCACCCACGCGTGGACCGCCTCACCCTTCAGCGCATCGGGAACGCCGGCGACTCCGACCTCTCCGACGCACGGGTGCGTCGCGAGCGCCTCTTCGACTTCCCGCGGCCACACCTGGTATCCGCTGGTCTTGATCAGGTCCTTCTTCCGATCGACGATGAAGAGGTAGCCTTCCGCGTCGAGGTATCCGAGGTCTCCCGTGTGGAGCCAGCGTCGGGTGCCATCTTCGTCCACGTGGTCGCGCAGCACCCCGGAGGTCTCCTCGGGCCGGTTCCAGAAGCCGATCATCAACTGGGCGCCCGTCAGGCAGATCTCGCCCACTTCTCCTGCCGGCATCTCGCGGGTGCCCTCGTCGGCGTCGTAGATCCGCACGCTCACGTCGGGCAGCGGCATGCCCACGGAGCCGAGCTTGTTCGGTCCATCGACCGGGTTGACGCAGAGCGCCATCATCGCTTCCGTCAGCGAGTAGCCTTCGACGATCCGCCCTCCCGTGATCGACTCGAAGCGCGCCTTGGTCTCGGCCAGCAGCGCCGACGCGCCCGAGAAGCAGATCCTGATCGACCGGAAGTCGACCTTGCCGTTCTGGACCGCCGGATGGTTGAGCAGGCCGGCGTACAGCGTCGGCACCCCGGTGAAGAACGCAGGCTTCACCTTCCTGATCGTCGCGATCAAGTCGTCGAGATCCCTCGGGTTGGGCACGAGCGCGAGGGGATTGCCCGTGACGAACGCGAGCGACTGGACGCCGACATTCGCGTAGACGTGAAACATCGGGAGCGGCAGCATCAGGCTGCTGTTGCCGAAGCCGAGCACGGAGGCCGTCCACGCGTGAATCTGCAGTCCGGTGAGCACGTAGGCGCCGTGCCTGCCCAGCACGCCCTTCGGTGTGCCGGTCGTGCCGCCGCTCATCAGGAGAACGGCGGGATCGTCGGGGCCGATCGCCGCTCGAGGGGGCCGATGGTCGGCGTGCTCGCGCATCAGATCCGCATACCGCAGATCTCCGTCGGCGAGCGCCACCCGATCGCCGTCGCGCTTCTCCCTGAGAATCGTGAAGAGCACCCGCAGGAGCGGAGGGAAGTACTCCTTGATGTTGCTGACGATCACCCGCTTCACGGGTGTTCGCGCGCGCACCCGGCGAACGCGTTCGTAGAACCGCGAGAGCGTCACGATCGTCTCGACGCCGTGCTCCCGCAGCGGCTGTTCGATTTCGTGTTCGGTATAGATGGGGTTGAGCGGAGCGACGATGGCGCCCAGCTTCCAGGCGGCCAGCTCGGCGACGAAGAACTGCGGACAGTTCGGCAGCAGCAGCGCGACGCGGTCCCCCCGCCGGACGCCCAAGTGCGCCAGCGCCGCGGCAAACCGGTCGCTGTCGCGCTCCAGCTCCGCCCAGGTCATCGTCGCCCCCTTGAAGAGCAGGGCTGGTGCGCCGCTGTGCGAGCGCGCGAGCTCGGTGACGTAGTCGAGAAGAGTCTTATTGGGGTAGGGCGCCAGGGAATCCGGCACGCCGCGATCGTAGTGCGCCAGCCATGGGGCACGCGTCGTCGTCATCTGCGGCGGGATTATACCCTCCGGACCCGGCGCGGCCGGCGGTGCGCGCTCCGATCGAACTAGGGGTGCGCGCTGGAGAGAAGCATCGAAAGCAGCGCCTTCTGCACGTGCAGGCGGTTCTCCGCCTGATCGAACACGACCGACGCGGGCGACTCGAATACGTCGGCCGTGACTTCTTCGCCCCGATGCGCGGGCAGGCAGTGCATGAAGAGCGCGCCTGGCTTCGCCTGCGACATGAGGTTCTCGTTCACCTGGTAGGGCCCGAACACCGAGCGGCGGACCTCCGCCTCCGATTCCTGGCCCATCGATGTCCATGTGTCCGTGTAGACGGCGTCGGCGCCGGACACCGCGTCGGCCGCCTCGGTGAAGAGGCGAAGCCGCGCACCCTGGCGCGCTGCACCGGTGGCCTGGTGCACCGCTGCGTCGGACAGCTGATATCCCTCGGGGCTGGCGACGTGCACGTGAATCCCGAGCATCAGCGCCGCGTGCACCAGCGACACGGCGACGTTGTTGCCGTCCCCGACGTAGGCGACCGTGCGGCCGCGAACCGTGCCCCACTGTTCACGCAGCGTCAACACGTCGGCCAGCGCCTGGCATGGATGCTGTTCGTCGCTGAGCGCGTTGATCACGCGCAAGCGCGGCGCAGCCGCCGCGAACTCCTCCAGGAGGCGCTGCGAGAAGGTGCGGATCACCACGCCGTCGACCCATCGTTCGAGGTTGCGCGCCACGTCGGAAACCGGTTCGCGTTTGCCGAGCGCGGCATCGGGCTGGAGTCCGACGACGTTGCCGCCGAGCTCGACGACGGCGATCTCGAACGTGGACCGCGTCCGAAGCGATGCCTTTTCGAAGAGCATGGCGACGTGGCGGCCCTCCAGCGCGGCAGACGTCGGGGCCTGGCGTCCGAGCGGGCGGTCGGCCTTGACGTGTCCGGCGATCTCGAGGCATCGCTCGAGCTCCGCGGCGTCGAAGTCGAGAACCGACAGGAAGTCCTTGCGAACGGGGGAGGCAGCGTGCGTCATAGGCTTCGAATCAGGTGCGGTATTCCGCGTTGATGCGGACGTATTCGGCGCTGAAGTCGCAGGTCCAGACGGTGGCCGATGCCGTGCCCAGACCGAGATCGACGCCCACCGAGACGTCGGTGTTGCGACCGAGGTAGTTGGCGGCCTCTGGCGCCGCTTCGTCGTGGGGGCGTCCGGCCTCGAACAGCACGATCGGTCCGATGCTCACGCGGGTTCGATCGAGCGCGAACGCCACGCCCGCACGTCCGGCCACGGCGACGAGCCTGCCCCAGTTGGGGTCGCCGCCGTGAATCGCGGTCTTGACGAGCGGCGAGTTGCCGATGGCCTTGGCGCATCGTCGCGCGTCATCGATCGACGCCGCGCCCGTCACGTCGACCGTGACGAGCTTGGTGGCCCCCTCTCCGCCGCGGACGATGCCGATGGCCAGGGGAAGACAGACCGCCCTGACCGCATCGACGAAGCTCTCGTAGGAGGTTTCATCGATCGTGACGCCGCTGGCGCCGTTGGCCAGCAGCATCACGCAGTCGTTGGTGGAGCATTCGCCGTCGACGGTGATGGCGTTGAACGTGTCGTCGACCACCTCGCGCAGGGCGCGCTGCAGCAGCGGCCGCGGGACCTCGGCGTCGGTCGTGATGAACCCGAGCATGGTCGCCATCATCGGTTCGATCATGCCCGAGCCCTTGGCGATGCCCCCGACACAGATCTCGCGCCCGTCGATCGTGGCGCGCGCCGCCGCTTCTTTCGGGAACGGGTCGGTCGTCATGATCGCCCGCGCCGCCGCGGGTCCCTGGTCGGCGCCGAGCGCGGCGACCGCCGAGGGCAGACCCTCGCGAATGCGGTCCATCTTGAGGTTCACGCCGATGACGCCGGTCGAGGCGACCAGCACCTCCTCGACCGGGCATCCCAGGCGAGCGGCTGTCAGCGCGGCCATCTCGCGCGCGTCCGACAGCCCTTCGGCCCCCGTGCACGCGTTCGCGCAGCCGCTGTTCGCGATGACGGCGCGCGCGCGCCCTTCCGTGGCGGCCAGGTGTTCGCGCGACACCACGACAGGTGCGGCCTGCGCGAGATTCGTCGTGAACACCGCCGCCGCGGTGGCCGGCGCATCCGAGACGATCAGCGCCAGGTCCGGCCCGCGGCCGCTGGCCTTGATGCCGACGTGCACGCCGGCGGCGCGGAATCCGCGCGGAGTGGCCACGCCACCGGTGCAGGTTTCGAGCGTTCGAAGAGCGTTCGTACTCATATGTGTCCGGGGACGAGCGGAACGATGCGCGGCGGAGCCTCGAGCGGAGCCTCGAGCGGAGCCTCGAGCGGAAGCACCATCGCATATTGTCCGCAGGAGCGGAATCGGGCGCACGTCACGCAGTCGTTGTGGATCTTCTCGGTCAGCCAGAGGTGCGGCACGATCGAGAATCCCATTCGCATGAAATACGCGGGGACGTGGGTGAAGGCGCAGAGCCGATCGAATCCGTCCTGCTGCGCGCGGACGCGAAGCTGCTCCACGATCTGTCCACCGACCCCGAGGCTTCTCGCCGCTGCGTCGACCGCCAGCGAGCGCACCTCGGCGACCTGGGGACTGAGCGGCGCCAGTTCCGCGCAGCCGACGATGCGCCGGCCGCGCACGGCCACGACGAATCGATCCGCATGGGCCGCGATGTCGCCGAGCGTCCGTGGGAGCAGGTGTCCCTCGGCTTCGTTCGCGGCGACGATCGCATGAATCCGCCGGGCGTCCGCGACACCTGCGGAACGCAGGGTGACGACGCGTCCCTTGGTCACGCGGCGCCTCCTCCGGCCTGCGCGGCGAAATCGGCGAGGGCGAGCTCCACCCGCTCGAGCCCCTCGTCGATCTCCGCTTCGGTGATGATGAACGGCGGGAGCAGCCGCACCACCGTGCCAGCGGTGCGATTGACGACGACACCCCGCGCGAGGCCGGCGGGCACCATGCCCGCGGCGTCGGTCTTCAGCTCGAGGCCGCGCATCACGCCCGCGCCGCGCACCTCCTTGACGATTGGGTGCCTGGCGGCGATCTCGTTGAGACGGCGCTCCATGTGCGCGCCGACGCGGCCGACGTGAGACAGCAGTCCGCCGGCAATCAGCTGGTCCACGAAGAACAGCGCGGCGCGGCAGGCGAGGAGATTGCCGCCGTACGTCGTGCCGTGGTCGCCGGCGGCGATGGTGCGCGCTATCTCGCCGCTCACGAGGGTGGCCCCGATCGGCACGCCGGCCCCCAGCGCCTTGCCGAGCGCCATCAGCTGCGGCTTCAGGCCGATGGCGGCAGAGTAGAAGGGATACCCGGTGCGCCCGCAGCCCGACTGGATCTCGTCGGCGACGAGGATGGCGCCGGTTCGCGCACACGCCTGATTCACCGCCTCGGCGAACGCCGGTGTGAGCGGACGGATGCCGCCCTCGCCCTGAATCGGCTCGACGATCACGGCCGCGGTCTTCTGCGTGACCGCCTCTGCGAGGAGATCCGGCCGGTTCGTCGCGATCCACCTGACGCCGGGAAGCAGCGGCTCGAACGGCGCGCGGTAGTGCTCGTCCGACGTGACCGACAGCGATCCGATCGTGCGTCCGTGGAACGATTCCTCGAGCGCGATGATCTCGGGCCGCGTCTGGCCCAGCGTGTGCCAGTAGCGCCGCACGAACTTGAGCGAGGCCTCGATCGCCTCGGTGCCGCTGTTGCAGAAGAACGCCCGCTCGAGGCCCGACAGCGTCGTCAAACGCTCGGCGAGCTGGCCCTGCAGCGGGTGGAAGAACAGGTTCGAGGTGTGCAGGAGCGTCTGCGCCTGATCGGTAATCACGCGCGTGAGGCCCTCGTGCGCATGGCCGAGCGCCGTCACGCCGATGCCCGACAGCAGGTCGATGTACTCGCGCCCGTTCGAATCGTAGAGGCGGACACCCTTCCCACGGACGAACGTCACCGGCTGGCGGCGGTACGTCTGAAGGACGTGCCGCGATTCCAACGTCTGCGTGTCGTCTGTCACCATGGTCATGATCTGCTCCCGATCGTGCCGGCTGCCGCCGGCGTATCCGTGATCCGCCGAGTGATTCCGGCGGCGCTTCGCATCGAGCCCTCGCGTGAGACTAGGGGTGCGTGACTGGTGCGGGGACGGGCACCAGTCGGGTCGTCGACGAGCGGGGTGGCGCGGCGACCAGTGCGCGCTCGAGCGAGGCTGCGTCGCGGCCGTCGACGATGACCACGTCAGCCACGCCGGCGTGGAGCGCGGCCTGACAGGCGCGCAGCTTCGCGACCATCCCTGCCGTCGCCGTGCCGCTGCCGATGAGGCGCTCGACCTCCTCGGCGCCGATCTCCGGCAGGGTGGCGCCGGCGGCGTCGAGCACTCCCGGTGTCGTGCCGGCGATGACGAGGCGGGCTGCCTGCAGTCTGGCGGCCAGGTGGCCGGCGAACGTGTCGGCGTTGACGTTGTAGAGCAGGCCGTCGGTGCCCAGGCCGATGCACGCGACGACAGGCACGTATCCCGCCGCGACCATCGCGTCGACCACGCGAACGTCAGCCGTGGCGATCGGCACGCCAACCCGCCCGAGATCCACGACGCGGCCGTCGACGGTGGTATGGGGCGGGGCCGGCTCGCACAATCCGCAGCCGCCGTCGGCGCCGGTGAGGCCGACGGCCCGCACGCCCGCTGTCTGCAGCGCGGCCACCAGTCGCGTGTTCACCCGGCCGGCCAGCACGCCCACCACCACGTCCAGCGTCGAGGCGTCGGTGATGCGCAAGCCGTCGACCTGCCGCTTCTCGATCCCGGCCGCGCGCAGCGCCGCGTCGATCTCCTTGCCGCCGCCATGGACGATCGCGAGCGGACGGGTCCGCGCTGCCGAGGTGACCGCGCGGACCACCGTTTCGAGATGGGACCGGTCCTCGAGCAGCTCGCCGCCGAATTTCAACAGGACCGGACGCGTCACGGCAGGCCGACCGTTTCCGGAGCGCCGATCATGACGTTCATGTTCTGGACCGCCTGTCCGGAGGCGCCCTTGAGCAGATTGTCGATCACCGAGACGATCACCATCCGGCCGGACGGATCCACGCGCCAGCCGATGTCGCAGAAGTTCGTGTGCGCGACGTGCTTGATCTCGGGCAGCGCCGCGCCGGTGAGCCGCACGAACGCCGCCTCGCGATACGCGGCGTCGTACAGGTCGCCAATCGCCTCTTCGGTGGTGCCCGCCGGCACGCGGACGTAGATCGTCGCGAGGATCCCACGGTCGAGCGGGACCAGGTGCGGCGTGAACGTGACAGGGCCGCCGAGGCCCTGCTCGATCTCCGCCCCATGGCGATGGCCGAACACGCCGTAGGCGGAGAGGCTGCCGTGGACCTCGGAAAAATGGGTGCGCTCGGTCGGCGTCTTGCCCGCGCCGGAGACGCCGGACTTCGCGTCGATGATCACGTCGGCACCGGCCGACAGCATGCCCGCGTCGGCGAGCGGCTTCAGCGCCAGCAGCGAGGCCGTCGGATAGCAGCCGGGATTGGCCACGACACGCGCGTCGCGCACGTCGTCGCGCGCGAACTCCGTGAGGCCGTAGGCGAGGCCGTGCGGCCACGCGTGCGTCTCGGGGTACCAGCGGCGGCGCAGCGTCTCGTCCCGCAGGCGGAACGCGCCCGAGAGGTCGATCACGCGGACGCCCTCGCCGGCGAGCGCCGGCGCCAGTTCGGCGGCGGCGGAGTCGGGCAGCGCCAGGAACACGATCTCCGCCTCCCGCGCCAGCGCTTCGGGATCGAGCGGCGTGATCGTTCCGGTCCACACGCGCGCCAGAGCCGGCAGCCGGCGGGCAGCGGAAGAGCCGGACGAGGTCGCCGCGGTGATCGCGACGTGCGGATGGCGGGCGAGGAGACGCAACAATTCCTGGCCCGTGTAGCCGGTGGCTCCAGCTACGGCGACGCGCACCGGCGCCGCCGCGTCCCCTCGCGTGCGTGCGGCCTCTGCCTCTGAGACTCTATGCATGGAAAAGAATACTTATACAGGACGCCGGCCGGGTGATCAACGCCAATCGAAGCGCGCGTGCTCTCTCCGCGGAGCCGCCTCGTGCGTGGGTCTCTCCGCCGCGCGATCGTGTATGCTGGAGCGGCTCTCGCCGCCTCGAGAAGCGTTGACCCCGACACCATGAAGTCCCGCCGCCAGGACGCCATCCTCGAGATCGTCGATCGCGAGCCGCTGCACAGCCAGGAGCAGCTGCGGCGACGCCTGCTGCGCGCGGGCTTCGAGGCCACGCAAGCGACCATCTCGCGGGACATCAAGGAGCTCGGACTGTTCAAGCGCGCCGGCGACGGCGCCTACCAGCGCGCCGGCTCCGTTGGCGCCAGTCCGGAGATGGCGCTCAACGCGCTGTCGCATGCCGCGGCCGAGTTCGTCCGCCGCATCGACCGCGTCCAGCAGCTCGTCGTCGTGCGGACGGGCGCCGGGCAGGCGCAGGCCCTCGCGCTGGCGATTGACGGTGCGCGGCTGACCGAAGCGGTCGGTACGATCGCCGGCGACGACACGATCCTGGTGATCGCTCGCGATCCCCGCCGCGCCGCCGCGCTCGCGAAGCGTCTGTCCGCGTTCGCAGGCCTGTGATGCGGGTTGCGCTCGCCTACGCCGGGAGGCTCGCCGAGTCGGCTGCGATCCGCAGTCTCGTCGACGATCGCGCAGCCGAGGTCGTCACGGTGACGCTCGACTTCGGACGAGGCCGGCGGCTCGAGGGTGTGCGCGACCGGGCGCGTGCGCTCGGCGCGCGCCGCGCGCACGTCATCGATCAGCGCGAGCGCTTCGCCGAGCATTTCGTGCTGCCCGCCCTGGCGGCAGGTGCGCTGGGCGGCGGATCGGCGACGCGACTCCTTGCGCTGGCCGACGCGGCACTCGCCGAACGGCTGATCGAAGTGGCGTCGATCGAGGAAGTGGACGCCATCGCGCACGCGGGCGACGCATCGTCCCGCCTGCACCGCCTGCTGACCGCGCGGTCCTTGCCGGTGCCGGTCCTTGCGTTGAACCAGGAGAGCCCTCTCGCCTCCGGTGCGCTCGAGGCGTTTCGCCTCGCCCGGGGCCTGCCCGCGGACGCGCTCGACATCGAGGACCGCTTCGACGTGTGGGCGGCGGACCGCCGGGACCATGCCGGCGAGCACGCGGATGAGGACCCCTTGCGAGATCCTGGCGAGGCGCACGTCGACATCGCGTTCGCGCGCGGCGTTCCAGCGGGCTTGAACGGCGTGAGCCTGGCGCCGTACGAGCTCATCACGCATCTCGGAACCGTGGCCTCGCGTCATCGCCTCTCGGCGCCGCAGGTGTTGCATGCCGCGCAACGCGCCGTGACCGACGCGGTCCTGGACGCGGCTGCGCTCCCCGACGCCGCGCGGATCGCGTCGGCCGTGACGGCGGCGTACGAAGGGATCATTGATCGCGGTGATTGGTTCGTCCCGCTGCGGCACGCGCTCGACGCCTTCTGTGCGACCCTGCAGGAGGGTGCGACCGGCACCGTTCGCCTCCGCCTGCAGCACGGCACGCATACGACAGTCGACACGCAGCTCGGCGCTGCGCTTTCTCCGGCAGGGAACCCGCTTTCTCCGACAGGGAACCAATGAGCACACTCTGGTCAGGCCGGTTCGATCAGGCGCCCGACGCGGCCGCCTTCGAATGGGGATCTTCTTTCAGCTTCGATCGCCGCCTGTTCGAAGACGATGTGACAGGCAGCCTCGCGTGGGCCCGCGCGCTCGAGGCCGCCGGTGTCCTGACCACGGAGGATGCGCAGGCCATTCAAGAGGCCCTGCACGCGATTCTCGAGGAAGGACGCACCAACCCGGCGTTCGTAGACGGTCCGGACGAGGACGTTCACAGCTTCGTCGAGCGTCAACTGGTGGCGAGGGTGGGCGAGGCGGGCAAGCGCCTTCACACCGGGCGGTCGCGCAACGAACAGGTCTCGCTCGATCTGCGCTTGTACTTGCGGCGGCGCATCCCGCCGCTGCAGGCCCTGCTCGTGAGCGCGGCGGCCGCCCTGGTCAGGCAGGCCCAGGCCGCGGGGGACGCGCTGATGCCGTCCTACACGCACTTCAGGCCCGCGCAGCCCGTGCTGGTCGCACACTTCCTGCTCGCGCACGTCGCGCCGCTGCGCCGCGACGTCGAGCGCCTCTCCCGTGCGCGCGAGGAGGCCGGCGCGCTGCCGCTCGGCTCCGGCGCCATCGCAGGGACGAGCTATCCGGTCGACACCGGGCGGCTCGCCGGCGATCTCGGGTTCGACCGCGTGGTGCTCAACAGCATCGACGCTTCGTCCGATCGCGACTTCGCCGCGAGCTTCCTGTACGCGTGCACCACGGCCATGGTGCACTTGAGCCGGCTCTCCGAAGACCTGATCATCCTGTGCGGTGACGAACACCGCTTCTTCGAGTTCTCGGACGCCCTGAGCACCGGCAGCAGCATGATGCCGCAGAAGAAGAACCCCGATCCGCTGGAGCTCGTGAGAGGGAAAGCGGGTCGTGTGGTGGGAGGCCTCGTGGCCCTCCTCACGATCATGAAGGGGCTGCCGAGCGGGTACAACAAGGACCTGCAGGAGGACAAGCACACGGTGTTCGACGCGGAGGACACCCTCACCGGCTGCGCGTCCGTCGTGGCGTCGGTCGTGGACGGGCTGACGCTCAACCGTGAGCGCGCCGCCGCGGCGGCATCCGGCTTGCTCCTTGCCACTGACGTGGCCGATTATCTGGTCGGACGTGGCGTGCCCTTCAGGCGAGCGCACGAGGTCGTCGGTGCGCTCGTGCGAAAGCTCATCGCCGAGCAGCGGGAGTTCTCCTCGCTCGGACTCGACGAGTGGAGATCGTTCAGCGATCGGTTCGACGCCGATGTCGTCGAGCGCATCACGCCCGCGGCATCCGTTGCAGCCAAAACGACCCCGCAGTCGACCTCGCCTCACGCCGTGCGCCTGGCACTCGAGGAGGCGCAGCAGTGGCTCGCTCGCATGAAAGTCGAGGCGTGATCCTGCGGCTGCCCTCGCGGCAGGGTCAGCTCGTCGCTATTGCCACCAGAAAAGTAGCTCTGTTAAGATTTCACTACCCTTTCGCAACATCTTCCCCCGCCGGCAGAGCAGTTACGAGGATCCGTGTGGAGTTTTGTTGATGCAGCAGCGCCAGCCACGGCTCGGTGACATTCTGGACGACTACTGTCCACGTGAACGGCGACTGACCAACCACGCGGTCGTCGCCATGGTCGGCGACGCCGTCAAGCAGACACGCTGCACGACGTGCGAGTCCGAGCACGAGTACAAGCACGCCCACGTGCCGAAGCCTCGCAAGAAGCCCGACCAGTCGCTGTATTCCCAGGTGCTCGCTGGTGTCGCGCCGAAGCGCGTGACGACGCCCTCGCCCGCCCACGAGGAGGCCGCGCTGTCCGAGGATCGTGAACAGGCCGAGGAGCCCGATGCCACCGAGCTCGAGTCGGAATCGGAGCCGGCCGCCTTCCAGCCTTCCCCTCGCGGAGCCGCGACGGCGTTCACGCTGTCGACGAGCGACGCCGCCGGCGAGCGCTACGACGCCGAGGCACACGACGCGGAGGTGCACGACGCGGAGGAGCACGACGACGAGCGGGAAGGTGAACCACCGTCCGAAGAAGGCCCCGTCCACCGGCAGCTCATTCGCGCGCAGCTGCCGCGGCACGAGGGGCAGGTGGCCACCACGCGTCAGGCGCCGGACTTCACCATTCGTATGCCGACGACCGGCCGCGCCAACCGTTTTCGTCCGCGGCAGCAGCGCGGCGGGCAGCAGTTCCAAGGCAATCGCGGCGGCGGTGCGCCGTCAGGTGGTCACGCCCGAGGGGCTGGCCCCGGCCCCGGCGCCCGGCCGCAAGGTGGCCGCCCGCAAGACCGGCCGCGTTCGGGTCAGCGTCGTGGCTCGGGCCGGAACCGCCCGAAGTAGAACGATCCTTCTCATCCAGCACCTCTGATTCGTATGTCCGATCTTTCAGGCAAGTTCGGCCTCGTGCTCGGTGTGGCCAACAAGCGCTCGATCTCGTGGGCGATCGCGCAGGCGGCTGCCCGCGCCGGCGCACGCCTGGCCCTGACCTATCCGAGCGAACGGCTCGAAGAGAACGTTCGCGATCTCGCCGGCACGCTCGCCGATGCCGTGGTCCTGCCGTGCGACGTCACGACCGACGAACAGATTGCGGCGCTCACGGGCGCTCTCGACTCCGAGTTCGGCGGGCTCGACTTCGTCGTGCACGGCGCGGCGTACGCGCCGGCAGCCGAGCTGGCGAACTCGTTCGTGCAGACGTCGCGCGAGGGTTTTCGCACGGCGCTGGACGTCAGCGCGTTTTCGCTCGTCGCGCTCACCGCGGCGTGCGTGCCCCTCATGGAGAAGCGCGGCGGCGGCAGCGTGGTCACGCTGTCCCACATCGGCAGCGAGCGTGTGTTCCCCCACTACAACGTGATGGGCGTGGCGAAGGCCGCGCTCGAGGCCAGCGTCCGCTACCTGGCCGCCGACCTGGGACCGCGCAACATCCGCGTCAACGCGATCTCCGCCGGCCCCATCAAGACGCTCGCGGCCGCCGGCATCCCCGGCCTCTCCGCAATGCTACAGGCGCAGCGTGAACGCGCGCCGCTGCGGCGGGGGATGGAGCTTGGCGAGATTGCCGACGCAGCCGTCTTCCTGCTCAGCAATGCCTCGCGCGCCATCACCGGCGAGGTCCTCCTCGTGGATGGCGGGTATCACGTGGCCGGCATCTAGGAAGAAAGGGAGTGGGAAATGGGGAAAAGGGAGAAGCCCTTCCAGCTCTCGCCGCCCACTTTTCCCTTTTCACTTTTCCCCTTCGTCCTCCCCTTCCTCTCGCTCAGAGACGCGGGCCTTTTCGGCAACCTGCTGGATCGCCCGGCATCCGGGTTGCACACTCAGCCGCGATGCGCCTGGCGCTCGCGTTGCTCCTGCTGTCGCTCGCATCGGGATCGTGCAGCCGCGCGATCGACACCACTATCCAGGACGCGGCGATCACGGCCGGCGTCAAGACCGCGCTCTTGAACGATGCTGCCGTCGACGGCACCACGGTGGAGGTCCGGACAGTGGGAGGCGTCGTGCGCCTCGAAGGGATGGCGCGGACGCGCGACGAGGCCGATCGCATGATCGCCCTCGTGCGGGGCGTCGGCGGCGTCCGCGACGTCGATGCGCGGATCAGCGTTGAGCCTCGCTCCACTCCTCGGTTCTGACACACTGGCGCGCAACGCCGAGCTCTTCGAGCAGGCGGGGCATCTCTTCGACCAGCGCCGGCGGTCCACACACGAAACACAGCGTCCGCCCATCGTGCACGAGCGGCTGCAGATCCGCGCGCGCAATGCGTCCGCGGGTGCCGGACCAATTGCCGCTCACGCCCCGCGTCACGGTCATGCGCAACTCGATCGTCCCGGCATCGGCGAGCGCCTGCAGCTCCGATGCGTAGGCGAACTCCTCCGGTGAACGGGCGCTGTACATCACGCCCACGGCATCGTGCGGCAGGCCCAGCGCGTAGCGGATCATGGAGCGCAGAGGCGCGATGCCCGTTCCGCCGGCGATGAAGAGGAACCGCCGTTCGCTGGGATGCCCCGGGAACGTGAAGCCGCCGAAGGGACCGTCGAGATCCACCAGCGCGCCGGCCTCGAGCCGCAGGTGCGGACCGGCGTCGCCGGCGGTGTCGATGCCGACGAGCAGCTCCAGTCGTCCATCGCGCTTCACATCGTCGGGCGACACGGCGATGGAATAGGGACGCCGAACTTCCTGCCCGTGCGTTCCGAGCCAGATGGCCTGGCCTGGCTCGAATGGAAACGGCGTGCCGTGAAGGTCGATGTGAACGATGCGAGCGCGAGGCGTCGCATCGTGAACTGCGCTGATCGGCCTGGTCAGGAGCACGTGGACCTATGCTAGCGCACGGTCCCTCGGTGCGCGACGGTCCCGACGTGCCCTGGAACACGCCCACCACGAGTGCGCGCGCGACCGGCCCGACCGCTCACGCCGGTCGAGCAGCAGGTCGGGATTCGGGGGCCACGGGCGTACGCCCTGTTCGCGCGGCGGATCGGCTAGTCGACTGGAATGCTGGACGTGCTCGACCCGTCCGGCTGGAGGGCGAACTCCGCAATCTTCCGGTAGAGCGTGCCTCGGCTGATGGCGAGCACTCGTGCGGCCTCCTTCTTGTTCCACTGAACGGCCTCGAGCACGCGTGAGATGTGCGCGCGTTCTGCTTCGGCCAGCGTCGACAGCCGTTCCGACCCGAGCGGTTGTGCCGGCTCGGGACGGAGGAAGTCGACATCCTGCGCCCGAATCGCCCTGCCGGGCGCCGAGAGCGCCGCGCGGGCCACCGTGCTCTCCAGCTCCCGGATGTTGCCCGGCCACGCATAGGCGAGCAGCGCGTCGAGCGCGTCGCGCGTGAAGGACCGGCTGTCGGCGGGCAGCCCCTGCGCAAGACAGTGCCGCGCGAGGAATCGCTCGGCGAGGATCGGAATGTCGACGCGCCGTTCGCGCAGCGACGGCAGCCTGATCGCGAAGGCGTTCACGCGGTAGTAGAGATCTTCGCGAAAGCGTCCGTCCCGCACGAACTCGTCGAGGGGCCGGTTGGTCGCCGAAATCAGCCGGAAGTCCACCGTGATCGAGCGGTGGCCTCCGAGGCGTTCGAACCGGCGTTCTTCGAGCACGCGCAGCAGCTTCGCCTGGGCGATGAGCGCCAGGTCGCCGATTTCGTCGAGGAAGAGCGTCCCATTGTCGGCCAGCTCGAGCCGCCCCGGCTTGCGCTCGTGTGCGCCGGTGAACGCGCCGCGTTCGTGCCCGAAGATCTCCGACTCGAACAGCGTGTCTGGCAGCGCGGCGCAGTTCACCGCCTGGAAGCGCCCGCTCGCGCGTCGACTCAGCTCGTGGATCATCCGCGCGACCACTTCCTTGCCCGATCCGGTCGGGCCCAGGATCAGGACCGAGATGTCGGACTTCGCCGCCGTCCTGATCCACTCGAACGCGATCAGCATCTTCTCGTCGCGCCCGATCATCTCCCTGAAGCGCTGCACGGCAGGGGAGCGGTCTTCCACCGTCGCCGCGGCGCGCCGCTCGAGGAACTCGTCGAGGAGGAGCGCTGTGGTGTCGTCGGTCGGCCGCGTCGCGACGAAGCGTGACGGGAACAGCGTGCCCGGAATCATGTACGCGACGCCGAAGTCGACCAGTTCGCGCACGCAGGCCTCGACGTCCATTCGCAACCGGCCGACCGCCTGCATCAGCGCCTCGAGCTCGAACGCTTCGTCCGGGTGGGCGTTCAGGAATCGCAGCAGACCCGCGCGCAGCGGCGATTGCACCAGCGCGCGGAATCGTGCGGCGGCGTCGGCGATCGCGGCGTCGGGGAGGGTCGCAGTGCCGATCTGACTGGCACCGATCGTCGGGTCGTTCATTGCTGCATGCAATGTATCGGCCGGTCGGCCGCCGAGCGACAGCGCAGCCGCAGGGATCGCTGATGATCGGGTGGTAAGCTAGGTGTCCGCTTCGACTTCAAGGAGACCGTACGTGCCGCATCGCGCCCCAGGATCGCCCGGAATCTCCCGCCAGCCGTTTCTTTCAGGCAAGCCGATCACCTATTACCGCCCATCGGGCAGTTCCCAGGTGAAGCACCTGATCGACGAGGGGTTTCAAGCCTTCAACGCGGGGCGCCTGTCGGAGGCCTGCCAGATCTTCAGCGAGAAGATGCTCGCGCCCGAGAACGACACGACGATCGGGCTCACGGTGGCGGGAGCCCTGACGCCGGCCGGCCTTGGCGGCTGTGTGATCGAGCTGATGGATCGCGGGCTCGTCGACTTCGTGATCTCGACCGGCGCCAACCTCTATCACGACCTCCACTACGCGCTGAACTTCACGCTGCGCCGCGGGTCGCCGTTCCTGAACGACGTGGAGCTGTACGAAGAGGGCGTCATCCGCATCTACGACGTGCTCTTTCCCGCAACGGTGCTGCTCGAGACCGACTTGTACATCCGTGATTTCATCGCGCGATCCGGGCTGAACGAGGCGATCTCGACCTCGGAGTTCCACTACCGCCTGGGGCTCGACCTGCTCGAACGGCAGCCGGGCTGCGAAGAGTATTCGGTGCTCGCGCGCGCTGCGCGCGCCGGCGTGCCCATCTATACGTCGTCGCCGGGCGACAGCTCCATAGGCATGAATATCGCCTATCACGAGCTGATGAACGGTAGCCGGCTGATGATCGACCCGAACCGCGACGTCAACGAGATCTGCGCCATCGTGCTCGCCGGAAAGAAGAACGGCTGCGTGATCCTCGGCGGCGGCTCGCCGAAGAATTTCTACCTGCAGGCGCAGCCGACGTTGTGGGAGGTCTACGGCATTCCGAAGGGCGGGAACGACTACTTCATCCAGATCACCACCGATCAGGTCGTGTGGGGCGGCCTCTCCGGCGCCACCCCCGCCGAAGCCGTGAGCTGGGGCAAGGTGAACCCGGGCGTGCTTCCGGACACGGTCGTTGCGTACTGCGACTCGACCATCGCATTCCCCCTGTTCTGCGAGTACGCGGTGGCCTCGGCGAATGCCCGCAGGCCGCGCAAGGACCTGCTGCACAAGCGCGACGCTCTCGTGGCCGCGTTGGCCACCGAGGCGCGGGCCGCCGACGAGAAGCGCAGGGCCGACGCGGCGGGATGACCCGTGGGGACGCTGGCCTCCGAGCTCGCCGCCCACGCCGATCGCATTTCGCGTCCCCGCGTGTACGCCGACGCCAACGTCCCCGCTCCGCTCGTGGCCTTCATGCGCCGGACGCTCGACTGGGACGTGCTGTTCGTCATGGAAGAGCCCGATCTCCGGCGCGCCGCCGACGTCCGACACTACAGGCTCGCTCAGCAGCTCCGCCGCACGCTCATCACCAACGATCGCGACTACCTCGACGATCGCAGATTCCCGCCTGATGAAACGGCCGGCGTCCTGGTCGTCCATGCGCCCGACGACCGGCAGCTCTGTGCCCTGTTGACGCGAGTGCACCGCCTGCTCTTCGAGGCGGCCGAAGGCGTCGAGCGCCAGGCCCTCCCGCTCGAAGGGCGCAAGCTCGAGCTGCACACCGACTGGCGCCGGGACGCACGATGATCGTCCTCGCTGGAGGGGACATCGTCCGGTCTGACGCGATCGTTCCATTTCAAACGATTGTCGTGGAGAACGGCCGGATCGCACGCATCCAGCCGGCGCAGGGAGGCAGCGGCGACGGTGGCGGGAGCGGTGCCGGCGACGCTGGTGGGGGAGACGGCGGTGCCGTGGTGCATGGCATCGAGCACCACCTCGTCGTCCCAGGCTTCATCGACGTGCACGTCCACGGCGTGGCTGGCGTCGACGTCCTCGATCGCGACGATGATGCAGTGGCACGAATCGCGGCGGCGTTGCCGCGCTTCGGTGTGACCGCGTTCTGCCCGACGACCGTCGCTTGCGAACCGGGCGATCTGCGCAAGGTGCTGGGTCGGATTCGGCGCGCCAGAGAACACCCCGATCCGGCATCGGCGCGTGTGCTGCCTGCGCACCTCGAAAGCAACTTCATCAACCCCAGCCGGCGGGGCGCCCAGCCCAGCGGCTGCCTGCGTACGGCCGCCGGCCTGCTCTCGCCAGACGCCGCCTCGGACGACACGGCCGAGAAGGTTCTCCGCGAAATCGACTCCGCGAGCGCCGACGTCGCCATTGTGACCATGGCCCCGGAGCTCGAAGGCGGAATCGCGCTGATTCGCTGGCTTCGAGAACGAGGCATCCGCGTCTCGCTCGGTCACTCCGACGCGACGTTCGAAGAGGCCGAAGCGGCCATCGCCGCCGGCGCGAATCAGGCGACGCACCTCTTCAACTGCATGCCTGCACTGAACCATCGCGAACCGGGGCTCGCCGGTGCGGTGCTGCGAAGCCCGGAGATCATCGCCGAGCTCGTCTGCGACGGCGTGCACCTGCACCCGGCCATCGTGCGGATGGCTGTCGCGGCAAAGACGCCGGCGCGAATCATGGCGATTACCGATGGCACAGCCGCGTCGGCGCTGCCCGAAGGCGAATCGGCTCACCTTGGGGGGCGTGCGATCGCCGTTCGCGGCGGCGCGGCTCGCCTCGCCGATGGAACGCTCGCCGGAAGCGTGCTGACCATGGATCGCGCGTTTCGGATGCTGATCGATGAGGCTGGCTGCTCGCCTGTCGAGGCCGCACACATGTGCTCGACCACTCCGGCCCGGGCGCTGGGGCTGACCGGGCACGGGCTGATCGCCGAGGGTGCGGCCGCGGATCTCGCGGTGCTCGACCGTTCCGGAGAGGTCGTGCAGACCTACGTCGCCGGCCGGCTCGTCTACTCTCGGCCGGCGTAAGCCCGTCGGGAAGTCCGTCCGGCCCTCCGAACAACTCCTGCCACTGTGCCGTCTAAGACTGCATCGCGGCGGCGCCGCGTCTGGAGGACCCATGCTCGATCCCGGTCGGACTCGGAACGCCGTCGCCCCTTCGATCCTCGTCCTGCTCGCAGTGTGCACCGGGGCCTGCGTCGACATCGTGGCTGACGATGGCGGGATCGTCGAGCGTGTGGAGCACCGGTTCGACGCGGGCGATGAGCCGGTCATCGACGTGCAGACGTTCGACGGCCGCGTCAGCGTTGCGACCTGGAGCCGTCCCGAGGTGCTGATCGTGGTGGAGAAACACGCCGCCGATCAGGAACACGCGGATCGCATGCAGGTTGCCGCGACGCAGGAGGGGACGCGGATCGTGTTGGCGGTTCGCCAGACCGGCCCGCGGCAGATCGGGTTCAAGTCTGGTCCGTTCTCCGCACGGCTGCTCGTCATGGCGCCGCCGAGGTCCAGCTTGATCGCGCTCTCCGGGGACGGCGGGATCGACGTGGTCGATCTCGAAGGCGACATCGACGTTCGGACCGGCGACGGCCCGATACACGTCGCGGAGGTGTCCGGTGCCGTGAGCGCTCAATCGGGTGACGGGGGCATCGAGATAGAGGGCCGCCTGCGCAACCTGCGCGCGCGATCAGGCGACGGCGGCATCACCGTGCGGGCGCACGAGGGCAGTGCCGTCTCCGACCCGTGGAGCATCTGGACGGGTGACGGATCGGTGATGCTGGAGCTGCCCAGCGGTTTCGGCGCCGAGCTCGACGCGCACACCGGCGACGGCCGCATTCGCGTGAGCGACATTGCGTTCAGCGGCCCATCGCCCGAGCTGGCCAAGCGGAGTCTCCGCGGTCGCATCGGAGCCGGAGGTTCGCAGGTACGCATCCACACCGGCGACGGTTCGATATCGGTGCGCGGCGTCAGCCCGTGAAGGTGCGGGCCGCGTAGTCGGTCGTGTCAGGTACGCCGGCCTTGACGAACGCCTCGTGCCGCTCGCGGCACTTGCTGCAGACGCCGCAGTGGCGTGGGAACGCAGGGCCGTTGGGGAGCGGGCTCATGCACGACAGCGTCAGCTCGAGCCGCACACCGAGCGCCTGTCCACGGCGGATCACATCGATCTTGCTCGAGCCGGCATAGGGCGCCTGGATCTCCAGAGGGCTGTCGAGTCCGAGCGACAGGGCATGAGCCATCGCGCCGCGGAAGTCCGGCGTGGCGTCGGGAAACGGATTGCGATCGAGCGTGCCGATCACCAGCCTGCGCACCCCGCGCATGCCGCAGAGGATCCCCGCTTTCCCGAGGAGCACGATGTTCCGGCCCGGCAAGTACACGTCTTCGTCCGGCGTGTGGTACGCGGGAGGCGTTCCGTTCAGTGCCCAATGCGCGGCCGGGTACAGGTCGGTCATGTCGACCGTCAGCTCGACGAGCGGCAGCACCGAAGCCGACCGGTGTCCGTGCGCGAGGAAGTGCCGGACGGCGTCGCGCTCCGACGCCTCCCACGCGAGGCCGACCGAGACGTAGATGGGCTGTACGTCGATCGGCTGCGCGCCGGGGCGTGCGGCTTCCTCGGCCAGGAGCACGGCGCTGTCGAGCCCGCCTGACAGGAGTACGGCGACTGGAGGCATGGTGGAAATGTGGACGGGTCGAACCAAGGATTCTGCGGACCAGTTTTCCTGGCCGTTCGGCCGAGGCAGAGAATATCATTCGAAGGGCAGCGAGCGGTCGTCGGCCCGCCCGAGCCGTCGCTGAACCGGTCCATCGTCCAACTCGTCACGTTGCATCGTCCACTCGTCATCCGTTCATTTCCCATGTATTCAGTCACCAAGCGCATCGAGTTCTGCTACGGCCACCGGCTGCTCGACTACGACGGCATCTGCAAGCATCCGCACGGCCACAACGCCGTTGCCGAGATCGAAGTGCGGACCGATCAGCTCGACACCCGCAACATGGTCTGTGACTTCAGCGACATCAAGCGGACCGTGAAGGGCTGGATCGATCGGGAGCTCGATCACAAGATGATCCTCCGCCAGGACGATCCGCTCGTCGCCCCGCTGCGGGAGCTCGGCGAACCGATCTTCATCGTCGACAGCAACCCGACGGTCGAGTGCCTGGCGCGCCTGATCTTCGACTATGCCGCCGGCCAGCAGTTGCCGGTCGTGCGTGTCACCGTGTGGGAGACCCCGACCTCGTTCGCCGAGTATCGGGCCTGACGCGATCGATGGCGGCTCCCTCCGTGGCGCCGGCGCGGACGCCGGTGGCGCCGATCTCGCTGGTCGTCTTCGATCTCGACGGCACGCTCGTCGATTCTCTGCGGGATCTGACCGAGTCGTTGAACGAGCTGCTGGAGGAATACGGACTGCGGCCTCACGGCCAGGACGCCGTCGGGCGCATGGTCGGTGAAGGCGCGGCAACACTCGTGGCGCGCGGCTTCGCGGCGGCGGGTCGCGAGGCGCCAGCCGGCGCCCTCGCGCGCTTTCTCGAGCTGTATGAAGGCAGGGTGTTGCGTTTCACGCGTCCGTACCCAGGGGCGCTGGAGATGCTCGATCTCCTCGGACGCACGCACCGCCTTGCGCTGCTGACGAACAAGCCGCGTCTGTCGACGATGGCCGTCCTCGACGGATTGGGCCTGGCCGCCTACTTCGGCGACTCCATCGTCGGCGGGGACGAACCGATCCCGCGGAAGCCGGACCCCGCCGGCCTGCTCCATCTCGCCGGGCGCGCCGGCGTTCCGGCCGCGTCGACGCTGCTCGTGGGCGACTCGTTCGTCGACTTTCGGACCGCCCGATCCGGCGGCGCGCAGATCTGCATGGCGCGGTACGGATTCGGTTTCGCTGAGTTTCCCGTCGAACAGCTGAACCCCTCGGATCGCCTGATCGACGCGCCGCTGCAGCTCCTTGCTTCGCTGTAGCCGTTCCGCGTCGGCTTTCAGTACGTTCCAAAAGCCCAACTGTTAGGCTTTCGTGCACGATCTCGCTACGCCCGCCTGATTCCCGCAGGAAACCGACATGGCACCGCCGTTGCTCCTCGGTCCTGGTCCAAGTTTGATTGCGTTGGCGCGCTGCCGTAACGGCCAGCGGACCTGTCACGGCTTACCGAGATTATGCCTACGTCCTTGACTGACGGGCACGGGCGTTCCACCGGGCTCGTTGATGTGCTCGACCGTGTGCTCGACAAGGGTCTGGTCGTGGCAGGCGACATCCGCGTGTCGCTCGCCGAAGTCGAGCTCCTCACGATCCGCATTCGTCTGCTGATCTGTTCGATCGACAAGGCCGAGCAGATCGGGCTCGACTGGTGGAAGTTCGACCATCACCTCTCACCAGGGAAGCAGGCGCTCTCCGCGGAGAACGAGGAGCTGCGTCGGGAGCTTCGCGCCCTCGAGCGGAAGCTGGCGGCCGCGACGAAACGCCGGCCGGTGTCAGGCGCGCGGGGCCAGGCGATGCGCGCGCGAACGTCAGGAGAAGACGATGCCCGTTGAACGAGCCGCAGGCGGCACGAGCCTGATCGACGTCCTCGATCGTGTCCTCGACAAGGGCATCGTCATCGACGCGTGGGTCCGAGTGTCGCTGGTCGGCATCGACCTCATCACCGTCGAAGCACGCGTCGTCGTGGCTTCGATCGACACGTATCTGAAGTATTCGGAAGCCGTGGGACATGCTGCGCCCGTGAGCCGGCCGGCTGTCGAAACCAAGCCGTATGAGGAAGTCCTTGCCGAAAACGCAGCACTCCGGGCTCAGCTCCAGAGTCGTGCCGCTGGCAGCCGGGCTGCTGGCGCACGACGCTGATCGCTCGCGCGGCGCCGATGGCAACGGCGCCGATCACAATCGGCAGGGCGCTCTCGCCCCGGAAGGCGCGCGCCTGGACGCGCGTCTCCAGCTCCTCGAGGGGTTCCTCAGCCGTACCGATCTCGGCGACACGGCCCAGTACGGCCTCGAGTGGCTGTCGCGGGTTCTTCGCGTGCCGAAAGCGCTCTGTGTGATCCGGCAACGCGGTGAGAACGTCCTTCACCCCATCGGGTGGCACGGCCTGCCCCCCGCCGACGCAGCGGCGTTCGCCGTCTCGGTCGGCGAGTGGGAGAGTCCGCTGCTCAGCGTCCTGCAGACGCGGCGCACGGTTCACTATCCGGCGCCGGAGACGGTCGCCGATCGCCGCAATCGTCCGGCGACGCCCTTCGGCGACGCGCCGTTTCACGCCGTGCCCCTGGGGTTGTCGACCTTCTCCGACCAGACGCTCGGGCTGTTGCTCTGCGCCGGGGGTCCGCGGCTGCCCGACGACTTCGGCTGGTTCTGCTCGACGTTCGGACACAAGCTGGATCAGATCCTCCGGCATCAGGCGCTGGCTGCCGGCGGGACGCGTGATGGCCACGAACGCTCGCTGCTCTACAGCATCATCAACGCCGTCACCGATCCGATCCTGCTGACCGACACGGAAGGGCGGCTGCTCATCGCGAACGCCCGCGCCCTCGCGCTGTTCACCGCGTCTGAGGAAGAGAGCGAAGGGCGGCGCAGCGCGGTCCGCATGAACAACATGCTCCTGTCGTCGGCGCTCTCGAGCAAGGCAATCGAGGAGGCCGGCGCCTCCCGCCGGGAGCTGCCTCTGGTCAATCCGGTGGACGGCTCCGATCTGCTGTTCGAGCTCCTCAGCACCACCATCGAGGACGCCCGGCACGGCACCGGAATCGTGTCCATCCTTCGCAACGTGACCGACCTGCGGCACGCGAGCGAGGAGCTCGAAGAGAACTACCGCCGCCTGCGGATCGCCGAGGCACAGGCGCGGGCCGAGAGCAACCGCCAGAACCTGATCATCAACTCGGTCGCCGACCCAATCGTCGTCACCGATGCGGCGGGCGCGACGTCGCTCATGAACGACCTCGCCGAACGCCTCTTCACGCTCCGGCCGCAGGCGGGCGACGCCGAGCGGCGGGTGGTGCAGTCGAACGACGCCCACTTCTCGACCTTCATCGCGGGAATGCTGGTCGGCGAGGATCCGCGGCGCGTGGGCCTGATCGCCCTGGCCGACCCGCACACGGGCGAAGCGATGCCGGTCGAAGCGATTGCGGGACGCGTGCTGTCGGACCGCGGCGAGCTGACGGCCGTTGTCACCATCCTGCACGACAGGCGCGAAGCGCTCGAGAAGGCGAGGCTCTACGAGCAGGTGAAGTCGGTGTCCGCCGAGCTCGAACGGAAGGTCCAGGCGGCGACCGCCGACATCGCGCAGCAGAACGAGCTGCTCCGGCGGCAGGCGATCGAGCTCGAGCAAGCCTCGATGCTGAAATCGCAGTTCCTCGCGAACATGTCGCACGAGTTCCGCACGCCGCTCAATG
Organism: Vicinamibacterales bacterium; assembly: GCA_050183995.1. Taxonomy (GTDB): domain Bacteria; phylum Acidobacteriota; class Vicinamibacteria; order Vicinamibacterales; family CAVVIG01; genus CAVVIG01. The sequence continues at coordinate 95,150 of JBFXAT010000003.1, forward strand.
CCATCCTGGGCTACACGTCCATGCTGCTGCAGGGCGTCGGCGGGCCAATCGAAGGCGCGGCGCGCCGGCAGCTCGGGCGCATCGAGTCGAATGGCAGACACCTGCTCGCCATCATCAACGAGATCCTCGACATTTCCCGGATCGAAGCCGGCCGGATGCCGCTGCAGATGTCGCGCTTCGCCATCCCCGAGCTCGTTCACGAGGTCCGGGCCGAGCTGGAGCCGATCATCCTGCGCTCGCGATTGAGCTTCACGCTCGATCTGCCGCGCGACCTGCGGCCGATCACGAGCGATCGGCACAAAGTGAAGCAGATACTGATGAACCTCGTGAGCAATGCCCTGAAGTTCACGCACGAAGGCAGCGTGACCATTGTCGCCAGACGACGGCTTGCGGAGCGCGCAATCGAGCTCTCGGTGGTGGATACTGGCATTGGGATCGCGCCGATGGACCAGGAACGCGTCTTCGAGGACTTTCGACAGCTCGACAACTCGCCGACCAGGCCTTACGGGGGGACGGGCCTGGGACTCTCGATCTGCAGCCGCCTGGCGCAGATGCTCGACGGGACGCTGACGCTCAAGAGTCAATTGGGCGTCGGCTCGAGATTCACGCTGAGACTCCCCATTCAGCAGGAACGCGGATGACTACTTCAGATACCCACGGCCGCCCGAAAGTGCTGCTGGTCGACGACTATCCCGATGCACGGGAGATGTACAGCGAGTATCTCCAGTTCTCGGGGTTCGACGTCGTCGAGGCCTCCAACGGGATGGAGGCGCTGCAGCGCGCGGCAGAGACGGCGCCCGACATCATCCTGATGGACCTGTCGCTCCCGGTGATGGACGGGTGGGAGGCCACACGCCGGCTGAAGGCCGACGAGCGCACTGCCGGCATCCCTGTAGTCGCGCTCACCGGCCACGCTCTGGCGGGCATTTCGGAAGGGGCTCGGCAGGCCGGCTGCGATGCATTCGTCACCAAGCCATGCCTGCCGGAGGATCTCGTGAAGGAGATCCGCCGGGTGTTGAGCGGCTCGGGCGACGTGAGGTCTGGCGGGAGCGGCAAATATGCGAAGACGATCGGCTGACGCCGCCCAGGGGACGAGACGCGCGACCCCCCGGCAGGTGAAGGCGAAGTCTCCGGTCAGGCCTTCGTCCCCGTCTGCGGTCCGGAACGGGAAGTCGCGCGCCGCAGGAAACGGGCACGCACGGAACGCGAGGCGCAGAAGCGCGGAGGCCGTTGCGGCGCGAGTCGCGGACGACAACGTGTTCGAGCCCATCGGCGGCGTCGACGGCAGCGCCCTCGCCAGCCGCGGCAAGTACGTCTACTGCATCATCGAAGCCGCCGAGCCGCTCGCATTCGGTCAGATTGGCATCGGTACCGCGCCGAGTGACGTGTTCACGGTCCACTTCCGGCACCTCGCCGCGGTCGTCTCCGACGCGCCGCTGGAAGTGCTCGACTCCACTCGCGAGAACGTCCTCGCGCACGAGCGCGTGAACGAGACCGTGATGCGGGAGCACACCGTCATCCCGATGTCGTTCGGCACCATCTTCAAGACGCGCGAAGACATCGTCGAGCTGCTCCGCTCCGCCGCCGAGGCGTTCGGCGACGTGCTGAACAAGATGCAGAACAAGCTCGAGTTCGGCCTGAAGGTGTTGTGGGATCGCGACCAGGCGATCCGGGAGCTCGAGAAGGACGACGAGGACATCAGGCGCCTGAAGGAGGAGATCTCGAGCCAGAAGGGGCCGACCTACTTTGCGCGCATGCAATACGGCCGGCTGGTGGACGCCGCCCTCCAGGCGCAGTCGGAGCGTTACCTCTCGGCGATCCTCGCGGACTTGCGGGATGTCTCGGTCGCATCGCGGATCAACAAGCCGATTGGCGACAGGATGATCATGAACGCGGCCTTCCTGATCTCGCGCGATCGAGAAGCAGCCTTCGATGCGCGCGTGAAGGCGATAGCAGCGCGTTTCGACAAGCTGACGTTCAAGTACACGGGCCCGTGGCCTCCCTATAACTTCGTGAACATCCGGTTGAAGCTCGAGCGCGCCTAGCCGTGTTCATCCTCGATTCGCTTCTCATCGGATCCCTGCGTTTCGTGCTGGATAAGGTCGCGATCGCCGCCGAGACGGAACTGCACGACGACACGGCCGTTCGAGAACAGCTCCTCGAGGCGCAGATGCAGCTCGAGCTCGGCGAGATCAGCGAGGAGGAATTCGGCCGGGTCGAGGCCGCGGTCTTCGAACGCCTGCGGGCGTTGAGGGTCGCCCAGCCCCACGGCTTGACGCTCGCATCGCCAGAGGTCAGAGTGACCGGCATCGAGGCTACGGTGGCCGGAGACAGTCACGAAGACTGACCCCGCTTCGCATGAGCCGCGCCACCTACGTCTACTGCGCCGTGGCCAGTTCGATCCGGCCGGCCCCGTCAGGGCTTCGCGGCCTTCCCCGTACGGGCGAGGTGCGACTGCTCGACGTCGATCGCGGCCTGTGGCTCGTCGTCGCTGACGCTCCGCTCGCGACGTACGGCGAGGCCCACCTCGCCGCCAGGCTCGGCGACCTGCGCTGGGTGTCCAGGGCTGCCGTCGCGCACGACCGCGTCGTCGAGGCGTTTCGCGGCGCGGATGCGGTCTTGCCGATGAAGCTGCTGACCCTGTTCGCGAGCGATGAGCGGGCGCTGCAATACGCGGCGGAGATGCGTGAGACGCTGGATCGGCTCGTGACACGCGTCAAGCGGCACGACGAGTGGGGGTTGCGGCTGACTCTCGGATCGCCGCACCGGCCGACGGCGCGCGGGCCGCGCGCGGCGGCGTCGACTGCGTCGACGGTCGCCCGTGCCCAGAGCGGCGCCCAATATCTCGCACGGAAGAAGGCCGCTCGAGACGAGGGCGCGGAGCGCACCGCGCGGGGACGGACGCTCGCCGAAGAGCTCTGCGCGTCGCTGGCGCGGCACGCATCGGCCGTGCGCAGACGTGGCGACGATGGGATTGGCGCGGACGGTCGAGGGCGGTCCCTGCTGCTCGACGCCGCAATGCTGGTGCCCCGCGCCCAGGCGGCCAGATTCAGTGCGGCTGCGGCCCGTCGGGCGAGAGCCCTGGCGCCGGACGGCTTCGATCTCGTTCTGACCGGACCTTGGCCGCCGTACAGCTTCATGAAGGACTGAGCGTGCCGAAGCAGTCCCGAAGAGAAGCCGCCTCGTCGCCACTGGAACGTGTGCTCGAACCTGGGGGATCGAGCCTGCTCGACGTGCTCGACCACGTGTTGGCCAAAGGGGTGACGGCCACCGGCGATCTGACCTTGGGGCTGGCAGGTGTCGACCTGATCTACCTGCGTCTGTCGGCGCTGCTCGCCGCCGCCGATCGGGTGCTGCCGCGTGTGAAGGCGCAGCAACGTGAAGGCGCGAAAGGGCAGACGCGTGGAGGTGCCAAGGCGCAGCAACGCCGACATGTGAAGGCGCATGCACGCGGCAAGGCCGCGGCTTCACCGGCGGGTTCGCGCCGGAGCGGACGGCGATGACCCGGAAACGCCGCGACCGGGAGCCGGAGCGGCCGCCACGTGCCACCCCCCGAACAGGTGCGACGCGAGCCGCTGGCGGCCACAAGAGGACATCTGTTCGCGCGAAGTCCCCTCGCGCCGCACCCGTAACCGCATCAGAGCTTCGCGCCCTGCAGCGCGAGCTCCAGCGGCGCGTCGGTGCCGCGGGGCCGTCGAGGCCTCGTGACGGCGCACGCTGGAACCCCGATCCCGAGGATGTCCAGAAGTCGGTCGCGCAACTCGTGCTGACGATCGTCGAATTCCTCCGTCAGTTGATGGAGCGCCAGGCCATCCGCCGCATGGAAGCGCAGACGCTGACGCCGGAGGAGATCGAGGGAGTAGGGGTGGCGCTGATGCGCCTCGAGGAGACGGTGCGCGACATGGCTGCCCGGTTCGGCCTCGCTCCGGAGGATCTGAACCTGGATCTCGGTCCGATCACCCTCCGCTAGATCACCGGATTCCCGCGCGTGGACCGCTACATTCCCACGCGGACACCGACCCTGAAGGTCCGCGGCAGCCCTGGGCGCGACACGTAATCGGCCACCGGAGCATCCTCGATTGCCGCCGGCGATCGCGGGTCCCGAATGCGCGTGGAGAAATAGTACGCCTCGTCTTCGTATCGCCGGTCGAACAGGTTGAAGCCCTGGAAGACGATCCGAATGCGAGGCGCGACCTGATACTCCGCCTGGGCGTTCATCACGAGGGAGCTCTGGAGGAAGATCGATTCGTCGGGCACGAGCGGCCGCCGTCCGACGTAGCGGCTTCGCAACGACGCGGCGAGCTTCGGCCGCGTGACGCTGACACCCGCCGTGATGACCGCCCGCGCCGTATCGGTGATCGCGCGTCCGATTCCCTCCGGGTCGATCCGGTACCGGGCCGACGACCACGCCGAGTCGAGGTCGATCGCGAGCCAGGGCCGCAGCCGAACGTAGTTCAACCATTCGAGGCCGAAGCGGCGCCCGGGCCGCTCGGGTGACGTGACGCCGTCCTCCGGCGTGTAGAGCAGCTCGGAATCCGATCCGAGATACCAGAGCGCCAGCGACACCTGCGTCTGCCGCGCGGGCTGCATCCGCACGCCGACCTCCGCGCCGCGCGTCCGCACGATCGGCGGTGTGCCCTCCACCGCCGAACCGTCGTACCGCGTCGCGGCTCCGGTCACCGGGTCCACACGCTGCATCACACCCGCAGCGTGGTTGCTGTGAAACCCCAGTCCCGCATTGGTATAGATCTCCGTCTTCCTCCACGGACCGAAGACCACCGACGCTTTGGGGCTGACGATGGCGGCCTGTCTCACCCCGGAGTTCGCCGCGTGGCCCGCCCGCACGTCCATGCGCAGGGCGTCCGCGCGCGCGCCGGCGACGATGCGCATCCAGGGTGTGAGCTGGAGCCGTGCGTCCACGAAAGGCGAGATCGTCGTCTCGCCGATGCGCGTGTCGAAGACGAGGGCAGGCCGAAGCCGTCCCTCGTCGTCGAACTTGTCGCGAGGATCGCGGCCGACCGTGTTGCGAAGCCCGACCCGCGTGCGATCGTGGCGCGCCTGAAGTCCGGCAGTCAGCTCGACATGGCCGATCGCGGATTGGAGCGCGCGGGCGTAGCTGACGTGAGCGCCCGAGGAGATGCGTCGATCCGACTGTTGGATCTGATCGCCGTCCACGGCGCTGACCGTCCAGAACGTCAGGTTCGAAAAGAGGTCCATGTCGTAGTAGCGAACGTACGCGCCGGCGTTCAGGAGCGACGATCCGCTCGCCACCCGGCGCGACGCCACCACGAAGTGCTGCTGCGATCGCCCCCCGTTAGTCGGGTCGAGCGTGCCGAAGCGCGACATGTATCCGCGCTCCAGGGCGCGGCGCGGGTAGCCGTCGCTGGCGGTCCAGTCGGCGGCGTAGCTCGAGACCGTGAGACTGGAATGGCGATCCGCCGTTCCACTCGAGTAGCGCGCGAACGCCTTGTACCGTCCGTAGTCGTCCGGCACCACGTTGGGCCCATTGTCTTGGCTCGCTTCGGCCCCGAGGAGCAGACGATGGCCGTGGCGTTCGACCGATGTGCCTGCCGCCAGACGTACGAAGCCGAACCCGCCGCCCTCCACCCGTGCGAACGGCGCCGCGATCGAGTCGACGAGCTCGAAATTGGTGGAGCCGGCCGTTCCGAAGTTGCCGACGCGCGCCGAATACGGCCCCTTCTGAAAGTCGACCCGTTCGACGAGCTCGGGAATCAGGAAGTTGAGGTCGATGTACCCCTGGCCGTGCGCATGACTCGGCGCATTCAACGGCATCTGTTCCAGGAAGGCGGCGAAGTCGGTGCCGTGATCGAGGTTGTAGCCGCGCAGCAGGATGATCGGCGCGTGGCCGCCGCTGCTGTGCTGTGTCATCGCGACGCCCGGCACGACCTCCAGCAGGTCTCCCGCCTTGGTCAGTGGCCGCGCCGACAGCTCTGACCGGCCTACGGCACCCTCGCTCGCCGATGCGCTGACCCCGACCAGGCTCGACGCCCGCCCCTCGACGGTCATCGTCTCGCCGAACGGGCGGTACAGGGTCACGATGATCCGCCGGCCGCCGCCGCGAACGAAGTCGAAAGGCTCGGTCGCGTGAGCCTGGTAGCCCTCCGCCGTGGCCAGGATCGGCCCGCTGGCGCGATCGCCGTCAATCCTCAGGCAGTAGCCGCCCTCCATGGGGGTTGCGACAACCGGCCCGCCCTCGGCGAGGAGCTCGACGTGCGCCGGAACCGCGGCGCCGGCCAGGTCGACGACTTCGATCGTCGCGGCGCAGGCGCCCGCCTCCTGTGCGGCGGCTGTGCCCGAGAGGAGCGCGAAAGGAAGACAACACGCGGCGGCGAAAACCTGAATTTTGTGCAATAACACAGAGTATTTTGATAACTCAAAATTGAGAAAGTGGCAACACGAAACTTCAGGTCACGCCGGAAAGTGGGCGCGAGCTCGCCGCTCCAGACAGCTTGCCGCTCAGATGGTCAGGGCAGTTCGACGAGGAGCTTGGAGGCGGCGCGGGCGCCGATCGTGATCGCCGTGCCGCCGGCGACGACCAACTGAACGGCGTCGGCCGCGGCATCGCGCGACTCGACCTCGATGGTCTGGCCCGGCTTGAGGTCGTTCTTCTCGACGAATCGAAGGAACGCGGGATCCTGATCGGCGATGCGCGTCACGCGCAGGGGCCTGCCGACGGCGCAGGAGAGGAGGTTATCGTGCTGGTGGGCTGGCAGCGTGCCTTCCGGACCGGGGATCGGGTCGCCGTGCGGGTCGTGGGTCGGGTGCCCGAGCATCTCGTCGATCCGCTCGATCAGCCGATCGGACACAACGTGCTCGAGCTGTTCGGCGTCCTCGTGGACTTCGTCCCAGCTCATGCCCATGACCTGCACGAGGAACAGTTCGACGAGCCGGTGCCGCCGCAGGACGAGGCCGGCGAGCTTCTCACCCGACGCCGTCAGACGGACGCCGCTGTACGGCTCGTATTCCGCCAGTCCCGACTCCGCCAGCGCCTTGACCATCGTCGTGGCGGTTCCGGGCGTCACGCCGAGCGCGGCGGCCACATGACCCATCGACACCAGGCGAGCGCCGTCGGCGAGCGCCACCTGGCCGTGGTAGATCGCTTTCAAGTAGTTCTCGACCGTGCTCGACGGAAGCATGGCAGGCCGTATTATCCATCGGATGTTGCGGCGGCCGAGTTGTGGGGCCGCGCCCCGCCCACCCCGCCCGGGAAGCCGCTATCATCGCTGCGATGTCGCTGCGCGCGCGCCTGGCCAGTTTCGAAGGCCGGCGCACGTACGCCCGCGCGCTTTTTGCGACGATCGCCGATCGCTACGACCTGATCACGGTGGTCCTGTCATTCGGACGCGATCTCGCCTGGAAGCGCCGGCTTTTGCGCCTGGCCGCCGCACGGCCCGGCAGCCGCGTGCTCGACCTGGCGACCGGCACTGGGGACATTGCATTCCTGCTCGAGGACGCCGGCGCCCGGGTCATCGGACTCGACGTCACGTGGCGCATGCTGCAACTCGCCGTCGCCAAGCGGCCGGCGCACGCCGGACCATCGTTCGTCTCCGCGGACATGATGGCGCTTCCGTTCGTCTCCTCGTCGTTCGAGGTCGTGACGACCGGTTACGGCCTGCGAAACGCGCCCGACCTAGGACGCGCGCTCGATGAGATCGCCCGTGTGCTGAAGCCTGGTGGGCAGCTCGTCTCTCTTGATTTCGAGCGGCCGGCGCATCCCGTGATCCGGTCCATCTACTTTGCGTATCTCGGGTTGGTCGGCGGCGCACTTGGCTGGCTGTTGCACCGCGACCCGGACACCTACCGCTACATCCCCGCGTCCATCCGCCGCTATCCTGACGCGGCCGGACTCCGCAACGTGCTGCACGAGCGAGGGTTCGACGATGTCACGCGATTCCGGGTGCTTGGAGGGCTGCTCGCGATCCACCGGGCACGGCTGGGGGTTCGAGGCATCCGGTGAACGGCTCGGGGGAAGCTAATGAAGGCTCGCGGAATCTAATGAACGGATGGGCTCGAGCCGACAATTCTCCTAGCGCACTCTACCCGTGATTGGGGCGGAGGCGTCCCGTCCACCCATGACGCTCGTCCAGTCACTCCTTCAGGCCATCGTGCTGATGGATGGAGAAGCCCTCGTTCTCCACGTCGGCGATCGCCCGTACGTCGTGTCGCAGAATGGCCAAATCAGTCTGGCCAAGAGCGGAATGACGAAGGAGTCGATCGCGGCGGTGATTCGGGAGCTGCTGCCGCCGGACTCGCAGCGCGCCCTGCGCGAGGTCGGCGCCACGCAGTGCGTCCTGCCGCACAACCCGCAGTTCTCCTCAGAGCGGTTCGTCGTTGTCGCGGCGCGCGGCGGCGACGACATGTGGGTCGAGATTCGCCGCGAGGAACGTCCGTTCGCGCTTGGAGGGGATGCGGGAGAGAGCCGCGAACGCGGCTTCTCGCTCGAGCCGGCATTCGACGCGGCCGACTCGGCCGACATGGTCGACACAGCCGACGCGGCCGAGCGCTCCGACGTTGTCGAGGCCTCCGACGCGCCAGACGCGCCCGACACGCCCATGTTCGACACGCGCCGGGTTTCCGGCCATGGCGCCTTTGTCCTTCCGCCCTTCAAGTCTCCGGCGCTCGAGACGCCACACGAGATCGAGGCGGACACGACGGAGCTCGAGCCGCTCACGGCGGTCGTGCTCCCGCTGACCCGGACGCCGCTGCATCCCGATGCGCCGCCCCCGCTCGCCGAGCCGGTCCTGTCCGGCATCGACCGGCTGCTCCGCCTGGCGGCGGCGCGCGGGGCCTCGACGCTGTACCTGTCGTCCGGCGCACAGCCCTCCATCCGGCTGGACGGCGAAGTTCGGGCGCTCGATGGTGCCGCCGTGCTCGGCCCGAACGAAGTCGAGTCGCTGCTCCTGACGCTCATGCCCGAGCGCGGCGCGGAGGCGTTGCGGTCCGGCGCCGCCACCGAATGGACGTCGGAATTCGCGGACCTGGGCCGCGTGCGCTGTGTGAGCTTCCGCGACCATCGCGGGCCCGGCGGCGTCTTCCGGATGATGTCGCAGCGCGCCGTCACGACGGATCAACTCGGGCTGTCGCGCGAGATTCTCGGGCTGATCGGGGAGACCGACGGGGTGATCCTCGTGACCGGTCCGCGCCTGAACGGCAAGCGCACGCTCATGTCCGCGTGCGTCGATCACATCAATCGCACGCGGCGGGTGCACGTGATCACCGTCGAGCAGGAGATCCACACGGCTCACGAGCGGGCGGGCTCGATCGTGAGTCAGCGCGAGGCGCGCGGCGCCGACGACATGATCGCCGTCGCGCGAAGCGCCCTGCGCGAAGACCCCGACGTGCTGGTGCTCGAGGACGTCCACAGTCCGGCGCTCGTCGACCTCGTGCTGCAGGCGGCCGCGTCCGGCCGCCTCGTGATCTGCGGCTTCACCGCGCGCAGTGCCACCGCCGCCATCGACGGCATCATCGATCTGTTTCCGTCCCAGGAACAGCCCCGCGTGCGACTGGGGCTGGCGCAGCAGCTCCGCGGCGTGGTCGCTCAGGTGCTGCTGAAGAAGACCGGCGGAGGCCGGCTCGCCGCGCGCGAACTGCTGCTCAATACGCCGGCGGTCGCGAGTCTGCTGGCCGAGGGCAAGACGTCCCAGCTGCCCCTCGCCATCGAGGGCGCACGCAAGAATGGAATGGTGCCGCTCAACGACGCCCTGGGCGGCTTCGTTCAGAGCGGCGCGGCCGATGTGCGCGAAGCCTATCGGTGCTCGCCGGATCGTCCCGGACTCCTCGCGCTGCTGCAGCGGCAGGGGATCGACGTCTCCGCGCTCGAGCGCCTCGCCTGACGCCTGCCCTCGGGTGTCCGCGCTACTTCTCGACGAAGGGTTCCAGCTCGGCCATCAGGTACGCCAGGACGTGCTCTTCGGTGAGGTGGGGCACGCTGACCTCGGCGATCGCCCGCTCGTTCTCGATCACCCTCCGCCCTCGCGCACGGCTCGATCGCCCGACCACCAGCGGCTGTTCTCCGGCCGTGTCGAGCGACAGCTCGATGTAGTCCTCCGAGCTGCGATCCGACATCAGCCGGATGCTTCCGGACGGCGTGAAGACGCTGAACGGGTACCCGCTCGCCTTGAGCGCGCCCGCAACCTGCCTGAAGATCGGCACGGCTATCGTCTCCAGGAACCCGCCGTACGCGCGCGCGGCTTCGTCGGCACGCGTGCGGCGTTCGGCGGCGGCCCGCTTGGCCCGTTCGATTGTGTCCGTCAGGCGTTTCCTGACGACCGAGGTTTCCATCACACCACCCTTCGATCCCGCAGCCGCTGGACGTCGGCGGGAGTCAGGCCGAGATCGTGCTCGAGCACGTCGGCTGTATGTTGTCCAAGCACGGGCGGTGCGGTGCGAACCGAGGCCGGCGTGTCGGAGAATTTCAACGGCGTTCCGGTCATGTTGAGGCGTCCGACCGCCGGGTGCTCGATCGCCGCGAGCATCTCGCGCGCCAGCGTCTGCGGATCCGAGAACACCTCGTGTAGATCGCGCACCGATCCGCACGGGACGCCGGCCGCCTGTAGCCGCTCGATCCAGTGCGCGCGCGGCGCGGCGATCAAGCAGGCATCGAGCGCCGGTTTCAGTTCGGCGTACCCCGTCACGCGCTGACGATTGGTCGCCCACCGCTCGTCGGCCGGGAACCCGCTGACCGCGCAGAAGCGCTGCCACTGATCGTCGTTGCCGACCGCGACGACGAACTCGCCGTCGGAGGCGCGGAAGGTCTCGTAGGGAACGATCGTCGGATGGCGGTTGCCGAGTCGCGGCGGCGCCGATCCGGTCGCGAAGTAGATACCCGCTTGATACGTCAGCAGGGCGATCACCGAATCGAGCATCGAGATGTCGACCTTCTGTCCCTGACCCGTGCGCGTGCGCGCGAGGAGGGCGGCGGTGATCCCTTGCGCCGCGAACATGCCGGACACGATGTCGGCAATCGCGACGCCCACGCGGTACGGGGGGCCGTCTGGTGAGCCGGTGATGCTCATCAGTCCGCCTTCGGCCTGAATCACCGCGTCGTACCCCGCCTCTGCCGCGCGAGGACCGGTGTGCCCGAACCCGGACACGGAGCAGTAGACCAGCCGCGGGTATCGGGCGGCGATCGCGTCGTAGTCGAGGCCCTGGCGCGCCAGCGTTCCCGGACGGAAGTTCTCGACCAGCACGTCCGCTCGCTCCAGCAGCCGCTCGAGCAGGGCACGCCCCTCGGGCTGCTTGAAGTCGAGCGTCACGCTCTCCTTGTTGCGGTTGATGCTCAGGAAGTAGGCGCTCTCGCCTTCGACGAACGGCGGACCCCATGCGCGCGTGTCGTCGCCCTTGCCGGGCTGCTCGACCTTGATCACCCGGGCGCCCATGTCGGCCAGCATCATCGTGCAGTAGGGACCCGACAGTACGCGTGTGAGATCGACGACCGTAATACCCTGCAGCGGAGTCATCAGAGAGCGACTAGTATGACTGAAGCCAGCGTTCGTGCCAGCGTACAGCGAGGGACACCATGCATCGTTTCGCGCCCGTGGGGGCCATCGTTTTCGTTCTCGCCGCCGCTGCGGCTTCCGCCCAGGATGCACCGCGACCCCCCCTTCCGACCATTGTCACGACCGGTGAGGGTGTCGTGCGGCGCCCGCCCGATCAGGCGTTCGTGACCGTTGCCGTCGAAACACGGGCCCGCAGCCCGCGCGACGCGCAGCAGCAGAACGCCGAGGCCATGTCGGCGGTGCAGCAGCGCATCGCCCGCGCCAACATTTCGCCGCAGGACGTCCGCACGACCGGCTATTCGATCCATCAGGAGTTCGACTACCCGAATGGCAAGCAGACGCCGCGGGGGTACGTCGCTCGCAACGGCGTCGAGGTGCGGCTCGACGAGGTCGACCGCGTCGGCGATCTGCTCGATGCGCTGGTGGACGCCGGTGCCACGACGGTCGCCGGCGTGCGATTCGATCTCGAAGACCGCAGCGGCGCGGAGCGCGAAGCGCTGCGTCTCGCGGTCACCGATGCACGGGCGCGCGCCGATGCGATGGCCGCAGGCGCCGGCGTCACGATCGAACGCGTGCTGCGTGTCACCGACACGGTTCAGCCGCCGGTCCGGCCGATGCCCGAGATGGCGATGCGCGCGGCCATGGCTCCGGCGCCGGAATCGACGCCGGTCGAGGCAGGGCTCATCGAAGTCCACGCGCGCGTGGAGCTCACGGCGGTGATCAGGTGACCACCGCGCCGCGTCGAGCCTCCCGAAGGGCCGCTGCCCCGCCAGCCACGATCCTGGAGCCGGTCCGGCAGTCCCTCGACGCCGACGGATACGCGCGGGCGCGCCGCGTGTTGATGCGGCGCGATCCGGTGCTCGGGGCGCTCATCAAGGCGATCGGCCCGTGCCGGATGGCCGATCGCCAGCGCAACGATCACCTCACCGCGCTGACCGGTTCGATCGTGAGCCAGCAGGTGTCCACCCGCGCCGCCGCCACGATCTTCGGCCGCTTCCTGGCGCTGTTTCCCGACGCGCCGCCGCTTCGCGCCGAGGCGATCGCGGCGCTCGACGATGTGGCCTTGCGGGGAGTGGGGCTGAGCGGACAGAAGGTGCGCTACGTTCGCGATCTGTGCGAGCGGATCGTCGATGGACGGCTCCGGCTCGATGAGCTCGACGACCTGGCTGACGCCGCGGTGATCGCGCGTCTGACCGAGGTCAAAGGGTTCGGGCGCTGGACGGCCGAGATGTTCCTGATGTTCCGGCTCCATCGTCCGGACGTGTTACCGGTCGGAGACCTGGGAATCGTGAACGCCGTGCAGCGCCTCTACAAGCTTCGGAAGAGACCGGACGCGCGGAAGCTGGAAAAGATCGGCGAGGCGTGGCGTCCGTACCGGTCGGTTGCCAGCTGGTATCTGTGGCAATCGCTGAAGTCGACACCTTGAACCAGGCTCGTCGAGGTATCCCTCGGTCCCTCAAATCGTCAGAGCCCCAAGTTCCCTCAATCGTCAAATTGCCAGGGCCTTGGCCGCCAAGAGGCCGTAGCCGGCTGCGATGGCGATGAGGGTGCCCCGCTCGCTGAACAGCGTCTCGCGCCAGGTGAAGCCGTTCGAGGCAGGCGTGGCCGGCGGGGCCGCCACTCGCGGAATCCATCGCGGCACGCGCGTCGTGTAGCGGCGGTAGCTCTCGCCGATGCGGCTTTCGAGGAGGCGTTCCTCCCAGCGCACGATCGCGTGATAGGCGAGCGCCATTCCTCCGACCACTGCGGGCAACAGCCAGAGCAGACGCGCGCTGGCGGCGAATCCCGCCCAGATGAGAAGATTCCCCAGATAAAGGGGATTCCGCACGAGCCCGAACGGTCCGCTGTCGATCAGCGGGCCGAGCCGATCGGTGCGCGTGCGGGAGATGACACCGATGTGGTGTACTCCCCACAAGCGCAGCAGCTCGCCGGCGGTCACCACGATGGCTCCCGCGAGCGGCAGGAGGGTCCATGTCGACGGACCGTTCCGTTCCGGCGGCACGAGCAGCAGGATCGCGACGACCGGCAGGGGCAGCGAGGTGCGGTGGCGGAAGAGCCAGCCTCCGATTCTCGACAAGCCGTCTGGATCCTGCACTGTGGTCTGGGGTTGCGTGTGCGGCGGCGGGAGCACGTCCGTCGCGAGTATAGCGTGCGCGGGCACTTTGCTATAATTCGGACTTCTACGGTCGTAATTCGCCCATGTCTTCTTCGCCATCACCGAGTCCGGTGTCAGACCGAGCCGTTTCGTCCGTTCTCGACCTGATTGGACACACACCCCTGATTCGCCTGCCGCGCTTCGAACCGAAGCCGGGCGTGGAGCTCTACGCGAAAGCGGAGTGGCACAACCCGGGCGGATCGGTGAAGGACCGCGCCGCGGCGCGGATGATTCTCGACGGCGAGCGGACGGGGCGACTGCGTCCGGGGCTGACGATCGTCGACGCGACGTCTGGCAACACCGGCATCGCGTACGCCATGGTCGGGGCGGCGCGCGGCTACAAGGTCAAGCTGTGCCTCCCGGAGAACGCCAGCCCCGAGCGGAAGCTGATCCTGCGCGCGTTTGGGGCAGAGCTGGTCCTGACGAGCCCGCTCGAGGGCACCGACGGCGCCATCCGCGAAGTGCGGCGGATGGTGTCGGACGATCCGGAGCAGTACTTCTATCCGGATCAGTACAGCAACGACGCCAACTGGCGCGCCCACTACGAGGGGACCGGCCCCGAGATCCTGGAGCAGACGAGCGGACGGGTCACCCACTTCGTCGCCGGGCTTGGGACCAGCGGCACGTTCATGGGCACGGGGCGCTCGCTGCGCGCGTTCAACCCGGCGATCAAGCTCATCTCGTTTCAGCCCGATTCGCCGTTCCACGGACTCGAAGGGTTGAAGCACATGGAGACAGCGCTGGTGCCGGCCATCTACGACGCGGCGCTGGCCGACGACGACCTGCGTGTCAGCACGGAGGATGCGCACCGTTTCGTTCGCCAGCTCGCGCGCGACGCGGGGCTGCTGGTCGGAATCTCGGCCGGCGCGGCGCTCGCCGCGGCGATGCGCGTGGCATCGGGTCTCGAACGCGGCGTGGTCGTCACGGTTTTTCCGGACGGGGCAGAGAAATATCTGAGCGAGAACTTCTGGACGGCTGAGTGACAGGGACGGCGGAGTGGCGATGAGCGTTGCGCGGATCTGTGAGCTCGAGGAAGGGGTCGCGAAGGCGATCCGGTCGCACGGCGAGGAGACGTTTCCGCACGAGTGCTGCGGCGCGCTGGTCGGACGCGGCGATCGCGTGACCGCAGCGGTGCCGTTGCCGAACACGACCGAGGAAGGGCCGCGCCGGCGATTTCTGGTGCGGCCGGGCGACTACCGGCTCGCGGAGCAGCAGGCCAGCGAGCTCGGAGCCGAGCTCCTGGGCTTCTACCACTCGCATCCCGATCACCCGGCGAGGCCGTCGCAGTTCGATCTCGATCACGCGTGGCCGACCTTTGCGTATGTGATTGTGTCGGTCATGTCGGGCCAGGCGCGCGACATGACCGTCTGGTTTCTCCTGGACGATCGTTCCCGATTCGACGAGGGCAAGCTGAATGGCGACCAAAATCCTGATTCCGACTCCGCTCCGGCCGTACACCGATAAGCAGGAGGCCGTCGAGGCCTCCGGCGCCACCGTCGGCGATCTGCTGGCGGATCTGACGACGAAGTACGCCGGGCTGAAAGCGCACCTGTACAACGAGCAGGGCAAGCTGCGCAGCTTCGTGAACATCTACATCAATGACGAGGACATCCGGTATCTGCAGAAGGAGCAGACGCCCGTCTCGGCCAGCGACACGGTGAGCATCATTCCGTCAGTGGCCGGCGGAATCTGAGAATTGGACGTTTGAACGATTTGTCGATTTGACGATGTGGCGGGTTGAGGCAGTGGGGAGTTGAGGAATTGGCGATGGGGACTATGCCTACAGAGGTTGAAGCGCTTCCGCAGCTGAGCAACGACGAAATCAAGCGGTACAGCCGGCACCTGATCATGCCGGAGGTGGGCGTCGACGGGCAGCGCCGGCTGAAGGCCGGCAGCGTCCTCTGTATCGGTGCGGGCGGCCTTGGTTCGCCGGCCGCGATGTACCTCGCCGCCGCCGGCGTGGGCCGCGTCGGCGTCGTCGACTTCGACGTCGTGGACTACAGCAATCTCCAGCGTCAGATCATCCACGGCACGTCGTCGGTGGGCCGGTCGAAGCTCGCGTCGGCCAAGGACCGGCTGAACGACATCAACCCGCACATCCAGGTCGACACCTACGAGGAGGCGCTGTCGTCGGAAAACGCGTTGAAGCTGTTCGAGCCGTACGACGTCATCCTCGACGGCACCGACAACTTCCCGACGCGGTACCTCACCAACGATGCCTGCGTGCTGCTTGGCAAGCCGAACGCGTACGGATCGATCTTCCGGTTCGAGGGGCAGGCGTCCGTGTTCGCGACCAAAGACGGCCCCTGCTATCGCTGCCTCTATCCCGAGCCGCCGCCGCCTGGACTCGTCCCGAGCTGCGCCGAGGGAGGCGTGCTCGGCGTGTTGCCCGGCGTGATCGGTGTCATCCAGGCGACCGAGGCGATCAAGCTCATCGCCGGAATCGGCGAACCTCTGGTCGGACGCTTCCTCATCTACGACGCGCTGCGGATGCGCTTCCGGGAGCTGAAGCTGCGGAAGGATCCCGACTGCCCCGTCTGCGGCACGCATCCGACGGTCACCAGGTTGATCGACTACGAGGAGTTCTGCGGCCTGAGGCCGGCCGTGGCGGAAGAAGCCGTGGCCGCGGCGATGGCGGCGTCGGGCGCCAGCGCAACCGAAATTACCTCCGTCGAGCTCAAGCAGCGGCTCGACCGCGGCGACGCGATCCGTATCATCGACGTCCGGGAGCCGAACGAGTTCCAGATCAACCGTATCCCCGGAGCCGAGCTGATTCCGCTCGGCGAGATTCCCCGGCGATACGCCGAGCTCGATCCGGACGAAGAGCTCGTCGTGATGTGCAAGATGGGCGGCCGCAGCGCGAAGGCGGCCGACTATCTGCGGTCGGTCGGCTTCAAGCGGGTGCTGAATCTTCGGGGCGGCATTCTCGACTGGGTCGACAAGGTTGATCCGTCCCAGCCGAAATACTAATATAGGACCGAGCAGGTCGGATATGTTGCGGCTGTCAAAGAAAGCGGATTACGCCCTCATCGCGATGAAGCACCTGGCGCTTCACCGCGACGGGTCCGCGAGCGCGCGCGAGATTGCCGGCCTGTACGACATCCCGATCGAGCTGCTGGCGAAGATCCTTCAGCGGCTGGTTCGCCGCGGGCTGCTCGTCTCGCATCAGGGCACGCGCGGCGGCTATCGGCTCGCGCGGGTGCCTGCGCTCATTTCGGTCGCCGACGTCATTCAGGCCATCGACGGTCCGGTGACGGTGACCGCGTGCTCGTCGACGGAAGCCAGCTGCGAGCAGTTCGCGAAATGCAACGTTCGAGACCCGCTCTGGCGCGTCCGTGAGCGGATTCTGACGGCGCTCGGCGAGTGCACCGTGGCCGAACTGGCCTCGGATCCGCCCACGCCCGAGACCGCGCCGGTGCAGGCGGTGGTGCTGCACACGCATTCCTGAGTTGAAGAGACCTATGGCGATCAAGCTTCCAATCTACATGGACTATCACGCCACGACGCCGACGGACCCCCGCGTCGTCGAGGCGATGCTCCCGTATTTCACGGAGCACTTCGGCAACGCGGCGAGCCGCAATCATCCGTTCGGCTGGGAGGCCGAGGAGGCGGTGGACAAGGCGCGCAAGCAGGTGGCCGATCTCATCGGGGCCAACGCCAAGGAGATCGTCTTCACGAGCGGCGCCACCGAGTCGAACAACCTGGCGATCAAGGGTGTCGCCGAGATGTACCGCGAGAAGGGCAACCACATCATCACGGCGGTGACCGAGCACAAGGCGGTCATCGACACGTGCAAGCGGCTCGAGAAGCAGGGATATCGCGTCACCTATCTGCCGGTGCGGAAGGACGGGCTGATCGATCTCGACGAGCTGCGCGCCGCCATTGGCGACAAGACGATTCTGATCTCGATCATGACGGCGAACAACGAAATCGGCGTCGTGCAGCCGATTGCCGAGATCGGGAGCATCGCCAAGGAGAAGGGGATCCTCTTCCACACCGACGGGGTGCAGGCGGCGGGCAAGATTCCGTTCAACGTGAACGAGATGAAGGCCGACCTGGTGTCGCTGAGCGCGCACAAGATGTACGGCCCGAAGGGGGTGGGCGCGCTGTTCGTGCGGCGCCGCAATCCGCGCGTCCTGCTCGCTCCGCAGATCGACGGCGGAGGCCACGAGCGGGGCATGCGATCCGGCACGCTCAACGTGCCTGGCATCGTCGGGTTCGGCAAGGCCGCCGAGCTGGCGAAGGCGGAGATGGCCGAGGAATCGGCCCGCCTCAGCGCGCTGCGCGATCGGCTGAACCAGAAGCTCCACGAGGGGCTCGACGAGATCTTCATCAACGGATCGGTGGAGCACCGGCTGCCGCACAGCCTGAACATCAGCTTCGCCTACGTCGAAGGCGAGTCGCTCCTGATGGGGATCAACGACGTGGCGGTGTCGTCGGGCTCGGCGTGCACATCGGCCAGCCTGGAACCGTCGTACGTCCTGAAAGCGCTCGGCGCCGGCGACGATCTCGCGCACTCCTCGATCCGGTTCGGTCTTGGCCGCTGGACGACGGAGGAGGAGGTCGACTACGTTGCGAACAAGCTCGTCTCGGTGGTGACCCGGCTGCGCGAGATGTCCCCGCTGTACGAGCTCGCCAAGGAAGGCGTGGACCTGTCGACGATGCAGTGGCAGGCGCACTGAGGACTCTGGAATCCGGACTGCTGATTTTCTGATTCTCATCGCCGGCTGCAGATTGCAAGTCGGCTCATTGAGGGAGCACACATGGCTTACTCGAACAAGGTTATCGACCACTACGAGAACCCGCGCAACGTCGGGTCGCTCCCGAAGGACGATCCGAATGTCGGCACGGGGCTGGTCGGCGCGCCGGAGTGCGGCGACGTGATGAAGCTGCAGGTGAAGGTGAACCCCGAGACGGGCGTCATCGACGACGCGAAGTTCAAGACGTTCGGCTGCGGGTCCGCGATCGCCAGCTCGAGCCTGGCCACCGAGTGGCTCAAGGGCAAGACCGTCGACGAGGCGCTCGCCATCAAGAACACCGACATCGTGAACGAGCTGGCGCTGCCGCCGGTGAAGATTCACTGTTCGGTGCTGGCCGAGGACGCGATCAAGGCGGCGATCGGCGACTACAAGAAGAAGCAGGGCGAAAGCTCCGCGGCTGTCGGGCAGTCCGCCGGCACGGAAGCGAGAAGTTAGCAGGCAATTGGAAGGCGGAAGGTAGAGACCTGTGGCTCGGATCGAGATCAGCGAAACGGCGGCGCGGAAGATCCGCACGTTGATGGCCAAACAGGGCATCGACGATGGAGGGCTGCGTGTCGGCGTGAAGGGCGGCGGCTGCTCCGGTTTGAGCTACACGTTCGCGTGGGAGAAGGAGGCGCGCTTCGGCGACGAGGTCTTCGAGGGCCCGGAGGGCGCCAAGCTCTTCGTCGACAAGAAGAGCCTCCTCTTTCTCAGCGGCACGGTGCTGGACTACGACACGAGCTTGATCAGCAAGGGCTTCGTGTTCAACAACCCGAACGCGAAGACGACCTGCGGCTGCGGGAGCTCCTTCGGCGCCTGATCGCGGCCGCTGGCCGGCGCGGCTGTTCCGACATCATGACTCCCGATACCCACACCCATGTGCTCCAGATCTGCCGCACGTGCGGCGGCGGCGCGACCGTCGACGCGCATTTCTGCCCGCAGTGTTCGAAGATCCTGACGCTCGGCCGTCAGGGTGACTACTTCGCCTTCCTGGGGCTGCCGCGCAAGCTGACGATCGACGTCGCTGAGATCGAGCAGCGATTCCGCGCGCTCAGCCGGCAGTTCCACCCGGACTACTTCTACAACGCGTCGCTCGCGGAACGCCGCGCAAGCCTGGAGCGAAGCTCGTATCTGAACGACGCCTATCGCACCCTGAAGAACCCGATCGCGCGAACCGCGTACCTGCTCGAGCTGGAAGGCGTGCTGAAGCCGTCGGATCACGAGAACGCGAAGCAGGTGCCGCCCGCGCTGCTCGAAGAGGTGTTCGCCCTGAACGAGGAGCTCGACGAGGTGCGCGAGAGCCGGGCGTCCGGCGCACCAGACGATGTGTGGCAGGCGCGCCTCCAGCGGGCTGCGGCGCCGATCGAGCAGAAGCGCGCCGATCACGAGCGGCTGCTTCGCGAGCTCGCCGAGCGATGGGATGCGTTGGGCGAGGGCGACGCCGCGGCGCGCGCCGAGGTGCTGACCGCCCTGCGCGACCGCGTCCTGGAGCGGAACTACATCACGAACCTGCTCGCCACGATCGAGCGTGAAGCGGCCGGGGAGGGCGGCCCGAGGCTCTAACCCATGTCCAGAGTCGTCGGCATCGATCTCGGCACGACAAACAGCCTCGTCGCCTACGTGAAGGACGGCGTACCGGTGGTCATACGCGATCGCTCGGGCGATGCGCTCGTACCGTCGATCGTGTCCGCCGACGCCGGCGGCACCATCTATGTCGGCCGCGAAGCGCAGCGGCGTCTGCTGACCGATCCCCGCCGCACCGTGTATTCGGTGAAGCGCTTCATGGGCAAGGGCGCCGAGGACGTGCAGAGCGAGGTCAGCCTCCTGCCGTTCCGAATTGCTGGAGACCCCGGCGGGGTGGTTCGCATCGGCATGGGAGAGCGGGAGTTCACGCCCCCGGAGATCTCCGCGTTCGTGCTGCGTGAGCTCAAGCGCCGCGCCGAAGAGCACTTCGGGGCGGAGGGTGACATCGACCCGGAGGTGGATCGCGCGGTCATCACGGTGCCTGCGTACTTCAACGACGCGCAGCGCACTGCGACGCGCGACGCCGGACGGATCGCTGGCCTCGAGGTCCTGCGGATCATCAACGAGCCGACCGCCGCGTCGCTGGCCTACGGCCTCGACAAGCGGAATCAGGGGACCATCGCCGTGTACGACCTCGGCGGAGGCACCTTCGACATCTCCATCCTCCGTGTGGAGGACGGCATCTTTCAGGTCCTCTCGACCAACGGTGACACGCACCTGGGCGGCGACGATCTGGACATGCTGCTGGTCGAACATGTGCTGGCGGATGTCGAGTCGGCGGCTCCCCGGTTCAGCCTGCCGGATGCGGCCACGCCGGACGAGCCCGGTGGCCACGACATCCGGAGTCCGGAGATCGTGCAGGCGATCCGGCGCGCGGTGATCCAGGCGAAATGGGATCTCTCCGGCCAGGAGGAGACGACGCTGCTCGGCGCGATCATCACGCGGGGCGAGTTCGAAGCGATGATCCGGCCGATCATCGATCGGACTCTGGGGCCCTGCCGGCAGGCGCTCGCCGACGCGGGCCTCGAGGCGTCGCAGATCGACGAGGTCGTGCTCGTGGGCGGATCCACGCGCATCCCGCTCGTGCGCCGCATGGTTGGCGAGCTGTTCGGCCGGACGCCGCACACCGAGCTGAACCCCGACGAGGTCGTCGCGCTCGGCGCCGCCGTCCAGGCCGACATCCTGATCACCGGCAACCGCGAGATGCTGCTGCTCGACGTGACGCCCCTCTCGCTCGGCATCGAGACGATGGGCGGCGCGGTCTCGAAGATCATCCTGCGGAATTCGACGATTCCGGCGACAGGCAGCGAGATGTTCACGACCGGCGTCGACAACCAGACCGCCGTGGACATCCACGTCGTGCAGGGCGAGCGCGAGCTGGTCGGCGACAATCGCTCGCTCGCGCGATTCCGGCTCCGCGGCATTCCGCCGATGCCGGCCGGCATGCCACGCGTCCAGGTGCAGTTCCAGATCGACGCGAACGGCATCCTGAGCGTGACCGCTTCCGAGCTCCGAACGGGCATCGAGCAGTCGATCGAGGTCAAGCCGTCGTACGGCCTGACCGACGAGCAGGTCGAGCAGATGCTCATCGAGTCGTTCGAACACGCCGAGGCCGACTTCGAGGCCAGGCTGCTGATCGAGGCCCGCAACGAGGCCGAGTCCGTGGTGATGGCGACCGAGAAGTCCCTCAGGTCCCCTGAGTTCCCGATGGTCGCCGCCGAAGACCTCGCGCCAGGCGAGCAGAAACGGATCGAGCAGGCGCTCGCCGGGTTGAAGCACGTGATGAAGACGCAGGATCGCACCGCCATCCTGCAATGGACGAAGGTGCTCAACGACGCGACCGCACACCTGGCCGAAGTGCTCATGAACAGGAGCGTGCGCGCGGCGCTCGCCGGCAAGAACGTGGACGATCTCTAGCCCAGCGCCAAGAGCCAACTATGCCCAAGGTCACATTCATCATTGACGGCGAGCCGCAGACGGTCGAGTTCGAGCACGGACAGCTGCCGTACTCGCATCACGGCAAGCCGGAGTCGTTCCTCGACGTCGCCAAGAACCTGCACGTGCCGCTCGAGCACGCCTGCGGGGGCAGCTGCGCGTGCACGACCTGTCACGTGATCATCCGCGAAGGCGCGCAGAACCTGAGCGAGATGGAAGACGACGAGGCGGATCGCCTCGACACGGCGTGGGATCTGACGCCGCATTCCAGGCTGGGTTGTCAGGCGGTCGTCAAAGGCGACGTGGTCTGCGAGCTGCCGATGTACACGCGGAACTACGTGCAGGAGGGCGGCGGCATTCAGCTCGGCAAGTCCGATCGCCGCAAGACCGAGGAGGTTGCCCGATGAAATGGACCGACGCGGAAGACATCGGGATCGCCCTCGTCGAGAAGTTCCCGGAGGTCGACCCGCTCACCGTTCGCTTCACGGATCTTCGGGAGCGGGTGCTGGCCCTCGACGGGTTCGACGACGACCCGAAGGGGTCGAACGAGCCGAAGCTCGAGGCGATCCAGATGGCGTGGTACGAGGAGTACAAGGACCAGTAGAGGCGCGTGGCGTTTCTTGAGGTTCGATGCGCGTCCTGATCGTCGCCGCCACTCGCCCGGAGATCGAGCCGCTGCTCTCGAGCATCGAGGCCAAGGCTGACGGCGATCGCGCCGACGATCGCATCCTCGTCGGACGCACCGCCGGCCGCCAGGTCGATTGTCTCGTCACCGGCGTCGGCATGGTGGCCACTGCGGTCTGGTGCACGCGGACACTGGCAAGCGGCCGATACGATCTCGCGCTGAACCTCGGCGTGTGCGGCAGCTTCAACGCGGCGTATCCACCATCCTCGGTCGTCCACGTGACCAGCGAGATGCTGCCGGAGCTCGGCGCGGAGGACGGAGCGCGGTTCCTGCCGATGGCGGACATCGGGCTGGTGGGACCGGACGAGTTCCCCTGGCGCGGAGGGCGCCTGATCAACAGCGCGCCTCCCACCCTGCCGGGCCTCGCCGCCCTGCCGTCCGCCTCGGGAATCACCGTGAACACGGTTCATGGCGACGACGATTCGATTGCACGGGTGGCGGCGCGATGCGCCCCGGATGTCGAGTCGATGGAGGGCGCCGCGTTCATGTATGCGTGCCTGGTGGCCGGTGTGCCGTTCGCCGAGGTGCGCGCCGTCTCGAACGTCGTGGAACGCCGCAACCGCGCCGCCTGGAACCTCGGCGGCGCCATGACCCGCCTCAACGAAACGGCAGTCCGACTGCTCAGTTGAGGGTGTCACTTCTCCCTTTTCCCTTTCTCACTCTTCAACCGTGACCCTTTCCCTCGCCTTCTCTCCCTGTCCCAACGACTGCTTCATGTTCGACGCGATCGTGAACGAGCGCATCGATCTCGAAGGGCTGTCGTTCACGCCGCGCCTCGCCGACGTCGAAGCGCTCAACCGTGACGCGTTCTCCGGGGCGGCCGAGGTGACGAAGTTGAGTTATCACGCCTACGCGTACGTGCGGCCCGACTACGCGCTGCTCGACGCGGGAAGCGCGCTGGGACGCAACTGTGGGCCGCTGGTGATCGCCGCCCGCCGGATGGACCCCGACGAGATCCGGCAGGGCTCGCTCCGGATCGCCATCCCTGGCGTCTATACGACCGCGAACTTCCTGTTTGGGCTCGCCTTCCCCGGGGCCGGGGACCGCATGCCTCTCGTCTTCTCGGACATCGAATCCGCTGTCCTCGACGGCCGGTTCGACGCCGGCGTCATCATTCACGAGAGCCGCTTCACCTATGAAGCGAAAGGGCTGCACAAGGTCATCGACCTCGGCGAGTTCTGGGAACAGCAGACCGGCATGCCCATTCCGCTCGGCGCGATCGCGATCCGGCGATCGCTCCCTGAGGACGTGAAGCAACGCGTCAATCGCGTCCTCCGCCGCAGCGTCGAGTATGCGTTCGCCAACCGTGAGGCGAGCTTGCCCTACGTGCGCGCGCACGCCCAGGAGATGGACGAGTCGGTCATGTACAAGCACATCGACCTGTATGTGAACGAATATTCGGTCGACCTGGGCGACGAGGGACGGCGTGCCGTGACGACGCTGTTCGACAAGGCTGCCGCGCTGCGGTTGGTGCCCGAGTCGCCGGAGCCGTTGTTTCTCTAGCGCTCAGGCGTCGGCCAGGATTTCGTGCAGCTGGCGGACGCCGTCGGTGAGGCTGGCCGGACCAGGCTGCAGGATGATGGTCGACTTGATCTCGTGCATGCATCCGCTTCGCACCGCTGACATCTGACTCCAGCCTGGCCGCCCCGCAATCGTCTGCGGTCGCACGCGCTTCCCGCACCAGGACGCGAAGATGATCTCCGGATCGCGGCGCAGCACTTCCTGCGGATCGACGATCCGGTCCTTGGCCAGGCGCGCCGTCGCCAGCTCCGGAAAGACCGGATCGGCCCCCGCGATCGCAACCAGCTCCTCGACCCAGCGGATGCCGGAGATGAGCGGCTCGTCCCACTCCTCGAAGAACGCACGGAGCCGTCTCGGAAAGCGCTCGGCGCGCAGGCGAATGGCGTCGAGTCCTCCTTCCAGATCGTCGGCCAGCTTCTCGGCCTTCGCCTGGCAGCCCACCAGACCGCCGAGCATCCGGATCATCTGGAGGATCTCCGCCACGCTTCGCTGATTGAAAGTGACGACGGCGATGCCGCGGCGGACGAGCTCAGCGGCGAGATCCGCCTGCAGGTCTGAGAAGGCCAGGACGAGGTCCGGCGACAGCGCCGTGATCTTGTCGAACTTCGCGCTGATGAACGCCGACACGCGCGGCTTGGTGCGCGCCTCCGGCGGGCGGACGGTGTAGCCCGATACGCCGACGACGCGTGAGCCTTCGCCGAGCAGGTACAGCGTCTCCGTGGTCTCCTCGGTGAGGCAAACGATGCGCTGCGGGTAGCTCACCGTTCCGTCCGGGAAGGCCCCGCCGCGGCTCGGCCCTCGGCTTCACGCTGCCCGTGATCGGCGGCTCCTGACGTGAGGGGTCCGGCCGGAAGGAGGTCGCAGAAGTGGAAGCCGCCCCGTTCCACGACCTCGCCGGCCACCACTGGAATCGACGCCCGGAACATCGGGCCGTCGTAGGCGAAGCTGTGGAACTCGCCGCGTTCACCGCAGGGGTCGACCGATGCCGGCAATTCGTCGAGCAGCGCGGCATCGTACTCCCGGCCGACGAAGCGCGGATCGAGGGCGCGCGGGTCGACGCATGTCAGGCGCGCTTTCAGGCCCGCGGCGATCATGGATCGCCCGAGCTGACGGGTGTCGGCGCCGAACAGCGGAAACAGCGGCTCGAGTCCAGACCCGGCGAGCTGGCGTTCACGGTAGGCGCGGATGTCCTCGAGAAACAGATCGCCGAACGCGGCGTGTGTGAACCCGTCCCGCACGGCCTCGGCAACCGCGGCGCCCATGATTCGCGCGTAGACGTCGTTGGGACAGGGCGAAGGGATGCGGATCGTGCGCAGCGGCAGCCCGAGCGAGGCGGCTTGCGCCTCCAGCAGCTCGACCCGGACCGCGTGCATGGCCACTCGATCGACAGCTTCGTTCACTGTCGTCAGCAGCGCGCCGAGCTCTACGCCGGGCGTTCGCTTCAGCACGTGAACCATCCATGCGCTGTCCTTGCCGCTCGACCACGAGACGAGTGTCTTCATCGGACCACCTCCGGATGCAGCGTGCGTGCGAACCGCTCCGCGGCGCTGGCCACGCGTGGTCCAGGAACGACGAACTCGTCGCCGGAAAGCAGATGGATGCGGCCGGTGCGCACGGCGGGCACAGCCGGCAGCGCGTCCCACGCCCGACGCTCGGCGTCGATGCGGTCGACGCGTGGAGAGTCGCCGTAGACGAGCTCGATGATGACGTCGGGCGCCCGGGCCAGCAGCATTTCCGTGCTGACCGAGACCGCGGGCTGCTTGATGTCGCCGAGCAGGTTGGTGCCGCCGGCGAGCTCGAGCAGGTCGTGCAGGAACCCGACGCCGCCGCTGGCGTTGATGCCACGCAGCGAGCCGGGCTGGCGGCCGAAGACCAGCAGCGTGCGCGGCCGCGGACGGCCCGCCACTCTCTGGCGGGTCGACGACAACCGCTGCTCGAGCCGGCGCGCGGCGTCGTCGCCCTTGGCCGGCACTCCCACGCGGTCGCCGAGTGCGCGCATCGTCTCGGCGATGTCGGAGAGCGACCCGTGCTGGTACTCGAAAAACGGAATGCCGGCGCGCTCGAGCTGACGCCGCAGGTCCGACTGCGTCCGATACATGACGACCAGGTCGGGCTTCAGCGCGAGCAGCCGTTCGACGTCGGGATCGAGCAGGCCTCCGAGTCGAGGGAGCCTTTGCACGTCCGGCGGGAATCGATCGAAGCTGCCGACGCCGGCCAGGCGCGCGCCTTCACCCATGTCGAACAGCATCTCGGTCGTCGCGGGCACCAGCGAGACGATGCGCGACGCCCCTGCGGATGCCTGACGCTGTGCGACTGCGAGCGGACCCCGCGGTGTCGCGGTCGGCATCGAGGCCGACCGGGCCGACGCCGTGAGCAGCGCTGCGACAGCGAGCGCGGCCAGGGCCGCCGTCCATCGCGGCGCCGTAGTCAGTGTCGCCGAAGCAGCAGCCATAGGAAGACAGGGCCTCCGACGATGGACGTGACGATTCCGACTGGCAGCTCCAACGGAGCGAGCGCGGTTCTGCCGACCAGGTCGCAGGCAATCAGGAACGCGGCGCCGAAGAGCCCCGATGCCGGAAGCACCAGCCGGTGATCCGCACCGACGACCAGGCGCACGAGGTGCGGGACGATGATGCCGACGAAGGCGACCGGGCCCGACAGCGACACCGCGGCTCCCGTCGCCAGCGACGCGCTCAGCAGCGAAATCCGTTCGGCTCGATCCACATCGACCCCTCGGGTGGCGGCCGATTCACTACCGACGCTCAACAGGTCCAGCACACGCGGAAGCGTCGCGAAGCCGGCCCACGCGAGCGCCATCGGGAGCAGCGCGGCGGCGAGCGGAGTGT
Source organism: Vicinamibacterales bacterium (assembly GCA_050183995.1). GTDB lineage: Bacteria > Acidobacteriota > Vicinamibacteria > Vicinamibacterales > CAVVIG01 > CAVVIG01. Next base: position 122,074 of record JBFXAT010000003.1, read on the forward strand.
AGGAGGCTACGTCGAGCGACCCCATCATCCAGCGGACATTGCGAAAGGTCTGCGCGACGTCGGACATGAACTGGATGAATCCCATCACGGCCGACAGCAGGGCCGTCAAGGTGACGCCGCCGAGCAGCAGTACCAGCGTCGACGTGCCGCGCCTGCGGACGACCGAGAGGCCGTAGACGATCGTCAACGCTCCGAGCGATCCGGCGAAGCTCGCAAGGGGAAGCGGGGGCAGTCCAAGGAAGCCCCGATCGGCGCCGAAGGTGATCGCGAGCATCGCGCCCAGTGACGCGCCCGCGGAGACGCCGAGCGTATCCGGCGAGGCGAGCGGATTCCTGAGCAGCGCCTGAAAGACGACGCCCGACAGTGCGAGTGCGCTGCCGACGAGCGCCGCGGCGAGCACTCGCGGCAGCCGCGCCACGAAGAAGATCTGCGCGGCCGTGTTCTCCGTGTAGGGCACGCTGCTGTCGAAGACCTCCGACAGGCTGATGCGAGTGCTGCCGGCGAGCGGGGCCAGCAGACACGCGGCGACGGCGAGCGTGCCGAAGACGCCGACCGTCCATGCCAGTCGGCGGCGCAGCGGCGCCGCTGCCGGTCGAGTGGGGACCCGATCAGTGGGCGGTCGCAAGGGGCACCACCGTCAGATGGCCGGCGCGCGTGTGGAACTGGACGTCGGCTTCGACGCCGTACAGCGCGCGGATGTTGTCGGTGGTGAGCGTTCCGGCCGTTGGGCCCTGCGCGAGCACCCGTCCATCCCGCAGCAGCACGACCCGCTCGCAGAGCGACACGGCGAGGTTCAAGTCGTGCGTCGAGACGACCATGGTCGTGCCGCGTTGGCGGTTCATGCCGCGGAGTATCGTCGCGATTTCGAGCTGATACTTGAGATCGAGCGCGGCGGTGGGTTCGTCGAGCAGCAGGACGTCGGACGCCTGGGCCAGCGCGCTCGCGATCACGACGCGCTGCTTCTCGCCGCCGCTCAGCGTGGCGAACCGGCGATTTTCGAACGGAGCCGTTCCCGTGGCGCACAGCGCGTCACGGGCGATCTCGAGATCGCCGGCGGATTCGAGCTCGAATGGGCCAAGATGCGGGTAACGTCCCATCAGCACCATTTCGATCACGGAGAAGTCGAACGTCGAGTGGATGTCCTGCGCGACCATCGCCACCCGGCGGGCGATCTCGCGGCGGCCCAGCCGCGCGATCGCCCGTCCTTCGAAGAGCACGTCGCCCGAGCCGGCGTGCAGCACGCCGGCCATGAGGCGCAGCAGCGTGGTCTTGCCCGATCCGTTGGGGCCCAGCAGGCCGACGATGGATCCGCGGCGCACCTCGAGCGACACCGCGTGGAGCACGGCGGCCCCTGCGCGGCGATCGTACGAGAACGACACGTCGCGTGCGTGCAGGATCGGATCGTCCACGGCCCGGTCAGTCCCCCTCAGCCTGAGACCCGCATCGGTACGGAAGTCACCTCAGCGCGGACCTCATCAGAACGTGACCCGCAGGCCCGCCCGGACGGCGCGCCGGAGCGCGAGGTATCCCAGCGGCTGTTGGTAATCGCGATCGCCGATGTTGTCCACGGCGAACAGCGCCGACGCGTTCGGCGTCAGACGCCACGACGCTCGTCCGTCCCACGTGGTCCAGCCCATGTTGCGGGTGATCGACGGCTCGAGCGAGGCGAAGTCGCTGTCGACAAACTGGCCGACGAAGGTGCCGTTCACGTCGACCGTCAGCCTCGACAGGTTCCACGACGTGGAGACGAACCCCGAATGCCGGGGCCGCCTGAACGCCGACTGTCCAGCCGCGAACACCGGGCTGAACTCGGACGTGCTCTCGACGATCTCGGAGTCGAGGAATGTGTAACCGCCGCGGACCCGGACGCTCCGGTGAGGAGCGAGCTCGGCGCTCAGCTCCGCGCCCCGCGCTTGGGTCAGCCCCACGTTCACGTATTCGGCGAAGAAGCCTTCCGTCGTGCGCAGCCCGATGATGTTGCGGTAGCGGCTGCCGAACCAGGTCGCTTCGAGTTTGAGCCGGTCCGACGCGAACCGCTGCTCGATGCCGACTTCCATGGAGCGCGATCGCTCGGGCCGAAGATTGGGGTTGCCGGCGAAGAACGGCGAGAGGCTGAAGCTCTGAAGGAGCGTCGGCTCCTTGATACCGAGGCCGACGACCGCCCGCAGCCGCGTATCTCCGATGTTGCCTCGGCCCTCGCGTGCGGTGTAGACCGCCGAGGCGCGCGGCACCGCCGCGGTTCCAAAGCTGGCGTTCTTCTCGATGCGGGCACCAATCGAGGTGGAGACCCGCTTCCAGAGCAGCTGGTGCTGCACGGCTGCACCGTAGTTGTTGCGCGACGGGCGCGTGCTCTCGCCCGTCAGCAGGTCTTCGAGCCGAGCGCGCTCACCGGTCCAGTCGACCAGGGCGGTGATCCGGTGATCGCCGCGACCTGTGCCCGCGACGTGCCAGTCGGCCTGGTAGCTCGCATGGTATCGGCGCAGCCTGTTGCGGCTGTCGTACAGGAAGTCGGTCCATTCGAAGGGCGCGACCCGGCCATCGTAGGCGGGCGTGAACGGCGCGTCCTCGACGAGGTTCCTGGACGCCTGGTTGGTCGACGCACTGGAATACGACACGCGCTGCCGGAAGTTGCGCGTGGTTCGCTGATCCAGGGTGAGGCCGGCGAACACTTGATGCTGCTCGAGCGAGGCGTCGAGATCGGGCCGTCCGTAGGCGGTCTGGCCCGGGACGCCGTTTCGCCCGAGCTCAGCGCGGACGATCCCTCGCACCGTCGTCCGGCCGTCGAGCGCCCGCCCGAGGTTCGCCGAGACCGTCGTGTTCCCGAAGGCCGCGTTCGGCACGCGGTTGTCGGTGGAGAGCCGCGATGCGGCGAGCGAGTAGTCCCACCCGCCGGTGGCGCCGGCGACCGAACCGGTCGTACGCATGGTGCCGTAGCTGCCGCCGTCGATCTGGGCCGAAACCTGCGGCCGCGCCGCGAGCGCCAGGCCGCGTTTGGTGAACAGCTGGACGACGCTCGACATCGCGTCGGATCCGAAGAGGGCCGAGTTGGCCCCGCGGACCACCTCCACCCGCTCCACGTTCTCCGTCGTCAGGTTGTTGAAGTTGAAGGTGCCGCCCGGCTCGTTGATCGGGATGCCGTCGAGCAGCACGGTGTTGTAGGTGCTCTCGCCGCCGCGGACGAACAGGGCCGTGATGCCGCCGAGCCCTCCCGTCTGCAGCACCATCGCACCCGGCGACGAGCGCACCAGCTCGGAGACGAGCGGCGTCTGGCGCCGCGCGATCTCCTCGGCCGTGAAGGCCGTGGTGGCGGCGCCGACCTGGCTGGCGGGCGCCTCGGTCCGGGTCGCCGTGACGACCACCGTTTCCTGTATCGGGGCGACCGGCAGGGCAATGCGCGGGTCTCCGCTCGCGCAGGACACGCGTGTCGTGAGGAAACCCGGCATCGAGGCCTCGACCTGGCAGCTGTCGTCGGTATCGAGACGGAAGCGGCCGAGGTCGTCGGCGAAGAGCTCGAGTATGGGCTGATCGCTGGAGTCGAGCAGGCGGACGTGCGCGCGCGGGAGCGGACGACCGTCGGGATCGACGACCAGCCGTTCGCGTTCGGCACCGTGCAGGGGTGCCGGCGTGGATGACAGCGCCAGGGACGTGAACAGAAAAACAGCGGGAACGAGACGGCGGGACAAGGCCCGGCCGCCGGGGCGGTATGGTCGCATCGATGCTCCTCTCGGCGTCTCACGCGCCGAACAAGGACGCCCCCGGGTCTGACCAGGTTTCCTGACTCGCGGATCGCGGCGGCAGCCCGAGCCTTCCCAGGCGGACACTCCGCCCAGTGACTGTTCGAGATTGGGATGCCGCTAGCCGCTTACAGTGGCGGGACCGTGTGGGATTTGCACCCACTTCGCGTGGCCGCCGGGGCGAGCGTCAAGTTGTGCCCTGAACTATAGCGCAACGCGGCGGCGGTTGCCTCGTCCACGAATTTTTGCGTAACATACCCTGTTCACATCCGGGTATCCACCAACCGACGAGGAGAGCATGAGCAAGAGTTCGACCGTTACCGTTCGCGAGAAGCCTGTCGACGACGTGGCTTCGGCGAGTGTTGGCGGCCTTACGATTCACGGTGAGACGATCATCGTGCAGACCGACCAGCGGATCGAGCTCGTCGATCTCACCAACCGGGTGATGGATTTCGCGCGGCGCTTCAACATCCGTGAAGGGCTCGTGAGCCTCTGGTCGATGCACACGACCTGTGCGCTGTTCATCAACGAGTTCCAGACGGCGCTGCTCACCGACATGAAGCGCTTCCTCGAGCAGATGGTCGCGCGCGACGCCGAGTGGATGCACAACGACCCGGATCACTCCGACTGCGATCGCATGAACGCCGACTCGCACCTGCGGGCGCTCCTGCTGGGTCACAACCTCACGCTGCAGGTGAGCGGCGGCGAGGTGGTGCTCGGGCAGTGGCAGCGGGTGCTGATGGCGGAGCTCGACGGTCCGCGCGCCCGATCGCTCCGCATTCAGATCTTCGGCGTGTCCACCTAGACGCGGGATGTTCTCCCGCCTCCAGTCCGCAGGCCTGTCAGACGTCGCGGCGAAAATCGAGGCTGGCGAGCGCCTCGGTTTCGAGGACGGCGTTCGCCTGTTCGACGCGCCGGACCTGCTGGCGGTCGGCTGGCTCGCCAACCGCGATCGCGAGCGGCGGCACGGCGCGCGCACGTACTACAACTACAACGTCAGGCTCGAGGCGACCAACGTCTGCGTGGCGAGCTGTCTCTTCTGCTCGTTCGCTCGGCTCAAGCCGGGAGACGACGGCGCGTACACCCTGACGCTGGAGCAGGTCTGGGAGAAGCTGCGGCAGCGTGCCCACCAGCCGCTCACCGAAGTGCACGTCGTCAACGGACTGCACCCGGAGCTGCCGTTCGACTACTACACGGAGCTGCTGCGCGGCTTCAAGCGCATCCGGCCCGGCATTCATCTGAAGTGCTTCACGGCCGTCGAGATCGCGTTCTTCGCGGACCTGTACGGCAAGACGGACGAGCAGGTGCTGGTGGAGCTGAAAGAGGCGGGGCTCGATTCGCTGCCCGGCGGCGGCGCCGAGGTGTTCGCCCCGCGCGTCCGCCGGAAGCTCGCCGCCGACAAGTGCGACGCCGATCGGTACCTGGCCATCCACCGCACCGCGCACCGGCTCGGCATGCGCACCAACGTGACCATGCTCTACGGTCACATCGAGACGAGCGAGGAGCGCGTCGATCACATGCTGCGGGCGAGGGCGCTGCAGGATGAGACCGGCGGGTTCCAGGCGTTCATCCCGCTGGCGTTCCATCCCGACAACAATCAGATGCGGAAGCTGCCGGCGCCGACGGCCGCCGACAGCCTGCGTGTGCACGCCGTGGCGCGGCTGATGTTCGACAACATCCCGCACATCAAGGCGTACTGGATCGCAACCGGCGTCGAGGTGGCGCAGACCGCGCTCTGGTTCGGCGTGGACGATCTCGACGGGACGGTCCAGGAAGAGACGATCTACCACATGGCCGGCTCGAAGACGCCGACCGCGATGACGCCGCGGCAGTTGGAGCGGCTGATCACGACGGCGGGCCGTGAGCCGCTCGAGCGCGACACGCTCTACAACGTCATCAGCACCCGCGCCGCCGCCCACTAGGGACGCGGGAATAGCGCCCACTCGGCACGCGGAATAGCAGGTACGCGGGAATAGCCCCGTGTAACCGGGTGTTATACTTGCTGTATCGCCAAGCCGTCGGGAGCCCCGGCGCGCTTGGCTTTTTCGCGTCTGGCGCTTGAGAAAAGTTTCACGAGCGGGCGCGATCGATCGAGCTGAAACGCCGAGCTGAACCGCCGAACTGAAACCGCCGAAGCCATGCCGACGCTGCTGCCGGTGCTCACCGAATACGAGAAGAGCCATCTGTCCGAGCGCCAGCCGCTCCCCGAGCGGTATGTCGGCCTCTCGGACGAGGAGATGGACGCGCGCATCGCCGCCGCCAAGGCGGCGCTCGGGTGCCGCCTCGTCATCCTCGGGCACCACTACCAGCGCGACGAAGTGATCCGCTTCGCCGACTACATCGGCGATTCCTACAAGCTGTCGCAGCAGGTCGCCAAACATCCCGCCGCGGAGTTCATCGTCTTCTGCGGCGTGCACTTCATGGCGGAGAGCGCCGACGTCCTGAGCGCGCCGCACCAGCAGGTGATCCTGCCGGATCTGGCGGCGGGCTGCTCGATGGCCGACATGGCCGACCCCGAGCAGCTGGAGATCTGCTGGCGTGAGCTCGAGCAGATGGGCGTCATCCCCCCGGTGGCCGAGGGGCAGAAGGCCCCTGTCGTCCCGGTGACCTACATCAATTCGTCAGCGGCCATCAAAGCGTTCGTCGGCGAGCACGGCGGCGTCGTCTGCACATCGTCGAACGCCGCAGCGACACTGGAGTGGGGCTGGGCGCGCGGCGAGAAGATCCTGTTCCTGCCGGATCAGCATCTGGGGCGCAACACCGCGTACAAGCTCGGGGTGCCGCTCGATCAGATGGTCGTGTGGGATCCGAACGAGCTGTGGGGCGGCCTCACCCCGGAACAGGCGCGCGGCGCCCGCATCATCCTGTGGAAGGGGCACTGCTCCGTTCACACGCGCTTCACGGTGCGGCAGATCGAGCAGCTGCGCGCGCAGCACCCGGGCATCCGCGTCATCGTGCATCCCGAGGTGCCGTGGGAGGTCGTGCAGGCCGCCGACGATTCCGGCTCGACCGAACACATCATCACTCAGGTGCGATCGAGCCCGCCGGGATCCGTCTGGGCCGTGGGTACGGAGGTCCACCTCGTCAGCCGCCTTGCGGAACAGGTGGCGCCGGATCGCGTCGTGCATTCGCTCGACCAGTTCGGCTGCCTCTGCTCGACCATGTTCCGCGTCTCGCCTAATCACCTGCTGTGGGTGCTCGAAGGGCTGGTCGCCGGCGAGGTGCACAATCGCGTGGTGGTGCCCGACGCGCAGAAGCACTGGAACCGCGTCGCGCTCGACCGCATGCTCAGCATACGCTAGGCTACGATCCGCCGATCGCAACGACCTGGCGCCAGTCCGATTTAGGAGGAAAGCCCGATGGCTCATACGCTTCCACCCCTTCCATACGCGTTCAACGCGCTCGAGCCGCACATCGACGCGCGGACGATGGAGATCCACCACGGCAAGCATCACCAGGCTTACGTCACCAACCTGAATGCCGCGCTCGACAAACATCCCGAGCTGCACGACAAATCTGTCGAAGACCTGTTGAAAGGCATCGATTCGGTGCCGCAGGACATCCGGCAGGCCGTCATCAACAACGGCGGCGGCCACGCCAACCACACGATGTTCTGGGAGATCATGGGGCCGAACGCCGGCGGCGCTCCGACCGGCGCCATCGCCGACGCGATCAACGGCGCGTTCGGCAGCTTCGCGACGTTCAAGGACGAGTTCAAGAAGGCGGCCGTCGGCCGGTTCGGCAGCGGATGGGCGTGGGTCATCGATACCGGTGGCAAGCTGGCCATCGAGAGCACGCCGAACCAGGACAGCCCGCTGATGACGGGCAAGAAGATCGTCTTCGGCCTCGACGTGTGGGAGCACGCGTACTATCTGAACTATCAGAACCGCCGGCCCGACTACATCGAGGCGTGGTGGAACGTCGTCAACTGGCGCGCGATCAACGCGCGTCTCGGATAGACGCTGAGCCAGGGAAGACCGCTGTAGCAGGGAAGACCGTGTAGTACAGTTGAAGGGTTGTGGACTGCACCGCGGTCCGGATCCTGTGCAATGTCAGTCTGCGAACCGCGTCAGGGCCGGAAGGCAGCAGCGCTCAGCAGATCCTGCCATGTGCCGCAGGGCCATCCGGATCGCGGTCCAGTCCACACCCTTCGCTTCGGCCATCGCTCCAATCCGCAATCGACAATCTGAAGCCGGCACGTCCGAGTCCCTATGGCCTATGAGGTGATCGCGCGCAAGTGGCGCCCGCAGCGCTTCGACGATGTCGTCGGGCAGCAGGCGGTCACGCGCACGCTGCGCAACGCCTTGTCGAGCGGCAAGCTCGCGCAGGCGTTCGTGTTCGCCGGGCCGAGGGGCGTGGGCAAGACGACGACCGCGCGCATCCTGGCCCGCGCGCTGAACTGCGAACACGGGCCGACGCCGGACCCGTGCGGCACCTGCGACGCCTGCCGCGAGATCGCGACCGGCCGCGACATCGACGTGCTGGAGATCGACGCGGCGACCAACACGCAGGTCGACAAGGTCCGCGAGGTGATCATCGAAGGGCTGGCGATCATGCCGGTCCGCGATCGCCGCAAGGTCTTCATCATCGACGAGGTCCACCAGCTCTCGTCCTCGTCGTTCAACGCGCTGCTGAAGTCGATCGAGGAGCCGCCGCCGCACGTCGTCTTCATGATGGCGACGACGGAGCTCGAGAAGATTCCGGAGACGATTCTCTCGCGCTCCCAGGTGTACGAGTTCCGGATGATCGGCGCGAGGGCGATCGCCGAGCAGCTCCGCCGGATCGTCGACGCCGAGCGGATCGAGGCGAGCGACGAGGCGCTGCAGCTGATCGCCCGTGACGCCGACGGCAGCATGCGCGACGCGCAGAGCAAGCTCGATCAGGTGATTGCCTTCACCGGTTCGACGATTGCCGTCGACGATGTGGGCACGGTGCTCGGGCTGGTGGGGCGGGATCTGCTGCTCGACACGCTGCAGGCCGTCGCCGACGAGGACCCCGCTCAGGCGTTCGCGCTGGCCGGCCGCGCGGTGGAGATGGGGTACGACCTCCGGCTCGTCTGCCGGGAGCTGGCGCGCGCCACGCGCGACCTGTTGGTGCTGTCGATCGATCCCGCTCGCGCCTCGGATCCAGAAATTGCCGGCGACAGCGAGCGCGATCGCCTCCTCGCGCTGGCGAAGCGCTTCTCGCGCGAGGACCTGCTGCGATCCTTCGACCTGCTCACGCGAACGGAGAGCGACATCCGCAACGCGGCGCAGCCGCGCTATCACCTCGAGATGGCGCTGCTGCGCTGGATGCACCTGCGGAAGCTGGTGTCGATCGAGGATCTGATCCAGGCGGCCGGGTCGGGCGCACCGCCGGCGGGGGTGGGTGGCGCGCCGTCGCGAGGGTTGCCGCCGCGCGCGAGCACACGAGGGGAATCGCTGTCGGACTCGCGATCGAGTGGACCGGCGCGATCGCCGGCGGGGGCGGCGTCCAGGTCGGCGTCGAGCTCGCCGTCGATCTCGTCATCGAGTTCGCCCTCGAATTCGCCCGCCAAGGTGTCGCCGAGCTTGCCGTCGAAGCCGGCGACGGGCTCGGCGCCGAGCTCGCCCGGGTCGCGCGACGGCACCAGGCTGAGCGACGGCACCACGCTGCGCGACGGCACTGTGCAGCGTGAGGGCACCGCGCTGCGTGAAGGCACCGCGCTGCGTGACGCGATTCTCGCGGAATCGAAGAGCGCCAATCCGGTGCAGTATCAGACCGTCGTCGCGCAGGCGCGGCGGGTCGAGATCGCGGATGATCGCCTGCGGTTCACCTTCGCGGCGTCGCAGAAGATCGGTCCGTTTCTCGAGAAGTACCGTCCCACCCTCGAGGGGATCGCGTCGCGGCTCGCCGGGCGCAAGATCACGATCGAAGCGGACTTCGGCGGCGCCGAGGAGTCCGACTCGTCGAACGGCCGCGCCGCGGCTGCGGAGGCCGAGCGCAAGTCGGCGCTGAAGGAGCAGGCCCTCGCGGATGCAGGCGTGCAGGCGCTGCTCGAGGTGTTCCCCGTGGAGATCCGGGACGTCGAGGAGATGTAGCGAGATGAACTTCCAGCAGATGCAGCAGATGATGAAGCAGGCGCAGCAGATGCAAGAGCGCCTGCAGAAGCAGATGGCCGAAGCCCGCGTCGAAGCGACCGCCGGGGGCGGCATGGTCACGGTCGTGATCAACGGGGCGAAGCAGCTTCAATCGATCACCATCGATCCGGAAGTCGTCTCGAAGGACGACGTCGAGATGCTGCAGGATCTGATCGTGGCTGCCATCAACGACGCGCATCGCAAGGCCGACGAGGAGCTGAAGCAGAACATGGGTGGCATGCTGCCGCCAGGGTTCGGCTTCTAACGAATGTCGCTGCCCGAGCCGCTCACGCGTCTCATCGAAGAGCTGCAGCGCCTGCCCGGCATCGGACCGAAGGGCGCGCAGCGGCTCGCGTTCCATCTGCTCAAGGCGCCGTCCGAGCAGGCCGACCGCCTGGCCGTGGCGATCGCGGAGCTGAAGGCGAACGTCAGGCACTGTTCGGTGTGCAACAACATCACCGACGCCGATCCGTGCGCGTTCTGCACCAGCGCGGATCGCGACGGGCGCGTGATCTGCGTCGTCGAGGAGCCCCAGAACGTCAGCGCCATCGAGCGGACGCGCGAGTTCCGGGGCGTGTACCACGTGCTGATGGGCGCCATTTCGCCGCTCCAGGGCATCGGGCCTGACGAGATCAAGATACGCGGCCTGCTCTCGCGCATCGAAGCGGGCGGCATCACCGAAGTGATTCTCGCGACCAATCCCAACGTGGAGGGCGAAGCCACGGCGCTGTACCTCGCGAGGCTGCTCAAGCCGCTCGGCGTGCGCGTCACGCGGATCGCGATGGGCGTGCCCGTCGGCAGCGATCTCGAGTACGCCGACGAGGTCACGATGCACAAGTCGCTCGAGGGGCGGCGCGAGGTCTAGCGCATGTTACCGGTCGACCTGCAGCAGCCCGCGGCCATCGCGCTGTTCCTGTCGGGCGTACTCGCCTGCTTCGCGGGGTATCGGCTGTTCCGCATCGTCCTCGGTATCTACGGCTTCGTGCTCGGGGCGATGATTGCGAGCTCCACGATGAGCGCGTCGAGCACGGCGTCGATGCTGATTGCGGCGATCGTCGGCGGCCTGCTCGGATCCGTCGTTCTGGTGTTCGCCTGGTTCGTCGGCGTCTCGCTCGTCGGCGCCGGCATGGCGGTTGCGGTGGCGTATCTCCTGTGGGCGCGCATCGGCACCGGCGATCCCCCCGGCTGGACGATCATCGTCGTCGCGATTGCAGGGGCGGTGGGGGCGATGTTCATTCAGCGGTACGTGATCGTCGCCGGGACCGCATTGGCGGGCGCGTGGACGATCGTGCTGGCTGGGAACACCCTGCTGGCTGCGCAGGTGGTCGAGCAGCGCAGCGGTGCGTCGACCGACGTCTGGATCTTCTATCCGACGACGATGCCGTCGAAGTGGGCGGGGATCGCGTGGCTCGTGCTCGGCGTGACGGGGACGATCGTGCAGCTGTCGACGAGCGGGCCCGGGAAGCGTCGCTAGGCGGCGGCCCGGCAATGTGGATTTTTCGTAATCCGTTGAGGAGGAGATGAGATGGCGCTATTCGAACGGCACGTCGAGGTGGACTGGCAGGGCGGACTGATGGACGGCACGGGTGAGGCGAAGGCGGGGACCGGGGCGTTCACGCTGCCGGTGTCGTTTCCGTCGCGCATTCAGGAGCCGAACGGGAAGACCAGCCCCGAGGAGCTGATGGCTGCGGCGCACGCGGCGTGTTATGCGATGGCGCTGAACGCGACGCTCGGTCGCAAGCAGGCGTCGGCGGATCGGACCGTGGTCACGGCGACGATTCAGGCGACGCTCGACAACGGGATCAAGATCCACACGTCGAAGCTGGCGGTGACCGTGTACGGGTTGAAGGGGATCGACGCGGCGCAGTTTCCGGCGGTGGCGCAGGAGGCCGAGGGTGCGTGCCCGGTGTCGAATGCGTATCGCGGGTCGCTGAAGATCGAGCTCGACGCGAAGCTCGGGTAGGCGTCCGCGGCGCGGTTCGGGGGCGCATCCGTCGCTGTGGACCGACGCGCTGCGGATTGACGCTGTGCGGCTCGATTCGTTACGATAGCCGTTCCGGTTGGCCCCTGACGGGGCTGCCGGGGCGGCTTCAGCCCACCAATATTCCTCAGTAGCTCAACGGCAGAGCATCCGGCTGTTAACCGGAGGGTTGCTGGTTCGAATCCAGCCTGAGGAGCCATCTTCTCGCGGTCCATCCCGAGACATCGGTCACAGATCATTCCGGAGACATGGGCGACAGTTTCGGGCCGAAGGGATCCTCAATCGGCTCGAGTCTACACGTCTCATCGTCGACATAGCCCAAGGCGTACTCCTGAAGCCCACGCGCCAGATGTGCACGTCGGTTTGCTTCACGCCGATCTCCTGCCCGGCGAAGATCTGACTGAGATTGATTCTGCGCCGCTGGTCACAGATGCGCCCGCAGCGCGTCACGACGGCGGTCCAATCGTGCAGGCCGCCGCTCGCGGGACGCGTTCACCGATCGGCGAGGCCGTGGTGCGCCAGCCGCGGACGACTCGTCGTGCGAACACAGGGGTGCCGGCGGCAAGCACCGGGACAGCGTCGACGACCGCCGGCACCGATCGACCGGCACGCTGAACCGGGCCCGCACCGCGGTTGCACCCGGTGGGGAGGCGATGGCATCGTCGTCGATGCGTATGGAGTCCAGATCGCCTCGTCGCGATGCTGTTGTACGGCGCTGGACTTCGGCTGCAGGAGTGTTTGAATCTGCGCATCAAGGACATTGACCTCGAGCGTCACGAGATCACCGTCCGTCGCGGGAAGGGACAGAAGGACCGGCGGGTGATGCTGCCCGAGGCGGCGCGTGCGCCGCTCGAGGCTCATCTCGAGCAGGTTCACCAACTGCACAAGTCCGATCTGGCAGCCGGGCACGGGCATGTGGTCCTGCTGGATGCGCTCGCGCGGAAGTTCCCGAACGCGCCGAAGGAATGGGCCTGGCAGTTCGTCTTTCCGGCCGGCCGGCTTTGTCGTGACGAGCGATACGGCCCACCCAGCCGATTCCACCTGCACGAGTCGGTCATTCAGCGGGCCGTCACACAGGCCGCGCGGGCGGCCGGACTGACGAAGCGCGTCGGCTGCCACACCTTCCGACATTCGTTCGCGACGCACCTGCTCGAGACCGGGTCGGATATCCGAACGGTGCAGGAGCTGCTCGGGCACGCCGACGTCAGCACCACGATGATCTACACGCACGTGCTCAATCGCGGCGGCTTGGGCGTCAAGAGTCCGTTGGATCGCTGAGGTCTATGTTTAGCTGCGTGCTGCTCGCAGCCATTGCCGGCGGTGAGGGCCGATTCCTTCCTGAAAAGGTGAACCGCCCGATGTTTAGCTGCGAACTGGCTGCAGGTATCCGTACCGTTCGCAGCTAGACATCGGGGATGTTGCCAACTCAGCCGAGTGGTAACATGCGCGCGCGGAATGAGATAGCAGCGATCCGACGACTTGTGCGCTCCCGGAACGGCTGCGAGTCGTTGGCGAGCGGTCTACTCAATAGTAGTTAGACGGATTCTCTCGAGAGGTACTCTTGTCGAGCACGCAGGTGGCTGTGGTTCTCGGTGCGTCGGGATCGGTCGGCGACGCGCTCATTGTGGAGCTGATTCGAAGCGGATCATTCAGGCTCATCGTGACATTGGTGCGGTGTTCGCAGCCCCATCAGGTCGCGATCGCACATGAGGCTGGTATCGAACTGCGCGAGATTCTCGTTCCGGCGATGGATCCAGCCGGTCTACGAGTTGCGACTACGGAAGCCATTCGTTCGCTCCAAGGCGAGATCGTCGGGTTGAGTGCGTTGGGCGTCGGGGCTGGCACCGCGAAGCTCACGCTCGACGAGCACCGTGCGGTTGACGTCCGCCTGAACGCGGCTTTTGCGCAAGGACTGAAGACGTCTGGACGAGTGAACCATCTAGCGTTCATGTCTGCTGCCGGCGCTGACCCTGCGGCGGCGGCGACTGGATCAGGTGCCGCGGGAATGCCGCGCTACGCTCGGGTGAAAGGCGAGGCCGAGGAAGCCGTGAAAGAGGGTGGTCCGCGTGTGGTGAGCATCTTCCGCCCCGCGATGATCATCGGATCGCGACACACACCGTGGCTGCTCGAGAAGGTGCTCCCTGCGTTCTCGTTTGTGACGCCCGCGAGATACAGATCGATAAACGTCGAGCAGATTGCCAAGGCGATGGTCGCGACGTCACTGAACCCACCAGCGACATCGAGTGTCTATCACTACCCCGACATGGTGACGTTGAGTCGGTGACGACCCCGTCGCTGGAACCGTCTAACCTGCCGATGAACCTGACGGTCGCCTTCGGCGCCCGCAGGTTATCGGCCATCCGTTAGACGGACAAGACAAGGCCGCTTCGAATGCGATCGTGCCGCTTCTGTTCTGCTCCTGCCGATTCTCTCGAAGACGCGTGGCCTCGGTGGATTACGAGTCAATTCAAAGGTTCTAAGCCGTCCGAAGTTTGGGCCGAGCGTAGCGGAATCAAGCTCAAGCCGTGGCGTACTCTTCAGCCTGAACTCGCCATCCGTTGTGTTTGTAGGAAATGCAACAATGGTTGGATGAGTCAGTTGGAGCAGGCCGTGCGCCCATTTCTTCAACCGCTCTTGGCCGGTCAGGCCCACGTCATTCCGCCGAACGTCCAGGCGATCATCGCCCGGTGGGCCGTCAAAACAGCCATGGTGCTTGAGGCGCAGGATCCAATCGAGAAGCGCGCCTATTCTCCGGCCCATTGCGCGCTGCTGCGCGAGCGCGCCGCCATGCCTTGGAGAACCTCGGTCTGGTTGGCAGCTGCAGTGGATCCGGCCTGGGTAATGAGCACGAAGAATCGACATCTGGGACCTGAAATGCACGAGGTGCGCGGCATATCAACGACGATGGCGTTCGGTCACCTTGCCGTTCAGGTCTTAACGATGAACGTTCCCGCTAGCGTCGGCCCAGACACCGAAGTAACAACAGACGTGCGGCGCGGTCCTTGGGACCAGCTCAGTGTCCAGATTTGGTCACCTCAGGACGCGCTGAGTTGGCCCCCGTCGATGGGCCTGCAAGGTGAGGAAGGGCTGAATGCCTTCGCCGATCGCTTCATGGCCAACGATTACAGCGGCGAGGTCGACCCGTTCGCCGTCTAACATTCGCTTGCAGCCGACGGCGGCCGGCGCGATGATGAGCCGCCGCGGCTGAAGCGGCACGTTAGGCTTCCCGCTCATGGAACCGATGGACAAACGCTACCAAGTGTTCGTTAGCTCGACCTACGAAGATCTACGGGAGGAGCGCCAAGAAGTCATGCACGCCCTCTTGGAGCTCGACTGCATGCCTGCCGGGATGGAGTTGTTCCCAGCCGCGAACGAAGACCAGTGGACTCTGATCAAGAAGGTGATCGACGAGTGTGACTACTACATCGTCATATCCTCCGGACGATATGGTTCGCTGGGGCCTCATGGACTGAGCTACACCGAGATGGAATACCGGTATGCCGTTGATGCCGGCAAGCCAGTAATCGCGTTTCTTCACAAGAACCCACTGCGGCTGCCCGCTGGCTCGGTGGAGCAGACCGACGCCGGCAAAGCCAAGCTTGAGGCCTTTCGCGAGCTATTGCAGCAGAAGATGTGCAAGTTGTGGGAAACTCCAGCCGAACTCGGTTCCGTGGTCAGCAGAAGTTTGGTCCGCCTGACGAAAACTGCTCCCGCGGTGGGATGGATAAGGGCAGACGAAGCAACCGAAGCTCTCGCGGCGCCTGAGGTGCTCCGCCTGCGGAAGCGCATTGAGGATCTCGAAGGTCGGCTGCAAGAGGCCCGGACGTCGGCGCCCCCGGGGACCGAGAAATTGGCGCAAGGCGCTGAAGAGTATCAACTGGACTTCACGTTCGACACCAGGGACGCGGAGTTTGCGTCTTGGTCCTGGAACTGGAGCATCAACGTGTCATGGGAGGACATCTTCTACGACGTTGGTCCCCTCATGCTCAATGAGGCGTCAGATACCCAGCTGCGCGTCACACTCAACGGAATGGTTCGCGATCGTTCTCAACGGATTCGTAGCAGGGACAAGCGACTCAAAGGTCATACCGCTCAGAATTTCAAGATCAGCGACCACGATTTCCACACCATCAAGATCCAGCTTCGCGCCTTGGGTCTGATCTCGAAGAGCCTCAGACCTCGGAGCATCAAGGACACAGGGACGTACTGGACTCTAACTCCGTACGGTGATCAGGTACTGACAACGTTGCGAGCAATACCGTCGGACGCGGACGGCCCTGGAACGGACGGCGAAGACGAGGCCGATGCGCAGGTTGAGACGGAAGCCTAACTACCGCTTGCAGCTGACGGCGGCCGGCGCGAAGATGAGCCGCCGCGGCTGAAGCGGCAGCGTTAGACGGACCAGATGATGCCAAGGATCATTCGAGGACAGACGATTACGGGCACCGGGCTCGACCGACACGGGGACCGGCTCACTCCTGAAGAGGTCCGTTCCCTGTTCGACCGTTGGCCTGACAGCCTGCTTTCAGGCGTTAACCATGACGTCGGTCAGCGCCCGGTGTGCCGGACGTTCAACAAGCGATTGGAGTCGCTGCCCGACGGAGAGCTCGCGCTCAAGGTCGACGTAGAAGTCTTGGACGAGGAGCGGTTCAGAGAATTCGGAGGATTCAGCATCTCGTTCAGCCGCCGACGTGTACGTCTAGGGCTCGGGCACGCTGGGGCCGAACTGAGTGTGAATCCTAGGCAGTTTGACTTTGATTCCGTCCTAGAGGCGGTTTCACACCGGGTTCAAGAGTCCGGAACAGTCGATGTCATTGAACGAGTCGAGAAGGCAGATCTACTCGAAACGGCGCTCGTCTCAATCGGGGTCTTCGTCGGTCTTCAGACCTTTGCCGGGTTCTTCAACGCGGCAGGGGCGTCATTGTTCGAGTTGATGCGACGCGCCAAGCGCTCTGATCAGCCCGCGGGACCTGTGCAAGTGCAGTTTCACCTTCATCTTGCGCCGGATCAGCGTGCCCCTGTTATCGTGCTGTCGGTGTCCCCCGAAGCGACGACCGCAGATATCCGGCAGATCAACGGGCCAGCAATATTGGTGCAGGTGAACGAGCGATTTGGTCGCCTGCCCGTTCAGAAAGTGGTCGGCCACGTTTCGCCTGGCGGGTCGGTCGAGATCGATCATGTAACAGGAATGGATGGACGTCTCCTGTTCTCAGCCGGCGAGCCCGCCTAACAAGGCGTTGCAGCCGACGAGACGCACCCGAACTAGGCGCAAGTTGAGAGGCCGCACAGGTGCGGCTCGCGGCTGAACGCCAGTCGTTGGGCGGACAGGACCGAAGATGTTTCGTCGGTTGATCGAGCGGCAACGTCGTAGGCTTCGGCAGGCGCAGGAGAATCACAATGGGACTGAACTACAGGAATCTCGATGCAAGAACCCGAGCCTTGATGGTGGCTGAAGTTGAACGGGACATCGCGAGCAACACCCTCTTTCTCAGTGACAACCTGAGTCCGCAAGGGCAGCTGGACTACTCGAATCTCCTCAAGGCCGCAGCCCAGACCGGAAGTGACGTCACCCTGGCTGCGGAGATCCGTCCTCGACTGAACTCGCATGAGAAGCCCAGGAAATTGAGATCCGGAGGTTTCTCGAAGCCGCCGGTGATGCGCAGCAATGCTCACGAAATGCTCGCCGAAGGCGAATTCAATCGCTTCTACATTCGCGCCCTGTGCGCTCTGGCAATCGAGGATGGCCTCAACGGCGTGGTCGTCTATCGGGCCAAAGCCGTCGAGAATCCACGCACCGAGTCCGAGCAGAAGATCGGGCAGACCGTACGCCCAGAGGCATTGCTTCAAGACCTACGCACTCACCCGGGTGTCGACACAGCGTTGGGCCTGCCGCCTGGGCCAAACTCCGGTCTCAGCATCCAGTTGCCATGATGCTGTCGGACGTGGCGCGTCGGGACATGTGGCTACACACTGTGACGCCGCCCAACATCGGCTTGCAGCCGTAAGCGGCCGGTGTGATCACGAGCCGCTGCGGCTGAAGCCGCGCGTTGATATGACTTCTCAAGTCAAGCAGGACGCAGCTCTCCTGGGCGGTGGGTGAGCATCGCGATCGAGAGGCTGCGAGGGCCAGGGGCTGAGGCGAGACGGGACCAGTACTGCCGACGATTGATCCTGCTGATATCCGTGGGTTGGGTACCACCGTACTGGAATCCGTCTGGCGCCAGCCTCGGTCTAGGCACGAGGGTCGACCGAAGTCGCCTCGTAACGTGCTCGAGGGTTACGCCTGTATCGGTGGTCCACGTCCCGCCTCAGCCCCTGGTCTGTGACGTGCGCGCGGGCATCGTGCGGGCGATCGCCCACATAAAGGCGATCAGCTCACGCGCGATCGCCGTGACCGCGACGTTCAGGTGCTTGCCGCGCGCGGTCAGCCGACGAAACCGCTTGCACAGACGCACCTGCGCCTTCCAGCCGATATCCTGCAGCGGCTTCGGCAGCCGATCAATCCGCTGCTGGATGTGACCTCCCCCCACTTGTGAGTAGCGTTTTCGTTTAGAGTCCGGCCCAGCGAAAGGGACGGACGATGAAGAAGCGGTTCACGGAAGCGCAGATTGTCGGGTTCCTGCGGGAGGCCGATGCCGGGATC
>JBFXAT010000004.1:0-128925 GCA_050183995.1 Vicinamibacterales bacterium
GGTACCACATCGGCATCCGTCAGGAGCGGTACCGAACGGTGCGCGACACGATCGCGGGCCTCGCGGCCCGGCCGTTTCGCCGGGGGACCGCGGAGGCTTCCGCTCCGAGGCCGGACAGCACCGTCTGGGCACTCGACGACGTGTCCTTCGACATCGCGCGCGGCGATGTCGTCGGCATCATCGGCCGAAACGGCGCCGGCAAGAGCACGCTGCTGAAGATCCTGTCTCGCATTACCGAGCCCACCGGCGGATTCGTGGACGTGGCTGGGCAGGTCACCGCCCTGCTCGAGGTCGGATCCGGGTTCCACGCCGAACTGACCGGCCGCGAGAACATCTACCTGAACGCCGCGATTCTTGGCATGAAGAAGCGAGAGATCGACCGGCAGCTGGAAGAGATCGTGGAGTTCGCCGAAGTCGCCCGCTTCGTGGACACGCCGGTCAAGCACTACTCGAGCGGCATGTACCTTCGTCTGGCGTTCTCGGTCGCCGCACACCTTCGGCCTGACATTCTGATGGTCGACGAGGTGCTGGCGGTCGGTGACGCGGCGTTTCAACGCAAGTGCCTCGGGAAGATGGAGGATGTCGGGGCCGACGATCGCACCGTGCTCTTCGTCAGCCACAATCTGGGGGCGGTGAAGCGTCTGTGCCGCACCTGCATCGTTCTCGCGAACGGCGGGATCGCGTTCCACGGCCCAGTGGCTCAGGCGCTGGCGGTCTATTCGCAAAGCCTGCTCTCGCCGGTCCAGCCCGTCGCCCCGGGGGGCGTCCGGTTCCGCGACGTCGCGTTGCAGCGCTCCGGCGACGCGCACGCCTCGGTGGCTTCGGACGCGAGCTTCACTGCGGTCGCAACGCTCGATGCCTCGCAGCGGTGCGTGAGTGGACGGCTGTACTGCCTCGTCGACGACTCCAACGGCGATACCGTCGCGCACCATTTCGTCGCCGTCGAGGACCTTGGCAACGGCCGCCTCGATGCCGGAGCCCACGACGTCTCGGCGGCGTTTCCTCCGCTCTGGCTGCTCCCGGACGCGTACACGCTTCACTTCAAGGCGATCGTCCGGTTCGAATCGGGCGAAGAACACCGGGTCGTCTCCGAGCGAATCCTCCTCGACGTGACCGACGACTCCGGCCAGTCCGCCGGCAAGGTCCGCTCGGTGCTGATTCCTCCGGTCGCATGGTCGATCGAGTCGTCCAGCCGCCGGCCGGCGGCCGTGTCACCCCTGCTCACATGACCCAACTGATCCGCTCCACAGGTCAACAGCTGATGAAATGGAGCCGCCACAATGCCGTTGCCTGGCGGTACGCGCTGAACGCGGCTCCGTCGTGGTCGTACGCCAGGCACCGGCGTGTGCTCTCGGATGAAGCCGCGCGCGTCGCGCGCGACCTGGACCGCGACGGCGTCGCGCTGACCTCCGTGGAGGCGCTCGGTCTGGACGCGCCGCTCTTTGCCGAGCTCGCGCGCAGCGTCGATCGCCTCGAATCCGAGCGGGCGGACGAGATCGCCAACGCGCGACGGCTGGCGAACGACACCGGCGCGATCGGCAGCAAGACGTTCAACATCGAGCTCCTCGGCAGCACGCCGGCGCTCGATCCCGCCGGCGTCTTCTGCCGGTTCGCGATCGAACCGCCGATCCTGACGCTCGCCAACACGTACTTCCGGATGTTCACGCGCCTGCGCTACGTCAACGTCTGGCACACGCTGGCGACCGACGTGCCACCTCGCGAGTCCCAGCTCTGGCACCGCGACCGCGAGGACTTCCTGATCATGAAGGTGTTCGTCTACCTCTCCGACGTCGGGGACGACGCGGGCCCCTTCACCTACGCACCGGGCACACACCCGAAAGGACCGATCAGGCAGGAGCCGGCGTACTCCCTCGAGGGGGTGGTGCGCCGCACCACCGACGCTCAGATGGCTGACGTCGTACGACCCGATCGGTGGATCACGGCGCGCGGCCCACGCGGCACGATCGTGTTCAGCGACACACGCGGGTTTCACAAGGGAGGCCTGGCACGCCGCGCGGATCGTCTGATGTTCACCTGCATGTTCACCTCGGGCGCGTCGGCATCGCGCGAGCTGTTCGGTGAACGGCGCCCCGCCCCTGAACCGCTGGACCCGGCCGTGACGTACGCGCTGCGCCGATGAGTGTGGCCACCCTGCGCGACACCGGCGGCCGCGCGCCGGTCGCCGACACGGGCCCGGCTCGTTCGCCTCGTCCTCGCGTACTGGTGCTCTCCACCTCCCTTCTCATACACCGGACGCTCCGCTACACATCGTTCCTGGTCGCGCTCGCCCGGGAGTTCGACGTCACGGTCTGGTCGTCGAGCGAGCCTGAGTCCGATGTGCCAGACGGTCCCGCCGACTGGCAGCCGTTTCCCCCCGTACGGCCGTTTCGCGAGTTCCCCTACAACGTCGCGCGGCGCCTGAACGAGTTCGCGTGGGACGCCACGCTCGAGATTCCGAGCCGCGAGAGCATCTACCGCCACACACGCCGCTATCCCGTGGCAATCCGCGCGCTGCGGCCCGTCGGACAGCTGATTGCGGCGCTGGGGCTTGCCAACGCCCTCGAGTCCCGGGTCGAACGGCTGCTGCTGTTGTACCCGCGCAGCGAAGAGGCGGCGCGACGTCTGGCGACGACGCGACCGGCGTTGGTACTCACGACCGGGCCATTTCAGTTCGAGCAACCAGCAGTCGTTTCGGCGGCGAAGCGTCTGGGCGTCCCGGTCGTCGCGCTGATTCCGTCGTGGGACAACCTCTCGACCAAGAACCGCATGGTCTTCGGATTCGACGGATACGTCGTGTGGTCCAAGGGCATGCGCGACGAACTGCACGCGTTCTACCCGCAGAGCCGCGAGGTGCCGGTCCACGTGACCGGCGCGCCGCAGTTCGACGTGTTCTTCCAGGATCGCTTTCGGCGCTCCCGCCAGGAGTTCTGCGCTTCCGCGAGGCTCGACCCCAATCGGCCGTTCGTGGTCTACGCCATCGGATCGCCGAACTTCCTCAAGGAGCATCACGGCGCGATCGAGATGGCCCGCCGAATCGAGCGCGGCGACCTCGGAAACGTACAACTGCTGGTTCGTCCGCATCCGGATATCCCGGTACCTGGGCTCGAAGCCGCGTTCCGTGAGTTCGGCTCCTCGATCGTCGTTCAGCGCACGGGTGAGCCGGACGTCGTCCGCTCGGCCCGGCGACAGGATGCGGCCGCGATCCTCGATTGGGTGAATACCTTCCGTCACGCAGACGTCGTCGTGAACCTGTCGTCGACTGTGGGAATCGACGCGGCACTTTGCGACCGGCCGGTGGTCAACCTCGACTTCGACCCGGAACCGGGCCGTCCCAATCAGCAGCTGGTCAAGGACGTGAACCACCGCTGGAATCACTTCAAGCCGATCGCGGAATCGGGCGGCATGTGGCTCGCCGACGACATGGACCAGGTCGTCGAGGCCGTACGGACCTACCTGGCGCAACCCGAACTGCACCGAGACGCGCGTCAGCGGATGGTCCGTCTCGTCGCCGAACATGCCGATGGCCGTTCCGGAGAGCGGCTCGCTGCGAGCGTCGCGAGCCTCGCGCGCGCACGCGGCGTGCAGAGCCCGGCATCGTGACGACCGCCGTTGCCGATCGCGCCGACGCCGGAGTGGCAGTTTCCGGCGTCTCTGCGGGCAGGCGGCCGCGGATCGTCGTCATCCTGCCGCGCGGCGAGGCGATCCGTAATTTCGTGTACTCGGGCGCGCTCACACGGCTTCATCAGCGGGCCGAGGTGGTGCTGCTCTCCGTCATCGCGTCCGCCGAGTATCGCGAGCAGTGTCAACGCGACTTCGGCGGGATCATCGAGCTCGCGAGCGTCGAGGATCTTTGGCCCGTCAGGATCCAGCGCGAGCTGCTCGACATGGCCCACGGACGGTGGCTCTGGTCGGAGGCGGCGCAGGAGCGCTGGCGGCTTCGTGACCTCGAAGCCGTGTCTGTACCGGCCCGTGCGAAGCGCTACGGGCGCAAGCTGTTCGCCGCTACGTTCGCGTCGAGAGTCGGCCTGAAGGTCCTCGGCCTGTCCGAGCGCCTCACCAGCCGCTGGCTCAAACCGACGGACATGTTCCTGCGTCTCTTCGAGCGCATCAGGCCGGATCTCGTCTTCAATGGGTCGCACGTCCACAGCAACCTCGCGCTGCAACCCGTGCAGGCGGCGCAGTGGCTCGGCATCCCGACGGCGACATTCATCTTCTCCTGGGACAACCTCACGTCGCAGGGCCGCATCATCCGTCCGTACGATTACTACCTGGTCTGGAATGCGGATCTGCGCGACCAGCTCCTCGGGATCTATGACGATGTCCGTCCGGAGCAGGTGACCGTGACCGGGACGCCGCAGTTCGACTTCCATTTCCGCCCGGAGTTCCGCTGGAGCCGCGAGGAGTTCTGCCGGCGTGTCGGCGCGGATCCTTCGCGCCCCATCGTCTTGTACAGCACCGGTATGGCGAACCACATGCCGGGCGAACCCGACATCGTCGAAGGACTCGCCGGCATCGTGCGCGGAATGTCCGGGGCGACTCGTCCGCAGCTGCTCGTGAGGGTGTATCCGAAGGATCGGACCGGCCGCTTCGACGGGGTCAAAGCCAGGCTCGGCGACGTGCTCTTTCCGGAGGTCCCGTGGGATCCCGAGCACCTGACGCCGCGGCCCGAAGACGCGCACCTGCTGACGAACACGCTCCGACATGCGGCGGCGGGCGTCAACGTCGCGTCGACGATCTCGCTGGAGCTCCTGATGTTCGATCGTCCGGTCGTGAACGTCGGGTACAACCCGCCCGGCGTGGATCCGGCGGCGCTGGACTACGCGCGGTACTACCGGTTCGATCACTACAAGCATCTCGTCGAGCAACAGGCCGTGTCGGTGGCGACGTCCCCGGCGGCACTCGAACGTCTCCTGCACGAGGCGCTGGCGGATCCGGCGCCGGCGGTCCGCCGCGGACGGGCATTCATCGATCGCATGTTCGGGGGCACGCTCGACGGACGCTCCTCGGAGCGGGTGGCCGATGCGCTGCTCGGTTTCGCGGCCGCGCGCATGCAGCGCGCGGTGGAAGCTTGATCGTGCGGCGGTCGATCGTGCAACGGCTGCTCGCCCTGGCGATCGTCTACGGCGCAGCGCTGACGAACGCGCCTGCGCCCAGGGCCGTGGCGCCCGTCACGACCAATGTGGGCCCGGCGGACGGCAACTTCTATGTCGCTCCCGACGGACGCGCGGACGGCGACGGCAGCCGCGCTCGTCCGTGGGACCTGGCAACGGCCCTCGCGCACCCGGACGGCGTGAAGCCGGGCGCGACGATCTGGCTGCGCGGCGGCACGTACGCCGGGCACTTCGTTTCCCGTCTCGCGGGGCGCCGCGACGCGCACATCACGATCCGGCCCCACCCGGGCGAACATGCGATTCTCGACGATCCGTCGCCCGATCCCGCCGCGGCACGACCGGTGCTGGACATCGACGGACCGTCGGTAACGGTGATGGACCTCGAAGTGTTGTCCTCGTATCCACGACGCCGGGCGGGACAGGGCGAGACGTTCAGCCGACCGACCGGCATCAACGTACACGGGCGCAACACGCGCCTGATCAACAACGTCGTGCACGACACGGGCGACTGTATCGGGCACTGGCTCGAGGCGACCGACGCGGAGATCTACGGGAACCTGATGTTCTTCTGCGGCTGGGATGCGGCCGATCGAGGCCACGGGCATGGCCTCTACATTCAGAACGCCGGAGGCGTGAAGGAGATCCGCGACAACATCGTCTTCGACGTCTTCGGGTTCGGGATCCACGCGTACACCGAACAGGGAGCGCTGGACGATCTGCACTTCCGCCGAAACGTCGTCTTCGAGGCCGGTGCTCTCTCCGAGTCGACGTCGACGAGGGGAAGCGACATCCTGGTCGGAGGGCGGCAGGTCGCCAGGCGCACGATCATCGACGGCAACTTCACGTACCGCCGTCACGGGGCGAACAGCCTGGGAGCCCGCGCCGGCAGTGAGGGGGCGGTGGTCACCGGCAATCACTTCATGGCGGGGCGGACCGGCTGGGCGCTGATCCTGAGCGACCCTCGAGGCCTGACCATGAGGGGCAACCGCTTCTACGGGCGGGTCAGCCGTCGCGGTGAGTATCTCGACAACACGTTCGACAGCGATCCGCGTGGCGCGTGGACATTCGTCCTGCCGAACGCGTATGCCGACCGCGCGACGGTCGTCGTCTACAACTGGGACAATGCACCAGTGGTCTCGGTCGATGCGCCGCGCTTCCTCGCATCAGGCGATCGCTACGAGATCCGCGACGTGCAGGACTACTTCGGCGACAGCACGATCCGGACGTACGCGGGTGGCGCGGTCGTCCTGTCGACGCGCGGCGGCGGCGTCGCCACGCCAATCGGATGGAAGGCGCCAGAGACAACGACGCCGACATTCGGCGTGTTCGTGCTCAGCGAGCTTCCACGATGAGGCCGCGACTGCTCGTCGTCTCGCACGTGTTGCCCTTTCCTCCGCACGCCGGACAACATCAGCGCGTCCACGAGACGCTGCGCGCGCTTCGCAGGGCGTTCGAGGTTGCGTTTCTCACGACCGCTTCTCGTTCTTTCGATGTCGCGGAGGAGCTGTCGGCGCATTGCGACGAACCGATCGTGATCGAGTCGCCCTATCGCGAGAACGCAGCCACGCGCCACCTGCATCGCGCCGCGGGGCTGGCGTACATGGCGCGCACGGGCCTGCGGTGGTCGAACTTCGCGATCGGCCGGCTGAACCTGTCGCCGGATCGCGTGGCCGCGGCGCTCTCGTCGCGCAAGCCGTTCGATGTCGCGCTGTTCGAGTATTGGCATGCCGTCGACGCGGCGCGTCTGCTCCGCGACAGCGGCGTGCCGTGCGTGCTCGACATGCACGATGTGCTCTGGCAGGCCAGACGCAGGCAGCTCGAGGCCATGCCGATTCCCGCGTGGTGGACGCGTTGGGCGGTCGCACGATACCGCCGGCAGGAAGAGGCCGCGTGGCCGGTCTTCGAAGGCATCGTGGCCATCAATCGCGCGGAGCTCGCATACGTGGCGCCGCGTACGCCCGCGAGCCGTCTGTTCCTGACGCCCATGGGAACGGATTTGAAGGCGTGGGCCTACGCGTGGGAGCCGCTCGACCCGCCGCGCATCGCGTTCTACGGTGCGCTCTCGACGCGGCACAACCAGGAGTCGGCGATCCACACCGCGGACGAGGTCATGCCGCGCGTGTGGAAGACCAGGCCCGACGCCGAGCTCTGGATCGTTGGCAGCAACCCGCCCGAACGGATTCGCGCGCTCGGACGGGACCCACGCGTCCACGTGACCGGTTTCGTCGATCGGGTCCAGCCGGTCCTGGCCACGATGTCGGCTGTCGTGTGTCCGTGGACGGGCACCTACGGGTTCCGCAGCCGGCTCATCGAGGTGATGGCGCTCGGCGTCCCGGTCGTTGCGAGCCCGGACGCGGTCTACGGGATGGATCTCGAACATGGCGACGGGATCAGGCTGGCTGCCACACCCGCATCCATGGCGGCCGACGTTCTGCAATTGCTCGACGACTCCTCCGCGGCCTCGGCGCAGAGTCGCCGCGGCCGGGCGATCGTCGAGCGGCGGTTCAGCGTCGAGGCGACCTACGACGCGCTCACCGACGACCTTCGAGAGTGGCTGCTCACTCGCCGGACCGGGCCGCGTGCTGCGGCAGTGCCGGCATAGGCCTGCGTACAGACCACGCTGGAGGCCGCGTATCAAACTCCTCGTCGTGTCTCACAAGGTGTGCTGGCCGTCGCAGCGGTCGCCCACGGGCTTCGCCACCGACGGCGGCTTCCCATTCCAGATGCTGGTGCTCTCGGAGCTGTTCGACTCGACGCGTGTACTCGTGCCCTGCGCGAGCGCCGGAGTCCACGCCGGAGCGATCGCGCTGACCGGCCACAATCTTTCGATCTGTCCGATGGCCGTGCCCGCGGGTGACGGGCTTCGAAGGAAGCTGTCGATGCTCATCTGGACGGCACGATCGATCCGCACGATATCGCGTGAGATTCGTGCCGCCGACGCCGTGCACGCACCGATCCCCGGCGACGTCGGATCCATCGGCATGCTGCTGGCGTTGGTGCATCGCAAGCCGCTCTTCGTGCGGCACTGCGGCAACTGGTTCGAGCCGCGCACGGCAGCCGAGCACGTCTGGCGCTGGTTCATGGAGCGGGCGGCCGGCGGGCGCAACGTCATGCTCGCGACCGGAGGCGGGGCCGACCCACCGTCCAGCAACCGCTCGCTGCGCTGGGTCTTCTCGACATCGCTGACGCGGACCGAGCTCGGGGCGTGGGCGCGCGAGCGCCAGTGGCCATCCGGCGCCGTCAAGCTCCTGATCGCGTGCCGCCAGGACAAACCCAAAGGCACGGACATCGTCATCGACAGCCTTCCCTCGATTCGCGCCGCTTTCCCGGGCGCAACGCTCGACGTCGCCGGAGACGGACCGATGTTGCCGCGCTTGAAGGCGCTGGCGCAGGAGCGTGGCGTGGCCGAACACGTCACGTTCCACGGGCGCGTCGATCACGACGCGGTCCTTCGGCTGATGCAGGCGGCCGACCTCTTCTGCTATCCGACATCGGCCTCCGAGGGCTTCCCGAAGGTGGTGCTGGAGGCGCTCGCCTGCGGACTTCCCGTTCTCACGACCCGGGTCTCCGTGCTTCCGCATCTCTTCGAGCGCGGATGCGGCATCCTCCTGGACAGCGCCACGCCGGACACGCTGGCGTCAGCCGTTCGATTGGCCCTCGCCGACCCGGACCGCTATCGGGCAATGTCGCGTGCGGCGGTGAAGACGGCAAGCGCCTACTCGCTCGAAGCCTGGCGCGACACGATCGGCGACCACCTGCGGACGGCCTGGGGACCGCTGCGTGCTGCGTGATCTCGATGGGCTGCGTGTCGCGCTCGTCGCGGGCACGCTGGGCCAGGGAGGAGCCGAGCGTCAGTTGGCCTACATCGCCGGCGCCCTGGTCCACAGCGGTTCGGCGGTGCGCGTGCTGTCGCTGACGCAAGGCGAATTCTGGGAGGAGCCGATCCGCCGTCTCGGCGTGCCGGTCGAGTGGGTCGGCGCGCAGCCGGGCCGCGCCGCGCGTGCCGTGGCGATCACGCGCGCGGCGAAGGCCCACCGCGCGGACATCGTTCAGAGCCAGCACTTCTACACCAATCTCTACGCGGCGGCGGCGGCCAGGGCAACCGGCGCGCGCGAGGTCGGCGCGATCCGCTGCAATACACGCTGGGAAGCGGCGGACCTCGGGCGCGTGCTCGGCGCGCTGAGCCTGCGCGTGCCGAGAATCGTCGCCGCCAACTCGAGAGCGGCGATCCAGGCTGCCGTCGACCTCGGCGTTCCGGCGGGCCGTCTTCGTTTCCTGCCGAATGTCGTGGACACGGCCCGGTTCGACGGCGGCGGCCGCCCCGCAGACGGAACCGTCCGCGTGCTCGGCGTCGGCCGAGCCGTACGACAGAAGCGGTTCGATCGCTTTCTCGACGTCATCGCGGCGACACGAGCGCGCACGCGCGGCCCGGTGCGCGGCGTGCTCGTCACCACGAGCGGCGATCAGGAGGCCGATCTGGCCGAACGAGCGTCGCGTCTGGGGTTGAACGACGGGACCCTCGAGCTGCGACGGGCCGTTGCGGACATGGCGGCCGTGTACCGGTCTGCGGACATCCTCCTGCTGACATCCGACTGGGAGGGCACGCCGAACGTCGTCCTGGAAGCCATGGCGTCCGGCCTGCCGGTCGTGGCGACCAATGTCGGTGGCGTACCGGACATCGTCCACCATGACATCACAGGGCTCCTCTCGGACCCGGGTGACGATGGCAGTCTCGTCACCGATCTCGTCAGGTTGATCGACTGCGACCGTGAACGGAGCGAGATGGGAAGGCGAGCGCACGCGTTCGTACGTGAGCGCCACGGGATCGAGACGCTGCCCGGCCGGCTGCTGGAGCTATACGAGCGAGTGACGGCCCGATGAGAATGCGACCCCTGTTGACTGACTCGAGCGAACCGTCGGTGGATGCTGCGCCGGCGATCGGCGGCGTCAGCCGATCCAACCGGTGGCATGCGGCAGCCGCGCCTGAATCAGCGGCTGAGTCGCGGGCGTTCTGGTGGACGGCTGTCTTCCTGCTGGGGCACATCCCGCTCGCCCTCGCCGTGAACGACTCTCCGGGATTGGCGACCGCACATGCGCTCGCCTCGCTTGCCGTCGGCGTAGCCGCCGCCTTGTCGGGCCGGTTCGACCGCGTCGGGGTCGTCGTGTCCTACATCGCCGGCGCGGAAGTCCTCTGGCGCATGGCGGGAGCGCAGATCAATTGGGAGTTCGGCAAGTACGCCGCGTCGCTCGTGATGATTCTGACCCTCATCCGGAGCGGACGCTTGAAGCCGCCGCTCGTTCCGCTGCTCTATCTGGTGGTCTTGATGCCGTCCACCGCCATGGTGCTGTCGGAGCAAAGCTGGACAGAGGCGCGCGACCAGATCAGCTTCAACCTATCTGGGCCGGTGGCCCTCGTCATCGCGGCCTGGTTCTTCTCCAAGGTCGTGACGACCGAAAGCGACCTGCGCTGGATGTTCGTGGCGTTCATCGGCCCCGCCGTGGGCATCGCGGGCGTCGCCACATCGGCGACCCTTGCGTCCGACGTGACCTTCTACGACGCGTCGAACGTAGTGACGAGCGGAGGATTCGGTCCGAACCAGGTCTCGGGCACCATGGGCCTCGGAGCGCTGCTGGCCCTGCTGATGCACCTCGATCGCCGCATGGCGTGGTCCACGCGCCTGCTGATGGTCGGGGCCCTCGGATGGCTGGCCGTGCAGACCGCGCTCACCTTCTCCCGCGGCGGTTTGTACATGGCAGGCGGCGCGACACTCGTGGCCGCGAGCTTCGCCGCGCGCGACGCACACCTCCGCAGCCGCGTGCTGCTCGTGCTCGCCGCGCTGGTCGTGGTCGCCAACTTCGTCGTGCTTCCGTACTTGAACGCCTTCACGGCGGGCGGACTGGTCACCAGGTTCGAGGACACCGATCTGACGGGCCGCGATCGCATGGTTCGCGGCGACATCGAATTGTGGAAGCAGAACTTCTGGATGGGAGTCGGGCCCGGCGGCGGGCGCTTGAACCGCGGCACGTTCTTCGTGTCACCCGACGGATCAACCGTGGCAGGCCCCACCTTGACGATTGCCGCGCACACGGAGTTCTCGCGTCTGCTGGCGGAACACGGCGTCTTCGGCCTCGCCGCGCTGTTCCTCTTCATCGGCATGGGCATCGCGAGCGTTCGACGCCAACCCGATCCGCGGATTCGTGCGGTGTGCGCCGCGCTGATGTCGTGGAGCGTGCTCTTCATGCTCAGCTACGCAACACGCACGTTTGCGCCATCCTTCGCCTTCGGCCTCGGCGCCGCTCTGCACATGGCCGGCCGAGAGGCCCCTGGCCGTGGAGGCTCCTTCGCGCGCGGATCGATGCGCCGTCTGGCGACCGGGCATCCTGCCCTCGCGGCTGACCCACCATCTGAAGCGGCCGGATGACAATGGCCTCGGACCTTCGCGTGCTGCTCGTCGGCAACTACCTGTCGGCTGGCGGTGCGAGCCGGAGCATTTCGGAAGAGCTCGCGTCGCGACTCCCCGCCCTCGGCTGTTCCGTCGTCACCACATCGTCGAAGCCGGGCCGCCTGGGACGCGTGACCGACATGGTGCGCACGGCGTGGACGCGCCGTCTCGATTTCGACATCGCCCAGGTCGACGTCTTCAGCGGTGCGGCATTCTTCTGGGCCGAGGCGGTCTGCGCAACGCTTCGCGTCGCGCGCAAGCCGTACATCCTGACGCTGCACGGCGGCAGCCTGCCCGAGTTCGCCGTTCGCCACCCCGGACGCACGCGCCGGCTCTTCCGGCACGCCGCGGCGGTCACGACGCCGTCCGGTTATCTCCTGCAGGAGCTTTCGCCCCTGCGAGAAGACATCCGCCTGATCCCGAACGGGATTGACGTCGCCCGATACGAACCGCGACGCGACACGCACGCACGGCGGCACCTGATCTGGCTGCGGGCGTTTCACAGGGTCTACAACCCGGTCCTCGCCGTCGACGTGCTGTCGAAGGTGCTGCCGGAGTTCCCGGACGTGCGCCTGACGATGGTCGGGGCGGACAAGAAGGATGGCTCGCTGAAGGAGGCGTCGGCCCGGGCGCGATCGCTGGGCGTGTCGCCGCGGGTGCAGTTTTGTCCGCCGGTTCCGAAGCTGGAGGTGCCGCGGACGCTCGCGGCCGGCGACATCTTCCTCAACACCACCAATGTCGACAGCGCGCCAGTGACGGTTCTCGAAGCCATGGCATCGGAGCTCTGCGTCGTCTCGACCAACGTGGGCGGCGTCCCTCACGTCGTGACCGGAGACCGAGAGGGCCTGCTCGTGCCTCCGCGCAATCCGGACGCGATGGCGGATGCGGTGAAGCAACTGCTGAGGGATCCCCCCCGCGCGTCCGCGCTCGCGCGGAGCGGTCGTGCCAGGGCCGAACGGCACGACTGGTCGCCGATCGTCAGCACGTGGCGGTCGCTCCTAGCGGAGACGCTGCAGCGTCGGTGATGCACGATCGACTTCTTCGCGCGTATCACCGGCTGCCGAGCGGGCCGCGATCGCTCGTCGCGAGCGCGTGGGGCCTGTACCTGCGGTCGTGGCGGTACGGCCCGGAAACGGATCGGCTGGTCGACGAGGCGCTCGAGCGTGAACGCTGGTCTGCGGATCGGTGGGAGGGTTTCCGGAGCGAGCGGATCGCGCGCATCCTGCACGTGGCGGCCACCGAGGTTCCGTTCTACCGCTCACATTGGGCGGAGCGCCGGCGGCGCGGCGACCGCTCCTCGTGGGACCTGCTCGAGAACTGGCCCGTGCTGGAGAAGGAATCCGTGCGGCAGCAGTCGCACGCGTTCGTGCGTGACGGGTGCCGCATCAACCGAATGTATCGCGAGCACACGAGCGGCACGTCGGGCACTCCGGTCGTGCTCTATTGGAGCAGGGAAACCGTGCGCGCGTGGTACGCCCTCGCCGAGGCGCGGTGGCGGAGATGGTACGGCGTGTCGCGGCACGACCGGTGGGCCATCCTCGGCGGGCAGATTGTCGCGCCGGCAGCACAGCGGCACCCGCCGTTCTGGGTCTGGAACGCGGGACTGAGCCAGCTGTATCTATCCTCCTATCACCTCGCATCGGATCTCGTCGCGCACTACCTGGACGCGCTCGCGAGCCATCGCGTCACCTACCTCCTCGGCTACAGCTCGGCCATGCATGCGCTCGCCGAGGGGGCGCTGCGTCTGGGCAGACGTGACGTGCGGCTTCAGGTGGCCATTGCCAATGCCGAGCCCCTTTACACGCACCAGCGACAGGCCATCGGGGAGGCCTTCGGCTGCCCGGTCCGGGAAACGTACGGGATGGCCGAGATCGTGACCGCTGCCGGAGAGTGCGAACACGGGACCCTGCATTCGTGGCCGGAGGTCGGGCACTTGGAGATCCTCGCGCCGGAATCTGCGGTGGAAGGGGCCGCAGCTGGCGATTTCGTCGCGACAGGTCTCCTCAATTCCGACATGCTCCTCGTCCGTTACCGCATCGGCGATCGCGGCGCTCGCGCCACCGCACGGGCGTGCGGCTGCGGACGCACACTCCCAGCCCTGGCGTACATCGAGGGCCGTACAGACGACGTGATCTTCACCAAGGAGGGCCGCGCGGTTGGCCGGCTGGATCCGGTGTTCAAGAGCGACCTGCCGATTCGGGAAGCGCAGATCGTCCAGGAGCGTCTCGACCGGATGCGGATCCGCTACGTGCCGGCGCCGGAGTTCAACGAACGCACGGGGCGCGCGCTCGCCGAACGGCTGCGCGAACGGGTCGGCGACGTCCAGGTCGTGCTCGAAGCGGTGGATCACATCCCGCGAACCAGCAGCGGCAAGTTTCGCGCGGTCGTCAGCATGGTTCCGCCCGCCGAGCGGCCCCCCGTGGAGCGCTGATACCCGATGGCTCAGGCCGGGGCTCCGCCCTTCGTCTCCGTGATCGTTCCATGCCGGAACGAAGAACCGTTCATCGAAGCGTGCCTGTGTTCGATCCTGTCGAGCGACTTCTCCCGTGATCGATTCGAGGTCCTCGTCGTGGACGGTATGAGCGACGATCGCACGCGATCCATCGTCGAGCGCATCGCCGCGCGCGAACCGTCGGTTCGGCTGGTCGACAACCCGGGCCGAACGGCCCCCGCCGCGATGAACGTCGGCATCGCCCGCGCACGGGGTTCCGTCATCGTCCGCCTCGACGCGCACTGCCGGTATCCGGCGGACTACCTGCGCCTCTGCACCGAGTGGCTCTCGAGCAGCGGCGCCGACAACGTGGGCGGCCTCGTTCGAACGCTGCCCGCCAACGGGACGGCGAAAGCCGCGGCGATCGCGGCCGCGCTCTCACATCGCTTCGGTGTCGGCAACGCGCACTTTCGCGTGGGCACGTCCGAGGCGCGCTGGGTGGACACGGTTCCGTTCGGATGTTACAGGCGCGAGGTCTTCGATCGGATCGGGCTCTTCGACGAAGATCTGGTGAGGAACCAGGACGACGAGATGAACGCGCGCTTGATCCGGCACGGCGGCCGTATCCTCCTGGTACCCGCGATCGTGTCGGACTACGTCGCGCGGGAGTCGCTCGCGACGTTGTGGCGCATGTACTTCCAGTATGGCTACTTCAAGCCGCTGGCGGCGCGGAGGGCCGGCGGATTCTGGACCGTGCGGCAGCTCGTGCCGGCCGCGTTCGTCGGCGGTCTCGCACTGATCGCTGTCGTGTCCGTTCCCGTGGCGGCCATGCGCGCCGTCCTCGCCGCGGCGCTTCTGATGTACGGCGCGGCTGACATCGCCTTCAGCGTGAGGACCGCGGGGCGGCACGGCATCCAGCGCGTGATGTGGCTCGCGCTCGCCTTTCCGACGCTCCACGTCAGCTACGGCACCGGGTTCCTCAGAGGAATCCTGGACTTCTCGATCCTCAGGCGCCAGCGCGCGCCGCACCCGGTCGCACTCGCGCGGTGACGACGAAGCTGGAGGCCGAGGAGGCGCGGATCCGCGACGTTTACGGCCGGCGCGGAACGGTTCGACGCGACTCGCCCGTCGAACCTGGCCAGCTCTTCATGCTCCAGGAGCGGGAGCGAAAGGTCCTCGCGCTTCTCGCCCGCCGCGATCTCGGGCGGCTCGAGCACGTACGGATCCTCGAGGTTGGTTGCGGCACGGGACAATGGCTTCGAGACTTCGTCAAATGGGGCGCGACACCTGAGCGCATCTGCGGCGTGGATCTGCTCCCCGACCGGATCGCGCAGGCCCGACAGCTCTGTCCCGCGGGCATGGTGCTCACGGTCGGCAGCGCGGCGGCGCTCGATCATCCCGACGGCTCCTTCGACATCGTGCTGCAGTCCACGGTGTTCACGTCGGTTCTCGACGGGGCGGTGCGAAAGCAGATCGCCGACGAGATGCGGCGCGTCACGCGCCCGGGCGGCTTCATCCTCTGGTACGACTATCACGTCAACAGCCCGGCCAACCCCGACGTCCGCGGCGTCGACCGCCGCGAGATCGAACGGCTGTTTCCCTCGTGCCGCATCACCCTCGAACGTGTCACGCTGGCGCCGCCGCTGGCGCGCGGCGTCGCGCCATACTCCCATGCCGCATGCGAACTGTTGAACCTGATCCCGCTGCTCCGAACGCACTACCTCGGCGCGATCGAGCCGGAACGGCGATGAGCGCCGTGAGAACCACGTACCTGCCGTTCCACCGCCCGTCGATAGGCGACGAGGAGGTACAGGCCGTTGCCGAGACCCTGCGATCCGGTTGGCTGACCTCCGGCCCGAAAGTGCAGGAATTCGAAAACGCATTCGCCGAGGCCATCGGCGCGCGACACGCCGTCGCGTTGAGCTCGGCGACGGCGGCACTCCACTTGTCGCTCGAAGCGATCGGCATCGGTCCCGGCGACGAGGTCCTCGTGCCGGCCATGACGTTCACCGCGACGGCGGAGGTGGTCGTGCACCTCGGCGCGAAGCCGGTGCTGGTGGACTGCCGGCCGGAGACGCTCAACATCGATCCGGCGTCTGTCGAGGCGGCGATCACCTCCCGCTCACGCGCGATCGTCCCTGTGCACATGGGCGGCCTCGCGTGCGACATGGACCACCTCGGCGACATTGCGGCTCGCCACGGGCTCGTGATCGTCGAAGACGCCGCTCACGCGCTCCCGACGACGTGGCGGGGCGCCCTGGTCGGAGCCATCAGCCCGCTCACCTGCTTCTCGTTCTACGCGACGAAGACCATCACGACCGGCGAAGGCGGCATGGTCACGACCGACGATGACGCGCGGGCGGCGCGCATTCGGTTGATGAGCCTCCACGGGATCAGCCGCGACGGGTGGGCCCGGTACACGGCCGCTGGGAGCTGGCAGTACGAAGTCCACGAAGCCGGCTTCAAGAACAACATGAGCGACCTCGCTGCCGCGCTCGGTATCGAGCAGCTGAGAAAGCTGCGCGTGTTCCGCGATCGCCGCGCGTGGATCGCCCAGCAGTACGACACCGCGTTCGCCGCGATGCCCGAGATCGGTCTGCCACCGCGCGACGGGCGCTCGGAGCACGCATGGCACCTGTACGTGATCCAGCTCGCGCTCGAACGGCTGCGCGTCGATCGGGCGCAGTTCATCGCCGAGCTCAAAGCCAGGAACATCGGCGCGTCGGTCCACTTCATCCCGCTGCACCGGCATCCGTACTACCAGCGGACGCTTGGCGTGGGGCCGGACGACTTCCCGGCCGCCACGGCCGCGTTCCATCGCATCGTGTCGCTGCCGATCTTTCCCGCGATGAGCGATGCCGACGCGGCTGACGTGATTGCCGCGGTTTCGGACATCGTGCGCTGCCACCGCCGATGAGCGGACCAATGAGACGCGTGCGGTGAAGCGCGTTCTCGACGTCGTGTTGTCGAGTCTCGGGCTCCTGGTGCTCTCGCCAGTCCTCTGCCTCGCGGCGTTGCTCGTGCGGTGGGACTCCCCGGGGCCCGTGCTCTTCACCCAGAGACGGGTGGGCCGGCATTTCCGCCCGTTCGTCATCTACAAGTTCCGGACGATGTGGTCCGACAACCGTGGCCCGGGCATCTCCGTTGCCGGCGACCCGCGTATCACGCGCGTGGGCCGGTGGCTGCGCCGGACCAAGCTGGACGAGCTGCCGCAGCTGCTCAACGTGCTGAAGGGCGACATGAGCCTCGTCGGGCCGCGTCCGGAGCTGCCCAAGTACGTGGAGATGTTCCGGAGCGAATACGCGGACATTCTTTGCGTCCGTCCCGGGCTCACCGACCCCGCGTCCGTGAAGTACCGAAACGAAGCGATCCTTCTCGCCGCGGCACCGGATCCCGAGGAGGAGTACGTGCGCCGCATCCTGCCCGACAAGCTCCGCCTGGCGCGCGAGTACGTCCGCGGATCGTCGCTCGTCTCGGACCTCGTGCTGATTGCCCGGACGGTACTCCATCTCCCCGCCGGCCGCCGGTGACGCTGCCCACGACTGCACACGTCTTCTTCGCTTCCGGGGCGGGACGCCGACGAACTTGACGCTTCCGCACCAGCTGAACCGATACTCAGAGCTGAACCCACGATGATCCCAGACACGCCGGCGCGGGCTGGCCGGCGCATCCTCGAGGTGCTGTCCGGTCAATGGGCCGTGGACCGGCTCCTCTCGCTGCCGCGCGCCGTTCGCCGGGTACTCGTATCCCTGGCTCATCTGTCGCTGGCGATCTTCTCGTGCTACGTGGCGTTTCTGCTGCGGTTCGAGAACAACATCCCCGACCGGGTCTTCCGGTTGTTCCTCGAGACGCTGCCCTGGCTCGCGATGGTTCGGGCCGGCACGTTCTTCGCCTTCCGGCTCGAAGAAGGACTCTGGCGGTACGCGAGCCTCTGGGATCTCCGCCGCATCGTCGGCGCCGTCGTCGTCAGCACGGTGCTGTTCATTCCGGTGCTCCGTTTCGGCCACGGCACGGACGACTATCCGCGCTCGATCTTCATCATCGACGCGATCCTGCTCCTCTTCCTTCTCGGCGCGTTCCGCCTGTCGCCGCGGGCGTACCGGGAACTGTCCAGAAGCCCTGGCGAGCGCCGCGTCCTGATCGTGGGGGCGGGGGACACCGGCGAGCGCATGCTGCGCGAGCTCCAGCGGTCGTCGAACTCCTCCCACGAGCCCATCGGGTTCGTGGACGACGACCGGTCGAAGGTCGGGGTTCGCATACATGGTGCGCCCATTCTCGGGACGCTGAAGGAGCTGCCGGAAATCGTCGCGCACGAGCGGCCGGACCAGGTCCTCATCGCGCTTCCAAACGCCAGACCGTCGCGTCTGCGCGAGCTCGTCTCGCTCCTCGAGCCGTTCAACGTGGCAATCACCACGGTGAGGACGCCGCCAGGCCACGGCCTGACACAGTCGGCGCAGGTCCGCAGCCTCTCGATCGAGGACCTGCTCTCGCGGCCGCCGATCGGTCTCGGCACCTCCCGCCTGCGCGAGCTGGTCGGAGGAAGGCGTGTGCTCGTGAGCGGTGCCGGCGGATCCATCGGATCCGAGCTGAGCCTGCAGATTGCCGCTCTCGCCCCCGAATCATTGGTGCTCTACGAACGTTATGAGAACGGCCTCTATTCGGTCGCGAGCCGGCTTCACGATTGCGGCCTTGGCGAGCGGACCCACGAGGTCATCGGCGACGTCACCGACGCCGGCCGGCTGGACGCCGTGATGCGCGAGCACCGGCCTCATCTCATCTTCCACGCGGCGGCGCACAAGCACGTGCCGCTGATGGAAGGGAACCCCTGCGAGGCGGTGAAGAACAACGTCGGCGGCACGCACGCGATCGCCAAGGCCGCCATCCGGCACGGCGTCGAGCGCTTCATCCTGATCTCGACCGACAAGGCCGTGAACCCGACGAGCGTGATGGGCGCCACCAAGCGCATCGCCGAGATCCTCGTGCAGCAGCTCTCCTTGCGCAGCGCCACGAGGTTCACCAGCGTTCGGTTCGGCAACGTGCTCGGCAGCAACGGCAGCGTCCTGTTGCGATTTCAGGAGCAGGTCAAGGCGGGTGGACCGGTGACCGTCACCCACCCCGAGATCACGCGCTATTTCATGCTGATCCCGGAGGCCGTGGAGCTCGTGCTTCACGCGGCCGCTATCGGCCGCGGCGGCGATACGCTGATTCTCGACATGGGGGAGCAGATCAAGGTCGTCGATCTCGCACGCAGCGTCATCCGTCTCTCGGGTCACATCCCCGACGAGGAGATTCCGATCGTCTTCACCGGCCTGCGCCCCGGCGAGAAGCTCTACGAAGAGCTCGCCTGGGAAACCGAACAGGTAGAGCCCTCGCAGGTGGACAAGATCTTCCGCATCGTCCCCGACAGCCAATCCGCACCCGAACTGCCGTTCGAGACCTACGTCGAAGAGCTCGAGCGGCGAGCGACCGCCGGGAACGTGGAAGCCACCCACGCGCTCCTGGCGCGAGCGCTTCCCGGCTTTCCGGCTGGCGTCGTCCTGCAATCCGCCTGATCGCTGCATCGCTCCCCAGAATCGTGTCGCTCGTCAGCGGGTCCTTGCCAGCACCAACCGGGACACTCCCGGCCGACTTCGTCCGCGGACTCCTCCGCGCGGAGTCGGCGGCGTGGCCGCCGGAGGCGCAGGCGCGCTTCGGGAGGGATCTGCTCTCGTTCATCCGTCAGCACAGCGTCGAGGCGCTGGCGTTCTGGCGTCTGTCGCAGGATCCGGCGCGCGACTCGTGGCCGGCGCACGTGCGAGAGGATCTGGCCGAAGGCGCGCGATCGGAAGCGGTTCTCGAAGCGGGTCGCATCGGCGAGTTGCGGCGGCTGCTCGCCGCGCTCGCGGAAGAGGGTGTGATCGCTCTGCTGGTGAAGGGAGCCGCGCTCGGCTATCTCCATTATCCGGAGCCCTGGCTGCGCCCGCGGAACGACAACGACCTGCTCGTCCGGCGCGACGACGTCGCGCGGGCGGACCGGGTGCTCACGGCACTCGGGTATCGCGAGACGAACGCGCTCGGAGGCGACCTCACGTCCTACCAGTCGCAGTACGTGAAGACCGATGATCTCGGCTTCACGCACGCGGTGGACCTGCACTGGAAGCTGAGCAACCGTCCCCGCGTGTCCGACGTGCTGCCGTTCGACGAGCTCGCGCGCACGTCCACGGCGATTCCTGCGCTGGGGCCGGCGGCGCGGACCATAGACGATGTGCATGCCCTGGTGCTGGCGTGCGTCCATACGGCGGCTCACCATCGCAACTGCCACAACTTGATTTGGAGCTACGACGTGCACCTGCTCGCGAGCCGCCTGGACGAGCCCGGCTTCGCGCGGCTGGCGGCGTTCGCACGCAGCCGCGGCATTGCCGCTATCTGCGCAACCGGACTTCACCGGGCCGAGATCGACTACCACACCGCGCTGCCGTCCGGCCTGATGCGACGGCTCGAGGTCCAGGGCGAAGAGTCGGCCGCGTATCTCGGAACGGGGCCATGGCGGGGCGACGTGCGGCTCGACGATCTGCGGGCGTTGCCGGATTGGCGTGCGCGAGCGCGGCTCGTTCGACAGGTCGTGCTGCCGCCGCGCGAGTACATGCTTCGACGCTACGATTCGCACCGCTTGGCGTTCGTCCCGTTCTTCCACGTCCACCGCCTGGTGCTCGGCACGTGGCGGCTGGTGAGAAGGCTGTGCCTGTGAGCGGACGTCCGCCGGTGCGGAGCAGCCGCCTCCCGCACGGTCCCCGGTTCGTCCATCGCCTGCTTGCCGCGGGTTGCGTGGGGCTGGTGGGCGCCGGCACGTTGGCGTTCGGCGCGGTCTACCCCTGGGCGCACGCGCCGCTGGGGATCGGCGCGGCCGTGGCGGGCCTCGGTTGCCTGATCGCGACTCGCGGAGGCCGCCCCCCTCTGGGGTCGATCGCCGTCGCGCTTCTATTGGTCGCAGTCGGGGCTTCGCTTCAGCTGGTCCCGCTGCCGTTGGCGTGGGTGGAGCGGATCAGTCCTGGGACAATCGCCTTCGGGCGCGCGTTCGATCTGTCGTACCAATACGGATTGGCGAGGCATGCACTTTCGATCTCGCCGGCCGACACCGTCCGGGGCCTGTGTCTCTTCGGATCGCTGGCGCTGTTCATGCTCGGTGCCGCTCGGCTGATCTCGACGGTTGGCGCCCGGGCGGTCGCGCTGCCGCTCGTGGCGTTCGGCACAGTGCTGGCCGGCTTCGGCATCGCGCAATACGGGCTGACGGCCAACGACGTCCAGCCGCTGATCTACGGGTTCTGGAAGCCGACGTTCTCGTCGCACCCGTTCGGTCCGTTCGTCAATCCGAATCACTTCGCCGGCTGGATGCTGATGACCGTGCCGCTGGGGCTCGCGGCTTTTCTCGACGGGCTGACTGCGTCGATGCGTTCCGCGCCCGCGGGGCGGAGCGTGCGGGTCGCGCTCCTCGGCTCTCCGCGGCTCGGCGGTGTCGTCGCGTCGGGCGGCGCGGTTGCCCTGATGGGCCTGTCGATCGTGCTGACGCGATCGCGCTCGGCGCTCGCCGCGTTCGCGGTGGCGACGCTGCTGATCGCGTGGGCCGTGGTCCGGCGCCAGCCAACGAGGCAGGCCCGGCTCTTCGCGGGCGCCTCGGCAGCGCTGCTGTTCCTCGCGATCGCGATATGGGCGGGCGGCGACGCCGTCCTCTCGAAGTCGCTCGAGGCGCAAAGCACCAAGTCGGCGGCCATGCGCATGAGCGCCTGGAAGGACGCGATCGCGGTCGTCCGGCGCTTCCCGCTGACAGGCACGGGGCTCAATACGTACGGCACGGCGATGATGCAGTACCAGACCGACCAGCGTGCCGGCCATTTCCGGGAGGCGCACAAC
The DNA here is from genome assembly GCA_050183995.1 of Vicinamibacterales bacterium. GTDB lineage: Bacteria > Acidobacteriota > Vicinamibacteria > Vicinamibacterales > CAVVIG01 > CAVVIG01. Next base: position 21,873 of record JBFXAT010000004.1, read on the forward strand.
GACTACTTGCAGATTGCCGCCGAGGGCGGCCTGCTGCTCGGCGTGCCGGTGCTCGCGGCCATCGTCGTGCTGATTCGTCAGGTGCGAAGACGGTTCCGCGAAGCGCCGCGTGAAGGGACGACCTATTGGTTACGCGTTGGCGCGGTCGTCGGACTCGCGTGCATCGCGCTGCAGTCGATTGTGGAGTTCAGCCTGCAGATGCCGGCGAATGCGCTGTTGTTCGCGCTGCTGGCGGCGGTCGCGATCCACCGGTCGCCGAATCTGCGCGAGTGACACGCGCAGGCCGCTGCTTCGGCGACGCCGGCCGGGTCTCGCAGTGGACGATCGTCGACGGAGGCCGGACACGTGCGTCGGCCGGGGAGCCTGGGCCAGGGTCACACCAACGTGGCGGTGCCGACGTTATCGCTCTGTGAATCGAACCTCACGACCAAACCTGCGGCGCGCGCCTCGTTCTCGATCTCTCCTGGGCTGAATCGATGCTCGCTGAAACTGGAGGCTCCGTTCTTCGAAGGCTTGATCACATCTCCAGGCTCGGGGCGCCACCCCGAGCGCCCGAGGCGCGCGGCGAGACGCGCCACGCGAACCGGAAGTGGCGACGCGGGCTTGGTTCGTGGGACGTAGCTGATGAGAATCCGGCCGCCAGGATTGAGGAGTGACTTCAAACGGCGGAGCACCCGAATTCGGGACGCCGCTTGCGGGATATAGCTGTAACAGAACCACGAGAAGATGAACACGTCAAAGGCACCGGGCAGCTCCACCGACTCGATTGAGCCCACGCGAACCGTGGCCGTGAGGTTGCGCGCCGCGAGGGCCGCACGGGCCTGCTCGACGCAGGCGTTCACCAGTTCCACACCTTCGACGCGGTACCCCTGCTCGAGCAGCGCAATCAGGTCCCTGCCCGTTCCGCATCCAACGACGAGGACGCGGTCCTTCGGGTTGAGCATCGCGGAGTAGAACAGGTGTTCCCAGTTCCAAAGACCAAAGCCAGTCCAATCCCGCTCTTCCGCGAACGCTCCCCAATGCTGCTCGATATCCTGTCTGACCTCCCCCAGCGGTCGCAATCCGCCAGCGGCGTGGAACGCGCAAGCGGATGCCACTTTGAGAGCCTGGCCGAGCACATCCAGACTCGATCGGGCGGCGTGTCGCAACAGCAACAGCATCAGTTCATCCTCGCCGCCGACGACTCTACTCAAGGGTTGGGTCGTGCGTCGAGGGCGTCCTCACGGCATGGCCCACAGCTGCGCAAGACTGCGGGGTTCTCGAGGGATTTCAGGATGGCCGAATCGAACGTCGGGACGCACAGGGCCGTTCCGGCACCTTCCCGGTTGACTGAACTCTTCGCTGTCAGTACTGTGCATTACGATGGAAGAGGTGGCTCCATCGCCAGCTGTATCCGAGGATGGGCGTTCCATGGCCGTGAAGACGAGAACATTGCGGGTGTCGCAGAATACGCTGCACCGGGAGCTGCAAGGAGAGACGGTGCTCCTTGGCCTCAGCGCCGGCGAGTACTACGGGCTTGACGAGATCGGCACTCGTGTCTGGCAACTGATCGTCGAGAAGGGCGACGTGGCCGGAGTCGAGGCCGCGATGCTCGAAGAGTTCGACGTGGATCGAGCTGTCCTGTCCGAGGACATCAACCGGTTGGTTGACGACCTGATAGCCAAGCACTTGATTGAAGTCGACGAGAGCGAAAAGGGAGCAGACGCCTGACGCTCCGCGTCAAGGGCTCTTCGGACCTGCCCACGTGATCGCTGTTCGAGACCGTACAGTGCACCACGGGTATGCGGATATCGTTTTCACGAGAGGGGACACACATGAGTGACATCAAGACAGATGGGATCGTCGTCAGTCCGCGCGCGGGCGAGCCTCGAAAGCCGTACCGAACGCCGAAGCTCCGGAGCTATGGCGACATCCGGGTGCTGACGCAGAAGGGCTCGTCACGAGCGGGATCGATCGACAGCTCGGGCAAAGCCGACAAGACGAACGGCTAGGCGAGGCGCGTACCCTGCAGAGGCACTACATTCTTCACGGTCTCAGGGTATCCGCGAATCGGGATATCCCCGGGCTCTGGCCGGCGGAGCCGGGCGGAGCGGCCGATCTCACGGTTTGGATTGGCGAGTCGCCATTTTCTGGCGCCGAGGAGCTCACGTCCGCTGAGGGGGCCGTCGCCGCGGAGCGCTGGTTCGAGACGCAGCATCGCACGGCTTCTGGCGAACCGACTCTCAATGCGACCCGTACAGGGGCCGGCCGCTACTATCGGATCACTTACTGCGACGGGGTGGATTTCGTCATCAATCGCGCGGCAACTGAAGTGTGGGTCGCGTGGCCGCCCGAGCGCAGCGAGTGGGACGTCCCTTCTTACCTGCTCGGTCCGATCATTGGCACCATCCTGCGGTTGAGAGCGATCACGTGCCTGCACGCAAGCGCCGTCGACTGCGGGGGGATTGCCGTCATCTTCGTCGGACCCCAGGGCGCCGGCAAGTCCACCACGGCGGCCACCTTCGCCGCACACGGGATACCGGTGTTGGCAGATGACACGGTCGCTCTCAGCCACGTGGCTGGAACGTGGCTGGCGACGCCTGCCTATCCGCGAATCCGGCTCTGGCCGGAGTCGGCAGAGGCATTGCCGGCGGATGCCAGGCCCTCACTTCTGCCCCCTGGCCAGAGCGGAAGCTACACCCGGTACCATCTCGACCTGACCTCCCGCCCAGGTTGGTTCCAGCCGAAGCCGGTCCCGTTGGGACTTGTGTACCTGCTGGAGGACGGAACGGACTCGACGTCGCCACGCGCGGAGAGTGTCTCGCCTGCCGAAGGGCTGCTGGAACTGGTGACGAACACCTACGCCACGCGCGTCCTCACTCCCGACCTCCGGGCGCAGGAGTTCGATCTCCTCGGCCGTCTCGTCGAGACTATCCCTGTCCGAAGACTCTGGCGCTCGCGCCGACTCGACCAGTTGTCCGCATACCGCGAGTTCATCCTGGACGACCTCGAGCGCTGTGGCATCGCCGTCCAGCTGCGTGTCTCCTGTTGAGGCGCCGGCGACGGATCTGACGTACGGCGTATACGGGCTCGTCGTCAGCACGAATCAACCCATTCCAGGATTAGAGTCCAACAGGCTGCTGTCGGGTGCGCCTGACCTGCGCCTGACGTTGCAGGACGTCCCCGCATGGGTTCGTCAGGCTTCAGAGCGGGGGCCTGACCCCTTCTACGTGAGCCCTGCGCGCGGGGCGTCGGGCGCCCCTGCGGTCCTGGCTCGGTCCCTCGTCGACGGCGCGCTTCTCCAGTTGACCCACGAGGACGGAACGGAGTGCTTCATCGATCGCGCGGGGGAACGGCTTTGGATGGCCTGGCCCACGGATGGCCTGGGGGATCCGTATGAGTTCCTTCTCGGATTCACCATGGGCTTCGTGCTACGCCTGCGCGGTGTCTTGTGCCTGCACGCAGCAGCCGTCGTGGGACCCCGTGGCGGCGCGCTCGCGGTGGCAGGAGTGCCTGGCGTCGGAAAGTCCACCGTCGTCGCGGCGCTCGCGAGCCGAGGATACGCGGTGCTGACCGACGACGTGGCAGCGGTAACGCCCCGCCAAGACGGCACGTTCGAGCTGCATCCCGGACCGGCCCGACTGCGCCCACGGCGCGCGGGGCTGGCGGGGCTTTCGACGGTCAGTTCCGCGGCTTCATGGACGGCGTCGCCGCTAACCGAGTGTGTGGAGATCGATCTGTCGCAACCGGGTTTCGCTCATGCTCGAGAGGCGCGCACGCTCGAAATGGTCTGCTTCCTCGAAGGACAGCGGAACCGCGTGGCGCTGGAGCTCGCGCCGATAAGTCAGGCGGATGCGTTCATCCGTCTGCTGGGCGACACCTGGGCAGGACGCCTCCAGAGCCGGGACATGCGGCGGCAGGAGTTCGGGGAGATGGCCAGTCTTACTTCGGCCATTTTGCCGTTCCGAGCGACCTATCCTCTCGATTCGGAGTGGATACGTGTCCTGATCCCCGATCTCGAACGCGTTCTGGACACCCTTTAACCACGCGCTCGAGACAAGCGGAGGAAGGACCCGATGGAATCAACCGGTTCACGGCCCAGCACGCCCGTGGTCGATATGACGCCGACAGATGGCCGCATTGACGACGCCGGCTTCCACGAGGCAGTGGACGCCATGCACCGTCTGGGCTTCGTGGCAATGCAGAACGTGCTGCCGCTGGATCTGGTGAAGGGGCTCGCTCACGCCTGGGACGAACGGTACCAGTCGATACCGGCGGAGCGGGCTGCCCTGGAAGTCGGCAACCGGCGCAACATGGTCACCCTCGAGATGTCCAGGCCGTTCAACGACCCCAGCCTCTACGCCAATCCCTACGTGCTGCCAGTCGTCAACGGCCTGCTCGGTGGAGAAGCCGTTCTCATGAGCTTCACGTGCGTCTGTGCTCTTCCCGGGGCCGCAGCACAGCATGTTCACCGGGACCACCCGGCGTTGTTCCCCGAGACTCATCTGTCGGGACTTCTGCCCTGCTCCGCGGTGACCGTGATGGTGCCGCTGGTGAACCTGGATGACCGAACGGGGACTACCGCGGTCTGGTTGGGCTCCCATCGCGGCACGCACGACGAGAAGCCGGACTGGTCCAACGTGGGGGATGCCGTTCTTCCGAAGGTGAACGCCGGGTCGGTGTACTTGATGGACTATCGTCTGACCCACGGCGGAACCGCGAACATGAGTGATCGGCCGCGGCCCGTCCTTTCCTTGGTCTACGCGCGCCGCTGGTTCATCGACGCGGTCAATTTCCGCCATCAGCCCATGCTCGATATCTCGGCTGCGGATCTCGCGTCCATACCCGACGAGTTTGCGTTTCTCTTCTCACGGGCTGCGTCGCCACAATCGGGGCCTGCCGCGCGGGCGCGCATCTGAGCACCTCCCCGTGAGCGGCATCGTCGCCATCGTGAACCCGACCGGTGCATCGGTCGATCCCGCCCTGCTTCAGCGCCTGACACGGTCGATGGCGGTACGCGGGCCTGACGGGCAGGACGTCTGGATCGATGGTTCGGTCGGATTCGGGCACGCCATGCTCCGCACGACGATCGAAGCAGAGCACGAGCGACAACCGTCGACGCGGAACCGCAACGTCTGGATCACGGCCGACGCCAGAGTGGACGGACGGGCCGACTTGATCCGGCGGTTGGAGGATCACGGAACCGGGCCGCTCCGCGGATGCCCCGACGCGGAGCTCATCCTCCGGGCCTACGAGGTCTGGGACGATGCGTGTGTCGACCACATCATCGGCGACTTCGCGTTCATCGTTTGGGATGGCGCAAGGCGACGGCTGTTCTGCGCCCGTGACCAGTTTGGGCTCAAGCCTTTGTACTGGGCGTACGTCGACTCTTGCCTCGTGGTCAGCAACACGCTGAACTGCGTTCGCCTCCATCCGGCTGTATCGGCTCGTCTGAACGACGCGGCAATCGCCGATCTGCTCGTTCTCGGCTACAACCCCGACCCGACAACGACTGTCTTCGCCGACATCAACAGGCTTCCTGCGGCGCACGTGCTGACGTGGACAGGTGGTAGCGTCCAGACGCGGCGGTACTGGACGCTGCCCGTCGACGAGCGGATACGGTACCGGCGGCCCGAGGAGTATGTCGAGCACTTCAACGCCGTGCTCGATGAAGCGGTGTCCGATCGGCTCAGGACCAGCCGGGCAGGCATCTTCATGAGCGGCGGACTCGACTCGACGTCGATCGCGGCGTCGGTCCGGCGTTCGCGGTCGCGTGCGGCCCTGCCTCCCCTCCCCGCGTACACGTACGTGTACGATCGTCTCATTCCCGACGAAGAGCGGAGATACGCCGACATTGCCGGACGGGCGCTCGACATTCCGGTCGAGTTCGTCGCGGCGGATGACTATGAGCCGTTCGAACATTGGGATGACCCGACGTTGTGTCGCCCTGAGCCGTCGCATGAACCGTTCGCGTCCCAGGTCCAGGCGATGGCGAGGAAGGTCGCTGCACGTTGCCGGGTCATGCTCACCGGAGACGGAGGCGACCCGCTTCTCTACTACGAAACGGATGTTCCACAGCTTCTGAAGACGGGTCAGCTCTGGAGGATTGGCGCCGAGGTGGCTCGGTCACTGATCTCACTGCAGCGTCTGCCGCCGCTGTTGATCCGGTCGAGCGTGAAGCGCTGGCTGAATCCTCCCCCCGCCGGCGTTCGGATTCCGTCGTGGATCAACCGCGAATTCGCCGCGCGCATGCGGTTCGAGGAACGTTATCGGGAGTGGCCCTCGCACCGGGTCGAGCCCGCCCATCCGATTCGCGCCCTCTCGCAGGAGCGACTGTGTCACCCGAAGGTGGCGCGCAACTTCGAGTGTTCCGATCCGGGCGCGATCGGAGCGCCTTTCGAAACCGCGAACCCGCTCTTCGACTGCCGGGTCGTGCGTTACGTCCTCGCCATTCCGCCCGTGCCCTGGTCGATCTCAAAGGAGCTGCTGCGCACACCGCTTCAGGCGGACCTGCCGGAAGTGATCCGCCGGCGGCCGAAGGCACCACTCGCCGGAGATCCGCTCTGGGTGTTGAGCCGACGGAAGTCGGTCCGCGACCGGCTGACCTCGCTCGGCCCGATACCCCCGTGCCCGTACTTGGAGCCCACCGCCTTCCCACCGGTGCTCGATCCCCCTCGACCGAATGATCTCTGGACCAACCTCCGCCCAGTGAGCCTGGCCTACTGGTTGCGCTGGAAGGACTGGTGGGCCTCGTGACGAACTGAGCCTGCAGCGCATGTCGAACAAGACGTACGACGTCATCGGTCACAGCGAAATGCTGGCGGACAGAGTGCGCATGGAGGCGTACGTTCAGTCTCTACGCGCGGTCTGTCGGGAGGATGCGGTCGTCCTCGACCTCGGAACGGGCACGGGTGTCATGGCACTGCTGGCCGGCAAGCTCGGTGCGAGACGCGTGTACGCCGTGGAGTTGTCGAACGCCATCCTGGTGGCCAGGGAGTTGGCGCAGGTCAACGGGCTGAGCGACCGAATAACGTTCCTGCAGGCGGCTTCCACCGAGATCGTGCTACCCGAACCCGTCGACATCGTCGTGGCCGACGTGCGAGGCGTGCTTCCCGTGGTCGGCACGAGCCTGGCGACTATGATCGACGCGAGGCGGTTCCTGAGCCGCTCGGGAGTCATCATTCCGGCTCGCGACACTATTCGGGCCGCGCTGGTCGAACGCGAGGAGATGTTCGAGCTCCGTGTGGGTCCGTGGCGCCGGCTCGATTGTGGACTCGACGGCTCGATCGTCGAAAGGCTGACGCTCAATACGTGGACGAAGGACACGACGCCGGCCGAAGCGCTCCTCACCAGACCCAGCGACGTCTTGACGATCGACTATGCGAGCTGCAGCGAAGCCAATGTGAGCGGTTCCTTCGAGTCGGAGGTGATGCGAGGGGGCACCGCGCATGGCCTGTGCGTGTGGTTCGACACGCAATTGGTCGATGGGATCGGATTCTCGAACGAACCTGGGCGCCCGCAGGCCATTTACGGTCAAGCCTTCTTTCCCTTGATGCGGCCTGTGGCGGTCGAGCGTGGGGATATCGTGAACGTGAGACTCCAAGCGTCGCAGGTTGCCGACGACTACGTCTGGCGGTGGGACGTGGCAATCCGATCTGCAGACAACGTCGGGAAAGTCCGGCTGTCGCAGTCGACGTTCTTCGGTCTGCCGTTGTCGATGGAGAGTCTGCGGTCCTTGGACGCCGCCGCGACGCCGTCACGGGGGATCGATGCGGAGATCGATCGCTTCATCCTTGGGTGCCTCGACGGACGGACGACTCTCGCGCGGATTGCGCAGACTCTGTGGGCACAGTATCCCGGCTCCTTCCACCGCGCCGATGAGGCACTGACCAGAGTGAGGACGGTGCTGGGACGCTATGCAGAGTGATTCCTCCGCAGCGAGCGATACCGCTATCCAGCCACCGCGCGAACCGAACGGGGAGGAGGATCGGCCATGGCTGTTCCTCGTCCTTCGACAGCCTGCGCCAGCAGCAGCTCGTGGAACCGGCCTGGCCGCGCGGCCAGGTCCGCCCATGTCCCGCTCTCGACGAGCCGGCCGGCGTCAAGCACGTGGATCAGGTCGGCATCACGCACGGTCGGCAGCCGGTGCGTGATGATCACGATCGTCATCCGCCGGTGCAGCTTCTCGATCGCCTGCTGAATTCGAGCTTCGTTCTCGGAGTCGAGCGAGCTGGTCGCCTCGTCGAGGATGAGCAGATCGGGCTTTCGCAGCAACGCTCTCGCCAGCGCCAGCCGTTGACGTTCCCCCCCGGACACCAGCACCCCGCGGTCCCCGAGCACGGTGTCGAGGCCATCCGGCAGCGAGTCGACGAGGCGATCGGCGGCCGCCAGCCTCAGCGCCTCGCGGATCTCGGGATCCGACGCGTCTGGATTCGCCCACGCGAGGTTCGCGCGAACCGTGTCGTGGAACAGGAACGTGTCCTGAGCGACGTAGCCGATCCGCTGGCGCCAGCTGCGTAGCTCGCGCGGCCCGAGCGGCCGCCCATCCACCAGCCGCCGCCCCTCCGTCGGTTCGATCAGTCCGATCAGCAGGTCCGCGAGCGTGCTCTTTCCCGCGCCAGACGGACCGACGATGGCGGTGGTGCGACCGGCGGGAATATCGAGAGAAACCGCCCGAAGCGCAGGCTTCTCGTCGCCATCGCCATACTGGAAGGTCACCTCCTCGAAAGCGACCCGCTCGCGGAGCGTGATGCACACGGGGCCACGATGCTCGGCAACAGCAGGACCCGCCGCCGATGCGCGGCGCGTTGGACGGTCCGTCTCCTCTGCCCCCGCCAGGCAGCGCGCCTCCACGTCGCACACGCGCTCGAACGCCGGGAGGAAGCTGGCCAGCGACTGCCCGCGTTCGTACAAGCTGGTGAGGCGGGGCACGAGCCTGGCGAAGAGCAGCAATGACAGCAGCAGTTGAGCGGTGGAGATGTGAAGCACGGCGTATGACACGTACACGATGATGGCGAGCACCGCCGCCGAAGCGATCGTGAGCTGCTGCCGCAACCAACTATAGGAGCGCGCCGCTCGGACCCCGACATCGCCAAGCTCATCGGACAAACGGGCGAAGACGGCGGCGTGTCGCTCCTCCACGCCGTAGCTCTTCGCGATCTTCATGCTGGCGAGCTGTTCGGCGACCGCCGCGAACAGTGCGTCCGAGGACGACGAGTGCCGCTGACCGTGTCGATGCGCCCGGGCCATCGTGCCGCGTGCGGTCAGGCCAAGGATCGTGCCGAGACCGACGACGAGCGCCGTCATCGACGGCGATACGCGGAAAGCCAGCGCCACGTACAGCAAGGACATCACCGAGGCAACCGCGAGATCCAGCGACAGATACGTCAGCGTCCCAACTCGGGAAACCTCCTCGGTGAGCACGTGCGCGAGAGCCGACGACCGCTCGCGCGCGAGGTGGGTCCATCTGGCGCCGGCAATCGCCCGGTAGACCCGCATCCGGAGCGCGCCCATCACCTCGTGCTGCAATGCCAGGCGCAGAATGGCTTCGCGGCGCTGCAGCACGCTCTGCAGCGCAACCGCCGCGACATAGATCAGCAGCACGGTCGCCAGTGTGGGCTCGAGGCGCACGACGCGGAGCGCGACCGCGACATACCCGACCAGACCGGTCAGCGCTCCACCGCCGGAATCGACGCCGACCAACTGCAGCAGCGGAACCAGCAGCAGGAGTCCGATGCCCTCGAGCGCGCTCATTCCGAGCATCACGCACACCGACGCGGCGACGCGAGCCGGGAACGCGGTGACGACAGCGCGGGCGAAACGCGCGAACGCGCGAAGGCTCGCGGGGGGCGTCATGGAAGCGGCGAGTCGATCTCGATCGGCGGGCTGGCGGTCCCCCGCTCGCCTTCGCGCTGGATTGCGTCGCACCAGGGTTTCGGGCGAACGCGGCCGAGGCGCCCGGCCTCAGCCATGAGAAGCATCTCCGCCAATTCGATTGAAGGGGGCGAACCGCTCGAGGTGATCCGGGTGGTCATTGAGCGCTCGGCCGTTCCACTCGACCCAGGCATGGGCGGAGAGCGTGCCGCCGGCCGTCTGGACTCCGATGCGCAGGTCGGTGACCACGCCCCGGCGGCCGAAGACTCGAGACACCGCCAGCGAGCGCACGAGACAGCGGCGGCGCAGGAGCCGTCCCGCGAGATCGACCAGCCAAGCGAGACGCTCGACGCGGTCTGCCGGCCAGGCGCCGAAATTCGGCGCTGCGCTCACGCGAGTCGCCCAAGCCAAGACGCGCGGAAAGTCGAACAGGCCAAGCAGGGCCTGCAGCAGGAACAGCACGGCGAACGACTCGCCGAACGCCCACCAGTCCGCAGGACTGAAGGTGACAACCGTAGCGAAGCGCGCCCGCCAGCGAGAGAATTGACCCATGGCCGGGTATGAGGTTCTCAACTTATGTGAGGTGCGGGGCGGCGTCAACTCCGGTTCGGCGCGGGCTTTCGCCGACGGGCGTCCTGAAGGCTGGCGACGCACGGGACATCGTTCGATAGACTTGGAGTAGCCAGGGGCGATGTGTGCCGGCACCCACGCGAAGAACGTTGGCCGCGTGCGGGGGGCGCAGTAGACTGGAACACCTGCATACGTTCATGCGACTGGGCTTCGATCTTGACGGCACCGTTGCCGACATGCAGGGCGCTCTCGCGCGCGAGGCGCGCCGCTTGTTCCCAGCGCTCGATCCCGCGAGCCTGCCTCGATCGGTTCCCGCCGACGATGACAGTGCGGAGAGCAGCGGCGCCGGGGACGATGACCAGGACAATTCGCAGAAGGCGGCACTCTCGACCAGCGCTCTTTCCGGGCGGCAGCAGCGCGAGCTGTGGCGTGCCGCGTGCGCTCGCGTAAATTTCTGGGAAACCCTGGACGAAATCGAGCCGGGATCGCTGGCGCGACTCTATCGACTCGTTCAGGAGCGCCGATGGGAGCTCATCTTCCTGACAAGCCGGCCAGAGACGGCCGGCGACACGGCGCAAGCCCAGAGCTACCGGTGGCTCGCGGCCCGCGGCTACCTGACGCCGTCGGTCTTCGTGGTCCACGGCTCCCGTGGCAAGATCGCGGCGGCGCTCGCGCTCGACGTGCTCGTCGACGATCGCCCGGAGAACTGCCTCGACGTCGCGATCGATTCCGCCGCCCGCCCGATTCTCGTCTGGCGGGGCGACGAGGACAGGGTCCCCTCGAGCGCCCGGCAACTGGGCATCGGCTCTGTTTCGTCGATTGCGCAGTGTCTCGACATTCTCGAAGCGCTCGATCAGGAAGACGACAAGGGGCAAGGCCTGGTGGAGCGCCTGAAGCGGCTGCTTGGATTGAAGCCGCGGGGCCGTGCGTCCGCGCGTCACCCGTCGCCACATACCGGCCGGCCCGACCATCAGCCAGCCATGGACACCACCTCCGTATAGCCGGTCCGGCGACGGTCCGATACCTCTGGAGGGGGCCAGGGGCCGCGCGATCCGCCTGTCGAGCCGCGTGGGTCCCCGCCGCTCTCGCGGTGTCATCGGCTCCCGACGGCACGCCATTCGGAAATGGCCCTCATTCACCCTGTTCTGCTCACCTCGACGACCATTGCCGTTCTCTCCTGGGCGGCGTTGATCGCGTACGTCCTCCTCGTGCAGTGGCGCCGTGGACGCGCCCATCGCATGGAATTCGCCGCGCTCGCGCTGCTGCGCGGCGCCGAGGACGAAGGCGTGCGGCAGGAGGAGCGTCTGACCCGTCTGCAGATCCCGCTCGCCCGCGCATCGCGCGAGCTGGTCATGCGCATGGCCAGCGACCGTGCCGCGCCTGACCACGCGCGAGACACGCTGGCGCGCTACCTGGTGCAGCGCTGGGGCAAGGAACAGCTCCTCGGTGACGCCGCGCGGCACCACACGGCGCGCGAGAAATGGCGCCGCATCGCGGCGCTCCGCGCGCTCGTGCAGCTCGAACACCCGCGCAGCATGGAGCTGCTCGCCGCCGCCGTCGAGGGCGACGACCCGGATGTCGTCGCCGCCGCTGTCTCGCTGCTCGGCACGTCGCCCGATCCGGTCGCCGCCACCATCCTGATCCGCGCATTGCAGGCGCAGCGGCACGAATCGTCGCGCGTGGCGGCGTATCTGGACCGCATGGGAACGCCGGTCCTGGACCAGCTGCGTATTCTGCTCAACGATCGCAACCCCGTCGTGCGCCAGTGGGCGGCGGCACTCATGGGGCGCTACACCGGCGATCCGCGCGCGGAAGAAATCCTGCTGCCGTTTGCCGACGACCCCGACCCGCGCGTTCGCAAGGCCGCGGTCGAAGCGCTCGGTCGCGTCGGCGGCGAACCCGCGGCGCAGGCGGCGGTGCAGCTCCTCTTGGATCCAACCCCCTTCGTCCGTGCGAACGCGGCCCGGGCGCTCGGCACGCTGGACCGCGTCGATCTGGCCGGTCTCGTCGCCGGGGTGCTGGGCGATGCCGACTGGTGGGTCCGCCGCGCGGCCAAGGAGTCGCTCGTCACGATGGGCGTCGACGTCTGGCCGGTCCTGATGCACTGCCTCGAGCAGCCGGATCGTTTCGTTCGCAACGGCGCAGCCGAGGTGATTCAGGACCTTGGCGTGCTGGACAGCCTGATCGTGATGGAAGCCGCGAGCGACAGCCCGTCGGCCTCGAAGATCCTCATGCTGCGGCGCATCGCCGAGGCCGGCGGCATGCGTTTCACCGAGTCGCTCGTCGAGCGTGCCGGACCGGAGATTGGGCCGCGCATCCGGAATCTGCTCTCCACCCTTGGACTGGCACACGTGGGGGCCGCAGGATGAATGCGTCGACGCTCGCGCTCCTGGCGCTTGGTTCGCTCGTCGTGGGGCTCGTGTATCTCGGGTTCTTCAGCACGCGCGTCGTGATGCTGGCCCTTCGATCCGGGGGACGACGCGACGACGCAGCGGATGCCGACGATCCGCTCGCGGATTCGCGCTTCGCGGTACCCGCGACCGTGCTCATCCCGCTCCGACACTTGGGCAACTCGGCCGTCGAGACGGTGACGTGTGCGCTCGCATCGGTGTATCCGGAGTTCGAAGTGATCGTCGTCGCAGACGGAAGCGGGCAGGAACAGGTCGATCGATTGAAGGAACGCTGGCAGCTCGAGCCGCGGGAGGTCTTCTATCGCCAGGCGCTTGCGACCGGTGCGGTCGAACGGATCTATCGCAGCGCGGCCGATTCGCGACTCCTCGTCGTCCAGAAGGCTCCAGGCGGCTTCGCAGACGCGCTGAATTGCGGCCTCAATCTCGCGCAGTACCGCTACGTGATCGTCGTCGATGCGGCGATGCGATTCGGCGCGGATGCGCTCATGCGAGCGGCTGCCCCCGCGCTGCGCGATCCGGATCGCGTCGCGGCGGTCGGAACGCACGTGGAACGCTTGAGAGCGGTGTCCGGCCGCCGCGGCCGGCGCTGGAGCGATCGCTTCCAGCGGCTCGGGTCGATCCGCGCGCTCATGGACACGAGAATCGGATCGCACGCCGCGGCAGTGCCGGGGGAACGCGACCTCGTCGTGGTCTGGCGGCGGGATTCGGTCGTGCAGCAGGGCGGGTTCTCGAGCACGGCAGCAAATCCGGTGGCCGACATGATGACTCGCCTGAGCCGTCCTGCTCCCGCAGCAGGCATCGAGGGCGATCCAGCCAACGGCACGCCAGCGACGGATGCGGCCGCTCCCGCCAGTGCGATCGACGCGAGCCGTGTCGTGTGGCAGGGGGACGTGGTCGGCACGATCGAGCCGCTCGGGTTCGACGAGGCGCGCCGCGCAGCTGCCGTCGCGCAACCCTGGCGACCGGAATCGAGTGGTGAAAGCGAGGGGCGAGTCGCACGCCTGCTTCAGCGAGGGGATGCAGCGGTCCGCGCGGCCGTTGGTCTCGTTCTGCTCGGCCTCGTCCTGGCGCTGGCCGCGGGAGCGGCCACCTGGATCGACATACTCGCCGTCGTCGGTGCCCTTTCGTTCGGGCAGGCGGCGATGACAGCCGCCGCCCTTCTCGTCCGCGGCGCGGTGCCAAGGGCACCACGCGGCTACGAGCTCTTGCGCTTGATCGCTGCGTCGCCGTTCGAGCTCGTGCTCTACCGGATGCCGCTCGCGATCGCGCGGCTCTCGGTTTCGGCGCCGGTCTCCCGACGCTCCTGAGTGCGCGCGTTTGGGGCGTGGCCGTGAAGGCGCGGGCGCGTCCGGGGCGGGGGACGGACGCGCGGGAGCGCCGACCGCCCTCTCGATCGAGTGCATGTGAGGCGGCACGCGGCCCCGTCTGCCCCCGCGAGCCACCTGGGCGCCCGGGGCGGGGGACGGAGGCGCGGGAGCGCCGACCGCCCTCTCGATCGAGTGCGTGTGAGGCGGCAAGCGGACGCGCGTTCGTCCCCCGCCGCGGGCGCTCTCTACCTAAATTCCTTGAACGGCAACTGGCACGCGTGCTTCCGCAGGAAGTTCAGGAACCGCTTGTACTCGCGCGCGTCCATGTTGAAGAGCCGCGCGAGAATCGTGTAGTTGCCTCTCGCCTCCTCGAGTCCCCGCCGGATCACTTCGCGCACGTTGTCACGCGTGATGTCTCGCGACATGAACGGCGGATAGACGACGCTCCAGAACGACTCGCGCTGCTCCAGCATCCGTTTGTAGAGATCGTCAGCCACGGTCCGTCGGCGTTCGCGCCTGGGCCGCATCGAAGACGGATCGTGCGCGCGGATCTCCGCGGGCAGGTCGTCGCGCTCGACCGTGTGCCGCTGCACGTTCACAACGAGGCGCTCCACCACGTTCTCGAGCTCACGAACGTTGCCCGGCCACGCGTAGTCGATCAACGCTCGCATCGCCGGCACCGAGAAGGCGGTGATCGGCGAGATGTTGACCGCTTTGAAGCGCTCCAGGAAATGCGCCACGAGCAACGGCACATCGTCTCGACGCTCGCGCAGCGGCGGAACCTGGATGTGAATCACGTTGATGCGGTAGTAGAGATCTTCGCGGAAGCGGCCCTGGGCGATCATCTCCCGCAGGTTCCGGTTCGTCGCTGCGACGACCCGCACGTTCACGCGCTGCGCCGCCGATTCGGCGCCGACCTTCTGCAGCTCTCCGGTCTGCAGGAAGCGAAGCAGCAGACCCTGCATCCGCAGGGTCATCTCGCCGATTTCGTCGAGGAAGACGGTCCCGTTGTGTGCCGCCTCGAGCTTGCCGGGCCTGTCGCGATAAGCGCCCGTGAAGCTGCCGCGCACGTGCCCGAACAGCTCCGACTCCAGGAGCGTTTCCGGGAGACCGGCGCAGTTCACCGGAGCGAACGTCGCACCGGCTCGCGGACCGCCGGCGTGGAGACCGTACGCCACGATCTCCTTGCCGACGCCGCTCTCTCCCGTAATGAGCACCTTCGCATCCGACCGTGCGACGCGTCGGATCTCCTCACGCAAGTCGCCGATCTCGAGGCTGTTGCCGACAAGCTGCAGCGGCGAGAGGAACGGGGCGGCGGCCGGCACGACGGAGTTATCGGAGTGAAGACGCGCGAACTTGACGATCCGCCGTCGTCGACGGACTCCGGGCGGCGGATTCGGATGCGCGGCGCAACACGCATCGAAGAACGAGCGCGGCGGCGAGGTCGCTGCTGTTCACACGGATTCCTGCCGATATACAGGATCGTGAATCCCCTCGAGCTGCAGATTCTCGTGCTGCTCAGCGGCGTCGCCCGGGACCTGGGCATGCGCGGCGGCCTGCATGAGAAAGAACTGCTGAATGAGCTCCCGCAGGTGCTCCAGCGAGCCAGCCGTGTTCAACCCGGCCCTCAGCTCCGCGCCGCCTTCGATGCCCTTGGTGTAGTACCCGCCGAGAGCACGGATCTTGTTCACCACCCACCGTTCGTGGCCGATTCGGGCCGGCGACTCTGATCGCTCGGCGGCTCCCGGCGCGGTGCGGCGAAACCCTTCCGGCTCGCGTACACGTTCGTTCAAGAGCAGCTCGATGTAATCGAGCAGGAACTGACCGCGCTGCTCCAGCGTCACGACGCGCGGCTGGCGCCCGGCAGCCAGGTCGGCCGCCTGCGCGAGGATCCACGGGTTGCGCAGCACGCCGCGCCCCACCAGCACACCTTCGACGCCCGCGCCCAGCTTCTCCAGAATCTGCTCGGGCGTCACGCAGTCGCCGCTCCCGAACACCGGAATGGTGAGCCGCGACGCCACGTCGGCCACGAGATCCCAGTCGGCCACCCCGCTGTAGCTCTGCGCCGCGGTGCGGCCGTGCACGGTCACCGCGCTGGCGCCCGCCTCCTCGACCATCCTGGCGAGGACAGGCGCATTGCGCGTCGAATCGTTCCATCCCGCGCGCATCTTCACCGTCACCGGAATCTTCACCGCCTTCGCCATCGCTGCGACGACGGCGGCGGCGTGCTCGGGCTCGCGCATCAGGCTGCAGCCGGCATGGTGCTTGGCGATCTTCGGGACGGGACATCCCATGTTGATATCGACGATGTCGGCGCCCATGCCTTCGACGATGCGGGCCGCTTCGGCCATCTTCTCCGGATCTCCGCCGAAGATCTGAATCGATACCGGGCGCTCTTCGACTGTGTACTCCGCGTACTCCAGCGTGCGATCGATGCCACGCACGAGCCCCTCCGAGCTGACCATCTCGGTCACCACGAGCCCGCAGCCTCCCTGTCGCTTCACCAGGCGGCGGAACGCCGAGTCGGTCATGCCGGCCATCGGTGCGACGCCGAGCGGCACCTCGAGTGGCGTGTCTCCTATGCGCACGGTCTTGGAATGGGTCATCGTGTCAGTCTCGCGCCTCGGTCGCTCTGTGGCGTTCCTCCCATTGTGCCGCATTCACCGGGCGCGGACCGGAAGGGTGAGGGGAGAAGGTGGAAGAGGGAGAGGCAGAAAGAAAAGGGAGAAGTGAGATAAGTGAAAAGAAGGGGGCGGGTAGTGAAGAGAGGGTAGCCAAGGGCGAAGGGCTGAAACGGCGCGTGTGAAGAGGAACTGCAGGGATCAAGAAGAGGACAGCTAGGGCGAAAGTCCGGAAAAGAACGCAGAAAGAGGAAAAGCCGGCCAGTTCTGAGTCTCGTCTTGGGTGACTCGTGTACTGTACTGTTCAGCTAAGCATCCCCCATGCCGCCGACTCCCTACGCGTTGGTCGCGGTTTCCAACATCAGTCGCGCGACGGCGTTCCGCTCCGTCGCGTCGGAAAGTCTCCGCCTCGAGAGCGTTGTCGTCCGCGACGGCGAGGATGCGCTGCAGGAGATCATGCGGCGGGGTGCACCGGCGCTGCTGATCGTCGACCTCTCACTCCCGCGGGCGGACGGATTCACGGTCGTTCGCCGTCTGCGGCGGCAGTGGCCCGACCATCAGACGCACATCGTTGCCGTGTCGGCGCACGAGTCGCTGCGCGCTGCCGCGCGCGAGCTCGCGGCCTCGCTCGGCATCTCCGGCGTCCTTCCGCTCGACGTCGACCGCCAGCGTCTTCGCGACACGATCTTCTCGGGGCTCGAGCCGGTCGTCAACATCGGCCGAACGATCAGCGAGGCCGTCACCGAGCCGCCGGAGCCCTCAGCGGCCTCTCCGACTCCCGATCCCGAGGAAGTCATCGAGCGCGCGGCGCTCGAGATGCGGCGGCGATTCCGGACGCCCGTTTCGGTGGGGTATCTCAGAATCAGCGATCGCGAGAGCCTCACGGTTCACGTGGTCACGCACGATGCCGACCCGCCCGTCTCGATCGGCGATCTCGCGGATCTCAAGCTGCTCCGGCAGGTCGCCGAGTCGACCGAACCGCTCGTCGTACCCAACGTCGACGAACATCCGCTCTATCAGGCATCGTCGCGCCGCGCGCCGACGAGCCTGCGCGGCTTCGCGGCGGTGCCGGTCGCATCGAGCCACGAGCATCTGCGCGCGTCGTTCTGCCTGCTCGACGGCAGACCTCTGACAATGACAGCGAGCGACGTCGACGCGCTGTCGGCCTTCGGCCGGCAGGCGGGTGGAGAGCTCGACCGCATCGCCTCGCCCTCAGCGCAACGGTGGGCAGGGACCAGCGAAATGCCGAACGACGTCGAGGCCCTTCAGCACCTGGCCTCGACCGACCCGCTCACGGGACTCGCCAACCGCCGTGGCGGCGAGAAGCACATCGCCAACGAGATCTCGCGGGCGCGCCGCGAGAAGCGCCCGCTCAGCTGCGTGCTCTTCGACATCGACCGCTTCAAGCTCGTGAACGACACGTTCGGACATCAAGCCGGGGACCAGCTCCTCCGCGACGTCAGCGCCCTGCTGCGACGGGCCGTGCGGGCCTACGACATCCTGATTCGCTGGGGCGGCGAAGAGTTCCTGCTGGTGATGCCCGGCGTGGATCTCGCCGGGTCCCGCATGCTCGCCGATCGGTTGCGCACGGCGGTCGAAGCGATGGACACGCACGGGATTGGACCGATAACCGTGTCCGCTGGAACCGCGGAGTTCGAAGGCGACTACGATCTGCCCTCGACGCTTCGCACCGCGGATCGCCGCCTCTACAAGGCGAAAGCCGCCGGCCGGAACTGCGTGATCTGAGCTGCGTGATTCAGCGCGCGGCGCGTGCCGCGCGGGCGGTCCGCGGTGGGAGCCACGGTCCGACGGTTCGATCAGTAGGCGCGCACATCGGCCGCGTCGACGTCGACCGATACCGCCTGACCGATCAGATCGACCGACAACACGAGCCGAGCCCTCGGCGCATCCTTCCGGACGAGCCGTCCGACCACGCCCTTGAGCGGCCCGTGCTTGACCTCCACGAGCTCGCCTTCGCGCAGCAGCGGGCATGGATCGAACTGCAGCGCGCTGGCCACCAGGACCCGGATGCTGTCGAGCTCCAGCGGCGAAATCGCCGCGGGCCGGCCTTCGACCGAGACGATGCTCACGACGCCGGTGCACTTGAGCACGGGCAGCGTGTCCTCCTGATCGAAGCGGGCGAAACAGTAGCCCGGGAAGAGCGGCCAGTCGATCTTCTTGCGGCGATCCTTCCAGCGGCTCCAGCGGGTGATGGTGGGCAGGAAGGTCTCGATGCCCTTCCTCTCGAGCTGCTCGCGGACGACCTGCTCGTGCCGCGATCGAGTCCAGACGGCGAACCACTCGAACGACGGGTCGGGCGTGCTCGCGCCGGAGGGCGGGTCCGAGTCGGTCGAAGCGGTCGGCATCAGCTCTCGGTGTGCGCCGCTTCGAGCCCCTTTTCGTAGGCCTTCCTCAGGTCGGCGTTCTTCCACTCGATGATGGCCTGCGTCCGGAGCTTCTCGACGTACTTCTCGAACTCCTGGCGGCGTTTGTCGGTGACGACGCGATTCGAAATCTGTTCGCGCGCCTCCTCGAACGGCGTCGTCTCCGCGGCGGTGGCGGTCTCGAGCTTGAGGATCTGATAGCCGCGCGGACTCCGCAGCGGTTCGGTGATCTCGCCGGGCTTCATGCCTTCGATCAGGCGTTGCATGTCGGGCGAGAGGTCGTTGACGCTCAGCGGACCGATCAGCCCGCCATTGGCCTTCGACGGCGCGTCGGACACCTCGGTGGCCAGCGTTTCAAAGTTCTCGCCGCCGAGCGCCCGGGCGCGGATCCCTTCGATCTTCGCGCGCGCTTCCTCGTCGAGCCCCACGTTCACGGTCTTGCCGTCGCCCGGCACGTTCACGAAGATCTCGCGCAGCGTGACCGATCGCGGACTCGTGAACTCGTTCATGTGCGACTGGTAGTAGGCGCGCGCCTCCTCCTCGTCGACCGCGACACGCGACATGACCTCGTTCTGCTGCACACGCGAGACGATCATCTGCCGCTCGAGAGTGCGACGGAGCTCGGCCATCGTCATGTTCTCTTGCTTGAGCGCGGCCTGAAACGCCTCTTCGGAGTCGATCTTGTTGTCCTTCTTGATGCTGTCGATGATGCTTGCGAACTGGTCGTCGGCCATGCGGTAGCCGAGCTCGCGCCCGCGCTGCACGAGCAGCATCTCGTCGATGAGGCTGACCATGAGCGGCGGCGTGACCTGATCGAGCATCTGACGCAGCTGGGTGTCCGAAGGATCCTGTTTGGGGTCGATCTGCTGCCCCATCTGCCGCAGGGCCTGGACCTGACGGTTCTCGAGATCGGTCTTGGTCAGAATCTCGCCGTTGACCTTCACGACGATCTGCTCGATGACTTCGCCGGCGATGACGATGCCGCTGCCGCAACAGATCGCGACCACCGCGGCGAGGCGACCGAAGCGACGAAGGTGTCTGTAATTCATTGGGAGTACCGATCTTAGCATCCGGCGACGCCGGGGGGCCCGGAGGGCGTTCAGATCGCCAGCAGGTCGCTCAGCAGCCCGCCCAGGCGCTCGAACAGCCCGCCGGGCGCCCGCGGATCCTCCGGGTTCGGCTTCAGAATCTCGGCCTTGGTGAACCCGGGCCGCACTTCCCCCTCGCGGGCGCGAGCGGTCCACCAGCTCGGCGCAATGGACGGCCGCGCACCCTTGCGTCCGGCCGGCGGGCGGACCGGAGGTGAAACGGCGGGAGCAGTGCGCGTCGCGGCCCCTCCGGCGTCCCGCCCCTCGAGCGAGAGCTTCAGCCCGGACGGGGGCACCAGCGTCAGGTCGCTCCGCGTACGAATGAGGGCGACAAGGCGGGTCGCGTCCGCGGTCGTCCGCCCGCCGAACTTGATCACGACAGCCCGGCCCTCGCGATCGATCGACTCGACGCCGAGTTGATCGGCCATCACGCGAATGCGCCCATAGTCGGCGAGATTGAGCACCGAGACCGGCAGCGGACCGTACCGGTCGGCAGCCTCTTCAAGAGTGCGATCGATGTCCTCGTCCCGGCGGGCCGACGCAATCTTCCGATACAGCGTCAGACGCTGGTTCGTGTCCGGGATGTACGCGGCATCGATCCGCAGATCCACCTTCAGGTTCACGTTGGCCCGCGCGTCGTCTTCGATCGCCTCGCCCTTGAGCTCGCGGACGGTCTCGTCGAGCAGCTTCATGTACATCTCGAAGCCGACGGCGTCGATCTGACCGCTCTGTTCGCCGCCGAGCAGATTGCCGGCGCCGCGAATCTCCAGGTCCAGCGCCGCCACGCGGAAGCCGCTGCCGAGATCGCTGAACTCCTTCATCGCCGCGAGCCGCTTCTTCGCCACCGGCGACAGCGTGTCCTCGGGCGGAATGAGCAGATAGGCGTACGCGGGGCGATCGGACCGGCCGACGCGTCCCCGAAGCTGGTACAGCTGCGAGAGCCCGTACCGATCCGCGCGGTTGATGATGATGGTGTTGGCGTTGGGAATGTCGAGTCCGTTCTCGACGATGGTCGTGGCGAGCAGGATGTCGTAGCGCCGGGCCACGAAGTCCAGCATCGCGCGCTCGAGCTGTTCCTCGTCCATCTGCCCGTGGCCGACCACGATTCTGGCTTCCGGCACGAGCCGGCGCAGCAGGTCGCCGATCGCGTAGATGGATTCGACGCGATTGTGCACGAAGAAGACCTGGCCGTCGCGCTCGAGCTCGTGTCGGATCGCCTGCGCGATCACCTGCTGATCGAACTTCAGCACGTTGGTCTGGATCGACAGGCGGTCCTTCGGCGGCGTCTCGATGATCGACATGTCCCGGATGCCGACGAGCGACATGTTCAGCGTGCGCGGAATGGGCGTCGCGCTCATCGTGAGCACGTCGACCTTCTTGCGCATCTGCTTGATCTTCTCCTTGTGCGCCACGCCGAACCGCTGCTCCTCGTCGACCACGAGCAGTCCGAGATCGCGGAACTGGACGTCTTTCGACAGCAGCCGGTGCGTGCCGACGATGATGTCGAGCTTTCCCGAAGCGAGGTTGGCGAGCGTCTCCTTCTGCTCCGCCTTGCTGCGGAACCGGCTCACCATGTCGATGGTGACGGGAAAGCCCGCGAACCGCTCGCGCAGCGTCTTCTCGTGCTGGAACGCCAGGATGGTGGTCGGCGCCAGGAACGCGACCTGCTTGCCTTCCATCACCACTTTGAACGCAGCGCGCATCGCCACTTCGGTCTTGCCGTACCCCACGTCGCCGCAGAGCAGCCGGTCCATCGGCGTGGTCGACTCGAGGTCACGCTTGATGTCGGCAATCGCGGTGGCCTGATCGACGGTGGGCTCGTACGGGAACGCGTCTTCGAACTCCTGCTGCCAGTGGGAGTCGGGGCTGAAGGCGTGGCCAGGGACGGCCTTGCGCGCCGCGTAGAGCTTGAGCAGCTCCTCGGCCATGTCGCGCATGGCCTTCTTGACGCGAGTTTTCGCACGTTCCCAGGTCGTGCCGCCGAGGCGATCGAGCGCCGGCCTCGACGCACCGGTGTACTTCTGCACGAGGTCCAGCCGCTCGACCGGCACGAACAGCTTGTCGTCGCCCGCATAACGGAGCTCGAGGAACTCCTGCACGTCGCCGTTGCCCGCCGCCGATCCGCTCCCGACCGGCGCGCCGACGCCAATCTGCTTGAGCCCGACGAAGACGCCGATCCCGTGGTCCACGTGGACGACCGGATCGCCGACCTTCAGGTCGCGGAGATCCGAGAGGAACGCACGCGTCGCCGATCGACGCCGCTCGGTCCGACGCTCTTCCTCGAAGACATCTGGCTCCGCGTAGATCTGGAGGCCCGCGTCCGGCAGGCGGAACCCTCGCGACAGACGCCCGGTCGCCACGAGCACCACCGCGTATCGCGCCTCTTCCGCGCGTTCGACCGGTGCGGCGAAGAGCTCGTATTCCTTGAGCAGTTCGATCGTTCGTTCGGCGCGCCCGCTGGTCGCGCCGACGAAGAGCACGGTCTCCCCGTCCTGCCGGAGCCGCTTGATCTCGGCGACCCAGTCTGGAATGCGGCCGCGAAACTCCACGGTCGGCTGGCAACGGACGTGGCCCGAGGCGACGGCTGCGGCGGGACCGCCCGGATCGTCCAGGCCGAGCTCGGCGAGGGTCACCGCGCTGCTCAAGCGCGCGTCGATCGCCGGCCGCTCCATGAACAGCTCGGAGGGTGGCCGCGTCTCGGCGGCGACGACGCGGGGCGTCCGCGCCTGCGCCGCTCGGGCACTCGCGCGCGGCGCCGCGACGACTGGGGGAGCCGGCGCGCGGGCGGTCAACACCTTCCGGCCGCGGCTGTCGTGGCGGACCTCCGCGACCGCCTGCGCCGGCCCCCTGCGCATCCGGCCACCATCCCCCTCGCCCGCTTCGCTCAGCTCATCATCGTCCCAGCCTTCGTCGGTCCATTCTTCGGCGACGGGTGGAAGCGCCTGGCCGGTCAGCGTCGCGTAGCTGCGCTCGATCTGCGCGGCGAAGCGGTCGAGCGCGGCGCCCGACTCTTCCGGCTCCGCGATGATGACTCTCGACTCGGCGACCCGTGCCAGGTAGTCGAAGATCGTGCCGGATCGATCGTCGCCGAGACAGTCGCCGAGCGGCACGATCGTGATCTGGTCGACGGCGCGGACCGACCGCTGCGTTCCCGGATCGTAGGTGCGAAGGGTCTCGATCGTGTCGCCGATGAACTCCAAGCGGATGGGCTCCGCGGCGTGGGCGGGGAAGACGTCAAGAATGCCGCCGCGCACGGCGAACTCTCCGTGCTCGTCGGCAGGATCCTCACGCCTGAAGCCCGCGTCCACGAGCAGCTCGCCCAGATCCGATGGCGAGATCTCCTGCCCTGGCCGCAGGTCGATCGATGCGTTGAGCAGCCGCGCCGGTCCGCTCACGCGCGGAAGCAGGGCTGGCGCCGACGCGACGACGACACGCGCCGCGCCGGTGGCGAGGGCGTGCAGCGCGCGCGCACGAGCCGACGTGACACCGGCGTGGGGCGTCATGCCGCGGTACGGATCGACCTCGTGCGATGGGAACGGCAGCACGGCCTGGTCGGCCGCGGCCTCGGAGAGCCCCTCCATCGCGGCAAGAAAGAAGCAGACGTCCTGAACGGCCTGCTCGATATCGCGATCGCCAGGGACGACGAAGAGCACCGCGCCGCGGGGCATCGCCTGAGCCACCGCCGCGACGTGCATGGCTTTCGCGGGTGCGCTGAGTCCGGTGAGGGCGCGCACCGGAGACTCCATCCCGCTCCGGGCGGCGGCTTCCTTGAGGAGCGCGCGCAGGTTCAGTGAGGTCGACGTGGTCACGGCAACTGTTCAGTGTACACGCACGTACGCCGGCTCGGCACGGGCGGGTCTGCCTCTTGCGCCTTCCCGCGCGCCGCACTCGCCTCGCGCGCCTGACCACGCGCCGCGGGCGGCGGGCGGCGGGCGGCGGGCGGCGGACGCTGGGAACGGCGGTCCGGTCGAGCTCAGCCCAGCGCCTTGATGCGCTCGACGATGCTCGTGGTCGAATGCCCCGGCTCGACGGCGATGCGCACGACGCGGCCACCCCGCGCCTCGACGATGTCGCGTCCGACGATCGCGTCGGCGGCCCAGTCGGCGCCTTTGACCAGGACGTCCGGCTGAATGGCGGCAATCAGGTGGTACGGGGTCTCCTCGTCGAAGATGACGACCCCGTCGACGCACTCCAGGGCGGCGAGGATCTCGGCGCGCTCGGCCTCGGGGGTGACGGGTCGCGTGGGGCCCTTGTTCGCCCGGACGGACCGATCGCTGTTCAGCCCGACCAGAAGCACGTCGCCGAGCGCACGCGCGTGTTCGAGGTAGCGGAGGTGGCCGGGGTGCACGAGGTCGAACACGCCGTTGGTGAAGACGACACGCCGACCTTGGCGCCGCTCGGCAGCAGCCAGATCCGCCGCCTCTTCACGAGTCAGGACACGAGTGCGAGTCAGCACGGACATTGCCGAGTGTACCGCCGGACCGTGGGCTCGCGTCAGTGCCTCGCCGCCTTCGCCATGTCGCGGCACAGATCCGCGCAACGGCGGCACTGGTCCGCGCAGAGCTGCATCTGCCGTTCGTCAGCCAGCGTGCTGCAGCTCTTCGCGCAGGCGTCGCACACCTCGGCGCACGCGGCGCATAGGGCGGGGTGATGCGGGGAATCGCGCATCATGAACTGGGCGTCAGCCAGGCAGATGTCCGCGCAGTCCATCAACAGCGCGAGATGCTCCGCCTCGGCGTGACGGCCGCCGAGGTGGAGGCAATGGACGATCGACTCGGTGCAGATCTCGTGGCAGCTCTGGCACGCGTCGATGCAGCGATCGACATCCGCGGAACGGGAACCAGGCATGGGAACCTCCGGCGACTGGAGTGCAGAGCGCGTGCCGGAGCGAGGCTTTCGCAGGTTGCTGAGAGAATGCCGGCGACCTGAGGTGGCCACCTGGAGTGAGAAGAAAGATCCCTTTCCCTTCCCTTTCCCTCTTCACCTTCCCACTCGGGCGCCTTCGTCAGCAGCCTGTTACAGCTTGTCGACCTCGTGGCTGAACGAAACGGTCCCGGTGAAGCTCCAGCGATGGGGCGGGCGATAGATCCCGGCATCGTGCGTCCGTGATTTGACGCGGAAGGTGTAGAGCAGGCGATGGTAGTCGTAAGGGTAGCCATCGCGCTTGTGCACCGCGAGGTCGAGCTTGTACGTGCCCTCGACCAGGTCGAGCCGATCGATTGCGAACGTCGCCTGAATCTGACCTTCGATGGCGACCGGCGTCATTTCCTCGAGGTAGGTGTTGGTGCCGTAGCAACAGACGCCGTCGGCGTTGAAGAGCCCCACGCCGAAAACGAAGTCGCTCGCCGGAGCATGGGCGACCACGGAGAGCTGGACAGACATCGGGTCGCCCGAGTGGAACACGTGCGACGACTTCCCGTCCTTGTCGAGCAGCGCGACGTCGACGATCTCGATTTCGCGCGAGCCCCAGCGCCCTTCCACGGCCTGAAAGCCGTCTTCCGGCAGCTCCGCCCCGCTGGACGCTTCGTCGGCCGACGTGTCCGCGGCGGCGTGCGCCGTTCGCGTCGACTCGGCGGCGGCGTGGTCACCGGCATGCGCGGCCGCGGCCGCCGGTGCGTGGGTGGCCGCCTCGACGGCGCGGGCGGTCTCGGCGGCGAGCAGCGTCTCCTCGCTGCGCTCCACCGCGGTGAGATAGGCATCGACGATGCGCTTGGGATCGCCGTGTCCCATGACGCGTCCTTCGTCGATCCAGACCGCTTCGTCGCAGAAACGTTCGACCAGGCTCAGCGAATGCGTGACGAGCAGGATCGTCTTGTTGCGCCGGCGGAACTCCGCGAACTTGTCGAGGCACTTATGGGTGAAGCCCTCGTCGCCGACGGCCAGGACCTCGTCGACGAGCAGCACGTCTGGATCGACGTGGATCGCGACGGCGAAGCCGAGCCGCATGTACATGCCCGAGGAGTAGGTCTTCACGGGAGCGTCGATGAACTCGCGGAGCTCGGCGAAGTCGATGATCTCGTCGAAACGCGACTCGATCTGGCGTTTCGACAGGCCGAGCATGATGCCGTTGATGAAGACGTTTTCCCTGCCGGAGATCTCCGGGTGGAAGCCGGCCCCCAGCTCGATGAGGGCGGACACGCGTCCATCGACGCGCACGCGTCCCGACGTCGGCTTGGTGATGCCGGCGACGAGCTTGAGCGCCGTGCTCTTGCCCGAGCCGTTGCGACCGATGACGCCGAAGGTGGAGCCCTTCCTGACGTTGAACGAGACGTCGGTCAGCGCGGTGAAGGTCTCGCTCGACTGCAGGTCCTTGAGGATGCTCCTCTGGAGGAGCGCGCTCTTCAAGGTGGCGAACTGCCGTCCGCCGTAGCGGCGATAGATCTTGGTGACCTGATCGAGCTCGATGGCGTTCATGACTCGGACGGGCGCGTGAGGATCCCGGTCATACGGCTTCGGCGAACGAGTCGCGCAGGCGATCGAAGAACCAGTATCCGGCGAGGAAGATCACAATCGACGCAGCGCCGAGCGCGAGCAGCCAGCGCGCGTGTCCGACCGGACCCGGAAAGAAGAGGATCTCCTGGTACGACACCGCGAGATGGGTGAAGGGATTCAGGTCGAAGAGCCACTTGTACTGCCGCACGTTCTCGTCCTGCCACGGATAGATGATCGGCGTCGCGAAGAACCAGAACATGAGGAGGTTCGACAACAGATCGCGGATGTCCCGATAGTGGACCGTGAGCGCCGAGAGGAAGAGCGCCAGACCGCACGTGAACACGAGCTGCACGATCACGGCGACCGGAAACCAGAGCAGGCCCACGGGATCGGGCCAGTGCCGGTAGCCGATGAGGAAGGCCACCAGGATCAGCAGTCCGAGGAAGAAGTGCACCATGTTGGCCAAGACGCTGACGATCGGCAGGATCTCGGCCGGGAAGAGCACCTTCTTGATGAGGTTTCCGCCCGACACGAGCGACCCAGACGACTCCATCAGCGCGGAGGAGAACCAGTTCCACGGCAGGATTCCGCAGAACATGAACACGGCGTAGGGCTGCGCGATCGGGTTCCGGTTCGGGAGCACCACCGTGAACACGAAGGTGTAGATCGAGAGCAGGAGCAGCGGATTGATGAACGACCAGAGGAATCCGAGCACCGAGCCGCGGTAGCGCGCCTTCAGCTCGCGGGCAACGAGGCTCTGTACGAGCCCGCGGTAGCGGATCAGTTTGGCAAGATTGGCGAACATGAGCAGCTGCCGGATCGGCCTTGCGCAGGGGCGCGGCGCGAATCCGGCGGCATCAACGGTACATCATCCGCGTGTGCGGGCGCGCGAGGCGACCTGCAGGCGGATCAACGATTTGAGGAGGGCGACCCTGGCGCGTTCGAAGTCCATGTCGGCCTGCAACGCGGACAGGCGTTCTTCCGCCCGCCGTTTGGCCGCCTCGGCCCGCGCGATGTCGATTTCGTCCGCGCGTTCGGCAATCTCCGCCAGGATGGTGACCCGATCGGGCTGCACCTCGGCGAAGCCGAAGGCAATCGACAGGTAGTGCGTCTCGCTTCCCTGGCGGTACCAGAGCTCGCCGGCGCCAAGCAGCGCCAGCAGCGGCGTGTGCCCTGGCAGCACGCCGAAGTAGCCTTCGGACCCGGGAATCTGGACCTCGTCGACCGTCTCGTCGACGATCGAGCGGTCGGCCGAGACGATCTGGAGCTTGAACTGCGCCGGTGATGCTGAAGCCATGTTCTGACGCTGCCGCGGCTAGGCCGCCTGCCGCTTCCGGAAGCGCTCGACCACTTCTTCGATCGTGCCGGCCATGTAGAAGTCCTGCTCGGGGATCTCGTCGTGACGTCCCTCGACGATCTCCTTGAAGCCGCGGATCGTATCCGCAATCGCCACGTACTTGCCTTCGATGCCGGTGAACTGCTGCGCGACGAAGAACGGCTGCGACAGGAACTTCTGAATCTTGCGCGCGCGCGACACGGTGAGCCTGTCGTCTTCCGACAGCTCGTCGATACCGAGAATCGCGATGATGTCCTGCAGATCCTTGTAGCGCTGCAGGATCTGCTTCACGGCGCGCGCCGTGTTGTAGTGCTCGTCACCGAGGATGCGCGGATCGAGAATGCGCGAGGTGGACGCAATCGGATCGACCGCCGGGTAGATCCCGAGCTCCGCAATCGCGCGCGACAGGTTCGTCGTGGCGTCGAGGTGGCCGAAGGTCGTGGCCGGGGCCGGGTCGGTGTAGTCGTCGGCGGGCACGTAGATCGCCTGCACCGAGGTAATCGACCCCTTCTTCGTGGAGGTGATGCGTTCCTGCATCGCGCCCATTTCGCTGGCCAGCGTCGGCTGGTAGCCGACCGCCGACGGCATGCGGCCGAGCAGCGCCGACACTTCCGAGCCGGCCTGGGTGAAGCGGAACACGTTGTCCACGAAGAGGAGGACGTCCTTGCCTTCGGCGTCGCGGAAGTACTCGGCGACCGTCAGCGCAGACAGGCCGACGCGCAGGCGCGCGCCCGGCGGCTCGGTCATCTGGCCGTAGACCAGCGCGGCCCGCGACTTCGACGGATCCTTGGTGTCGATGACGCCGCTCTCCTGGAACTCCACCCAGAGGTCGTTGCCCTCGCGCGTGCGCTCGCCGACGCCGGCGAACACCGACACGCCGCCGTGCTTCATGGCGATGTTGTGGATCAATTCCTGGATGATGACCGTCTTGCCGACGCCGGCACCGCCGAACAGACCGATCTTGCCGCCTTGGAGGTACGGCTCGAGCAGGTCGATGACCTTGATGCCGGTCTCGAACATCTTCAGCTCGGTCGACTGCTCTTCGAGCGTCGGGGCGGCCCGGTGAATCGGCCAGCGTTCCTTGGCCTGTACGGGCCGGTCCGGGTAGTCGACCGGCTCGCCGAGCACGTTCAGCACGCGCCCGAGCGTTTCGGGACCGACCGGCACGGAAATGGGCGCGCCGAGATCCTCGGCCTGCATGCCGCGCTGAAGGCCGTCGGTCGGCTTCATCGCCACGGCGCGGACGCGGTTCTCGCCGAGGTGCTGCTCCACTTCCGCGATGATGTCGAGGTCGCCGGCGTCGGCGCCCTTCGCCTGGATGCGGAGCGCGTCGTAGATCGCCGGAAGATGGCCCGCCTCGAACTCGACGTCGAGCACCGGGCCGATAATCGCCACAATCTTTCCGAAGTTCTTGTCAGCCATATGTCTTCGTCTCGCGAAAGGGAGAAGTGAAAAGGGAGAAGTGAGAGCCGCCGCCACGCTGGTGCTGGTACACCCCCACGCCTAGCAGCCTCCTTGTTCTTTTCGCTCTTTCCCTTCTCCTTCCTGCCTTTTCACTTACTGCGTGAGTGCCTACAGCGCCTGCGCACCCGAGACCACCTCGATGATCTCGCGCGTGATGGCCGCCTGGCGCACCTTGTTCATATAGAGCGTCAGGCTGGCGATCATGTCGGCCGAGTTGCGCGTGGCCGTGTCCATGGCCGTCATCTGCGCCGCGAAGAACGCAGCGTTCGACTCGAGCAGGGCGCGGTAGACCTGGACCTCGACGTAGCGCGGCAGGAGCTGGTCGAAAATCGCCTCCGGCGCCGGCTCGTACAGGTAATCGGACTGCCCATCGGCGATCACCCGCGGGCCGGCGTCATCGACGTCGGCCCGGGCGATCGGCAGCAGCTGGTCGACGTTGACCCGCTGCGAGATGACCGAGCGGAACTCGTTGTAGACGAGCATCACGCGATCGACCGCTCCAGATGTGAACGCATCGACGGCCAGCCGCGCGATGATCTGCGCGTCCTCGAACCGGAGCTTCTGGAAGATGCCGACCTGCTCGAACTGCACCGAGAAGCCGCGGCGGCCGAAGAACTCTCGTCCCTTCCGGCCGACCAGACCCAGCGTGCAGGGCTCGGCGCTGCCGGTGACGAACGCGCCGGCGGCCTTGATGGCGTTGGTGTTGAAGCTGCCGCAGAGCCCCTTGTCGCCCGTGACCACGATGACGAGCGTGCGGCTGTCGGTCCTGGGCTCGCGCCGCGTCAGCAGCGGGTGGGCGGAGGTGTCGACGCGCGATGCCACACTGGCGAGCACGCGCTGCATTTGCGCCGCGTAGGGACGCGCGCTCGTGATGCGCTCCTGCGCGCGGCGCAGCTTCGACGCGGCCACCATCTTCATGGCCTTCGTAATCTGCTGCGTGTTCTTCACCGCGCGGACGCGGCGGCGGAGATCAATCAGTGAGGGCATCGATCCAGCAACTCTTCATCACGAGGTCACGAGGCACGGGGCACCCGGCTCGGGGCTCTTCGCGTGCCGTTCGTCGAGCAATGACACGACTACGCCGCGGCCGCCTTGCGCGCCGCGAACTCCGTGGCGAACTGCTTCACGGCGTCGGTGAGCGAGGCCTTGATCTGATCGTCGAGCTGCTTCTTCTCGGCGATGCCGCGCAGGACCCCTGGCGCGCGGGAATCGAGATAGGAGTAGAGCTCGGTCTCGAACGCCTTGATGTCGCCGATCGCGATGTTGTCGAGGAATCCGTTGGTGCCGGCGAAGATGATGGCCACCTGGCGCTCGACCGGCAGCGGCGCGTACTGGCCCTGCTTGAGGATTTCCACCAGACGCGCGCCGCGCGTGAGCTGCGCCTGCGTCGACTTGTCGAGGTCGCTGCCGAACTGCGCGAACGCCGCCAGCTCGCGGTACTGCGCGAGGTCGAGGCGCAGGGTGCCGGCCACCTGGCGCATCGCCTTGATTTGCGCCGATCCGCCGACGCGCGAGACCGAGTTGCCGACGTTGATCGCGGGGCGGACGCCCTGGTTGAAGAGATCCGACTCCAGGAAGATTTGACCGTCGGTGATCGAGATGACGTTGGTCGGGATGTACGCCGAGAGGTCGCCTGCCTGCGTTTCGATGATCGGCAGCGCCGTGAGCGAGCCGCCGCCGAGCGCGGCGTTCAGCTTGGCGGCGCGCTCCAGCAGACGGGAGTGCAGATAGAACACGTCGCCCGGGTAGGCCTCGCGGCCCGGCGGCCGCCGGAGCAGCAGCGAGATCTCGCGGTAGGCGACGGCGTGCTTCGACAGATCGTCGTACACGACCAGCGCGTGGCGGCCGCTGTCGCGGAAGAACTCGCCGATGGTGCAGGCCGAGTACGGGCTGATGTAGAGCAGGGGCGCGGGGTCGGACGCGCCGGCGGCCACGACGATCGTGTACCGCATCGCGTCGTTCTCCTCGAGCGTACGCACGACCTGGGCGATCGTCGACTGCTTCTGGCCGATCGCGTTGTAGATGCAGATGACGCCGGTGTCCTTCTGGTTCAGGATGGCGTCGATCGCGACGGCCGTCTTGCCCGTCTGGCGGTCGCCGATGATCAATTCGCGCTGGCCGCGGCCGATCGGCACCATCGCGTCGATCGCCTTCAGGCCGGTCTGAAGCGGCTCCTTCACGCCCTGGCGATCGACGACGCCCGGCGCGAGCCGCTCGATCGGCGAGAACTCGCTGGTCGCAATCGGACCTTTGCCGTCGATCGGCTGTCCGAGCGCGTTGACGACGCGCCCGAGCATCTGGTCGCCGACCGGCACCGAGATGATGCGGCCGGTCCGCTTGACCGTATCGCCTTCCTTGATCTTCGAGTAGTCGCCGAGGAGCACGGTGCCAACGCTCTCCTCTTCGAGATTCAACGCAATCCCGAACACGCCGTGCGGAAACTCGAGCATCTCGCCCGCCATGGCGTTCTCGACGCCGTGCAGTCGCGCGATGCCGTCTCCGATGGAGATGATGCTGCCCACTTCCGCGACGTCGACGTCGACGGCATAGCCACCGATCTGGTCGCGGATGATCTTGGAAATCTCTTCGGCTTTGATGTCCATTGCTGTGCTCTGTTAGATGCTCGCTTCGAGGCGCTGACGAATCCGCTGCAAATGACCCGCGACGCTGGCATCGAAGACCGTGCTGCCGACGCGCGCCACCATGCCGCCGACAATCGTGGGATCGACCTGCGCGCGGAGCTCGACGCGGCGGCCGGTGACCTGCGCGAGGCTCTGCTCGACCTGATGCAACCGCTCTGGCGCGAGCGCCTGCGCGGTTGTCACCTCGGCGCGCACGACGTGCTGGAGATCGAGCACGCGCTGCCGGACGGCGTCGACCAGATCGGGCAGCAGCACCAGTCGATCGCGCTCGGCGAGCAGCGCAAGCGTCCTGGCGAGAATCGGCAGGACGCCGGCGCGAGCGGCGAGCGCGTCGACGGCGGCACGCTTTCGCGGCACCGGGACGACCGGGCTCAGGAGCGCGTGGCGCAGCGGCTCGTGCTGCTGAACGAGCGCGGCGAACTCGGCGAGCTGCGTGTCGAGCAGCGTGAGATCCGCCTGCTCCTTCAGCGCGACGTCGAGCAGCGCGCGGGCATAGCGGGCGGCGGCAGTTCGATGTGTCACGTTTTACTTGGGAATCGTGGACCGCTTGTCACAAACTTTCACAAGCTGGAAACGTATGTTTATACCACGTCCGCGGCCGGAACGCGAACGCGAACGCGAACGCGTCCTCGGTAGCGTCCGGTCGGCGGCCAGGCGTCCGCAGTGCGGTCCGGCGCACCCAGACGCGGAGGGAACGCGTCACGGCTCCTGGCTCGTCAACTGGTCGAACAGGCGGATGAGCTCGTCTTCGGACCCGAAGTCGATCTCGATCCGGCCGCGCGTCCCGCGGCGGACGATGCGGACGCGCGTGCCGAGCCGCACGCGGAGGCGCTCTTCGGCCGCCCTGGTGTGGACGTCGACGGCCGGGACGGCCCGTTCCTCCGGCGCCGCGGGCGTTTCGGCCGCCTTGCGGGCCAGCGACTCGGTCTCGCGTACCGAGAGGCCGCGGGCGAGCACGTCGCGCGCCACGCTCCGCTGGTCGCCTTCGTCCGACAGGGCGAGGAGCGCGCGCGCGTGCCCCATCGACAGCCGCCCGGCGGCCACTTCCGCCCGCACCTCGTCGGGGAGCTTCAGCAGCCGCAGGATGTTGGCGACGGTTGCTCGATCCTTCCCGACGGCGCCGGCGATGGCCTCCTGCGTCATCTTGAAGTCGTCTGCCAGCCGCCTGTAGGCGAGCGCCTCGTCGATCGGATTGAGGTCCTCGCGCTGGATGTTCTCGATGAGCGCCATTTCGAGCACCGAGCGCTCCTGTCCGGCGGGCACGTCGCGGACGACGACCGGGACGCGGAGCAACCCGGCTTTCTGCGCGGCGCGCCAACGGCGCTCACCGGCGATGATGGCGAAGCGCTCGCCGGCCTTGCGCACCACGATCGGCTGGATGATGCCGTTCGACTTGATCGATTGCGCCAACTCCTCCAGCCGCTCATCGTCGAACTGACCGCGGGGCTGGAACGTGTTCGGCACCAGCCGATCCGTGTCGACTTCGACCGGGGCGGTGCGCGGTTCCGGGGCGTCAGGAATGAGCGCGCTCAGGCCTTTCCCGAGGGCGGGGCGTTTTTCCATGCACTGTCGTCACGACGCCGAGGTCGTGCCTTTCCATGCGGGCGAGAGCCCGCGGCTAGTCTGAACCGTCGGATGGTGAGTCCGCGGCGCGTTCGAGGATCTCGCGCGCAAGCGCGGTGTACGCCTCGGCACCTCGCGAGCGTGCATCGTAGATCACCGCCGGCACGCCGTGACTGGGAGCCTCGCCAAGTCTGACGTTACGCGGGATCACGGTACGAAACACCTTCCCCTTGAAAAAGGCACGCACTTCGCTGGCGACCTGCTGCCCCAGGTTCGTTCGTTCGTCGAACATGGTGAAGAGAACGCCCTCGATGTCCAGGGTCGGGTTGAGCGCGGTACGGACGCGTCGGATGGTGCCCCAGAGATCGGCCACGCCTTCCAGGGCGTAGAACTCGGCCTGCATCGGGATCAGGATCGCGTCGGCGGCGACGAGGGCGTTGAGGGTCAGGAGGCCGAGCGACGGCGGGGCGTCGATGAAGATGTAGTCGTAGTCGTCGCGCAGCGAGCCCAGGAGCAGGCGCAGCCGTTCCTCGCGATGGTCGAGCGCGACCATTTCGATTTCGGCGCCGGTGAGCGTGCGGTCCGCGGGGATGAGGGCGAGGCGCTCCACGCTGGTGTCGAGGATGAAGGGACGGGCGTCGCGCACCGGTTCTGCGGCGCTGAGCGCGTGGTAGATGGTGCCGGCGTCCGGAGCGCGCCCTTTCAGACCGACGCCGCTGGTAGTGTTGCCTTGCGGATCGACGTCGATGAGCAGGACGCGCTGGCCGGCGAGGGCGAGTGCGGCGGCCAGGTTGATAGCGGTCGTGGTTTTCCCGACGCCACCTTTTTGATTGGCGATGGCTACGACGCGTGACATTTGTGTCGAATGACCAAAAACATGGCTACGTTGGGCTCGGAGCGGCACATCAGGATAGGAGAATCAGCCGTCACGGTCAACGGCTGGGCGGAGACGCTGACCAGGCTTGTGGGGACGCTCACGTTCCACGTGGAACACAGCGCGTGCCCTCTCGCCCGCCGAGTCACTGCTCCGAACGCGTCAGCACCGTGACGACATCGTCCGCTTCAGAAACCTCGAACCCCGGATGAGCGTCCGGCGCCGCGCCGAACACGACCAGGCGCCCCCTCGAACGGAGCGCCAGTCGAATACGATCGAGCAGCGGCGAATCGAGCCTGACAGCCCTGACGGTCAACACGTCCCAAGGCGGCAGCTCGGTAGCAGTGACAGCGGTGAGCTGCTCGAACCGGCCGCAGTGGACATGAGCCGACTTCGCGTCCAGCTCTCGCAACACCGTCCGGAGGAACGCGCATTTCCGCCCTCGTGATTCGATCAGGTGCAGGTCGGTGTCTGGCCGAACGATCTTCAGCGGGATCGCCGGTGAACCGCCGCCCGAACCGAGATCCCCCCACGAGGCGGATCCGGAAATCCAGCGTGTGGCGCGCAGCGGCTCGACGATCAGCTTCTCGAGCGTGGTGTCCGGGAGCGGGAACCCGAGCGGCAACGCGGTCAGGTTAATCCGCTCGTTCCACGTCGACAGGAGCTCGACGTAGCGGACGAACCCATCAATCTGCGCGTCGGTCACCGGTGCGACCTCGGCGATGAGCTCCTGGAGCCGCTGTCCCAGTCCGCCGACGCGCATCACGCCGAAGGCGATCCAGCCTGAAGACGGCCGACAAAAGAACCAAGGACGGCGACAGCCGCCGGGGTGAGACCAGGGATCCTGAGTGCCTGTCCGAGCGTTTCCGGACGGACCTGCTCGAGCCGCTCGATGGTCTCTCGACTGAGACCGGGTACGCTCCTGAAGGGAAAATCCTTCGGGATCCGCCTGCGCTCGTCCTTTCTGGCACGTTCGATTTCTCTCTCCTGCCGCCGCAGGTAGCCCTCGTACTTCACCACCGTCTCCAACGTTGCGACGTCGAAGCCCCCCCGGACAGGATCGATGTCCAGGTCGACGCCGCTGGTGCGCAGATCGTCGACGCCGATGTCAGGCTGCTTGAGGACCTGAATCGCAGGAAGGCGCGCGCCTGAACCGATACGGACCAAGGTACTTCCCAACCGCGTGACGTTGCGTTCCAGACGCCCGCGACGCGCCTCAAAGGTCGCCCAGCGCTCTTCCGAAACGAGCCCAGCCTCGCGGCCCTTCGGCGTCAGCCGAAGATCGGCGTTGTCAATTCGCAGGAGAAGCCGGTATTCGGCCCTCGACGTGAACATCCGGTAGGGCTCGAGGCACCCTTTCGTGGTGAGATCGTCAATCAGGATGCCGATATACCCATCCTCCCGGCCGATCTCGAGCGCGGAACGGCCCAGACATCGCGCCGCGGCGTTCGCCCCGGCAACCAGCCCCTGCGCCGCCGCCTCCTCGTACCCGGATGTCCCGTTGATCTGACCGGCAAGGAAGAGCCCAGGCAGGCGCGTCGCCTCGAGATGCCGCGACAGCTCCGTCGGCTGGATGAAGTCGTACTCGACCGCATAGCCTGGCCGCAGCATCACCGCATCCTCCAGACCAGGGAGGCTGCGAACGAGTGCCTCCTGAACAGACCTCGGCAGGCTCATCGAGAAGCCGTTCACGTAGATTTCAGGGACATCGGCGCCTTCCGGCTCGAGGAACACCTGGTGCCGTTCCCGATCGGCGAAGCGGACGACTTTGTCTTCGAGGGACGGACAGTAGCGCGGCCCGATGCCCGTGATCTGGCCGTTGTAGAGCGGGGAGCAGGAGAGGTTCTCGCGAACCAGCCGATGGACCTCCGGGGTGGTGTGGAGGAGATGACACTCGATCTGCTGACGCTCGATCCGTCCGGTCTCGAAGGAGAACGGAACCGGCACCTCGTCTCCCCGCTCGCAGGTGAAGTGGCCGAGCGCCGTCTGACGCGCGAAATCGATGCTGCGCCGGTCGAGGCGAGGAGGTGTGCCCGTCTTCAGTCGGCCCCACTGGAAGCCGCAGCGCTTCAGCGACTCGGCCAGGTCGCGCGACGGGGGCTCCCCAGCCCGGCCCGCAGGGTGCTGCTCCGGCCCAATGTGAATCAGCCCATTGAGAAAAGTGCCGGTCGTCACGACCAGCGCCCGGCAGCGCAACACGTCGCCGTCCTCGAGCGCGATTCCCGCGACGCGGCCGTTCTGCACGACCACACGGCCGGCTCGGCCGAGAATCCATTCAACGTTCGGATGACGATCGAGCTCCGCCCGCACCCACGCGCCGTATACACGCTTGTCCGCCTGGGCCCGAGGTGACCGAACGGCCGGACCTCGGCTGCGATTGAGCAGCTTGAACTGAATGCCGGTCTCGTCGATCGCACGGCCCATCAACCCGCCCAGAGCGTCGACCTCTCGGACGAGATGCCCCTTTGCCGTGCCTCCGATCGCCGGGTTGCACGGCATCAAACCGACTGTTTCGAGCGAGAGCGTGCACAGGCCGACACGGGCGCCCATCCGGGCCGCAGCGTGGGCCGCCTCGCAGCCGGCGTGCCCCGCGCCGATCACGATGACGTCGAAGCGTTCGGCCACCAGCTACTTGCCTATACAGAAGTGCTGGAAGATGTGGTTCAGCACGTCCGAAGACGTCCGCCGCCCCGTCACTTCCTCGAGCGCTTCGCGCGCGTGACGCAGGTCCTCGAGCACGAATTCCTCGGGCAGCCCTCCGCCGGGCCCCGCAGCCGCGTCACGCGCGCTGACCAGCGCGGCAC
Organism: Vicinamibacterales bacterium; assembly: GCA_050183995.1. Classification (GTDB taxonomy): domain Bacteria; phylum Acidobacteriota; class Vicinamibacteria; order Vicinamibacterales; family CAVVIG01; genus CAVVIG01. The sequence continues at coordinate 59,221 of JBFXAT010000004.1, forward strand.
GCGCCCGCAATAACAGGGTGGCGTGGCGCACGTTCGTAACAGCGGGAGAGTCGGACGCCGCACCGACGCCGAGCGCAGCGTGAACGGCCTCTATTAGGTTATTTAGCCCATGTCCTGTTGCCGCCGACACCGCCACCACATCGTCACGCGTCCAGGCTCGGCCTTCGTCGACCTTGTTCAAGACTACAACTCGTTTAGAATCAGTCACTTCTGAAAGTATATCAGTGTCGGACTGCTCGAGCGGGCGTGAACCGTCGCAGACAACCAGCACGAGATCGGCAACGGCTGCCGCCTGACGCGCCCGTCGAATCCCTTCGGCCTCAACCTGTTCCTCCGATGGACGTAGTCCGGCCGTGTCGATCAACGTCACGCGGATGCCTTGGAGGTCCACCACCTCGGTCACCAGATCCCTCGTCGTTCCCGGCACGTCGGTGACGATGGCGCGGTGCGAGCCGACGAGCGCGTTGAACAAGGTGGACTTCCCGACGTTCGGCCGACCGACGATCGCGACCTGCGCTCCCTCCCGGACCAGACGCCCGGAGCGAGCGGACGAAAGCAGCGCGTCGACACGGTCGACGATCGCGTCGACGCCTCGCGCGACCTCCGAAGGGTCGATGAAGTGATAGCCCTCGTCTGGAAAGTCGACCGACGCTTCGAGGCGCGCCGCGAGATCGAAGAGGTCGGCGTCGAGGGCGGCAATCGTCTGGGTCAACGTGCCGTTCAGTTGATCGAACGCCGCGCGCGCCTGCCGCGGCGTCACCGATTCGATCAGGTCCGCGACCGCTTCCGCTTGCGGCAGATCGATGCGGCCGTTCAGGAATGCGCGGAGCGTGAACTCTCCAGGCTCGGCGATCCGCGCGCCGCCGTCCACAGCCGCCGCCACGATCGCCCGCAACACTACGCCGCTCCCATGCGCGCTGATCTCGACGACGTCCTCGCCGGTGTAGGAAGCAGGCGCGAGGAACAGCGTTGCGACGACCGTGTCGCGCTCCACTCCCGCGTACACGGTACCGAGCGTCGCGAAGCGCGGCTTCAGCGGCCGATCGCGACGCAGCAGGACGAGCGCGATCCGCTGCGCGTCGGGACCGCTGAGCCTGACGATGCCGATGGCGCCGCGGCCCTGAGGCGTCGCGATGGCGACGATCGTGTCCGCGGCGGAATAGGCCATTGTGCGCTGGTGTCTTCCAGCGTGCGGCTTGTTTCGGCCCAGCTACCGGCGCGCCGAGATCGTGACCGTCTTCGTGAACGCGTCCCCGCTGCTCTCGGTGAACACGCCTTCGATCTCGGCGGCGGCGACGTGCACGAGGCGGCGCTCGTACGGGTTCAACGGACCGATCTGCTGATCGACGCCGGTCTCCTTCGCCTTCGACGCCAGGAAGCGCGCCATCTGTTTGAGCTCGCTGTCCTTGCCCTTGCGATAGGCGAGCGCGTCGATGAACACGCGCTGGTCTCCCGTGCCGGCGCGGCTGAACGACATGTCGACGACGTGCTGCAGCGCCTTCAGCGGTTCGCCGCGGTGGCGCACCAGGATCTCGGCTTCCTCTCCTGAGAGATTCAGCCTCGGACCATCCGAAGTCTCTTCGACGTCGACGGGCGAGGACACGCCCAACGCCGCCGTGAACTGATTGAGGAACTCGACGATTGCTGTGACCTGATCTGGCATGTCAACTTTCTCGGGCGGCGTTTTCGGTCTTGCCGCCGCCGACGCGCTTGACGCGCCGCTCAGCAGCCGGCCGCACGACGCGGACTTTCGGCGGGTGGATGTAGTTGGTCACCTGCATCTGACCGAGGCGCCAGACGTTGCCGACGAACCAGTAAATCAGCGCCCCTGCGGGCGTGGAGACGAAGACGAAGATCAGCACCACCGGCATGATCATCATCATCTTCTGCTGTGCGGGGTCGGCACCGGCCTGCGGCGTCAGCCATTGGGTGAGGATCTGCGATGCGCCGACGAGGATCGGCATCACGTAGTAGGGATCTGGCGCCGACAGATCGTGGATCCATCCGATGAACGGCGCGCCCCTCAGTTCGATCGCCGTCGTCAGAAGCGCGTAGAAGGCGAGGAAGACCGGCAGCGTGAGCAGAATCGGGATGCAGCCGCTCGCCGGGTTCACGCCGTGTTCCCGGTAGAGCGCCATCATCTCCTGGTTCATCTTCTGGCGCGCCGGGTCGGTGGCCTTCAGCTTCGAGTAGCGCTCCTGGATCGCCTTGGCCTGCGGCTGGACCTCCTGCATCTTGCGCATGGAGACGACGCTCTTGTGATTCAGCGGGAAGAGCACCAGGTTGATCAGGATGGTGAGGATGAAGATCGCCCATCCGTAATTGCCGATGTACCCGTGGATCCAATTGAGCGAGCGCAGCAGCGGAACGACGATGACCGAGAACATCCCGAAGTTGATCGCCTTGACGAGATTCCGATCGATGGCCGCGAGCGTCTCGAAGTTCTTCGGCCCGGCGTAGAACCGCAGCGTCCGTTCCGCCGGCGCGGGCGTGATGGAGAACGCCATCAGGTTCCGCACCGTGTCCGGCTTCTGCGGGTGCGGCACCTGCACCGCTTCGTAGGTCACCGTGGCGGCACCCGGATCCAGCGCGAACGCCGCGAAGTAGTGGTCGTCGATGCCGGCGTAATCGAAGTCCTGCTGATACGTCGACTGGGACGCGACGTCACCCGCGTCGAGCCGGGTGACCTTGCCGCCAGAGGCGAACAGCCCCTCGGGCTTCACGGCACGGCCGGTGTCCGAATCGCTGTCGCCGAGGCCGGGCCCCCACAGCACGGTCGGCGTGAGCGTCTGCCCGTTGCGACTGCCGCTGACATCGACGCCGATCACGTACGACGTGGGGTCGAGCGTGAACGCCTTCCGAACCGACAGTCCGGATTCGCTCTCGTATGCGAAGACGACTCCGGGTGCCTCACCGTCCTTTTGCTCCTGCACGGTGTAGAGCGCGGCGTTCAACTGCGCGGTGACCGCGGCGTCGTCCACGCGCAGCGAGAACGGCAGAGGGTGCTTGCCGGCAATGGACTGGTCGACGAGCTCGAGCGGATCGCCCGTGCGGTCGAGGTATTGCTTGAGCCTCAGGCTCTTCAGCCTGCCGCCCCGGTTCGTGAAGGTGGCCACGAGGGTTGGCGACTCGACACGGACTTCTCGCTCCGAGGTATCACCGACCCGGGCGGCGACTGGCTCCGTGTCGGGCGACGGGACGACGGGGCTGGCCGTGGCGGCCGCGCCGCCGGGCGCCGCGCCGCTTGCGGCCGACTCGGGCGACGGCTTCGGCGGTGTCGACGGAAAGAAGGTCTGGTACGCGTACAGCACCAGAAACGACAGGAAGATGGCGAGGAGAACGCGGCGTTCCAATTCAGTTCCTTGGCGGCACCGGGTCGTAACCCCCGGCGCAGAACGGATGACACCTGACGAGGCGCTTCGCACCCAGCCAAACGCCTCGGGCGACGCCGTAGTTCGCCACTGCCTCGGCCGCATAGTCGGAGCACGAGGGCGCGAACCGGCACGACCCGGTGAACAACGGAGAAATCAAGAGTTTGTAGCCGCGCAGGAGGAGCAGCGCCACTGAAACGCCTGGCGTCCGGGCTGGCCCTTGGGCCTGACCGAGGACGTCAGCGTGTGCGCCGTGCGCTTCGCTCGAGCATGTAGCGGAATTCACGTTCAAGGGTGGTCAGGCTGGCATCGAGCAGTTCCCGTCTGGGCACGACGACGAGGTCGACGCCAGGATCGGGCTTGTTGCGACGAAACACCTCTCGTATCAGTCGTTTTGCTCTGTTGCGAACAACAGCGCCGCCGAGCTTTCGCGTGGCGGCGATTCCGAGCCGCCCGACCCCGAGGCTGTTCGGCCGTCTGAACAGCGTAAAGAGCCGGCCGTGCAGCTTGATGCCGCCGTTGTAGATCTGCTGGTACTCAGCCCTGCTTCGGATGTGCTCGTGTCGGGAGAACCGGCTCGTAACCGGTGTGCCGCACGGGCGGACCGTGCGGACAGCCATTGCTACTCGCTGCTGACGGTCAGCCGCTTGCGGCCTTTCGCCCGGCGCCGCTTGAGCACCAGCCGGCCGTTCTTCGTTGCCATCCGGACGAGGAATCCGTGTGCCTTGCGGCGACGCCGCGTGTTCGGCTGAAACGTGCGCTTACCCTTCATCGATGTCTCCGAGCTCGGGGTCGAGCCTGCCGCGGGCGGACGCCGCGCGGGGAGCCCCCGCCCAGTCGATCCACCGGTAACTGAAACGAACCGCTAATGTTAGCGAACGGCTTCGGAGAGTGTCAATCGGCGTGGGACTGTGCTACAGTCGGCTGCCTCGTTTCACGCATTCCGGCTCCAGGCACACCCGCCCCAGCAGCATGCGCCTTTGGTCTCTTCCCAAAGTTTTCCACACCTGTGGAAAAAACTGTGGAAATCCGTGCCTTTCACGCGAATGCTCATCAATAACGCTGGTTTTGCGCGGTTTTTGACGAGGCGAAGACACTGACGCGCGGAGAAACGGGGCTTTTCGCACGTGACCGCAGGAAAGATCGCGAAAACAGCCCGTGTGTAGCGGGCGAAGGACCACGGAAGACTGAATTCATTGAGCGAAATGAATCTCTGGGACCAAATCCTCGCGCGGATCGAGACCAAGGTGAACCGGCACAGCTTCTACACCTGGTTCAAGCCCACGAGCTTCATCGCCGAAGACGCGACGTCGGTCGGCGTCCGCGTCCCGAACAGCCTCTTCAAGGACTGGCTCACGAAGCACTACTCCGGGGTTATCGCCGAGTCGCTCGCCGAGCTGAGTCGTCCGCAGCTGGTCGTGAACTTCATCGCCGACGGGCAGTCCGATGGCAGCGCCATCCCGCTGAGCGCTGAAGAAACGGTCATCATGCAGACCGCTCCGGCCCCGGAGACGCCCGGGTCGAGCGTCGGTCTGAACCCCCGCTACACCTTCGACACCTTCATCGTCGGGTCGTCGAACCAGTTCGCGCACGCCGCCAGCCGCGCCGTGGCCGAAGCCCCCTCGCGGTCCTACAATCCGCTGTTCATCTACGGCGGCGTCGGTCTCGGGAAGACGCACCTGATGCACGCGGTCGGGCACTACGTGCTGCAGCACGATCGCAATCTCAAACTCACCTACATCTCGTCCGAGCGCTTCATGAACGAGATGATCAACGCCGTACGCTACGACCGGATCATCGACTTCCGCGAGCGCTACCGCACCGTCGACGTGCTGCTGGTCGACGACATCCAGTTCCTGGCCGGCAAGGAAGGCACGCAAACCGAGTTCTTCCACACCTTCAACGCGCTGTACGACTCGCAGAAACAGATCGTCCTCAGCAGCGACTGTCCTCCCCACGAAATCCCTCAGCTCGAGGAGCGCCTGCGTTCACGGTTCGAATGGGGGCTCATCGCCGATATCCAGTCTCCCGATCTCGAGACCAAAGTCGCGATCCTCAAGAAGAAGGCCGAGGCCGAAGCCGTCCCGTTGCCCGACGACGTCGCCATCTACATCGCCGGGCGGATCAAGTCGAACATCCGCGAACTCGAAGGTTCGCTGATCCGCCTCGTCGCGTATGCGTCGCTGACGGGTCAGGAAATTTCGCTCGCCCTCGCGCAGGAAGTGCTCTGGAACATCCTCGATCACGAAGAGAAGGCCGTCACGATCGAGATCATTCAGAAGTACATCGCCGACTACTACAACCTGAAACTCGCCGAGCTGAAGTCGCGAAACAACTCCAAGTCGGTCGCGATGCCGCGCCAGATCGCGATGTACCTGTGCAAGTCGCTTACGCACGCGTCGCTGCCGGAAATCGGCCGCAGCTTCGGCGGCAAGCATCACTCGACGGTGATCCACTCCATCCGCAAGGTCGAGGAGTTGCGCAAGAAGGACAGCGATTTCAACAACCTGATCGCTGGAATCCTCGACGGTTTCCGCTGATTTCCACGATTTCCACAACTACCCGCCAAGGAGGCTGCGGATCTCCTGCGGATGAACTGTTGACGCGTGCATCGAGGCCCGCGGCACCATTTCACACCTTCGGACGACCCACGTTTTTTCCACAATCTAAGTTGTTCATACGAAAGGATTAACGACCATCACCTACTTTTCAACACGCCTTCTCTTCCTATATAATTCTTCCTTCTCGATCTTCCTTGCTTCATAGGGGACGCCGCGCCCCGGAAGCCGCTCCTTTTCGAGGTCAGCACAGCCATGGAACTCGTCGTCCGCAAGAACGACCTCCTGCGAGAACTGCAGCTCTTTCAGGGAATCGTTGAACGCAAGAACACGATCCCCATCCTGGCTAACGTGCTGCTCGACGCGAAGGATGGCGAGCTGAAATTCCTCGCGACCGATCTCGAAGTGGGCCTGCGGAGCCGCTGCCCGGCAACGGTCAGCAAGCCTGGCGTGCTGACGCTGCCCGCCAAGAAGCTCTACGAGATCGTGAAGTCGCTGCCGGACACCGACATCCGCATCGCGGAGGATCGCAACGGCGTGAAAGTCGCCGCCGATCGGTTCGACTCGCGGATGCAGACCCTCCCCAAGGACGACTTCCCCACGCTGCCCCAGGGGGGAGAGGCGACGCCGACGACGCTGCCGAGCTCCGCGTTGAAGGAGATGGTCGCGAAGACGCAGTTCGCGATTACCGGGGAGGACACGCGGTATTTCCTGAACGGAGCGCTGCTCGTGCTGCGCGGGGACTCGATGAGCCTGGTTGCGACCGACGGCCACAGGCTCGCGCTGGTGACCGTGGCGCGCGAAGGCGGCGACGCGTCCGCACCGGAGATTCGCGCAATTCTTCCGCGAAAGACGCTGGCGGAGCTCGGACGGCTGCTCGTCGAGAGCGACGGGACGGTCAGCTACGAACGCGGCGAGAACCATCTGTTCTTCGATGTCGGTGAGCGGCGGCTCATTTCACGGATGATCGACGGGCAGTTTCCCGCGTACGAGCGCGTCATTCCGAAGGGCAACGACAAGCACATCGAGTTCGAGCGCGAGCGCCTGACCAACGCCGTCAAGCGAGTGGCGCTGCTCTCGAACGAGCGGTCCAGGGCGGTGAAGTTCCTCATCGACAAGGGCAAGGTCGACGTGACCTCGAGCAGCCCCGAGCTGGGCGAAGCGCATGAAACGCTCCCGGTGGACTACGCGGGCCCCGCGATGCAGATCTGCTTCAACGCGCAGTACGTCCTCGATTTCCTGTCGGTCGTGTCGACCGACGTGGTGGCACTCGAGTTGAAAGACGAGGTCAGCCAGGCCGTGATGACGCCGGTCGGGGCGGAAGGCTACGACTACACCTACGTCATCATGCCGATGCGAGTCTGATGGAACCAACGGAGCAGAACGACATTTCGATCGCATCGCCGGCAGACTCGTCCACGACGGGGCGTCTCGACACCGTTGACAGCGGCGCCGACTACTCAGCTGATCAAATCAAGGTTCTCGAAGGACTCGAGGCGGTCCGCAAGCGGCCCGCGATGTACATCGGCTCGACGGGCCCTGCCGGTCTTCACCATCTCGTCTACGAGATCGTCGACAACGCGATTGACGAGGCGCTGGCCGGCTACTGCGATCAGGTCAACGTCACGCTGCACATCGACGGCTCGGTGACCGTCGTCGACAACGGCCGTGGGATCCCCGTGGATCGCCACGAAAGCGGCAAGTCGGCCGCCGAGGTCGTGCTGACCGTCCTGCACGCCGGCGGAAAGTTCGAGAACAGCGCCTACAAGGTCTCGGGTGGGCTGCACGGCGTCGGCCTTTCGGTCGTGAACGCGCTGTCGGAGACGCTCGACGTCGAGATCTGGCGCAACGGGCATGTCTACCAGCAGTCGTACCAGCGAGGCGCGCCGTCCGGCGAGCTCGAGATGACGGGGACGACCAAGCGGCGCGGCACCAAGGTCACCTTCAAGCCGGACACCCAGATTTTCGAGACGACCGTCTTCAGCTTCGACACGCTGGCTCAGCGGCTTCGAGAGCTCGCCTTCCTGAACGGGGGCATTCTCGTCACATTGGACGATGAGCGCGACGGCAAGAGTCACAAGTTCCACTATGACGGCGGCATCGTCTCGTTCGTTCAGCACCTGAACAAGAACAAGGCGGCGGTGAACGAGAAGCCGATCTACATGCGCGGCGATCGCGATGGGATCGACGCGGAGATCGCGCTCCAATGGAACGACGGCTACGCGGAGACGGTTTACTCGTTCGCGAACAACATCAACACGCACGAAGGCGGAACGCACCTCTCCGGATTTCGTGCGGCGCTGACGCGGACGATCAACGCCTACGCTTCACGCAACAACCTGGCGAAGGATCTCAAAGAGAGCGTCTCCGGCGACGACATCCGCGAAGGCCTGACGGCGGTCATCAGCGTCAAGATTCCGCACCCGCAGTTCGAGGGGCAGACCAAGACGAAGCTCGGCAACACCGAGGTCAAGGGGATCGTTGAGGCGATCGTCAACGAGAAGCTCTCCGCGTTCCTCGAGGAGACGCCGGCGGTCGCTCGCAAGATCATCGGGAAAGCCATCGACGCCGCCCGCGCTCGAGAGGCCGCACGGAAGGCGCGCGATCTGGTCCGGCGCAAAGGCGCGCTCGACGGCAGCTCCCTGCCGGGAAAGCTCGCCGACTGCCAGGAGCGTGATCCCGCGCAGAGCGAGCTCTACATCGTCGAGGGCGAGTCGGCGGGCGGGTCCGCGAAGCAGGGGCGCGACCGGCGCTTCCAGGCGATCCTCCCGCTGAAGGGAAAGATCCTGAACGTCGAACGGGCGCGGTTCGACAAGATGCTGTCGAGCGACGAGATCAAGACGATGATCGCCGCGCTTGGCTGCGGCATCGGCGCGGAGGATTTCGACCTCGCGAAGCTGCGGTATCACCGCATCATCATCATGACCGACGCGGACGTCGACGGCTCGCACATCCGCACCTTGCTGCTGACGTTCTTCTACCGCCAACTGCCGGCGATCATCGAGCACGGCTACATCTACATCGCGCAGCCGCCGTTGTTCCGCGTCAAGCGGGGCAAGTCGGAGACCTACATCAAGGACGAACGCGACCTCGAGGCGTATCTGATCCGGCGATCGGTCGGCGCGAGGGTCGTGCGCATTCCGGCGTCGGGCGTGGAGATGTCGGGCGCCGAGCTGGAGAAGCTGCTGCAGCGGATGATGACCCACCAGAAGCTGCTGCAGACGGTCGTCCGCCGGGGACATCCTCGCGAGATCGTCGAGGCGCTGGTCGCCGCCGGCGCGGATCGCGACTACTTCGCCGACAAGGATCGGCTGGAGGCGCTCGCGAGGGCGCTGACCGACGACACCCGAACTGTCAGCGTCCAGGGCGATGAAGAGCACAGCCGGTACCTCCTGCAGGTCGAGGACCGATCGAGCGGCTATCCGCGCACGCATGCGATCGGCGTCGACTTCGTGTCGACCGCGGAGTATCGAAGCCTCCTCGCGAACCACCGCGACATGCCGGCCTTCAACGGTGCCATCACGGTGTCCACCATCGGGGAGGCCACTGACGAGGCGGAGGCCGAGGAGCCGCCGGTGGCTGCGAGTGACGGAACCGCCATCGGGGGCGCGCCGGCCGACGAAGCGACCAAGCTCGCCGCGGAACCGCGCGAGCGCGTGAGAAAGGCGGGCGCAGACCAGCCGGATGTCACGCTCGGCTCGATCGACGAGTTGATCGAGTACTTCATCGCCGCCGGCAAGAAGGGGATCGCGATCAACCGCTACAAGGGCCTTGGCGAGATGAACCCTGACCAGTTGTGGCAGACGACGATGGATCCTGGTGTGCGGACGCTGCTGCAGGTGCGGGCTGAAGACCACACCGAAGCCGATCAGATGTTCACGACGCTGATGGGCGACCAGGTCGAACCGAGACGCCGGTTCATCGAGGAGAACGCCCTCGACGTCAAGAACCTGGACGTCTGACAGGTTGAGAAAGCCAGCAACCTACGGTGAGCAAGAGGTGAGAAGTGAAGGCTCGGAATGGCCAGGATGTTTGGGTGCTTCTCACCTCCCACTTCGCGGATTGGGTTCTCTAACTTCTAACTTCCTGCAGGCCCGTCGCCACGCGTCCGGCGCCTAGAGTCGCTATGTCCGATCTGCCCGTCCAGCAACATCAACCGGTCAACATCGAAGACGAGATGCGCCGGTCGTACATGGATTACGCGATGAGCGTGATCATCGGCCGTGCGCTGCCCGACGCCAGAGACGGGCTCAAGCCAGCACACCGCCGCGTGCTGTACGGCATGAAGACGATGGGCCTGTCGTCGTCGCGCGGCTATCGCAAGTGCGCCAAGATCGTCGGCGAGGTGATGGGCAACTTCCACCCTCACGGCGACGCATCGATCTACGACACGCTGGTCAGGCTCGCGCAGGAATTCAACATGCGGTATCTCCTGGTCGACGGCCAGGGGAACTTCGGCTCGGTCGACGGCGACCCGCCCGCGGCGATGCGCTATACGGAGGCCCGGCTCCAGGCGCTGGCCGACGACATGATGGCGGACCTCGACAAGGAGACCGTCGACTTCAGCCCGAACTACGACGAGACCACAGAAGAGCCGACCGTTCTGCCGGCGCCATTCCCGAACCTGCTGGTGAACGGCAGCGCGGGTATCGCGGTCGGCATGGCCACGAACGTTCCGCCGCACAACCTGGGTGAAGTGATTGACGGGTGCATCTGGATCATCGAGCACCGCTACCTCGGCGACCCTGGCGTTGCGCCACCTTCGCGCGCGGAGAAGCTGCGTCAGCTGATCAAGCTGATTCCGGGCCCCGACTTCCCCACCGGCGGACACATCGTTGGCCGGGGGGGCATCCTCCAGGCGTACACCACGGGACGCGGTGCCGTGCTGATGCGCGCGCGCTCGACGACCGAGGCGACCCGCAAGGGCGACAAGACCTCGATCGTGTTCACCGAGATTCCGTATCAGGTGAACAAGGCGAGGCTCATCGAGCGCATCGCGGATCTGGTGCGCGAGAAGGTCATCGAGGGCATCTCCGACCTCCGGGACGAATCCGACCGCGAGGGCATGCGGATCGTCGTCGAGTTGAAGCGCGGCGAGGTGCCGGAGGTCGTCCTCAACAACCTGTACAAGCACACGCCGCTCCAGTCCTCCTTCGGGATCATCATGCTCGCCATCGTCGGCGGGCGGCCGAAGGTGCTGACGCTGCTGGAGCTGGTCGAGAGCTTCGTCGAGTTCCGCCGGGAAGTCGTGCGGCGCCGGACGGAGTTCGAGCTGCGCAAGGCCGAGGCGCGCTACCACATTCTCGAAGGCCTCAAGATCGCGCTCGACCACATCGATGCGGTGATCGCGCACATCCGCGCGTCGAAGACCGTGCCCGAGGCGCGCGAGGGCCTGATGTCGAAGTTCGGCCTGTCGCAGATCCAGGCGCAGGCGATCCTCGACATGCAGCTGCAGCGCCTGACCGGTCTCGAGCGGCAGAAGATCCTCGACGAGCTCGCGGAGCTGCTGCAGACCATCGAGCGCCTGCGCGCGATTCTCGCCAGTGATCGCCTGCTGATGCAGATCATCGTCGACGAGCTGAAGTCGGTGCGCGCCCGCTACGCGGACGAGCGCCGCACCGAGATCATCGAGGGCGAAGCGGAGGAGCTCAGCATCGAGGATCTGATCGCCGAGGAAGACATGGCGATCACGGTGAGCAACACCGGGTACATCAAGCGTACCGCCATCTCGCAGTACCGCAACCAGCGGCGCGGCGGGAAGGGACGGATCGGCATGCGGACGAAGGACGAAGACTTCGTCAGCCACATCTTCGTGGCGTCGACGCACGCCTACATCATGATCTTCTCGGATCGCGGACGCGCCTATTGGCTGAAGGTGCACGAGATCCCGGACGTCGGGCCTGGCGGCAAGGGCAAGTCGATCGCGAACCTCGTCTCGATGGAGGAAGGCGAACGCATTGCCGCGATGCTGACGGTCAAGACGTTCGACGACGACAAGTTCGTCGTCATGGGCACGCGCCGGGGCATCGTCAAGAAGACGTCGCTGTCCGCGTTCAGCAACCCGCGCGCCGGCGGCATCATCGCGATGGGGGTCGAGGACGGCGACGCGGTGATCGCGGTCCAGGTGACCGACGGATCGAGCGAGATGGTCATCGGAACGCGTCAAGGCATGGCCATCCGCTTCCCCGAAGACGACGTGCGGCCGATGGGACGCACGGCGTACGGCGTCAGAGGCATCACGCTGCGCGACGACGACTACGTCGTCGGGATGGAAGCGGTGCGCCCTGGCGGCACCCTGCTGACGGTGACCGAACACGGCTACGGCAAGCGGACCGAGATCGAGGAGTACCGGATCCAGTCTCGCGGCGGCGTCGGCATCATCAACATCGACACGAGCGAGCGCAACGGCGAGGTGGTCGGCGTCGCCTACGTGCAGTCCGGCGACGAAATTTTGCTCGTTACCCAGCAGGGCATGATGCTGCGAATGCTGACCGACGACATGCGCGTCATCGGCCGCGCCACACAAGGCGTCCGCCTCATCGACATCGAAGACGACGACGCGGTAGTCGGCGTGGCGAAGCTCGACGAGAAGGACACGACCGGTGAGGAGACGGCCGCGGCGCCGACCGACGAAGGCGGCGGGCCGGCTCAGGGTGGACCGACACCCGGCGAGGAACCGCCGACCGGCGCGTGACGACTGGTCCGCCACAGCCGGGCGTGTTCTGTCGACACGCAGGCGTCTGCGGCGGGTGTTCCCTGCTCCATCTCTCCTACGCCGAGCAGTTGGCCTCCAAGGACGCGGCGCTGCGGAGCCTCTTCGCTCCGCACCTGCCGCGCGAGGCACGGTCCGCGCGATCGTTCTTCACCGGCGACTCGGTCGCGTCGTCTCCGCCCTTCGACGGGTCTCCGGGACCGGGTCAGGCCACCGTTGCGGACCCGGAGCGCTTTCGTCAGAAGGCCGCGTTCGTGTTCGCGCCTGGGCCGGACGGCCGCGGCCTGACGATGGGGCATTTCGCACGCGGGTCGCAGCGCGTCGTTGCCATCGAGGAGTGTCCGGTTCACAGTGAGCGGGCGAACCGCATCGCGTTCGCCTTGCGGGATCGCCTGCTCGCGGCCGGCATCGGCGCGGCGGGCGGCCGCGGCAGGGCGGCCGTCCTGCGCCACCTAATCGTCCGCACGACGGCAGACGATCGAGAAGCGGTCGCGATGCTGGTCGTCACGCGGAACGACAAGGCGCTGCGGCGTCCCATACGAGCGCTGCTCGAGTCGCGCGACAGACCCGACGGCCTGTTCATCAACATCAACGACGAGCCAGGTCCGTTCATGGTCGGCGAGACGACGATTCGGATCGACGGAATCCGGCACGTGCGCGAGCGTGTTGGAGGCGTGTCGTTCCTCGTCTCGCCGGCTGCGTTCTTTCAGACCAACGTCCGCGCCGCGGGCGTGCTCCAGGGGATCGTCGTGCGATCGGTGTCCGGCGCAGAGCGGGTCCTGGATCTGTACTGCGGGAGCGGACTGTTGACGCTGCCCCTTGCGCTGGCGGGCGCGCGAGTGACCGGCGTGGAGGAGAACGCCCAGGCGATACGGGACGCGAACGCGAACGCGGCCCTGAATCGCGTTCCAGAGGGGCGCGTGCGCTTCGTGGCCGGGAGAGTCGACCACGTGCTGCCGCGCCTGCGGGCGTCGAGCTGGGATGCCGTCGTGCTCGATCCGCCGCGCCAGGGATGCGGGTCAGCGGTGATCGACGCCGTCTTCGCCGGGCTCGCGCCTCCGCGCGTCACCTACGTGTCGTGCAACCCTGAAGCCCTCCGCGACGAGCTGCCGGCGATCGAGGCTGCCGGCTACCGTCTCGCCGCCCTCCGTGCCGTCGACATGTTCCCGCACACCGATCACGTCGAGGCGATCGCGCAGTTCAGGCCATCTGGAGGCGCGCGTACTTCGCGCGAAGCGTCTTGACGCCCGCACTGTTGAAGCGCACGACGAGCTTCGCGTCGCCGTCGAGCGGTTCGACGCTGATGACGTGTCCGACGCCGAACTGCTGATGACGGACGCGCATGCCCGCGCGCAGCACGAGGCCGGCGGACTGATCTTCGTCTTCGTAGGCGTAGGTCGGCTCCTGCTCGCGCGTCCGGCCGCCGACTCCGCTGCCCGACGGCCGGAACTGGTCCCTCGACCATCCGCGCGACGACGAGAAGCTGCTCTGATGGCTGGACGATGAGAACGAACTGACCGAGCGTTCCAGCAGCTCAGAAGGGATCTCGTCGATGAACCTGGAAGGCTCGCTCGCCTGGTACTCGCCGAAGACGCGCCGCCTGGCCGCACCCGTGATGACGAGGCGCTGGCGGGCGCGCGTCATGCCGACGTAGCAGAGCCGCCGCTCTTCCTCGAGCTCCTCCTCGTCCTCCGACGAGCGGGAGTGCGGGAAGAGCCCTTCCTCGAGTCCGGCAAGGACGACCATCGGGAACTCGAGCCCTTTTGCGCTGTGCAACGTCATCATCCAGATCCGCGCATCGCGTGTGCCCTGCTCTTCGTCCACGTCCGACAGCAGGGACAGCCGATCGACGAAGCCTCCGACCGCCGGCTCGGGTTCGCGGCTCTCGTACTCGCGGGCGGCGGATACGAGCTCGGCAAGGTTCTCGACGCGGGCTTCCGCTTCCTCGCTCCGCTCTTCGCGCAGGTCCTGGATGTAGCCGCTGCGGTCCAGCATCTTGCCGATGGCGATCGAGACCGGCTCATGTCGTGCGATGGCGGCCAGGCCGACGATCAGGTCGCGGAACACGGTGAGCGCCGACGCCGCGCGTGGAGCGAATGCGCCTTCGTCGAGTCCGTGCACCAGCTTCGACCAGAGCGAATTGGCCGACTGCGCGGGCGCAAGTCCAGCGGCCAGCAGCGGCAGGTCGCTCGATGAGGTCGCCGTGTCGACGCGCTCGAGCGCGTCCATCACCCCCTTGCCGATGCCGCGTGACGGCGTGTTGATCACCCGCCGGAGGCTGACATCGTCGTGCGGGTTGAGGATCAGGCGCAGGTACGCGAGCGCGTCCTTGATCTCCTTCCGCTCGTAGAAGCGGACGCCGCCGACAATCTTGTACGAAAGCCCCTCCCGCATCAGCGCGTCTTCGATCGCGCGCGACTGGGAGTTCGTGCGGTACAGGATTGCCACCATCGACTCGACGTCGTCGGCCAGGCCGCGCCGCGCCGTGCGTGTGATGAAGTCCGCCTCCTCGAGCTCGTCGGCGCCCCGGAAGTACACGATGCGGTCGCCGCCCTTCTGGTCCGTCCAGAGCTGCTTGTCCTTGCGGTTGCGGTTCTGGCTGATCACGGCGGATGCCGCGTCGAGGATCACCTGCGTCGAGCGGTAGTTGCGCTCGAGCTTGACGACGCGCGCCTCGGGGAAGTCGTGCTCGAAGTCGAGGATGTTGCGCAGATCCGCCCCGCGCCATTTGTAGATCGACTGGTCGGGGTCGCCCACGACGCAGAGATTGCGGTACACCTCCGAGAACCGGCGGATCAGCAGATACTGCGGCCGGTTCGTGTCCTGGTATTCGTCGACCATGACGAAGCGGAACTGCTCGGCGTACTTGGCGCGCACCGCGGGCGCGGTTTCGAAGAGGTCCACCGTCTTCAGCAGCAGGTCGTCGAAGTCGAGCGCGTTGGCCTCCTTCAGGGTCGCGAGATACCGCGCGTAGACCTTCGCGATGTGCTCGTCGCGGCGGTTCCATCCCGCGGACGCCGACAGCTGCTCGGGCGTCTCCATGCGGTTCTTCGCGTGGCTGATCCGCGAAAGCGCCGCGCGCGGCTGCACGAAGCTGTCGTCGATCTGGAGCTCCTTCAGGGCCTGCTTGACGACGGTGAGCTGGTCGGACGAGTCGTAGATCACGAAGTCGCGTGACAGTCCGATCGCCGGCGCCTCGCGCCGGAGCAGGCGCGCGCAGAGCGAGTGGAAGGTCGAGACCCACATGCGGCTGCAGTCCTCGCCGAGGAGCGTCTCGACGCGCGTGCGCATCTCCTCGGCCGCCTTGTTCGTGAACGTCACGGCGAGGACTTCGTTCGGCCGGGCATGCCCGTCGCCGACGAGGTACGCGATGCGGCTGGTGATGACGCGCGTCTTGCCGGAGCCCGCTCCTGCCAGGATGAGCAGCGGTCCGGAAACGTGGAGCACGGCTTCGCGCTGCTCGGTGTTCAGGGTGTCGAGGAACTGCATTGCTCTGTGGTCGGGTACTCGTCTGGGAATCGGGATCGACGCCGGTCGAGGCGGAGACGAGGGAGCCGGCGCTCCCTCAAGCACTCTACTCGACCGTGACGCTCTTCGCGAGATTCCTCGGCTGGTCGACGTCGCAGCCGCGGCGCACGGCAATGTCGTACGCGAGCAACTGGAGCGGCACGGTCATGACGACCGGAATGAGCAGCTCGCTGGCGGCTGGCACCTGAAGGATGACGTCGTGGTCGGGGTCGAGGATGCTGGCGAGCTTGTCGTCGCCGCGCGTCGTCAGCGCGATGACCGAACCGCCGCGGGCCTTGACCTCCTGCATGTTGCCGATCATCTTCTCGAACACGGCGTCGTGCGGCGCGATGGTGACGACCGGCATCCGCTCGTCGATGAGCGCGATGGGACCGTGCTTCATTTCGCCGGCCGGGTAGCCTTCGGCGTGGATGTAGGAGATTTCCTTGAGCTTCAGCGCGCCCTCGAGGGCGATCGGATAGTTGATGCCACGGCCGAGATAGAGGAAGTCGGTTCGCGTGTAGAAGCGCGCCGCGACCTCCTCGATCTCGGGCGCGAGCTTCAACACCTGCTCGAGCAGCACCGGCAGCTGCAGCAGCGCGTCGACGTGTGGGCGCGAGGCGTCCGCGGTCAGCACCCCGCGCACCTGTCCGAGCCGGAGCGCCAGCAGATACAGGGCAACGAGCTGCGACGTGAAGGCCTTGGTCGAGGCGACCCCGATTTCAGGCCCGGCGTGCGTGTAGACCGTGCCGTCGGTCTCCCTCGTGGCCATGCTGCCGACGACGTTGCAGATGGCGATGCTCCGCGCGCCTTCCTTCTTCGCCTCCCGAAGCGCCGCGAGCGTATCGGCCGTCTCTCCAGACTGGGTGATGACGACGGCCAGCGTGCGCGGATTGACGATCGGATGACGGTACCGGTACTCCGACCCGTAGTCGACGTCGACCGGGATCCTGGCGAGCCGCTCGATCAGGAACTTGCCGACCAGCGCCGCGTGCCACGACGTGCCGCAGGCCAGGATCGTGACCCGCTCGGTCTCGGCGAGCTGCGCCTCGGTGATCGCCATCTCTTCGAGGAAGACGCGTCCCGTGTCCTGTGACACGCGGCCGAGGATCGTCTCGCGCGCGGCGGTCGGCTGCTCGAAGATCTCCTTGAGCATGAAGTGCTTGTAGCCGGCCTTCTCCGCCATGATCGGATCCCAGAGGACCCTCTGTGTCGCCGCCGATACGGGGCGTCCGAAGAAATCGGTGAAGCTGACGCCGGTTCTCGTGATGACGGCCATCTCCTCGTCGCCCAGGAAGACGACGTCGCGGGTGTGGCTCAGGATGGCAGGGATGTCCGAGGCGACGAAGAACTCGCCCTCTCCGAGCCCCACGACGATCGGCGGGCCGTTTCGCACGGCAACGATCTTTTCGGGATCGTCGGCGGAGATCAGCACGAGCGCGAAGAGGCCGCGCATCAAGAGCAGCGCCCGCCGGACGGCGTTCTCCAAGCCGTCGTCGCGCATCTCGCGCTCGACCAGGTGCGCCACGATTTCGGTGTCGGTTTCCGTGACGAAGCGGTGCCCCTGGCGCTGCAGCTCGTGCTTCAGATCCAGATAGTTCTCGATAATCCCGTTGTGGACGACGACGATGCGGCCCGTGCAGTCCCTGTGAGGGTGGGCGTTCTCCTCGGTCGGCCGGCCGTGCGTCGCCCAGCGCGTGTGGCCGACGCCGTATTCGCCGTTGATCGGGTCGGTGTCGATCGCGTTTTCGAGGTTCGACAACTTGCCCGCGCTGCGGCGGAGGGTCACCGTGCCGTCGTGCACGACGGCCACGCCCGCGGAGTCGTAGCCGCGGTACTCCAGTTTGCGGAGGCCGTCGATCAGAACGGGGACCACGTCCTTGGGACCGATGTATCCGATGATGCCGCACATAGTCAGGCCACCTGGAATTGCGGATGCGTCACTTGCCTGCGCGGGAGCGCTTCTTCTCGACCCACCCCTCGATGTTCCGCTGGCGGCCGGCGCTCACGGCGAGCGCACCCGGAGGCACGTCTTCCCGAACGGTCGTTCCCGTACCGACGTACGCCCCCTCGCCGATCGTGACGGGCGCGATCAGCTGCGAGTCGCTTCCGATGAATGCGCCGTCGTGGATCGTCGTGGGGTGTTTGCGCACCCCGTCGTAGTTGCAGGTGATGGTGCCGGCGCCGACGTTCACCTGAGTGCCGATCGAGGCATCACCGAGATAGGTGAGGTGCATCGCCTTCGATCCCGCGCCGAGCGAGGTCTTCTTCATCTCGACGAAGTTGCCGACCCTGGCGCGCGTTCCCATCGCCGCCTCGTTGCGGAGGTGGGCGAACGGGCCGACCGACGTGTCGTCGCCGAGCCGGCTGTCGGTGACGACGCAGTGATTCAGGACCACCGCACGATCGCCGATCGTCGAGTTGACGATCCGGACGCCCGAGTGGATTTCGCATCCGGTTCCGATCACCGTCTGCCCCTCGATCGAGACGCCGGGGTGGATCACCGTGTCCGCGCCGATGCGCACGGCGGCGTCGACGTAGATCGTGTCGGGATCCTCGAGGGTCACCCCTTCGGCCATCAGTTCGGTGTTCTTTCGGTGCCGGAGCGCCCGCCCGACCGAGGCGAGCTCGGCGCGGCTGTTGATCCCCTGGACCTTCGACGCATCCTCGACGGTCACCGACGCCACCTCTCGCCCCTCGCTGCGAAAGACCGAGATGAGATCGGGCAGGTAATACTCGTTCTGGGCATTGTCCGACCCGATGCGCCGAATCGCCGTGAACAGGCCCTGCAGCTGGAACGCGTAGATGCCGGCATTGAACTCGCGAATCTCACGTTCGGCTGGGCTGGCATCCTTCTCCTCGACAATACGTGCAATCTTCCCGCCGTCACGAATGATTCGGCCAAGGCCCGTCGGCTTCGGCGCGGACGCCGTCAGGATTGTCGCCGCGGCACCCTGGCGGAGGTGCGTCTCGATGAGATTTCCCAGCGTTGCGGAGTCGAGGGCGGGGACGTCGCCCGAAAGAAGGACCAGCGTGCCTTGCCGGAGGCCGAGCAGCGGCTCCGTGGTCAAAAGGGCGTGGGCCGTTCCGAGCTGTGGCTCCTGGACCACGAACGCGAGATCCCTGCGATCGCCCAGAGCGCGCCTGACCACCTCGGCCTGATGTCCCACGACGACCGTCATGCTGGCCGGGCGAAGGGCGGCGGCCATGTCGATGACATGGGCGATCATCGGCGCGCCGGCGAGCGTGTGGAGGACCTTCGGCCGGGCGGACTTCATCCGGGTGCCCTTGCCGGCGGCAAGGATGACGATGTGGACGTCGGACATGACGTCCTCGATTATCGCGCTGTTCGGCTGCGGGATGCGGGAGCTCTGCCTCCGCCGGCGTCGATCGCCTGCTGGAAGGTCTCGTTGGCGTGCAGCGGCTCGAGGTCCGAGTCGCGGCGGGCGAGGGCGCGGTTCTCCGGATTCAACGCGATGGCCCGTTCGAGGTGGGCGAGCGCCTCGGCGTGTTCCCCGCGTTGGGCGTGGGCGACGGCCAGCATGTAGAGCGCGTGGTCGTTGTCTGGATCTTCGTCGCGGACCAGGCGGAGGTGCGAGATCGCTTCGTCGTAACGTCCGCCGTTCAAGGCCAGCGTCGAGGCGTAGAGGCGCTCGTCGACGCTCATCGGCGTGGCGGCGAGCGGCGCGGCGTGCCGCTGGCAGATATTCAGGTAGAGACGGACCCGCTCGTGCAGCTCGCGCTCTTCCGGATACGCGGACAACACGGACTGAAAGAGGCTCAGGGCTTCTTGGTATTGGTGCCGCTGGAGCGCCTGGAGACCCTTCTCGTAGACGGCGACCGCTTCCACGTACGTGGACCGTCGCGGGGTGCTGCCGTGCGGGACGGGCAGGTCCTGGCTGCGGGGCATCGACGGCGCGTCGCTGGCGGACCGGTTGGGGGAGATCTTGGCGTTGTGTTTCGGCTGAGGTCGCTGCTTCGCCATAGTCGGGCTTACTGCGAACACGTGAGAAGACGCCGAAAAAGTGTGGGAAACCTTATCAGACGCGGGAGATTTCGGTCAACCGGCAGAAGACCGGCCTTGATCGATCCACGTGAAGATTTGCCGAGCTGGAACCGCATATTTTCGGCTGAGCGCTGCGATCGCCTGGCGACGAGTCAGGCCAGAGTTATTGGTCAATTCGCCAAATTCTGCCGCCACGCCGACGGCGTCTGGGGCTCGCGCGGGCTCATGTGACTCTGTTATTCGACCAATATCCATGACGACCGTATACTCGCCGCGGCCGTCTTCTCCCGTGAAGGACGAGATCGGGCCAAACCTCAGCTGTTCATGCGCCTTCGTGAGCTCGCGTGCGACCAGGACGTCGATACCTGGAAAATTCGCCGCAAGCTCAGCGAGCGTCGACTGGATGCGATGGGGGGCCTCGTAGAACACTGCGACCGGCGCAACAGTGGCAGATGACCTAATTTTGGCCATCCACGCCTTTCGTTCGGCTGCTTTAGTTGGTGGAAAGCCCAAAAATACGAACGCCGCCCCAGAAAGCCCGGATGCCGATAGGGCGGACACGACGGCGCTCGGACCTGGAATCGGCTCCACGCGGACGCCAACATCATGTGCACGCCGCACGAGGTGCGCCCCAGGGTCGGACACACCAGGCGTACCGGCGTCCGACACCAGCGCGACATCGTCTCCTTTTTGCAGGCGATCGATCAGCGCGGCCGATTTGGCCGTCTCGTTGTGCTCGTGCAGACTGGTGATCGGCGTCGTGATGCCGAAACGCTGGAGGAGATGCGCGGTATGCCGGGTATCCTCTGCGGCGAGGAGCTGGACGGACCGGAGCACGCGCAGTGCCCTGGCGGACAGATCCTCGAGGTTGCCGATGGGCGTCGCAACGACGAACAGCGTACCGGCCATCGGCTCGGTCTTTATTGTACCATTGGCGGATCGCGCCAAGCCTGACGTGAACCGAGCCCACGAAGCCTAATCAGATTCGTTAGCACACATGCCCGTTTCCGAACCGCTTCCGCACTTCGTCGACGACCTGCTTGGATACCTCCATGAAACGCACCCGACGCACGCGACGCTCGACGGGGTGCACACGCACGACGACCTGCTCGAGGACCTGAGCCGGCACGCCATCGATCAGGAGGCGCGCGCGCTATCGGGTTACCTTCGGCGGCTCGAGGAGATCGACCGCACGGGCCTCACCGAGGTCGAGGCGCTGGAGCACCGCATGCTCGCGTCGCACCTGCGCGGCCGGATGTTCGAGCTCGAGGTCGTGCGCACATGGGAGCGCAACCCGCAGTTCTACGCCGACGTCCTTGCCTCCAGCCTCGCGGGACAGGCGCTCTTCACGCACGCGCCGGCGCCCGAACGAGCGCGCCGCGTCCTCTCGAAGCTGCGGCAGACGCCGCGCCTCATCCAGGCGGCCCGCGACAACATCAAGGATCCCCCCGGCATCTTCGTGAAGGTCGGCATCGAGACGATGCGAGGGGCGTTGAAGTTCATCGACGAGGACCTTCCGCGCGCCTTCGCCGACGTGGACGATCTGCATCTGCTCGGCGACCTCGCCGACGCGCAGCTCGAAGCGTCGAACGCGGTCGGGGCCTACGTCGAGTACCTCGAGAAGGACGTCGCGCCCAAGGCCCGCGCGTCCTTCAGGCTCGGGCGCGACAAGTTCGAGCAGAAGCTCCGGCTCGAAGAAGGCATCACGCTGCCGGTCGATCGGCTGCTCACGATCGCCGAACGCGAGCTCGCCGCCACGCAGGAAGCGTTCCGGCAGCTCGCCGGCAAGTTGAACGGGAGCGATCCGCTCGCCGCGTGGGCGAAGACGAAAGAGGCGCACCACCCTGCGCCCGGCGATCTCGTCAAGGTCGGACGCGAGCAGCTGCAGGAACTGAAGACGTTTCTCGAGCGGCAGGCCCTGATCACGGTTCCCGAAGGCGAGCCGGTGCTCGTCGCCCCGACGCCCGAGTTCTACCGCTGGTCCTTCGCGAGCATGTGGACGCCTGGCCCGTTCGAGAGCAAGCCGACGAGGGCCTACTACTACCTGACCGACGCGGATCCCTCATGGCCGCGGGAGCGCCAGGCCGAATACCTCCAGGACTACAACCTACCCACGCTGTGGTCCATCTCGATTCACGAGGTCTATCCGGGTCACTTCCTGCACTATCAGCACCTGCGCAAGGTGACGTCGAAGGCGCGCAAGTCGATCCTCTTCGCCTCCGCGTCGTTCGTCGAGGGCTGGGCGCACTACTGCGAGCAGATGATGATCGAGAACGGCTTCGGAGGCCACGATCACAGCATCCGGCTCGGCCAGCTCGCGGAATCGCTGATCCGGCTCGTGCGCTTCATCGTCGGGATCAAGCTGCACACCGAAGACATGTCAGTGGAACAGGGCGTGCGCCTGTTCCGCGAGGACGCCTATCTCGGCGAGGCCGCCGCGCGCCGTGAAGCCGAGCGCGGCACCTTCGATCCCACGTATCTGGTGTACAGCGCCGGGAAGATGATGCTGCTGAAGCTTCGCCAGGACTACAAGGCACAGCAGGGGAAGGCCTTCTCGCTGCGGGACTTCCACGACAAGCTGCTCTCGAACGGGACGGCGCCGTTCTGGCTGCACCGGCACCTCATGCTGGGCAGCGACCCAGGCGACGTCCTCGAGTGACGCGCTGGCGTGTCCTCGAGTAACACCCGAAGATAGCGAATCACGACCATGCCGCTTTACGAATATCAGTGCGACAGCTGCGGACACCGCTTCGAAGTCATTCGGAAGTTCTCCGATCCCCCCGTCGAGACCTGCCCGAAGTGCGGGTCGCCGGTACGCAAGCTGGTGGCGTCTCCCGCCTTCCAGTTCAAAGGGTCGGGTTGGTACATCACCGACTACGCCAAGAAGGACGGCGGCGGGGGCGAGAAGAAGAGCGGGTCCTCCACGACCGAGGCCGCGGCCGCCGGTAAGCCGGCGGAGACGAAGGCCGCCGACGCCGCACCGGCGTCGAGCGAGAGCACGCCGAAGAGCAGCGCGCCCGCGCCCTCGAGCAAGAGCGACTAGCGTCGTTGTCAGCGTTTCGCGGGGATTTCGAGTCCGACCGTGCTCAGGTACGCGGCGAACTTCTCGGCGATGTCGGGACGGCGCAGCGCGAAGTAGACCACCGCTTTCAGGAATCCGAGCTTGTTCCCGGTGTCGTGCCTGACGCCCTGCACTTCGCACGCGTAGATGGGCCGTGACTTCAGCAGCTCGCGCAGACCGTTGGTGAGCTGGATCTCGCCCGTGCGATCCCTCTTGGTGGCGTCGAGCGCCGCGAAGATGTCCGGCGTGAGAATGTAGCGGCCGATAATCGCGAGGTCCGACGGCGCCTGATCGCGCGGCGGCTTCTCGACCAAGTCGGCCACCTGGTAGACGCCCCGGCCGAGATCGACCGAGAGATCCGGGGCGATGACGCCGTAGCTCGAGACCTCGTCCATCGGGACGCGTTCCACCGCGAGGACCGGGCCCTGCACACGCTCGAACACGTCGACCAGCTGCCGGACCGCCGGCGGTGTCGCGTCGATCACATCGTCGGCGAGGATCACCGCGAAGGGTTCGTTGCCGACCAGCTCGCGCGTGACGAGCACGGCGTGACCGAGGCCGAGCGGTTCGCCCTGCCGCACGTAGGCGAAGTTGATCATGTTGGAGATCTTCCGGATCTCCACGAGCAGCTCGCGCTTCCCTCTCGTCTCGAGGAACGTCTCGAGCTCCACCGACACGTCGAAGTGATCCTCGATGGCGTTCTTGCCGCGGCCGGTGACGAGAATGATGTTGTCGATGCCCGACGCGACGGCCTCTTCGACGCCGTACTGGATGATCGGCTTGTCGACGAGCGGCAGCATTTCCTTGGGCTGCGCCTTGGTCGCCGGAAGGAATCGGGTGCCGAGCCCGGCGGCGGGAAAGACGGCTTTGCGGACCGTAGTCGTCACCCGGGGATCGTAACAGAACTCCAGATGCCGCCCATATACAATGGAAGGCCGAGGTTGCATGCTCGATCCTGCTTACGTTCGCGATCACATGGACGCCGTTCGCAACGGTCTGCGCAGCCGCGGACTCGACCCTGAACAGGCGCTCGAACACCTGGCCACGCTCGATGCCGCGCGGCGGCGGTTGATCGCCGAGTTCGAGAGCCTGAAGCGCGAGCAGAACACGTCGGGCGACGAGATCGCCCGGGCGAAGCGGCAGGGGCACGACACCGCGCCGATCCAGGCGCGCAACCGCGAACGCGCCCAGCAGATCAAGCAGCTCGGCGCGCAGCTCGATTCGATCGAGCATCAGCGGGACCAGTCGCTGCTGGTGCTCCCCAATCTTCCGCACGAGACCGTCCCCGTCGGCGCGAGCGCCGCCGACAACCCCACGGTCCGGCAGGTCGGCACGCCGCGCGCGTTCGACTTCACGCCGCAGGCGCACTGGGACCTCGGGCCGGCACTCGGCATCATCGACTTCGAGCGGGGTACTAAGGTGGCCGGCGCGCGCTTCACGGTGCTGAGCGGCGCGGGCGCTCGGCTCGAGCGCGCGTTGATCAACTTCATGCTCGATCTCCACACGACCGAGCACGGTTATCGCGAGATGGAGCCGCCGTTCATGGTGAACGCCGCCTCGCTCGTCGGCACCGGCAATCTGCCGAAGTTCGAAGCGGACCTGTTCAAGATCGGCGGAGACTGGGATCTCTACTTGATCCCGACGGCGGAGGTGCCGCTGACGAACCTGCACCGGGGGGAAATCCTCGACGGCCGGGACCTGCCGATCAAGTACACCGCGTACACGCCCTGCTTCCGCAGCGAGGCCGGATCCTACGGGCAGGACGTCCGGGGACTGATCAGGCAGCATCAGTTCGACAAGGTCGAGCTCGTGAAGTTCACGACGCCCGAACAGTCGCACGCGGAGCTCGAGTCGCTGGTCGCGAATGCGGAAGAGGTGCTGCGGCGCCTCGACCTCCCGTTCCGCACGGTCCTTCTGTGTACCGGAGACATGGGGTTCGCCTCGGCGAAGACCTACGACATCGAAGTGTGGCTGCCGAGCCAGCAGACCTATCGCGAGATCTCCTCGTGCAGCAACACCGAGGCGTTCCAGGCGCGCCGCGCGAACATCAAGTTCCGGCGCGACGGCTCGGGGAAGGCCGAGTTCGTCCACACGCTGAACGGGTCCGGACTCGCGGTCGGACGCACGCTCATCGCCATTCTGGAGAACTATCAGCAGGCCGACGGCTCGATCCTCGTGCCCCCGGCTCTCCGTCCATACATGGGCGGCATCGAGCGCATCACGCGCTGAGCTCGTGTCAACCGCCCGGTGGCGCCCACGCCCGCGGCGCCAGCCTCACAGAGCGAACGGCGCCGCCCGTCTCCGGGTGCGCCGTTCGCCGTGATCCACTCGATTCGGACTCCGCAGTCGCTCTGCCCCTCCGCGCCGCGTCACGCCGCGCCTGGTCAGCGCTGCTCGTTGAAGGCCCAGTCGATCGCCGTCGAGCTGACGATCTCGACCGTGCCGCCGCCGTCGGTCACGTGAAGGGCGTCGTAGATGCGGGCCTGCGCCTCGGCGCATGTGCCGAGAATCGTGTTCACGATCACGCGTCCGGCAAGCTTGACGACGAAGTCCTCGCACTCGGTGTGAGGCGCGCCCTGAATGCGGACCTGGCTGAAGTAGCCCGGCATCTGGAAAACGGTGTCGCCCGCTCCGGACCGCGTCCAGGCCTGCGTCGGCATCAGCGGCCAGTTGACCGTGCTCTCATGGTCCTCGGCGGCCACGGTCACCGCCTGAGACGACGGCACGTGGCCCGTCGCCGTCGCGGTCGCGGTCATCACTCCGGCGGTCAGGCCGGAGATCTCGTAGTGCCCGACGCCGTCGGTCACCGCCGACTTGCCGGCATTCGGGCCGTCTTCGATGGTCACCGTCGCGGCCGAGATGCCGGAGTTGGAGACGCCGAGCTTCACCTGTCCCGTCAGCGTATAGGTCGCGTCCGGTGTCGGCTGACCGGGTCCGCCGGACGAGGGAGAAGTCACGGAATTGCCGCTGCACGCCGAAACGCCTGCGGCGACGATGAGCGCAAGGGCCAAACGCCTCATAGAGCACCTCCTGGCCGCGGCCGGGGCCTCACGCCCCGGCCTTGCCTGCTCACCTGAAGTGCAAACGCATACCCGCAGGTGGCGGGAGCCGCGGCCGCAGCCGTGCCGGAGGGACCGAACTCTTTGCGCTGCCGATAGAAGCAGCTCAGCAGAATCGTCGACGGCGTGCTCTGAAGGTGCGCTGGAGGTATGTAACTTGTTCCCTACTTTGCCCCGCGCCCACCCCAACTGTATCCAGGCAGCGGCGTGATCACCCGCGTCCAGGCGGACGCCCGAAGCGAGGGCAGTCTGCGGCGCGCGCTCTGAGGCGAGCGGGCGCCAGGTCGAGCAGGCGCTCCGTCGTGCGGAAGATCCCCTCAGCGGCTGCCGGCGCGCATCGTGGACGTGAACCCGTTCGTGCCGGAGTGCGAGAAGTGGTGATCGGCGCTCTGGTGGCTGTGCGACACGGATCGGTACTGCGTGTAGTCCTGGTAGGCCGGGTTCGGCAGATTGAGAATCTTCACCGGTCGATCGCCGAAGCCGCGCATCACCTCCATGTCGACCGACGACTCCGGTCCCGAGAAGCGCACGTGGTCTTCGCTCATCTCCATCGTCAGCCGGCCCTTGGTGAGCGACTGCATCGTCGATCGGAAGCCGCCGAAGGCGAGCGGCAGCACGGCTTCGAGCGCCGCCTGCTGCCGATCCGAGATCCCGTCGCCGACGTAGATCTTGGACCACTGACGCATTTCGAACGTCACGAGGAACGACACTCCCGCGAGATCCACATCGTCGTAGTGCCCGTCGGTGATCGCGATGAAGCGATTGCCTTCGCACGGCATCCGATTGGGCGAGCCGCCGAAGTTGCACGGGCACGCGACCGTGCAGCTGCAGCTCTCGGCGACCGTCGCGGTGATGTGCCAGTCGGGCGTGTTCGGCCCCTGCGGTTGCACCGTCGCGACGAGCGCGACGCCGCCGGCGACGAACGAAAAAAGGGACGCCATGAGTACGGTCGCGGCGCGGAGTCGCATGTCGTGGTCCTCGTCGGAAAAGGGCGTGAGCCTCGCGGGAGAGTCGATGTGCAGAAGCCTGCACGTCCGACGCGCGTCAGTCAAGTCGAAGACGGCGCGCGCCGACACTTTTGTCCGCTGTGCGCGCGTGCACACTGGCGGCCGGCGCGGCGCGTTGAGTGACTTTACTTCGATGCGTTCGTGAGGCATAACTCAAGAACCGTGCACCTGACACCGAGGGAGATCGACAAGCTCCTCATCTTCTCGGCCGGCGAGCTGGCGCGTAAGCGGCGCGCTCGCGGCCTGCTCCTGAACCACCCCGAAGCCGTGGCGCTCATCACCTCGGAGATCCTCGAGATGATCCGCGACGGGCGCAGCGTCTCGGAGATCATGTCGCTCGGCGCGACGATCCTCGGCACCGATGCCGTGATGGAAGGCGTGGCCGAGATGATTCCCGAGATTCAGATCGAGGGTACCTTCCCCGACGGCACGAAGCTCGTGACCGTGCATCAGCCGATAAGGCCTCCCCGATGATCCCAGGCGAGTATCTGCTCCAGGACACCGACGTCGAGATCAACGCCGGCCGGCGGACCGTTCGCCTGCCCGTGACCAACAGCGGCGACCGGCCGATCCAGGTCGGATCGCACTGCCACTTCTTCGAAGCGAACCGGGCGCTGCAGTTCGATCGCGTGCAGGCCTACGGGATGCGGCTCGACATCGCGGCCGGCACCGCCGTCCGGTTCGAGCCGGGCGACGTGCGAGAGATTGGGCTGGTCGACATCGGCGGCCAGCGCGTCGTCGTCGGGATCAACGGGCTGGTGAACGGCCGGCTCGACGATCCCGCCACGCGGCAGCGCGCGCTCGACGCGTTGAAGCCCTTTCTCGAGGGGCGCTCGTGAAGATCTCGCGCCGTACGTACGCCGACCACTTCGGCCCGACGACCGGCGATCGCGTCCGCCTGGCCGACACCGATCTCTTCATCCGCATCGAGCGCGACGCGACCCACCCAGGCGACGAGGCGAAGTTCGGCGGCGGCAAGGTCATTCGCGACGGCATGGGCCAGTCACCGTCGGTCACCCGCGAGGACGGCGCCCCCGACATGGTGATCACCTCGGTGATCGTCCTCGACAGCGGCGGCATCTACAAGGCGGACGTCGGCATTCGCGACGGGCGGATCAGCGCGATCGGCAAGAGCGGCAACTCAGGGGTGATGGAAGGCGTCACGCCCGGCCTCGAGATCGGCGCGTCGACCGAGATCCTCGCCGGCGAAGGCCACATCCTGACGGCCGGTGGCATTGACGCGCACGTGCACTTCATCTCGCCAAACCAGATTCCCGATGCGTTCCATTCGGGCCTGACGACGCTGCTCGGCGGCGGGACGGGCCCGGCGACCGGCACCAACGCCACGACCTGCACGCCCGGGGGCTGGAACCTGCGGCGCATGTACGAGGCGGTGCAGGCCTTTCCGCTCAACTTCGGATTCCTCGGGAAGGGCAACGCCTCGATGCCCGATCCGCTGCGCGAGCAGGTCCGTGCCGGCGCGATCGGCCTCAAGCTGCACGAGGACTGGGGCACGACGCCGGCAGCCATCGACTGCTGCCTGTCCGTGGCGGACGAGCTCGACGTGCAGGTGGCAATCCACACCGACACGCTCAACGAAGCCGGCTTCGTCGAGGACACGATCGCGGCGATCGCCGGCCGGACCATTCACACCTACCACACCGAGGGCGCCGGCGGGGGTCACGCGCCAGACATCATCCGGCTCTGCGGCGAGCCCAACGTGCTTCCTTCGTCCACCAATCCGACGATGCCGTTCACGCGGAATACGCTCGACGAGCACCTCGACATGCTGATGGTGTGTCATCACCTGTCGCCGAAGGTGCCGGAGGACGTCGCGTTCGCCGACTCGCGCATTCGCCCCGAGACGATCGCCGCCGAGGACATCCTGCACGACATCGGCGCCATCAGCATGATGTCGTCCGACTCGCAGGCGATGGGGCGCATCGGCGAAGTGATCTGCCGCACGTGGCAGACGGCCGACAAGATGAAGCGGCAGCGCGGGCCGCTGCCCGAGGACGCGAGCGGGGACGACAACGCGCGCGTTCGTCGCTACGTGGCCAAGTACACGATCAATCCCGCGATTGCGCACGGCATCTCGCACGAGGTCGGATCGGTCGCCGTCGGCAAGCTGGCGGACCTCGTCCTCTGGAAGCCGGCCTTCTTCGGCGTCAAGCCCGAGCTGATCATCAAAGGGGGGTTCATCGCCGGGGCCATGATGGGCGACGGCAACGCATCGATCCCGACGCCGCAGCCGGTGATCGCGCGGCCGATGTTCGGGGGCTTCGGTCAGGCCCTTCACACGGGCTGCCTGCACTTCGTGAGCGCGGCCGGCATCGAATCGGGCGCGCTTGGCGGGCTCTCGCGGCCGCTTTCGGCCGTGCGCGGCTGCCGGACGATTGGCAAACGCGACCTGGTGCTGAACAGCGCGCTGCCGGCCGTCACCGTGGATCCCGAAACCTATGAGGTGCGCGCCGACGGCGAGCTGCTCATGTGTCAGCCGGCGACCGTCCTGCCGATGGCGCAGCGCTACTTCCTGTTCTGAAACGTGGCGATGGCGTTGTTTCGCCGCGTCCCGCTTGCCGATGCGGTCGTGCGGGCAGACGCGCTGCCAGCGGAGGCGGCCGCTTACCAGCGCGACGAAGTGACGCTCGGGTGGGAGGAGCGTGTGCGCGCGCGGGCCCGGCGCGCGTCCGACGAGGGGTTCGAGTTCGCCACGACGCTTCCCCGCGGGCTCGTCCTTCGCGACGGCGACACCTTCGTGCTCCCGGCCGACCACCGCGTGATCGTCGTTCGCGAGCGCGAAGAGCCGGTGTTCGTGCTGACCCCTTCGAGCCGCGACGAGTGGGCGCTGTGGGCTTATCACATCGGGAACAGCCATCAGCCGATGATGATTGCCGGCGACGCGATCGTGTGCCCCGACGTGCCCGGCATGGAGCAGGTGCTCGACTATCACCGGATCCCGTTCCTGCGATCCACGCGCGCGTTCACACCCGTGTCGACCGGTCCGGGTCATCACGGAGGTCCGCTGGCGTGAGCCGCGCCACGCTCGCACTCGTGCAGCTCTGCGACAGCCTGTTCCCGCTCGGCGCGTTCGCGCACTCAGATGGTCTCGAGGCCGCGGTCGCAAGCGGCCGGGTCGAGTCGGCCGGCGACTTCCGATCGTGGCTGCACGCGACGCTCGCCGCCGCTGCGGATGCCGACGTACCAGCCGTCCGCGGAGCCGTCGCCGCCCTGGACACCGGTTCGATGGACGCGCTCGTTCAGCTCGACGACGAGGTGTGGGCGCTGCGATCGTCGGCCACGGGCCGCGACGCCAGCCGGGCGATGGGCGCGAGGCTGCTCGCGACCTGGCAGCGCATCCGCCCTGGCCCCACGGTGTCCTCTGTGCTGGCGCTGGATCGCATGTTCACCCTTCCGGTGGCCTTCGGGATCGTGTGTGCGGCGTCGGGCGCGACCCGCGTGGAGGCCATCGAGTCGTATCTCTACTCGCGGTTGGCCGCGACGGTGTCCGCCGGCATGCGGCTGATCGCGCTGGGGCAGCACGAAGCGCATGCGCTCCTGGCGGAGGCGCTCGACCGCGTTCCACCGCTGGCGGCCTCCCTCGATCGGAGCGAGGCGCCGCCCCGTTCGTTCGTTCCTCTTCTGGATATTGCAGCCATGTCTCACCAGTACGTGCATTCGCGGTTGTTCCGGTCGTGACCGGCGGCCCCGTACGGATCGGTGTCGGCGGACCGGTTGGTTCCGGCAAGACCGCGCTCGTCGACACCCTTTGCAAACGCATGCGCGATCGCTACAACCTGGCGGTCGTCACCAACGACATCTTCACGCGCGAGGACATGGAGTTCCTCGTGCGCAGCCAGGCGCTCCCCGCCGACCGGATCGTCGGTGTGCAGACCGGCGGGTGCCCCCACACGGCCATCCGCGAGGACGCGTCGATGAACATGGACGCGCTCGACGGCCTCGCGCGGCGGCATCCGGACCTCGACCTCGTGTTTCT
Organism: Vicinamibacterales bacterium; assembly: GCA_050183995.1. Taxonomy (GTDB): domain Bacteria; phylum Acidobacteriota; class Vicinamibacteria; order Vicinamibacterales; family CAVVIG01; genus CAVVIG01. The sequence goes on from JBFXAT010000004.1 coordinate 90,499, forward strand.
CGAGAGCGGCGGCGACAACCTCGCCGCGAGCTTCAGCCCGGAGCTCGTCGACGCGGCGATCTACGTCATCGACGTCGCCGGCGGGGACAAGGTCCCGCGCAAGGGGGGACCTGGCGTCACCCGTTCGGATCTGCTCGTGATCAACAAGATCGATCTCGCTCCGCACGTCGGCGCCAGCCTCGACGTGATGCGCAGGGATTCGGAGGCGGTGCGCAACGGCCGCCCGTTCGTGTTCACGAATCTCAAGAGCGGCGAGGGGGTGCAGGAGATCATCGCGTGGATCGAGCGGGAGCAGCTCTTCGATCGATGACGGGACCGCCGTCCGAGGTGCGCGGCGCACCGAACGCCGGGGCGTTCGTCGTCCGGGACTCTCGCGAGACGCACGAGGTCGGCCGCCGCGCACGGCTCGAGCTGGTGTTCTCCGCGCACAGAGGCCGCACGGTTCTGTCGCACGGCTACGCCGAACCGCCTCTGCGCATCGGACGAGGCTTCGAACGCGGCGCGGTGCTCCGCTTCATCCTCACATCGTCTGCCCCGGGACTCTTCGGAGGTGACACGATCGAACAGGTGGTCCGTGTCGAGCCGGGAGCGCTCGTCGAGCTGGCGTCCCAATCGGCGCTGCAGGTGCATCCGTCGCTCGATTCGCTTCCCGCGCGCGTGACGAGCCACTACGAGGTGCTCGCCGGCGGGTCGCTCTCGTGCTGGTGGGATCCACTCATTCCTTTCGCTCGCTCGATGCTGGAGCAGGCGATCGCGATCGACGTATCGCCGGGCGGCCGCGTGCAGTGGAGCGACGCGCTCATGAGCGGCCGCGGCGGTCACGGTGAGCACTGGGCCTTCTCGACGCTGTCGCACGAGCTGCGCCTCCGAAGGAACGGGCAGCTCGCCTATCTCGAACGCTATCGCCTCGCGCCGGCTTCCGGCGGCGACACCGACAATGGCCCTTTCGACGCGCGGCTGCACGGCGGCTCGCAGTATTTCGGCACCGCGTTCCGGATCGGCTGTGGCGACGACGGCGCGGCGGCCGAGGCGGTGCACCGCGCAGTGCAGAGCATCCCCGGCGTGGCGGCCGCTGCCGATCTCCTCGCGGACGATCTGCTGCTGGTGAGGCTCGCCGGCGCCTCCGGCGTTCCGTTCCACGATGCGCGCCGACGGGCCATTGCCGCCCTCGAGGCATCGTCCCGCGCATACGGCTGAGGCCTGCCGGCCGCGGCCGTATCCGGGTAAACCCTGATTTTCTGGGACACCCGCCCTCGGTAGACTGCTCGACTGGAGGAGATCTTCAGCGGGAGGACCGGATGCCTCGACGAGCGGATTCCCAGTCAGAGCGAGAGCTGAGTGCGAAGAGCGGGTCCCTGCGAGCGGAATGGCACGGCAGCGCCGCGCCCCCGCTGAGGGCGACCGTGTCATGTGACTCCGCGCCCGGATTCGTGGTGGTTGGGCCGGTGCGTGCGGAGATCGGTGAATCGAGCGAGGCCGATCGTCCCCGCCGGCGTGCGACGGACGAGTGAACGCCACGGCGCCGGTGATGCGATACGATCGTCTTCCTCACATTGCTGCCGGACCAGCGACCAGACTGCTCATCGGATCAAGAGAACCGCATGTCTACTGTTGACTCATTGAATACCCCGTCCGCGCGACTGGAGCGAATGATGCTCGTGCGCGCGTTCGAAGAGAACAACCGCGCCATGCAGGCCGCGGGCACGCTTGCCGCCGGAACGTGTACGGCCGTCGGCCAGGAAGCCGCCGCCGTCGGCGTGGTGTCGGCGCTGGGCGCTGACGACCTCATTCTGACGAATCATCGATCCGCGGGGCATCTTCTGGCCCGAGGCGCAGACCCCGGGCGCATCCTCGCGGAGATCATGGGCAAGGCCACCGGCTACTGCCGGGGCAAGAGCGGCAGCCTCCACGTGTCGGCCAAGGAGCTCGGCGTGATTCTCACGTCGACCATCGTCGGCGGCGAGCTGTCGCTCGCCACCGGTGCGGCGCTCTCGCTGTCCCTGACGGGCAGCAGGGGCATCGTCGCCTGCTTCTTCGGTGATGGCGCGTCCTGCGAGGGCGTGTTCCACGAGTCGCTGAACCTCGCGGCCGTCTGGAAGCTGCCGGTGCTCTATGTGTGCGAGAACAACCAGTGGCAGGCCTTCGTGCACCGGCGCGAGACGATGCTCGTGGATCATGTGAGCTCGCGCGCAGCCGGCTACGGCATCGAGGGGATCACCGTCGACGGAAACGACGTCGAAGCCGTCACCCGTGCGGCGGCGGACGCCGTCCGGAAGATTCGCGAGACGGGGATGCCCATTCTGCTCGAGACCTTCACGTACCGGCTGCGTGGGCACTTCGAACCCGACGATCAGGCGTACGTCGACAAGGCGGAGCTCGCGGAGTGGACCGCCAAGGATCCCATCGATCGGCTGCGGACGCGGCTGCTCGAGGCGAACGCGGTCACGGCAGCCGATCTGGCGGCCATGGAGGCGCGCGTGCAGGCGGCTGTTGCACGCGCGGTGGAGTTCGCAAACGGATCGCCCTTCCCGGATCCCGCGGAAGTGCTGACGGACGTCTACGCGTAGGGAAGGCCACGATGAGCCAGATGATCGTCAATCAAGCCATCGCGGAAGCGCTCGCCGAGGAGATGCGGCGGGATCCGCGGGTCGTGATGTTCGGAGAAGGCGTCGCCACGAAGCGCCGCGATCTGGTCGCGGAGTTCGGTGACGCGCGCGTGCGCAATACCCCGCTGGCCGAGGCGATCATCGCCGGCACGGCGGCGGGCGCCGCCGCCACCGGACTGCGCCCGGTGATCGATCTGCTGTTCGTCCCGTTCATCTGCTATTCGATGGACCAGATCGTCAATAGCGCCGGCAGCCTGCGCTACATCTCGGGCGGGCAGTTCTCGTTTCCGATGGTCGTCATGGCGCTGACGGGGTGCGGATGGACGGTGGGCGCCCAGCACAATCACAACCTGGAGTCGTGGTTCGTCCACACGCCAGGCGTGAAGGTGGTGATGCCGTCGACGCCGGACGACTTCAAGGGATTGTTGAAGTCGGCGATCCGCGACGACAATCCGGTGCTCTTCTTCACCGACATGGTGCTCGGCTACCAGCCCGGCGAGGTGCCGGAGGGCGAACACGTCGTGCCGCTCGGCAGCGCACGGGTGCGCCGGACCGGCACCGACATCACGCTCGTGTCGTACGCCAAGATGGTGCACACCTGCCTGGAGGCGGCGGAGACGCTCGAGGCGAAGGGGATCTCCGCGGACGTGATCGACCTGCGGTCGCTCAAGCCGCTCGACGAGGCGGCGATTCTCGAATCCGCCCGCAAGACGGGCCGCGTGATCGTCGTACACGAGGCGAGCCGGATGTGCGGCGTCGGTGCCGAGGTCGCGGCGATCGTCGCCGAGCAGGCCTTCTCGTCGCTCAAGGCGCCTGTCGTCCGGATCACCGGACCAGATGCCCCGCCGCCGTCCAGCTACGTGCTGGAGCAGGCGTTCATGCCGCAGGCGGGGCGGATCGTTTCGGAAGCGGAGGCGCTGATGCAGGCCGTCGTAGGCGCCTGAGCGGCCGCGCTGGCGCAGGCGGTCCGAATGAACGGCCGGGTGGGGCGTTCGAACCGGTGGGTGCCGGCTGGATGACTCGACGAGCGATCATTGCGGCGGCCGTGATCGGGTTCACCGCCGTGGGCCTCCACGTCTCGTTGCGTCCGACGCCGCGAGCCTCGATCGCCGCCTCGGCTGCCGGCGCGCCGCGGCGTGCCGCGCCTCTCCCGGCCCCGTTTGCTGCCGGGCGCCCGCAGATACGCTGGACGCCCGCGGCGGTCGTGTCGGATGGCTCGGCGTGGTTTCCCGACGTCGCCGTCGACACCGAAGGACGCGCGCACGTCGTGTGGGCGGCGGGAGAGGGGCTTCGATACCGGCAGTTCGCGGACGGACGTTGGCACCAGCCGGTCGACGCGAGCGGCCTGGTGCTGGCGCCACAGCCGGGCGTCGGCGATCTCGTCCGATCGGCGATTGCGCTGGATCGCGCGAACGACACGCTGCATCTCGTCGGGACGACGCTCGGGAAGGGGCTTCCCATCCACGCACGGGCGCCGGCGCCGGCGGCAGGATCGATGGCCGCGTGGTCCGCCCCGCAGCCGATCGGCATCAACGGCAACGGCTACTACACGGCGCTTGCCGCTGACAGCCGCGGGCGCGTGCACGCCGTGTACATCGAGCGGCCGCAGGACGACCTCCTCTCGGAGGTCTACTACCGGCGATCGGACGATGGCGGCGAGACGTGGAGCGCTGCGGTGAATCTCTCCGAGTCGCGCGGCGTCGGAGCGAGCCGGCCGCAGATCAACGTGGACGCCCGCGACCGGCTACACGTGACCTGGGACGAGGGCTGGGATCGCGTCACAGGGCAGGGTGCGGTCGCTTCGTCGGTCTACCGCTCGTCGCCCGATGGCGTCGCTTGGTCCGCGCCGGCGATCTTCGGTTCGGCGGCGACTCCGTCCGCCCAACTCGTGGTGACGGCCGGCGCGCGCGGCCGGCCGATCGCCGTGTGGCGATCCACCGACGAGGTGCTGCGGTATCAGCAATCGCCCGATGCCGGCGCGACCTGGTCCGGCCCCGTGCCGGTCCCGGGGGTTCGCGCGCGGTCGTGGAACTCTCCGCCGTTCGACCAGTACGCCCTGGTTCCCGATGGCGCCGGTCTCGCCCACCTCGCGATCACCGGTCACGCCGACGCCGGCGGCATCGGTCGCTCCGCGGGTGCGGCGGTTCAAATGATCTATCTGCACTGGGACGGGTCGACGTGGTCGGCGCCCGCGGTGCTCTACGCCGACCCAGCCACGTTTCCGGAGTACCCGCGCCTGGCCGTGGGGCCGGACGCCGTGCACCTGGTGTGGTTCACGCGCACGGACCTCTGGGACTCGCTCGCGCACAAGGACGTCTGGCACAGCGAAGGCCGTCCCCTCCGGTAGAACGCCGGACTCGCGATCAGGCGTTGCGCGCCTCGCGCTCGGCGATCCACTTCAGGTGTTGCAGCGCAACGCTCACTCCGGATCGGATACCCGCCAGGCTGTTGAATCCCTTCAGAAACGTCAACACGGGACCCGGCCTGAACGCCCACTCCCGGAACGCGCGCTTCTGCCAGTACTGCAACCGCTCCGCAGACAGATTCGGGTAGTCGATGACGGTCGAGTGATCCATGTCGACCTCTTCCCATCTGGTTCCCCGCCGGAACCAGCCGTTCTTCACGACCTCGAAGAAGAACGGTGTTCCTGGATACGGCGCCGCAATGTGGAAGAGCGCGATGTCGAGCGGCAGTCGCTTCGAGAACGCGATCGTCTCTCGAATGGTCTCTTCGGTTTCGCCGGGCAGGCCGATGATGAAGTAGCCCCAGTTCCGGATGCCGGCCTTCCGGGCCCACGCAAGCGCCTGCGCCGCTTTCGCCGGATCTGCGCCCTTTCGCGCGTGTTTGAGAATGCTGGCGTTCCCGGTTTCGATGCCCCAGGCGATCATCCAGCAGCCGGCCTTCGCCATCAACGCCAGCATCTCTTCGTCGACGTAGTCGACCCGGCTGTTGCACGTCCACTGCATCCGGAGGTCGGCGGCGATCATCGCCTCGCAGATCCCGACCACCTGCGCGCGGGAGAGCGTGAACAGATCGGCGTACAAGTGAACGTACCCGATGCCGAGCCCCTTCAGCGTCTTCAGCTCCTCGACCACGTTCGCCGGCGATCGGAGGCGGAGCGACCACTGGTAGCTGACGTGTTTGATGCAGTACGTGCACCCGGCGCTGCACCCGCGGCTCGTCACCACGAAGGAGTACGGCGTCTTCATCATCGGCACGCGGTATTTGTCGATCGGCAAGCGGTCGTGGAGCGGCAGCGGCAGATCGTCGAGGTTCGGAATGAACGGCCGATCCGCGTTGACGACGATCTCGCCGCCGCGGCGCCAGGCGACGCCGGCGACACTCGACAGGTCGGCTCGCTCCCCAGCGGCGTTCGCCGCCGGATCGGTCCCGGTGCCCACGAGCAGCTTCAGCACGGCGGGGTCCGCGGCCACGCGCCCCTCGCGGCGATCGATCAGCGCCCGCAGCGTCACCTCGGGCTCGCCGCGGATCACGAGATCGAGTGCCGGATACGGCTCCAGGGACTCACGCGTCATCGGCGTGACGTGTGTCCCGAAGGCGATCGTCGTGGCGCCGTAGGATTTCGCCAGGAACACGCCGTACATGTCGTTCCTGAGTGTCGACGCCGTCATCTGCGTCACGTAGTAGTTCGGCGCGAACGCGCGCAGCCGCGCCTCGAACGCCGTCCACGACAGCCGTTCGGCGATCACATCGACGATCGCGACGCGGTAGTCCATGTGCAGGAGCGCCGCGAGCTGCGCGAGCGAGACCTGCGGCCAGATCATGTTCTCGCGCGACTTCCGGCCGACCCGGTGCTGGCTCCTGATCCAGATTCCGCCGTCCGGCGCCGGCGGGTTGACGAGCAGCACGTCGACGGCCGTATCCGGCCGCGCCTGCCGCGTGCCCTCCAGCACGCGGCCGGCATCGGGAAAAGTGGGCGGCCGCACGATCTCGCGCGTCCTCGTCCCCAGATTCAGGACCTTCAGCTCAGCGGCCACCGATCGCCTCCCACTCCACCTGCGACGCATCCCGATCGCGGGCTGCCGACGTCTCCCGCTGCGCCAACTCTTCGAGGACACGCATCACGATCCAGCCAATCGACAGCTGCACCCCGACGATAACGAGCAGCGACGCCACGAGCAGCACCATCCACGACCAGCGCGCCTGCCATCCACCCAGCGATCCGACGAACGTGGCCGACGCCATGACGAGGCCTGCCCCGACGGCGCTTGCGCCGATCCACCCGAAGTGATGATCGAGCGGAGGCACGAACAGCGGGCGGCCGAAGAGCCCCTGCCGCACCGGCCGCTCGTGGAAGAGCGAGACCAGGTAGTTGAACATGGCGCCGAGCGAAAACAGGCTGACGCCGGTGGCGCCCATCACCGCGGCGGCCGCGAGCGCGTGGCCGTGTCCCGCCGCCACGGGGCTCCCGCCCGCCCAGAGCAGGGCAACCCATCCCACGATCAGCACCGCCAGCCCGATGAGCGCGAGCGATACGACGCCGAGCACGCGCACCGGGTTGTAGCTGAGCGCGGTCCAGACGATGACGCGTGTGAATCGCAGCCCGTCGCCGACCACCGACAGCTTCGACTCGCCCACGCGTCCGTCGTACGGAATCGGCACCTCGCACATCCGCAGGTGTTCGTGCACGGCGCGGGTGCTCATGGCCGGGGTGAACTCCAGGCCGTCCGGCAGCGGGTAGAGGCGAGGGAGGATGCTGCGCCGGAACACGCGCATGCCGCTCGCCGTGTCCCGAATGCGCACGCGGCTGATCGCACTCAGCAGCCTGGCATACGCGGCGTTGCCGATCCACCGTACGCGTGGCATGGCGCTGCGCTCGCCGCTCATGCGCGAACCGACCACGAGATCCGCCTGGTCCGCCACCAGGGGCTGACACAGGCTCGGCAGCGCCTCGGGCGGATAGGTGCCGTCGGCGTCCAGGAATGCGATGAAGTCGCCCCTCGCGTGTCGGAACCCTGTCTTCAGGGCCGCGCCGTACCCCGCGTTCGCACGGTGCTTCACGACCGAGACGCCGGCGCACTGCGCCGCGCGGACAGCGGTGCCGTCGCGCGATCCGTCGTCCACCACGAGGACGTCGAGGACGAGGCCGATGCCGGCGAGCGCCACGCGCATGGCGGCGATGCGCTCGAGGACGCCGGCAATCGCGCTCTCCTCGTTGAAGGCCGGAAGCACCACGGTCAGCGACCGCACGACTCACCCGCCGCCATGATAGACGGTTCGATCCGCCGCCGGCATTCGGCGACTGGACCGATTGGCAATCGGCACCGCCGGCACGCCCCCGACGATCGTGGAGGGTGGGACGTCCCGAGTGACCACGGCACCGGCGGCAATCACCGAACCGCGCCCCACGCGCACGCCGTCGAGCACCACCGCACCCGCGCCGATCCACACGTCGTCTTCGATGACGATGCCACGAGCGGTGATGCCCTGTTCGACGATCGGCCGCCCCGGATCGTCGAACACGTGATCGACGGCGACGAGCTGCACGTGCGGCGCCAGGTACACGTTGTCGCCGATGGTGATGCCGCCCTGCCCTCGCAACACGTTGAACTCGCTGATCAGACAGTTCCGTCCAATGCGGATGCCGGCGTGCGGCAGGTCGCGGAAGTTGAACACGTGCAGCACGGCGTGGTGGAGCACGTAGGTGTTGGCCCCGATTTCGATACCGCCGGGGAGCGCGTGGAGATAGACCCCTTCGTCGAGGTACGCACCGCGTCCGAGCGTGATCCGGCTCGCGTAGCGGAGGCGGACGCGCGGCTCGATCGCCGCGACGCCGTCCATCCTGAGGATCAGCCGGTACGCGACCGCGCGCAGCGCGACACCGGCAACGGTCGGCACCCATCCCGCCAACGCCTGGACGGCCTGCTCCAGCCAGTAGTGCCAGGAGGTCTGCGCCTGTCGCGCCATGTAGAGGCGGAGGCGACCCGTGTCGGTCACGTTCCCACGATTCTAGACCCGTTGACGGACTCCCGAGGTTCCCGCATGATGCGGCGGTGACGACGATCGGGTGCCAATGACTCCCCGCCGTGTTCTGATCGTCGCGCCCCACTTTCCACCCCACCGGCTCGGCGGCACCGAAGACAAGGCGCTGGCCCTCGCGCGTGCGCTGAACGCCCGCGGCATCGACACCGGCGTGTTGTGCATCGAAGACGTTCGGCAGGGCGCACGCACCAGCGTGACCCGCGAGGACGGCGAACACGAGGGGGTGCGCGTGCGGCGCGTGCACCTCGTGCTGGGACCGACCGACGACCTGAGGCTCTGGTTCGACCAGCCATTGTTGACAGAGGAGGTGGCGCGAACGATCGACGCGTGGCGCCCCGACCTCGTCCAGTTGCTGAGCGGGTACCTGTGGGGAACCGCGCCGATCGAGGCGGCGCGCGGGGCGGGGATCCCGGTGGTCGCGACGCTGACCGACTACTGGTTTCTGTGCCCGACGATTCAGCTCCTCCGGGGCGACGGCTCGCTGTGCGGCGGGCCGGAGCCGATCGAATGTGCGCGATGTCTCTACGACGAGAAGAGGACGATTCGCGCCATCGACGTCCGGGCGCCTGGTCTCATGCGTCGCTGGTGGTCGTGTCTCGCGACGGTGCCGCGTCTTGGCGCTCTCGTCGGGCTGCCGGCTCGACTCGAGCAGCTCGCACGCCGACAGGCACGTCTTGGCGCCGCGCTGAACGCGTGCGACAGCATCACCGCCAGCAGCCGTCTCGGCGCCGAACGCCACGTGGCGAACGGCGTGGACGGCAGCCGGATCACGCTGGTGGCCAACGCGATCCCCAAGCCGCGCGGACCGGTGCCGAGCACCAGCGCGCCGGACGAGGGTGAGGTGCACTTCGCGTACATCGGACAGGTCGCGCCGGTCAAAGGCGTCGACGTCCTCGTTCGCGCGTTCCGCCGCCTGCGCCGGTCGGGACGGCCGATCCGGCTCTCGGTCCACGGCAAGATCAACGCCTCCCGACAGTACGCCAGGCGGCTCGAGCGGCTCGCGCAATCCGATCCGGCCATCTCGTTCTCAGGCCCGTATGAGCCTGGCCAGGTCCTCGCGCTCCTCGCCCGCGCGCATTGGGTCGTGATCCCCTCGCTCTGGGACGAAAACGCCCCGGGCACGATCCATGAGGCGTATCTGGCCGGACGTCCGGTGATCGCGTCGCGCGTCGGCGGAATCACTGAGATTGTGCGCGACGACGTCGATGGACTCCTGTTCGAGCGCGGCGACGTGGCTGATCTCGCGCGCGTGCTGCAGCGGGCCGTCGACGAACCCGGCCTCTTCGAGCGGCTGCGGGCTGCCGTTCGGCCGCTCCCTGATCTGGAGACCCGGTTCGTGCCCGACCTGATCGACGTCTACGCGCGGACGCTCGCCCGCCGGAGCGCCGGCGCGTGACACCGGAGGGTCTCGCCGCCGCCCTCGCGCTCGGCGCCGGGTTCGCGCTGTTCTGTTTCGCGGGCATGTCCCGCGCCGTGTGGCTGTTCACCGCCCTGGCATGGTTGCCGGTCGGACTCATTCCGCTGCGCGGCAACCAGCAGGTGGAGCACCTGCTGGCCGTCGAGGTCCTGGCGACCGTACTCTGCCTCGTCTGGTGGCTCCGCCGGCAGACGCCGGCGGCCGATCGCCTCCTCCCAACGTCGTTCAACCGACCGCTGCTGGCGCTCGTCGTCGTGTCGCTGATCTCGTTGGCGTCCGGGATGCTCTGGCTGGATCGAGGAGTTCCGGGCTCCAACGTGCGGCTGACGGTTTCGGTCGGGCAGGTCCTGCTGATTGCATGGCCCATCGGCGTCTACTTCACGGTGGCCAATACCGTACGCGACGAGCTCTGGGCGCGACGTATCCGTACGACCTTCGTCGTGCTGGCGTTGCCGTCGCTCCTCCATCCCGTGATGAAGAGCGTTCTGCCCCTCGACTGGAGCGTGCACATCGCCGTGGTCGCGGGACCGTTGTGCCTGGCGAACCTGCTCGAGCGGCGCTGGACGCCGTGGTCGTTCGTGGATGCGCTGGTGGCCGCCAGTCCGATCGTCGCCGGCATGGCGGATCACAAGGCGTATTGGTACATCGCGGGGGGCACCTCAACGGCGACCATCCTGTTCCTGCGGTGGCCGCGCTTCACCGTCGGATTGGCTTCCGCTTCCGTCGTCGCGCTCGCGGCGTCGATGGTGGTCTGGAACGATCCGTTGGCGCCGCCCCTTCGAGCGCTGGTCACCGGCGAGGTGGTCCAGCAGAGCATCGGTGGTCAATACGGCCGGCTTCGCCTCGCAACCGACGCCGTGCGGCTGTGGACCGGGTATCCGCTGTTTGGCGTCGGCCCTGGGAACATGTGGCCGTACATGCATACGTATTCAGTTCTGGACACGACGCACAACCAATACACGAACATCCTGCTCGAGCTGGGCGTTGCAGGCCTTGCCTGCGTGCTGGCCTTCATCGCCGGCGCGTTCCGCACCGGCCTGCGGCTGAGACGGCGGCTCGAGACGCCTTTCGCCCGCACGCTGGCGCTCGGCTGGATCGGTCTGTTTGCGGGCACGGTCGTCGGCGGCCTCACCGGGGACGTGATGCTGCCGAGCATCCGGAACAGCGGTCTCGCGGCCTTCGGCTTCATCTATCCGCAGTGGGTGGTGCTCGGGCTCCTCGTCGGTCTCGCGCGCATCGACGGCGCGGCACGCCGCGTCGAATGAAGGCCTATCTGCTCGCGGGCGGGTACGGAACGCGTCTGCGGAGCGAGACGACCGCACGTCCGAAGTGCCTGGTCGAGATAGCCGGGCGGCCGCTGCTCGCGTGGTGGTTCGATCTGTGTGCACGTCACGGGATCTCCGACGTGTTGGTGAACGTCTCCCATCACGGCGACGTGGTGCGCGCCTTCCTCGAGACGGCGGCGAGCCCGGTTCGCGTGACGCTCGTCGAGGAACCGGCCGCGCTCGGGAACGCCGGCACGGTCCTCGCCAACGCGCGGTTCGTCGAGGGGGACGACGATTTCTTCGTTCTCTATGCGGACAACCTGACGGACGTCGACCTGGGGCGGCTGCTCGCGTTTCACCGCAGCCACGCCGGCGTGTTGACCGTCGGCGCGTTCCGGCACCCTCGCCCGCGCGAGGCCGGGATCGTCGACGTTCGAACGGACGGGCTGGTTCTGACCTTCGTCGAGAAGCCGCCCGCGCCGACGAGCGATTTCGCCAGCGCCGGCATCTATGTCGCCCGCCAGGCGCTCTTCCCCTGCATTCCGCGGCGGCCCGGCATCGTGGACTTCGGCTACGACGTGTTGCCCCGGCTCGTCGGCCGGTTGTATGCCCATGAAGTCTCGGGTTATCTTGCGGATGTCGGCACGGAAGATGGTCTGGCGACCGCCCGCGCCGCTTGGGCCCGGCGCGATCCTCCCGCGCTCCCCGCATGATCGTTTCACGAACACCTTTTCGTATCAGCCTCGTTGGTGGGGGCTCGGACCTGGCGGACTACTACGCCCAGGCTCCCGGCGCGGTCGTGGGCCTGTCGATCTCGAAGTACATGTACGTCACGGTGAACCGTCGGTTCGACGATTCGATCCGCGTGTCGTACACGAAGCTCGAGATCGTCGATCGTCTCGACGACCTGCAGCACGATCTGATTCGCGAGGGCCTGCGGATGGCCGGCATCACTCGCGGCGTCGAGGTGACGACGATCGGCGACGTGCCCGGAGGCACCGGGCTCGGCTCCTCGTCCAGTCTCACCGTCGGCCTGCTGAACGCGCTCTACGCGTTCCAGGGAATCCGGCTGAGCGCGGTCGAGCTGGCGCAGCGCGCGTGCGCGATCGAGATCGATGTCCTGAAGCGGCCAATCGGCAAACAGGATCAGTTCATGGCCGCGTGCGGCGGCGTCCGCCAGCTCACGTTCCATCGCGACGGCCGCGTGGGCACACGGAGCCTCGGGCTCTCGGCGGCTGAAGGGCGGCGGCTGGTCGATCACCTGCTGCTCTTCTACACGGGCACGCCTCGGGACGCGAACGTGATCCTCGCCGACGTGCGACAGGGTCTCGCAACGGATGCGGCCAGACGTGCCGTGCTCGACGGGATGGTGGAGGTCGTGCACGACCTCGCCGCCAGGCTTGCCGCGGGCGACTTCTCGACGATCGGCGATGCGCTCGAGAGGAGCTGGTCCGCCAAACGCCGCCTGAGCGACAAGGTCAGCAACGAGCGGCTCGACGCGCTCCACGACCGAGCGATGGCCGCGGGCGCCTCCGGCGCGAAGATCCTCGGCGCGGGCGGCGGCGGATTCCTGCTCGTCGCCTGCGATCCCGGTCAACGCCTACCGGTGTCAGCGGCGCTCGCGGCCGAGGGCGTCCGCGCGATCGACTTCGGAGTCGAGCGATCGGGCAGCACTATCATCTTTCCCGCGGCCCGGCGCGCGACGACGATCGCCGGCGCCCGTCCGGTTCCTCTCGCCAGCTCGCGTTGAGTCGCACGATGGCGTCCTCACCACGACCTGCTCTCGCCGCGAAGTTCGTCATCGAGTGGATCGCCGCGCTCGTGGCCCTGCTGCTGCTGGCCCCCGTCATGCTGCTGACCGCGGCCGTGGTGCGCTTCTCCGGTCCGGGGCCGATCCTCCATCGCCGGCGGGTCGTCGGTCGGCACGGCGTTCCGTTCGACGCCTTCAAGTTCCGCACGATGGTGGCGGATGCCGAGGCGTGGCTCGAGCGCGACTCCACGATGAGGGAGGCGTTCGAAGGCCGATTCAAGCTTCGCCACGACCCTCGCGTCACGCCGGTCGGGCGGGTCCTGCGGCGCTACAGCCTCGACGAGCTCCCGCAGCTCGCGAACGTCCTGCGGGGCGAGATGGCGCTCATCGGTCCACGCATGGTGTCGCCGGCCGAAGTGATCAAGTACGGCGAGCATCGCGATCGCCTGTTTACGGTCCGGCCCGGCCTGACCGGTTTGTGGCAGGTGTCCGGTCGGCAGACAACGACGTACGAGGAGCGGGTGGCTCTCGACATGACCTACATCAGCCGCTGGAGCCCCTGGCTCGACCTCTCCATTGCCCTGCGTACGCCGCGCGCGGTGCTGAAAGCGCACGGTGCGTTCTGATGGCGCCGGACCTGTCTCTGCAGCCGGCGTCGCCGGCCGACCTCGCCGCGCGGCACCTCGATGCCGTGGCCGCCGCCTTGGCCGCGCTCGATCGCCAGCAGCTCGCTCGCATCGCCGGCCGCCTTTGTGACATGCAGCGCGCCGGAGGGTGCGCGTACTGGCTCGGCAACGGCGGCAGCGCCGCGACCGCCACGCATCTGGCGTCGGATTTCCCGAAGCTGACCATGGTGCCAGGGTTGGCGCGACGGCTGCGAAGCGTGTCGCTGGCGGCCAACACGTCGCTCCTGACGGCATGTGCCAACGACTACGGCTACGGCCGTGTGTTCGTCGAGCAGCTCGACGGGGTCCTCGAAGCGCCGGACGTCGTGGTCGGCGTCAGCACGAGCGGCGCCTCGCTCAACGTGCTCGAGGCCGTTCGATTCGCGCGCCGCGCAGGCGCGTGGACGATTGGAATCACCGGCCACCGCCGCACCGCTCTCGGCGAGGAAGCCGACGAAACGGTCGCGATCGATTCGGCGAACGTACAGGTGATCGAAGCCTCGACGCTTGCGGTCGGCCACGCGCTGTGCCTGATGGTCCGCGAGATGCTGGCGGCCGAGTCCACGGCCGGCTAGCGCGGTCATGCATCTGCTCGTTACCGGCGGCGCCGGCTACATCGGCAGCATCGTCGTCGAACAGGCGGTCGCGGCGGGACACCGCGTGACGGTGATCGACACGCTGGCCGAAGGCCACGCCAAAGCGGTACATCCCGACGCCCACTTGATCCACGGAGACGCCGGAGATCCGGCGACGCTGGAGCGCGTATTCAGCGGCAACGCGGGTGACGCCGTCGACGCCGTGCTGCACCTGGCGGCGGAGACGACGATCGACGCGTCGATGATCGATCCGCTCCGCTATTTCCGGAACAACGGCGCGACGACGCTCGCGATTCTGGAGGCGATGCGCCGACACGGAGTGACGCGGATGGTCTTCTCGTCCACCGCGGCGGTGTACGGAGAACCCGAGACGACGCCGATGACCGAGGAGCACCCGTCGCGGCCGATCAACGCCTACGGGGAATCGAAGCTGGCGTGCGAGAAGATGATCGAATGGTGCTGCAGGGCGTACGGCCTGCGCGCCGTTGCGTTCCGTTACTTCAATGCCGCGGGCGCGAGCGAGGTGCGCGGCGAAGCGCACCGGCACGAGAGCCATCTGATCCCGCTCGTGTTCCGGGCCGCGATGGATCGACGGCCGGTCGTCGTGCACGGCGGGGACTATCCCACCCGCGACGGCAGCTGCCAGCGGGACTTCGTCCATGTGCTCGATATCGCAGATGCGCACCTGAGGGCGCTGGGGCACCGGGAGGAGCGGCCGTACGTCGCGCTGAACCTCGGCACGGGCCACGGCTACACCGTGCGCGAGGTGATCGACGCCGCGCGACGCGTAACCGGCCTTTCGATTGACGAGGTCCTGGGACCGCGCCGCCCTGGCGATCCTGCCGTGCTCGTGGCCGACGGGCGCAGCGCGCACAACTCGATCGGCTGGGCGCCGCGACGGTCGTCGCTGGAGAGCATTCTGACGTCCGCGTGGCGGTGGACCGTGGAGCACCCCGCGGGATACCCGGACTGAGCCCAGCGTGGCGGCCAACCCCGACGTCAGCATCTCCATCGTCAGCTACAACACCGTGACAGCGCTGCGGGCCTGTCTGCACGCGGTGCGGACGTCGACGGGCGTGGCCTGCGAAACCACCGTCGTCGACAATGCCTCCGCCGACGGCAGCGCGGACATGGTGGCGCGCGAGTTTCCCGACGTGAGGCTGATCCGGAACGCGGAGAACCGCGGGTTCGCCGCCGCTTCGAACCAGGGCCTCGACGGCGCCCGCGGGCGGCATCTGCTCCTGCTCAATCCCGATGCGGTGGTGACGCCGTCGGCCATAGCGTCGCTGGCGCGGTTCCTCGATGCTCATCCCGACGTGGGCGTCTGCGGCCCACGCGTGCTGCTCGCCGACGGAACGCTGCAGTCGTGCGGCAGGACGTTTCCCACGGTCTTCTCGATCCTTCGCCAGTCGCGATCCGTCGACCGGCTGGCGTCCTGGTTGGGATCGCCGGTGGACGATCGCCCGCCGTCCTCGCCGTCCGCCTGCGACTGGGTGGAGGGCGCCTGCCTCCTGATCCGGCGCGATGTCGCGGCGCGCATCGGACCGCTCGATGAACGGTTCTTCCTCTACGCCGAAGAGATGGACTGGTGCCACGCCGCGCAGGAGGCGGGCTGGAAGGTATTCGTCCTCCCGGACGTCAACGTGTCGCACCACCAGGGCGCCAGTACGCGCCAGGTCGAGCTCACGTCGCTGACCCATCTGGTCAAAGCGAATCTCCAGTATTTCGAGAAGCGTCGCGGCCGGGTTGTGGCCTGGCTGGTTGCCGCGATTACCGTGGCCGGCTACGGCCGGCAGCTGCTGACCGAGCCACGGCCTGCCCGCGCGAAGATCGCCGGCGTTCGCGCGTGGGCGACGGCGAGACGGGTGTGAGCAGCACGCCACGCCCGGGCCTCGCGCCGGCCGAGCGCCTCGACCCGCACGTCGCCCACGACGCGCACGATCCCGATGCCCCCGAATTCGATGCAGGCGGCCCCAACCGTCCGCTACGGGTGCTGTTCGTCTCGCCCTACGTTCCGTCGCAGATCAGGATTCGCCCGTACCACTGGATCAAGCATCTCGCAGCGAGCGGGCACTCCGTGTCGCTCCATGCGATCGGAGGACGCGGCGACGAAGCCGCCGTCGAGGAGATGCGGCGCCTCTGCGCGCACGTGTCGGTCTTCCCGCTGCCGCCGTGGCGGCCGATCGTCAACGGCCTGCGCGCCCTCGTCGATCGCGATCCGTTCCAGCGCGCGTGGTCGCGGCTCCCCGCGATGTCGGCGGCGCTGCGGAGAGCCGTCTCCAGCGGCGCATTCGACGTGGCCCATGTCGAACACCTTCGAGGTTCGTGTTTCGCCGACGACCTGAGGCCGCTGCCCGTCGTGTACGACGCAGTGGACAGCATCAGCCTCCTGTTCGAGCAGACGGCACGGCTCGCGCCCGCCCTTCACCAACGACTGCTGGCGCGCCTCGACGTCGGGCGCACGAGCCGGTTCGAAGCGACCGTTCTCGATCGATTCCGTGTCGTGCTGCTGTCGTCCCCTGTCGATGCGATCCGCTTTCGCGAGCTCGCCGGCCGCGCCGATGCCGCAGACGGACGGCTGGCCGTGGTGTCCAACCCGGTGGACCTCCGGCATTTCACGCCGCCGAACGACACACTGCCGGCCGCCGAGTCGTCGTCCGCGGGACGACCCGCCATCGTGATGCCAGCCGCAGAGTCGTCAACCGTGCTGCCGGCCGCTCCGCCGAGCGTAGTGTTCTTCGGCAAGATGAGCTACCACGCCAACGCCGCGGCGGCGTTGGCGCTCGTCCGGGACGTGATGCCGAGGGTGTGGCGGCAGAGGCCCGACGTGCGGGTGCAGATTGTCGGGCAGCATCCCGGTCGGGACGTCCGAGCGCTCGCGTCCGATGCCAGAGTGACGGTGACTGGATTCGTACCGGACGTTCAACCCTGGATCGCCGGCGCCACCCTCGCCGTGTTTCCGATGCGCTACGGCGTCGGCGTGCAGAACAAGGTCCTCGAAGCGCTCGCCGCTGGCGTGCCCGTGGTCGTCGCACGCAGCGCCACGGCCGGCCTGCGAGCGGTGCCGGGCCGCGACCTCGTTGCCGCGGAGGGGTCTGACGAGTGCGCGGACGCCGTCCTCCGTCTGCTCGGCGCGCCCGCGGAGCGGTCCGCCCTGGCGCGCCGCGGCCGGGAGTACGTCGAGCGTTTCCACGATCCTCGCATGATCGGTCGCGAGCTCGAGGCGATCTACAGACGCGCCGTCGCCGATCGCCCGGTGTGAGCGCCGGCGATCGCCGTGCGATAGAGCGTCTCGATCTCGTCGAGATGACGGGCCAGCGTGAAGCGCTCCTCGACGCGCGCGCGCCCCGCGCGGCCGATGCGCTCCGAGTACGACCGGTCCCGCAGGCAGTGAACCAGGTGCGCGGCCGCCGTTCGAACGTCTCCCGGCTCGAAGAGCAGCCCGGTCTCGCCGTCGACGACGATCTCCTCAGTGCCCCCGTTTCTGACGGCGACGATCGGCCGCGCGGCGGCCATGGTTTCCATCAGCGACAGCGCCGCCGGCTCCGGTCTGGTGGTTGCGAGCACCACCGCGTCCATCGCGCGCAGTACGTCTGGCATGTCGCGCCGCCAGCCGGTGAAGACGAAACGGTCATGCAGGCCGGCTGCGCGGATGGCGGCCCGCAGCTCCTCTTCGTACGGCGGATTCTCCAGCGAGCCGATGAAGAAGAACCGCGCCGCGGGCACATGCTCCAGGATCGCCGGCGCGACATCGACGAGGAAGCGGTGTCCCTTGATGGGAATCATCTGTCCGGGCAGGGCCACGGCGCGGTCTCGCTCGCCCAGGCCGAGCTCACGACGGACCGCCTGCGCGCGCCGTTGGTCGGCGTCGAAGCGCGAGAGATCCACGCCGTTGTAGACGACGCGCACTTTGGCCTTGGGGATTCCCGCCAACTCGAGCGTGCGTGTGACGGCGCTCGACGGCCCAATGGCCCACGCACATGGACGCGCCGCGTAGCGGAACAGCGGCCGATTGAACGCGTGCAGGCGCTTGATGTTGTGCTCGTGCCAGATCGCAGGCACGCGCAGCCGGGACGCCGGGCTGGCCGCGTAGAGCGAAGCGGGGTACGACACGGCATGCACCAGATCCGAGCCGTGCGTGCGCATCAGGGTCACGAGGTCGCGGTGGATGCGGCGGAAGGATTGGGCGAAGTGCGCGAGCGACCGGGGATTCGGCGTCGTCTCGAGCAGAATCCGGCTGTAGTGTGCGGTGGGCGTGAACGGGCAAGCCCGGTTCGAGAGCTCGTGCTGCAACCGCGAGTTCCGCTCGTGGCAGAAGACGTGGACGCTCCAGCCGCGCGCCGCGAAATGATCGACGTGCGCGAGCATGACCATCTCCGCGCCGCTCACGGTCGTGGAGTCGCTGACGTACAGAACCCGGCGCGTCATGACCCTCCGGCGGCACGGCGGTACGCGTCGAGCGTCTGGCGCGCGGTGCGCTCCCACGAGAACGTTGCGGCTCTGGCCAGACCGCGAGCGGCGAGGTCCCTCCTCACGTCCGCATGGCCGAGGACGGCCGACAGGTGACGCGTCAGCGCGGCGCGGTCGTCGACATCGAAGAGGAGCCCGGCGTCCCCCACGATCTCCGGAATCGATCCACGCGTCGATCCTGCCACGGGCGCCCCGCACTGCATCGCCTCGAGGAGGGGCAGGCCGAAACCTTCGTACCAGGATGGCAGCACGAACAGCTCGGCGAGCGAGTAGAGTGCCGCGAGATCGGACGTCGAAGGTTGAGCCGTGAAGCGCACGTCCTGTGCGAGCAATGGCGCCAGCTCGGCGCGCGGCGCCGGTTCGCGGCTGAAGAACACGATCGCGGTTCCCTCCCGCAGGTTGGGAGGCAGGCTCCGAAACGCCTCGACGAGGGCGCGAGGGTTCTTGATGGCATCGCCCAGAATCATGCGCGGCGGCAGCCGGTAGCGCGCACGAACGGCGTTCAAGCGTTCGCCATCCGTCACGGGCGCAAACGACGCGGCCGCCGCCGAATGCACCGCGTCGATGCGCGAGAGCGGGACGCCTGTCCTGGCCGCCGCGTCCTGACGCGCGTGTTCGCTCGGCGCGATGATCCGGTCCGCACGGCGGATGGTTCGGGATGTGGCGGCGGCGAGGTAGAGCGTCCGGCCGAGCCGGCCCGGCGTGCGCGCCATGCCCGCTATCTGACGCGCAACCGGAAACAGGTTCAGCGTGTCGTGCAGTGTCACTACCGTCGGCCGCTGGCCGCGGAACGCGTAGTTCGCCGGATGATGCGCCACGTCCACATCGTCTTCGTCCATGAGACGGCCGAGTTGGCGGTCGTTCCTCACCGAGCTGGCCGGCGAGCGCCAGGGCAGCAGGCGCAGCGTCACCGATGGAGGCAGCGGATCGATTTCGAACGGGGCCTTGCGATCCGCGTAGAAGACGAACTGATCGTCGGGAGCGACGATCGGCAGCATGGTGGCGAGATTGAGGACGTAGGTGTGCACCCCTCCTGTCAGGCCGTGCGACAGATAGCGGGCATCGAGTCCGATGCGCATCAGACGGCCGGCGCGCGGCGGCGCAACATCGCGAGCAGGTCGACACGCTCCGCGGACGAGAGCGACAGGCCGAAGAACGTGCCCAGCGCCGCGGCCGCGCATCCGCACGCGACGAGCAGCTGCACCGGCGATGAAGCGTCGATCGTGGCTGCGGTGGCGAACGCCGGCGCGAAGCACAACGCGGGTCCGAGGAGCGGCCGCAGCACGTGCAGGCGCCACGCTCGCCAATCGATCGCCAGCTCGCGCATCAGGACGTGGAGGAACACCGGTTGCAGCGCGATCGCCGGGACCACCGTGCCGAGCGCCACGCCGGCGAGCCCGAGTGGGCGGACGAGCAGGAGGCTCAACAGCAGATTCGCCACCGCCTGGGGCAGCGCGTAGAGCCACACGAGCGGGCCGAGTCGATCGAGGCCGATTAGTGCCGCGACTCCTGCGTGATTCAACGCCGTGACAGTCAGTCCGGCAAGGAGAATCTGCACGACCGGTGCCTGGCCCGCGAAGTTCTCGCCCATCCACCACGCGAGCACCGGCCCGGCGCCGAAGCCCAGGATGCCGGCCACAGGGAGCGTGATCGCGCCCGCGAACTTCGTGAGGCGGAACACGAGCCGGCGCAGATCGTCCAGCTCGCCGCGGCCCGCGAGCGCGGCGGCCACCGGAGGGAACGAATAGAGCAGGACCGTCGGCGCGATGTTCCCGAGCATGTAGATCTTCCACGCGGCCGAGTAGTACGTGACCATCGAGAGCGAGAGAAACGCGCTTACCACGAACCGATCGGTCTGTTCGATCACCAGGGAGCAGATCTGCGAGACGAAGAGCAGGCCGCCGAGCGCGGTGAGCCGGCGAAGATCCGGACGGTTCACCAGGCGCGCTGCGATCGACAGGTCCGGCACGGCACCGAAGGCGAGCGCAGCGAGGACGGCGTCCACCAGCACCACGAGCACGAGCTCCATGGTGACCAGGGCCAGGAGCCCGCGGCCCGATCCGAGGACGAGGGCGGCGCCCGCGGACTTCAGCGCGAGCGAGAGGATCCAGACCTGGCTGCAGCGGTCCTGCCGGTGTACGGCCGACAGGAGCGCGTTGAACGCGTGGCCGGGCATGGACGCCGCGAACGAGAGCAGGCCGATGGCGAACGCGGTCTCGGCTTCAGGGGCCAGATCTGGCGGTACGCCGACGGCAACGGTGAGGGCCGGCAGCATCGGCAGCAACAGCAGCGGCACTCCTCCGAGCACCGCGAGCAGCGCCAGCGTCGTCGAGACGAGACGGCTCACCTCGTCGTGCTCGCCCCGCGCGTGATGGGCGGCCGCGAAGCGCATCACGGCCGGGACGGTGCCGAGCTGAAGCAGACCCAGATAGCCGGTGAGTGACGACAGCAGGAGCCAGATGCCGGCGCGGGCTTCGCCGATGTGCGACACCACGTACCGGAAGAGCAACAGGTTGACCAGGATGCTGGCCGCGGCGCTCGCGTAGTTCCAGACCGTGTTGCGGGCCATCACCCGCCGTGCGTCGAACGAGCTCGCGCCGCTCATGGTTCGATGGACGGAACGCCCGTGCGCATATGGGGGCGCTGCACGCGGCGCGCGAGGCGCGCCAGACCCGCGAGGAAGCCCGTGCCGTAACCGACGTGTAACACCGGCACGATCACGAGCAACCACAACGCGGCGCCGCCGATCGCGCGCAGTCGGCTGGCGGCGAATCCGAGAACGAGAACGGAGTACCCGAGCGGAAGTACGGATCCGGCGACCCCAGCGCGGCGGGCGCCCGCCGCGGCGCCGGGGACGATGAGGCCGGCCGCTTCAGCGGCGCCTGCCGCGCCGCCCGAGACGCGAGCGGCGAGCGACGCGGCCAGTGCCAGCTCGAAGGCACTCGGGACGAAGTACTTCGGCATGACGATGTCCCGGTGCTTGGCGAGCACTGCCACTTTGATACGGCCGACGCCGTGAATCTGCTGCCACAGCGCGCGCGGGGAATCGCGCGGGATGTACCAGAACCGGATCGACGGATCGATCAGCAGGCGGTATCCGGCGCGCGCGACGCGCGTGTTGTAGTCCACGTCTTCGACGACCGCGAGCGACTCGTCGAACGGTCCGACCGCTGCCCAGACCTCACGGCGGTACGCGCCCGTCTGCAGCGACGGCACGTAGCCGCGTTGCCGCGTGGTGCGATAGGGCACGCTCCCGACGGCGAACGACGCGTAGAGCGCCTGGGCGAGCGCACGCCTGAACGGAGTGTCCGGGTCCATGAGGACGGGCCCCCCTACGACCGCCTCGCCGGTTTCCTCCATGACCGCCACGATCCGGCGCAGGTAGTCCGGCGCGACCCACGAGTGACCGTCCACGCGTACGATCACATCGCCGCGCGACGCACGAAACAGCGCGTTGAGCGCCGCCGGCGCGGTGCGATCCGGATTCGAGAAGAGCCGGACGCGACGGCTGGTGTCGGTGGCCTTCAGGATCGACAGGGTCGCGTCAGTGGATCCGCCGTCAGCGACGAGGATCTCGTATCGATCCTGCGGGTAGTCCTGCTCCAGGAGCGATCGCATCAGGCGTTCGACGTGCCCCTGCTCGTTCAGCAGCGGCACCACGATCGACACGAACGGGAGCATCTGCCCGCTACAATAGCACCACGTTCCTGCGTCGACGCGCGTCCCCCATGAAGCTCCTGGTTGTCTCCACGTGGTGTCCGGAGCCTCCCGTCAACGGCAGCAAACTGCGCGCGTTCCATCTGATCCAGGCGCTCTGCCGTCGTCACGCCGTTCGACTCGTGACCTTTGCCGGTCCATCCGACGATCCGACCGCACACGCGCTCGCGGCCGTGTGCGACGGCATCGACGTCGCGCCGGGACGCCCGTTCCTGGACGGCGCGCCCGGCTGGACAGGTCTGTTCTCGGCGCAGCCGCGATCGCTCGTTCAAGCCTACAGTCCAGCTGCCGCCGCGCTCATTCGAGAACGCCTGCGGCAATGCGACGCCGCCGTCGGCCTGCAGATGACAGTGATGCCGTACCTGCTGAACGCGGAGCGCCCCTACGTCGCCGAGGAGATGGAGCTCGGATGGCTGTGGAACGCCATGCACGCGGGCTCCGCTCGAAAACGCCTGCGCTCCCGGCTGACCTGGTGGAAGACTGCCCGCTTCCTGCGCCGCGTGACGCGAGAGGCTGCGCACACGACCGTCGTGTCGGACGTCGAGCGCTCGCACCTCCTGCGGATCGGATGCCCTCCCGACCGAGTGACGGTGGTTCCCAACGGGGTCTCGGCTGCGGATCTCGACGTGCGCGAAGAGGCGGAGCCGGACACGCTCGTCTACGCGGGCGCCACGACGTACGCGGCGAACTTGGACGCCGTGCTGTACTTCGTCGACGCGATCTATCCAATCGTCTGCAACGCGCGTCCACACGCGCGTCTCAGCGTCACCGGCGATAGTGACGCGCGCGCGAGCGCGCGCCTGCACTCGTCGCCGGGCGTCATCCTGACGGGGCATCTGGACGATGTCCGACCCGCGATCGCTCGAAGCCGGGTCGCGGTGGTTCCTCTCCGGCAGGGCGGCGGAACCCGGATCAAGGTGCTGCAGGCGATGGCGCTCGGCACCCCGGTCGTATCGACGTCGAAAGGTGTCGAGGGCCTGGGCCTCAGACCCGGCGTGGACGTCCTCGTGGCCGACGATCCAGAGCCGTTTGCCGCTCATGTGGTGCGGCTGCTCGATGACGATGTGCTGCACGGTCGGCTGTCTGCCAACGGTCGCGCGGTCGCAGCCCAGCGCGGCTGGGACCGATCCGGCGCCGCGCTGCTTGACGTGCTCGATCACGCGATGGCCGCTCGCGTCGGTTGACATGCGCATCCTGCTGCTGACCGAAACCCCGCCGTGGCCGCTCGACAGCGGAGGGCGGATCAAGACGCACCACACGCTCGGCATGCTCTCGGCCGAACACGAGGTGCATTGCCACGCGTTGACGCGCTCGCTCGATGCCGCGATTCCTCCGGAGGTGGCAGCGCGGGTCCGCACCATGACGCTGCACGCGCGCCGCACTGGGCCGGCGGCCGAGGTGCGGGCTCTGGCGCGTGCGCTGCGCCGCGGATGGCCGCTCACGATCGCCCGGCACGTCGACGGTCGAATCGCGGCGAGCATCCGGGACGCCGCGCGCAGGCTGCGCGCTGATGTCGTGTACTGCGATCACCTGTCGATGATGGAATACGCGCGTGCGGCGGGAGGTCCGATCGTCTACGACGCGCACAACGTCGAGTCGCTGCTGATGAAGCGCTACGCCGCTCACGTGCCGCCGTCGGCGCGACGCCTGCTGGCATCGCGCGAGTGGCGGACGCTCGAGCGATACGAGCGCCGCGCCTGCCTGGATGCGGCGATCGTGCTCGCGGTGAGCGATGTCGATGCCGCTTGCCTGCAGTCGCTCGCCAGGGGCCGGGTGCCGGTGCACGTGGTGCCGATCGCGATGGACGTCGCGAACACGCCGGTCGTCGTGAGCACGCCGCCCGCCTCGAACCCGCCGGCGCCGGAAGCGTCCGCCGGCCCGCACCAGCTCCTGTTCGTCGGGGGGCTCCACTGGCCTCCCAACGCCGATGCTGTCGTGCATTTCGTGCGTGACGTGTTGCCGCTCGTCAGGAGGCGCATGCCGGCCGTCGAGCTCACCATCGTCGGGCGGACGGACTCGTCCGTCGCCCGCGCGATCGCGCCAGAGGGTGGGGTCAGGCTGGCGGGGGCTGTCGGCGATCTGGACCCGTTCTACGCATCGGCGAGCGCCGTCGTCGTGCCGCTCCGGTCCGGCAGCGGATTGCGCGTGAAGATCCTGGAAGCGTTCGCGCGAGGCGTGCCGGTCGTCTCGACGCCCATCGGCCACGAGGGCATCGACGTCACGCCAGGAGTGGAGCTCTTGTCCGCCGACGATCCCGCCGGCTTCGCGGACCACGTGGTTTCAATCCTGACCGACCGCCGCCGGGCGTGCGCCATCGCCGAGACGGCGCGCCGCTTCGTCGCGGCCCAGTACGATATACCCGTGGTCGCGGCCCGTCTGGCGGCGGCAATGCGCGTGCTAGCATAGCTGCGCACTCTCTCTGAGACCGCGTGCATGGAGCAATCGCCACAGGATCCCGAGCGGCTGCTGCAGGCGACCCGCCGTCCCGACGGTGAGATTCCGCTCGCGGACATCTGGGCGATGATCGCCACGCGACGGCGTCTCGTCGCCATCGTCGCGCTCACCGGCGCCGTGCTCTCGGCCGCTGTTGCGGTCGTTCGTCCGGTGATCTTCAGATATTCGTCCCCGGTGCTCATCGGCACCCGGAGCGAACGCCTCGTCGAGAATCCTGAGACCGTCCGCATCAAGCTCGTCGAGACGTACGTGCCCGCGGCCCGGGCCGAGTACGCGCGCGAGCACCCGGACGCCGCGAGGCGCGTGCCGATCGTCGAGGTGCAGATGCCACCGGGCAGCGCGGTTCTGCTCCTCGAGAGCGAAGGGCCCGTGGCCGACGAATCGATCCATGCTGAGGTGCACACCAACGCGATCCAGGCGCTGGCCCGCGACCACATGGAGACGCTGGAGCAACAGAGGGCGCTGCTCGAACGTCGTCTTCATGCGGCCGAGCAGGCGGCCGCGCAGGCGCAGGGACAGCTCGACACGTTGAACCGCGACGCCGAGCGTCTGAGCGTGCAGGAGAAGACCCTCGCGGGAGAGTTGCTGGTGCTGCGAGAGTGGCTGGCTTCGAGCGAGCGCCGGTCGACCGACGAAGCGCTGACCGGCCTTCGGCAGACGCGCGCGATGTCGCCGCCCCGCCGATCGCCTGCGCCGCTTGGACCGTCCAGATTGACCGTTGCGGCCGCCGGCGCCGGCGGCAGCCTGGTCGCCGGCGTGTTGGCGGCTCTGGCCGTCGGTCTCGTCAAGCGGAACACGATCCGGCCCCCGCAGACCTGATGCTTCCACCCGCGAGCGTCCTGGCCGCGGGCGTGGCTGCGGTCGCGTGGGCGGCCCTCGCGGAATCGGCGCCGGCGCTGCCAGGGTGGGTACACGTGGCGCCGCTGCTGCTGATTGCGGGATCGCTCTTCGGGCTCCCGTTCGAACGCACCCGTGGAGCGCGCGGGCTTGCCATCGTCTTCGCGCTCCTCTGCTTCGCCGCGGCCGCCGGCGTCTGGACGGCACCCGACAGAATCCACGCGGCGGGCAAGGTCGGCCTGATTGTCGGCGGCATGGGGCTCGCGGCGAGCCTTGCTCGGATCAGGTCGGACGCGCAGCTCACCGCTTCCCTGCTCGTGCTCGCGCTGGGCGGCGCTGCGCTCGGCCTGTTCTTCATCGCCACCAACGATCCGCTCGCACCTCCGGTGAAGTTCATGTGGCTGGCGAAGGTCGGCGAGGCATTCGCCGCGCGGTCACCACTCCGCGGCGTCCCCGGTCTGCACCCGAACGTCGTGGCCGGTGTGCTCGCGTGTCTCTGGCCGTTCGCCGTGGCGGTTGCGCTGGGGGCGAAGCGGCCTCACCCGCGGCTGGCCGGTGCGCTCGTCGTCCTGATCGGCTTCGCGATGCTGCTCACTGCATCGCGAGGCGCGTGGCTCGCGGCGTTCACGGCCGCCGGCTTCTGGGTGGCGGCCCGTTCAGGTCGCCGCGCGCGGACAACGGCATCCGTGCTGGCGGCGGCGATCGCGGTCGTCGTGGCCGCCAGCCTTCCTGCCATTGCCGGCGCGTGGAGCGCACACGGCCGGTGGTCCATCCAGTCGCATGCGGCGACGCTCGTTCGGGACTACTTCTTCACCGGTGCCGGGCTCGGGTCGTTTCCGATGCAGTACGCCGTCTACGCCGAGGCGGGTACCGTGCAGTCGTCCGTGCACGCACATCATCTGCTCCTCGACATCCTGATCGAGCAGGGGATCGCCGGACTGCTCGCGTGGACGATGCTGGCGATCGTGACGGCACGCGTTGCGTGGGCGGCTCACCAGGTATCGTCCGGAATCGGCCGGTTAGCGGCTCAGGCGGCGCTCGTCAGCCTGGCGTCCGCGATGATTCACGGGTTGCTGGACGATACCCTCTACGAAAGCCGCGGCCTTCCGGCGTTGTTCCTCCCTGCGGGCGTTGCTCTGGGCGCGGCACGGGTGGCGGGACTAGCGCCGGTTCGACGATCCGCTTCGCGGCTGCTGCTGCGAGCCGGAGGCGTCGTGGCGGTCGCCGCGGCGATCACGGCCATCCTCCCCGCCGGGCGGGCAGCCGCTCGTGCGAACCTCGCCGCTGTCAGACAGGCACGGGCCGAGCTCAGCCTCTACGATCAGAGCCGCTTCGACGTCCTCACGCTCGATGACGTGCGGCTGCGCGTCGACTTGGCGAATGCTGTCGCCGGCTTCAGCGATGCGCTCGCTTCGAGCCCGGGCCAGCCGACCGCGTCGCGCCGCCTCGCGATGATCGCTCTCGCGCGTGGGAGCTATCTCGACGCGCTCGCCCTCATGGAGACCACGTGGGCCGCTGGGCACCGGGATCGGACGTCGCTCCTGCTGCTGGCCGACGCGCTGGTGGCGAACGGCGAGATCGACGCCGCAGTCCGCCTTCTGCGCGGCACGTCCGGCGGTGCGGACCGTCTGAAGAGCCAAGCCTGGTATCGCTACTGGACGCATGGCGACTACGCGCGCGCGCGCGACGCGTGGATCGCCGCCGCCGCGCTCGACCCGGGCGACGCCGAGGCGAGGCGGATGGCCGCCGAAGCCGCGGTTCGCGCGGGGCCCCGCGGCCCGACGGCGTCGGAGGCGCGTCCGTGACCCATCCACGCGATCGCCGCAGCGCCGCTGGCGCGCAAAGCCGGGGACCGCTTCGCCGCGCGCTGATAGTGGCGTCGTTGCTCTGGGCGGTCACGGCGGTGCCGTATCTGTTCGGCTGCCTGGTCACGCCTGGCAACATGGTCTACACCGGGCTCCTCTTCAATGTGCCGGATCACGCGCAGTACTGGGCGTGGGTGACCGCCTCGCGCGCCGGGCTGTTCATCAGCAATACGACGACGCCCGAGCCGAACCCACCGGTGTTCTTCAACGGCATGGCCTGGCTGCTCGCGATCGTGCAGCGCGCGTTCGGTCTGTCGTTCCCGGCGCTGTTTCAGGTCTGGCGCGCCGCCGCCTGCGTCGTGCTTGTTCCTGCCATCGCGATCTACTGCCGCACCTTCACGCGGGACGAGGGCGAGGGGCGGATCGCGATCGTGATCGCGATCGCGGGCGCCGGCTTGGGCTGGGTGCTGGTACTGGCCAAGCACATCGCCGGTTCCGCCGATGTCGCCTGGCCGATGGACGTGTACATCGCCGAAGCCAACACGTTCTGGTCTCTGTTGGCGTACCCGTATGCGTCACTGGTCCTCGGCGTTCAGGTGCTGACGCTGACGGCGGTCTGGTGGGCGCACGTGACCGGGCGATGGACCGCCCTGGCTCTTGCGGGGGGTGGTGCGGCCTTCCTCTCCTTCACTCACGCGTACGATCTGATCATCGTCGCGGCCGTGACCGGCACGTTCGGTCTCGTGGAATGGCGGGCTACCCGGCGCTTTCCGGCGCGGCTGGTCGCCGCGGGACTGGCGATGGCGGCGTGCGCCGCTCCGCTCGTGGCGTATTACGTGCGGCTGACATCGTTCGATCCGTTGTGGCACTCCGTGCTCGCGCAGTATGCGAACGCCGGCGTGTGGACGCCGGCGCCGCATCACCTGCTGGTGCTGATGGGCGTGCCGTTGGTCCTCGCGATCGTGGGAGCTTTCGTCAGCCCTCCGCGCAACGCGGCAGACAGGTACGTCCTGACGTGGGCGTGCGTCGGTACCGGGCTGATCTACCTCCCGGTCGTCTATCAGGTGAAGATGCTGGCCGGCTGGCAGCTGCCCTTGGCGGTGCTCGCCGCGCGCGGTTGGCGCGTGCAGGTCCAGCCGATCGTGGAGCGCGTATGGTCGGCCGTCGCGAGTCGATCGCGCCCGCGACGCCGGCCGGTTCTGGGGGTCGTCGCGCTGGCGCTGCTGATCGCGCCGACCAACGTGTACCTGTTCGCGTGGCGCTTCGTCGACCTCGCGCGCGTACGCTCCCCCTACTACTTCACGCGAGACGAGGCCGATGCGTTCGACTGGCTGGCCGAACACGCGACTCCGGCCGACGTGGTCCTCGCGCCGCTCGCGACCGGGCGGCTGGTGCCTGGTTATAGCGGCCGGCGCACGATGCTGGCGCACTGGGCGATGACGAACAAGTACTTCGAACGAGAGGCGCAGGTCGCGCGCTTCTTCTCGCCCGCCGTCGCCGACGCCTGGCGCCGCTGGCTGCTCGAGCGCGAGGGCGTCACGATCGTCGTTTGGACCGCCGCGGCTGGAGATGCCGGCATCTACGACCCGTCCGGGTCGGCGATGTTCGAGCGGGTGTTCACCTCGCCAGGTGTGCAAGTGTTCAGGGTGACCGCGGGTGCTGCGGCGAACTGAGCACAATCCGATCTCCGCTCCGTCCGAGGTAGCATCCGTCCGCCCACGCGCCGCCGACGCTACCGTCGTGTGCGATCGAGCGTCGGGTCGGCGCTCCCGACGCGATACCAGGTGTTCGCATAGGGGCGGAGCGTCAGGTGATGGCGCCCGTCGCCGCCCGCCTCGCTGTGATCCTCGTCGAAGAAGTCGAACAGGTGCCTGCCGTTCGCGCGGCGGACCTCGAAGTGCACTGAGCGCTCCTGGTCTGTGAGGTTGTGCACCGTGAGGACGGCGGTATCGCGCCAGACTGACAACAGCACCAGCACGCCTGGCGTGTCGGTGCGAACGACAGTGCAGTGTCCCCACGACAGTTCGGGCAGCTCCTTGCGCGCGCGGATCCGTCGTTCGGTCCAGTTCAGGAGCGACTCGGGATCGCGGCGCTGCGCGGCAACGTTGATGCGCCGGTATCCGTGCTCCTCGTCGTCGACGATCGGGATGACGCGACGTGACGATGACGAGAAGCCACCGTAGTGATCGTCGGACCACTGCATCGCGGTGCGCGCGCACTCCCGTTCCGGCAGTGCCAGGTCGTCCCAGATGCCGATTTCGTCGCCGTACTGAAGCATCGGCGTTCCTGGCAGCGCCAGCAGCAGGCTCAGCGCGAGCCGCAGCCGCTGCGGATCGCCGCCGAGCATCGGAGCGAGCCGACGCCGGATCCCGCGGTTGTACAGCTGCATCGAGGGTTTGGGGCCACAGGCGGCGAAGACCTTCTGCCGCTGCTCATCCGAGAGACGTCCGAGGTCGCATTCGTCGTGGCTGCGCAGGAACTGGACGAACTGTGCCTGAGCAGGCGTCTCCGCCGTCTCCTCGATGGCAGAGGCGAGCGGGTCGACGTCGCCGGTGGCCAACGCGTACCAGAGCCGCTGGTTGACGGGGAAGTTCAGCATCAACTGCAGACGATCGCCCTGCGGGCCGAAGTACTTCTGGCTTTCGTCCGCCGGCACGTTTGCCTCGGCGAGCAGCACGGCGTCCCGGCAGCGCCACTGCAGGAAGTCGCGCATCTCGTGCAGCAGATCGAAGTCCCGCTCCGGCTTCACGCCGGCCCCCTTCTTCTCGATCAGGAACGGAACGGCGTCCATCCGGAAGCCCGAGATGCCCAACTCGAGCCAGAAGCCCA
Source organism: Vicinamibacterales bacterium (assembly GCA_050183995.1). Lineage (GTDB taxonomy): Bacteria > Acidobacteriota > Vicinamibacteria > Vicinamibacterales > CAVVIG01 > CAVVIG01. Next base: position 120,913 of record JBFXAT010000004.1, read on the forward strand.
TGATCCTGGTGATCTCCTCGCGGACCGCCGGATTCCAGGTGTTGAGGTCGGGTTGGAATTCGTAGAACCGGTGGAAGTAGTACTGCTGCGCCTCGTCGTCCCACGTCCACGTGGTCTTCTGCACGCCCGGGAACACGACGCCGTCGGCGTGGTTGGCCGGCCGCTCGTCGGCCCAGACGTACCAGTCGCGGAGCGGCGAGGTGCGGCTGCGGCGCGCCTGCTGGAACCACGGGTGCTCGCACGACGTGTGATTGACGACGAGATCGACGACGACGCGGATGCCAAGCGACTTGGCGTGGTTCGTGAAGTCCACGAAGTCGCCGAGCGAGCCGTGCTTGGGGTCGACGGAGTAGTAATCCTGTACGTCGTAGCCGTTGTCGCGATTCGGCGTGCGCGAGAACGGCAGAAGCCAGACGCAGGTGACGCCGAGGCCGGCGAGATAGGACAGGCGCTGGTTCAGTCCCTGGAAGTCGCCGACGCCGTCCCCGTTGCCGTCCATGTACTTCTCGACGTCGAGGCAGTAGATGATCGCGTTGCGGTACCACAGATCGTCGATCGCCATGCGGCGGCCGGTGCAAGCATTGCGCCGCCAGCACCGGTGTGGAGACGAGCGCAGCCGTGCAAGCGCGACAGCGCGAGGGGGCGCCTTGCGTGTTGGCGAGAGACTCTGTCTGGACGGGTTGGCGAGAGACTTTGCCTGAAACCGCGACGGCCAGGAGCGAGAGACGCCGTCTGGTGCCGCGGGTGCCGGGAGAGACCGGCGCGTGATGGAGGTTGACGCGCTCGTGTTCAAGACGATCGTCGGGTTGCTACACTTGGACGGTCGGATCGTCTGCGGGAACGCCGAGCCGGTTTTCACACGGTGAAGCGGAACCGGAGTCTGGTCAACGCGACCCAGAGTGTTGACGTGGACGACGACGCGGAGGGATGGCCGAGTGGTCGATGGCGGTGGTCTTGAAAACCACTGAACCGGGAACGGTTCCGGGGGTTCGAATCCCTCTCCCTCCGCCACCTCAAACGTCATGAGCGCCAGCGCCGCCGGCCTCTCCCACACAACGGCCGCTGCACGCGGTCGATCATCGCCGCTCCCGATCGACGCCGGCGTTGATCAGCGCGGGCATCGATCAGCGCGGGCGTCGAGCGCGCGGCGCTCCGACGAGGGCGACGCGTCTCTCTCGACGACGCGCTCCAGCCCTGCGACCCGCAGTCGGACCCTGCCCCCGCGTCCCGCACTGCGAGCCGCATCGCGCGCGGGGACCCGCAGTCGGGCACCGCGTCTCGCGCCGCGAGCTACCTCATTTCAATACCGAAGATCAAGAGCCGACATCGTGCGAACGGCGGCTAGCATAGCGGGGAAGCAATCGACCACCGGCCTAAAGATATAAGTGTAATAAGATTTCCGTTAACCCTTGTGGGCGGGACTCACAGATCGATGCGCCCACGCCCGCGCAGGGATCAATCTCGACCCGTTTTTTGGATCCGTCTTTCTCTTTCTTTCGGCGACGACGCAAGGAGACCTAATGTTCCGATGCGCTCTGTGCGTGGCTTTGCTCCTCTTGGCCGGAACCGTCCGGGCCGACGAGGTCACGCTCGAACGCGCGCTCGCGTTGGCTGAGTCGCAGCATCCGCTGTTGCGCGCCGGCGCGGCGCACGTGGAGGAGGCCGCGGCCGGCATCATCACGGCGAGGGCCTACCCCAATCCGGAAACCACGTTCGCGGCCGGTAAGCAGACGGCTCCGCCGCCGTCGCCTCGGAACGGCGTGCCGCTCGTCAGCGTGGCTCAGCCTCTCGAGCTGGGCCCTCTGCGGCCGACGCGCATCGAGCTCGCCGAGCGGGGTCGCCAGTCGAGCGAGTTCTTCCTCGGCGAGGTCAGGCTCGGCGTGCTGTCGCACGTGCGGCGCACGTTTTTCCAGGTGCTGCGGCGCATCGGTGAAGTGGACATCGCCAGGGACAATCTGCAGCTGGTGCAGGATCTGCGCAATCGCATCCAGGTACGCGTGGACGTCGGCGAGGTCGGACGCCTCGAGCTGGTCCGTGCCGAAGCCGAGGTCGCTTCGGCGCGCACGCTCGCATCGAGCGCCCAGCTGCAGCGGGTGACGGCCGTGGCGCAGTTCCGCGCCGCGGTTGGCGGAGGGCTCGAGCCCAATATCGAGATCACGGGCTCGCTCGATGAAGAAGTCGACCTGCCGCCGATCGACGAGCTCCGACGCCAGGCCGTGCAGCTGCATCCGTCGATTGGCCTGGCGCAGTCCGAGGTGCGGCGCGCCGACGCGCGCGTCGCCTATGAGACCGCGCTGCGCCGCCCCCAGCCCACCGTGCTCACCGAACTGGACCAGACCGGTCCGCAGTACCGCGTCGGTGTCTCGCTGCCGGTGCCGTTGTGGAACAGGCGGCAGGGTCCGATCGCCGAGGCTTCCGCGTCGCTCCGCCAGGCGACGGCCGCGGCCCAGGCGCGCGAAATCGAGATCCTCGCGGCGCTCGAAGGCGCGTACGAACGGTACGCCGTGGCGACCGAACAGCTCTCGCTCTTCGAGCAGGGGCTGCTGCGCGAAGCCGAAGAGGCGTTGCGCGCCGCCGAAGTCGCCTATCAGCTCGGCGAGCGCGGCATTCTCGAAGTGCTCGACGCGCAGCGGCTGCTGCGCTCGGTCCGTCTGAACTACCTGAACGCGCAGTTCGACCGGCAGGCCGCGCTCGTGGACCTGGACGAGCTGCGCGGCGTCGATCTCCGGAGGAACATCCCATGACCGCCCGCCATCTGGTACTTTTCTGCTCGCTGGCGTTCGCCGCCGGTTGCGGCACGCCCGCCTCGGAGACGACGGCGGCTGACGCCACCTCCGGGCCGCCCTCGAATCCGCTGGAAATCACGGCGACCGACAGCCTGAAGGAGCGCTTGAAGCTCGGCGAACCGTCCTGGACCACGGTGGGTATCACCCAGACGGTTGCCGCGCGGATCGAGGTCGACCAGCGGCGCGTCACGCGCGTCGGCTCGCCGGTCATGGGCCGCATCATGCAACTGGCGGTCGAGCAGGGTGAGGCCGTGCGGAAGGGCGACATTCTCGCCCTCCTCAACAGCACAGAGCTCAGCGACTCGCAGCTCGACTTCCTCCGGGCGTTGTCCGCGAAGCAGCTCGCCGAGCGCGCGGTCGAGCGGGCCGTGATCCTGCTCAAGTCCGACGTGATCGGCGCCGCCGAGCTGCAGCGGCGCGAGGCCGAGCTCGCGCAGGCCAGCGCCGAGCTCGACGCCGCGCGCGATCAGCTCGAGCTCATGGGCATGCCGCCCACCGCCATCGACAACCTCCAGAAGAACCGGCAGCTCAACTCGGTCGCCCGCATCGTCGCGAGCATGAACGGCACGGTGCTCGAGCGGCGGTTGACCCTCGGACAGGTCGTCCAGCCGGCGGACACGGCCTTCGAGATCGCCGATCTGTCGTCGCTGTGGCTGCAGGCGGACGTGCCCGAGCAGAGCGCAGGGAACCTTCGGGTCGGCACGCGTGTCGAAGCCGTGGTGGCGGCGTTGCCCGGCGTGAAGATCGAGGGCGCGTTGTCCTTCGTCAGCTCCACCGTCAACCCGGAGACGCGCACGGTCCGCGTGCGCATGGATCTGCCGAACCCTGACCGCCGCCTCAAGCCGGCGATGCTGGCGACGGTGACGCTCAAGGATCAGCCCGAGCGCCAGCAGGTCATTCCGACGACCGCGGTCGTGCGCGACGAGAACACCGAATACGTGTTCGTGCAGGTCGGCGAAGACCGCTACGTGCTGCGTCAGGTGAGCCTCGGCGCCGAAGTCGACGGGCAGCGCGTGCTCGTCGACGGCGTGAAGGAAGGCGAGAAGATCCTGGTCGACGGTGCATTCCACCTGAACAACGAGCGCCGGCGGCAGCTGCTGCGCAACAGCGACGAAGCTTAGAGCCTCATGCTGAGTCCAATCATCAACGGCGCGATCAAGAACCGCCTCATCGTCGTCGTCATCGCCCTCATCGCGCTCGCCGCCGGAATCGACGCCACCCGCAAGCTGTCGGTCGACGCCTTCCCTGATGTCACGAACATCCAGGTGCAGGTGGCGACCGAAGTCCCCGGCCGATCGCCGGACGAGGTCGAGCGCATCGTCACCATTCCGGTGGAGATCGGCATGACCGGCCTGCCCGGGATGACCGAGATGCGCTCGCAGAACGAGCCCGGCCTCTCGATCGTCACCCTGGTCTTCACCGACAGCACGCCGCAGTACTTCGCGCGGCAGCTCGTCGCCGAGCGGCTGGGGGACATCAGGTCGCGGCTGCCCGAGTCGATCATCCCGGTGCTCGGCCCGGTGTCGACCGCCCTCAGCGAGGTCTATCAGTACACCCTCGAGCATCCGGACGACGGCACGCGGGAGCTGACCAGAGAGGAGCTGATGCAGCGCCGGGTGGTGCAGGACTGGGTCGCGCGCCCGCTGCTGCGATCCATTCCCGGCGTGGCGGAGATCAACTCCACCGGCGGCTACGTGAAGCAGTACCAGATCCTGATCGACCCGGTGAAGATGCGGTACTACGAGCTGACGATCGCGCAGATCCGGGATGCGCTCTCCAGGAACAACGCGAATGCCAGCGGCGGCATCCTCACGCAGGGGCCGGAGATCCTGCTGGTCCGCGGGCTCGGCCTGGTCCAGAGCCTCGACGATCTGCGATCCGTGGTGCTGAAGGAAGTGGGCGGCACGCCGGTGTACGTGCGCGACGTCGCGGAGGTCCGGATCGGCGAGGAAGTGCGCTACGGCGCCATGCTCAAGGGCGGGCACACCGAGGCGGTCGGCGGCATCATGATGATGATCGCCGGCGGGAACGCGAAGGAGATCGTCAGCACGATCAAGGCGCGCGTCGAGGAGATCAACAGCCGCAACATGCTGCCGGACGGTCTGAAGGTCGTGCCCTACTACGACCGCTCGGAGCTGGTGGACGCGGCCGTTCACACCGTGACGCGCGTGCTCGAAGAGGGGATCGTTCTCGTCATCGTGGTGCTGTTCCTGTACCTGGGCGATCTTCGATCGAGCCTGATCGTCATCGCGACGCTCGTGCTCACACCCGCGCTGACCTTCTTCGTGATGAACCGCTACGGGATGTCGGCGAACCTGATGTCGCTCGGAGGGCTGGCGATCGCGATCGGCTTGATGGTCGACGGGTCGGTCGTGGTCGTCGAGAACGTCTATTCGCGCCTGGCGCACGACAAGGTTGGCAAACGCGACACGATCATCCACGACGCCGTGATGGAGGTCGGGACGCCGGTCATCTTCGGCATCTGCATCATCATCCTGGTCTTCCTCCCGCTCATGACGCTGCAGGGGATGGAAGGCAAGATGTTCGCGCCGCTCGCCTACACGATCGCGATCGCCCTCGCCATCTCGCTCGTGCTGTCGCTGACGCTGACGCCGGTGCTGTCCGCGTACCTCCTGAAGGCGGGCAGCGAGAAGGACACGCTCTTCGTGCGCGCGCTCAAGTGGCCGTACGTGCGGGTGCTCGCCTGGGCGACGCACAACCCGGCCAAGACGATCGCCGTCTCCGTGATCGCGTTCGTCGCCGCGATGTCGCTCTTCCCGTACCTGGGGACGTCCTTCATCCCGGAACTGCGTGAAGGCACCATCTCGCCCAACATGGACCGCGTGCCGAACATCGCCCTCGACGAGTCGATCAAGATGGAAGCCGAGGCGATGGAGATCATCCGCAAGCTTCCCGGCGTGAAGTACGTGGTGTCGAGGCTGGGACGCGGGGAGTCGCCGGTCGATCCGGCGGGCTACAACGAGAGCGACATGATGATCCAGCTGCTGCCGGCCGAGGAGCGGCCCGGCATCACGCAGGACATGATCGGCGAGGAAGTGCGGCGGATCGTGAGCTCGTTTCCGGGTGTGAACCCGGTCATGGCGCAGCCGATCTCGGACCGGGTCGACGAGATGGTCACCGGCGTCCGCGCCGACGTGGCGGTCAAGATCTTCGGCGACGACCTCACGGTCCTGCTCGAGAAGGCGAACGACGTGGCGCGTGTCGCCAACGGGATCCGCGGGACCGGCGACATCAAGGTCGACCGCGTGTCCGGCCAGCACAACCTGAATGCGATCATCGACCGCGACGCGATCGCGCGGCACGGGCTGAACGTCGCCGACGTGAACGACGTGATCGAGGCGGCGATCGCCGGCGTCGTGGCCACCGATATCTACGAGGGTGAGCGCCGGTTCCAGGCCGTGGTCCGCTACCCCGAGCACCTGCGCAACAGCCTGCGCGCCATCCAGGGCATCCTGCTGAAGGCGCCGAACGGCGAGGACGTGCCCGTCGGAAGCCTGGCCAAGATCGAGATCGAGGAAGGGCTCTCGCAGATCAAGCGGGAGATGGCCAAGCGGCGCGTCAACGTCGGCGTCAACGTGCGCGACCGGGACCTCGGCGGCTTCGTCGCCGAACTGCAGCAGAAGGTCGAAGAGCAGGTGCAGCTGCCGCCCGGCTACTACTACGAGTGGGGCGGTCAGTTCGAGAACATGGAGCGCGCGCGCGGGCACCTCATGGTCATCGTGCCGATCACCATCGGCGCGATCTTCTTCCTGCTGTTCCTGCTCTTCAACTCGGTCCGGTTCGCGGCGCTGATCATCCTGGTGCTGCCCTTCGCGTCGATCGGCGGCGTCGTCGGGCTCTTCGCCACCGGCGAGTACCTGTCGGTGCCGGCTTCGGTGGGGTTCATCGCGCTGTGGGGCATCGCCGTCCTGAACGGCGTCGTGCTCGTGTCCTACATCCGCAACCTGCGCGAGTCGGGCCTCGATCGGCGCCACGCGATCATGGACGGCGCCAAGATGCGCTTCCGGCCGGTCATGATGACCGCCACGGTGGCGGCTCTCGGCCTCGTGCCGTTCCTGTTCGCGACCGGTCCAGGCTCCGAAGTGCAGCGCCCGCTGGCCATCGTGGTGATCGGCGGCCTGATCACCTCGACGCTCCTCACGCTCGTCGTCGTCCCGGCCCTGTACCGGTTCTTCGACGATCTGCCCGACACGCGCCCGGAGCCCAGGACCGCCCCGAGCGGCGGGACGGCGCTTGGAGATCCTGTCGCCGCGAGCGGCGGTCACGTGTAGAGTGAGTCTCTGGGTCCCGCACGGGCGGGACCCGGAGGAGCTCACATGGTTGCCGTCCGCGTCGTCTCAGTTGCCTTCGCCCTCGCCACCGCTGTCGCCTGTTCGACGGCGCCGCCCCCGACACAACCCCAGGCCCGTGGGCTCGCCGGGCGCAGCTATGTCGATCTGACCCACGATCTGAGCGCCGCCGCCATCTTCTGGCCGACCGCCGAGGAGTTCCACCTCGACGTCGTCTCGGACGGCCTGACCGACAAGGGGTACTACTACGCCGCCAACAACTTCGCCGGAGCCGAGCACGGAGGGACGCATATCGATGCGCCGGTCCACTTCGCGAAGGACCATTGGACGGTCGATCAGATTCCGCTCGATCGCCTGATCGGAGACGCGCTGGTGATCGACGTGTCCGCCAAGGCGGCGGCCGACCCGGATTACCGCGTGACGGTCGCTGACTTCGAGGAATGGGAGCGGTCCAACGGCGCCATCGAGCCGGGATCGATCGTCCTGATCCGCACGGACTTCTCGAAGCGCTGGCCCGATGCGGCCGCGTATCTCGGAACGGCCGAGCGCGGCGATGCCGCCGTCGCGAAGCTGCACTTCCCCGGCCTGCACCCGGACGCCGCGACGTGGCTCGCCGAATCCCGCGAGGTGAAATCGGTGGGGCTCGATACGGCGAGCATCGACTACGGCCAGTCGACGCTGTTCGAAACGCACCGTGCGCTCTACGAACGCAACATCCCCGCGTTCGAGAACCTGACCAACCTCGATCGACTGCCGGCGCGCGGCGCGTCCCTCGTCGCGCTGCCGAGCAAGATCAAGGGAGGAAGCGGCGCGCCCCTGCGCGCGGTCGCGATTCTATGACCCGAGGATCGCACGTGGCCGAGCGGCCGCTGAACTCGCCGGGGCAGGTCCTCTTCGCCAGCCTGATCGGCACGACG